>CAYWWD010000013.1:0-56396 GCA_964461965.1 uncultured Halioglobus sp. | reverse complement strand
CCATGCCGCCGGCGATCACTGCGGTATTGGTGCCGGCGAGAATACTGTCAAAGCCGAAGATGGCCGCCTGCATGCCGCTGCCGCAGGCCTTGTTCACGGTGACCGCACCGGCAGACGTCGGGATGCCGGCGCCGATCGCGGCCTGGCGCGCCGGGCACTGCTTCAGCGCAGCGGGCAGTACGCAGCCCATGAAAACCTCATCGATTGCGCTGGCGTCGACCTGCGCGCGTTGCAGCGTAGCGATGATGGCAGTGGCGGCCAGATCCGGTGCCGGAACATCGGCGAGCGCGCCCAGCAAGCCGCCCATGGGCGTGCGCGCCCCGGCGACGATGACGACTGACTCTGTGCTCATGCGGGAAGCTCCGCGGCGATTGCCGCTGTGCGCGAGGTGGAAGGTGAACGTTTTGTAATGTGCGGAGAAATCATAACCCGCGAAAAAGGCTGCAATTTAGCCATACGCAAGGGCTTTTCTCAAGCGCGGGGCGTGGCCTCGGGAGTGAACAGTTTGCCGCGCACGGCAGCGCGGTAGCGCAGCGGGCTCATGCCACAGTGGCGGCGGAACAACTGTGAAAAATAGCTGACATCCTGCATACCCTGCTGCCAGGCGATCTCGCCGATGGAGAGATTGCTGTGGCGCAGCAGTTCCTTGGCTGCGGCGATGCGCAGACTCTGCAGGTAAGACAGCGGCGACATGCCGGTCGCGTGCTTGAAGCGTCGGTGCAGGGTGCGCGGACTCAGTTGCAGGCGTCCGGCCAAGGCCGCCATGGTGACCGGTGTGCCGAGATGCGACTGCAGCCACTGCTGAGCCTGCGCGACGACTTCATCGTGGTGCGAGCTGTCCGCCTCGTTCTGGTAGGCGGCGGCGCGGAAGCTGTTGCGGATTTCCGGTGAGAACTGGTTCTCGACCGCGCGCGCGATCCGCCCGCCAAACCACTCCTCCACGATGTGCACCATCAGGTCGGCGATGGAGTTCACGCTGCCGGCGCAATAGAGATTGTCACTCTGGGTGATGAGGTGGCGGGTTTTCAGGTCCACCCCGGGGTAGCGCCAGCCAAAGCGCTCGAGGTAATTCCAGTGGGTGGTGGCGGCGCGCCCGTCCAGCAGGCCGGCTTCCGCGAGCAGGTAACTTCCCGTGCCCACGCTGCAGATGCGCGTGCCCGCGGCTGCCTGTTCGCGCAGCCACCCCAGCCAGCCCTGCGCTGCGGCCAGAGTCGGCAGGGGGTTGCGCCAGATCGCCGGCAGCAGCAGGAGGTCGAGCTGCGGCAGCTCCCGCAGCGCAGCCTCGGCGTGCAGCACGATGCCGCTGTCCAGTTGCAGGGCCCCGGACGAATCCGCGGCCAGCAGAAAGCGCACCTGGGCGGCGCCACGGCGGTGCACGCTGGCCAGTTGGCTGGCGGCCTGCAGAATCTCCATGGGCAGGGTGATGCTGGTGGCCAGGGCCTGCGGATACACGATGGCGGCGGCAGTGTGCATGGTAGCGGTGGATAGCGCAGAGGACTGTCCAAATTACCACAAAAAATGGCTCGATCTACATGGTGCGCTGTCTGGAGCGACCGTACACTGCCTGCAGGTCATCGCAACGGGAACGACAGGGGAATCATGGCCAGGCAGCGCTTACCGGTGATCGTGGGTTTTGGTGGCATCAACGCGGCCGGCAGGGCCTCAGGCCATCATGCCTACGCCCGGATGGCGTATGCGGCACTCCCTGCCGCGCGGCGCCAGCGCACGCTGGATGCGCTGGCCGCGCTCATGGGCCTTGAGGGGGAGGCGCGGCAGGAACACTACATTCTCGACCACACCCTGGTGCGGCGCATCGAACCCGGTCACTTTGACGTGGACGCGCTCAGCTGGAACCAGCGCCTGCCCACCAGCAGCGAGGCACTCCCGGCGAACTTCGATCTCGAGCGCCGGCACCTGCCTGATGTGATACCGCCGAACTGGACCGTGACGGGGACCTCCGTCACGCACGTCAACGTGCAGATCACCGGCGAGCAGGATTTCCTGCTGCCCACGGTGCGCGAGTTCGAGGTGAAATCCGCGGGACAACTGCCCACCGGCTTCGAGCCCGGGAAACTCTACGCCTCGCGCAACCACCCGCGCGGCCTGCAGATGATGATTTACGCGGCTTCCGATGCGCTGGGCTGCCTCGGCCTTGACTGGGAGGCGCTCACCGCGCGCGTGCCGGTGGACCAGATCAGCGTGTACGCGGGCAGCGCCATGGGACAGCTGGATGCGTCGGGGGCCGGTGGCATGCTGAAATCGCGTTACAACGGCCAGCGCGTGACATCCAAGCACTGCCCGCTCAGCTTCGCCGAGATGCCCGCCGATTTCATCAATGCCTATGTGCTGGGGAGCTTAGGTTCCACCGGTGCCACGCTGGGTGCGTGCGCCTCTTTCCTGTACAACCTGCGCCACGGGATCGACGACATTCGCAGCGGGCGCGCGCGCGTGGCGGTGATCGGCGCCGCCGAAGCGCCGATCACGCCGGAAATCATGGAAGGCTACGCGGCCATGGGGGCGCTGGCGACCGAGAAAGGCCTGCGCCAGCTGGATGGACTGCACGCCGGGGAGGTGCCGGACTTCCGCCGCGCCTGCCGTCCGTTCGCGCGCAACTGCGGCTTCACCATCGCCGAATCCGCGCAGGTGGTGATCCTGTTTGACGACGCGCTGGCCATGGAGACGGGGGCGACCGTGTTCGGAGCGGCGGCGGACGTCTTCGTCAATGCGGACGGCCACAAGAAGTCCATCTCCGGCCCCGGTGTCGGCAACTACATCACCATGGCCAGGGCAGTGGCAGCGGCGCGGGCGATTGTCAGCGAGCAGGCGTTGCGCCGCGGCGGCGTCGTGCTCGCCCACGGCACGGGCACGCCGCAGAACCGCGTCACCGAATCGGAAATCCTGAGCCGCACGGCGCAGGCGTTCGGCATCGAGGACTGGCCGGTGATCGCCCCGAAATGTTTCCTCGGGCACTCGATTGGCGCCGCCTCCGGCGACCAGATCAGCACTACGCTCGGGTTGTGGCAGCACGGCATCCTGCCCGGTATTACCACCATCGATGCCGTCGCCGACGATGTCTGGCAGGATCACCTTTCGATCAGCAATCGCCATCGGGAGGTAGACCTCGAACAACACCGGTACGCCATCATCAATTCCAAGGGCTTTGGCGGCAACAATGCCTCGGCGACGCTGCTGAGTCCGCAGGCGGTGCGACGCATGCTGCAGGCGCGCTACAGTGCGCAGGAGTGGACAGCGTGGGAGCGCGCCAACGCGGCGGTGCGCGAGCGGCAGCAGGCGCATGACGACGGCATGATCGCCGGCACCGTGAACCCGGTGTACAAGTTCGATCACGGCGTGCTGCACGACAGCGATGTCGAGGTGACAGCGCAGTCAGTGACCGTCGGCGGCCATCGTGTGAGCCTGGCGTGGGATTCGCCCTTCGCCGACATGAGCTGCGATTGACGCAGGCAGCGTTGACGTGAACCGGCCCGATGCCATCGCGCTGCGGATTCCCGGCCCGGCGCAACCCCTCCAGTTATATGTGCACGACGCGCGCGACCAGTGCGTGTCACGCCGCATCCGCGACGAGGGAATCTGGGAACCGTTCGAAACGTCACTCCTGCTCGAGCTGCTGCGGCCGGGCGATGTGTTCGTCGACGTGGGCGCGAACATCGGCTACTTCACCGTGCTAGCGGCCAGCCGCGTGGGCGACAGCGGCGCCGTATTCGCGTTTGAGCCCGACCCGGATAACTACCGCCTGCTCCAGGCCAACACCGCGCTGAATGCCGTGGCGCACCGTGTGACCTGCGTGCCGGCGGCGCTCTCTGATACCGCGGGGCAGGGGTATCTCTACCTGAGCGCGGACAACCTCGGCGATCACCGTGTCTATGCCGGCGAGGAGCCGCGCGCCAGCGTGCCCATCGATTTGTACTGCGGCAGCGAGTTTCTCGCCGGCCGCCTTGCGCGGCTCGACCTCTTGAAGGTGGATACCCAGGGATCCGAGTTCCAGGTCATCGCGGGGCTGATGCCGCTGCTGCGCGCGCTGCGCCGGCCGCCGCGCGTGCTGATCGAGCTGACACCGCACGCGCTGCGCGAGGCGGCATCCAGCGGCCGCGCGCTGCTCGAGTTGCTTGCGACGCTGGGACAGCCGATGTGGATCATCGATCATATCGAAGGACGCCTGCACCCGAGCAGTGCAGCGGAACTGGCGCTGTGGTGTGACAACTGGGACGCAGTGCCAGAGGCGCGCGGCTTCATGAATATCCTGGTCGGTGCGCGGCACTGAGTCGCGCCTCTGGCAGGCGCTATGGGGCTGGCATATGATTGGGCCTCGCATGGCCACAGCACACCCTGATGAACGACATCCTCCGCTTCCTGCAACAGCGCAACTCTGCGTCCCGGCTGGTCGCACCCGCGCCGTCGGTGGCAGAGCTGGCGGACATCGTGCGCGCGGCGCTGCGTGTTCCCGACCACGCCTGGTTGCGGCCGTGGCGTTTCATCACGATTGCGGGCGAACGGCGACAGGCATTTGGCGAACTGCTGGAACGGGCGCTGCTGGCGCGCACTCCCGGTGCCGACGACGCAGCGCGCGCCAAAGCGCGCAACGCACCTCTGCGTGCACCGCTACTGGTGGTGGTCGTGGCGCGCCTGTCGGAACATCCCAAGGTGCCGGCGCTGGAACAGCGCCTGTCCGCCGGCTGCGCCGCGCAGGCCATCCTGCTCGCCGCCGAAGCATTGGGCTATGCCGGTATGTGGCGCACCGGCGCTGCAGCGCATGATCCCGCGGTGATGGCTGCCCTCGGCATGGCCGGCAACGAGGAAGTCATCGGCTTTGTCTACCTCGGTACCCGCGATGGTGCACCCAAGGCGCTGCCGCCACTGGCATCCGCCGATTTTGTTTCCACCTGGTAACGTCCCGCAGCCTGCCGCAGGCGCATGAGAGAGAGCTATGAACCCACGCTTTGAAACCCTGGAAGTATCCATCGAGTCGCACGTCGCCACGGTGTGCCTGAACCGTCCGGACAAGGCCAACTCCATGAACATGGCCATGTGGGATGACCTGCAGCGCTGTTTCGAGTGGCTGGACCAGGCGAGCGGCGTGCGCGTTGTCATCCTCGCCGGCAACGGCAAGCATTTCTGCGCCGGGCTGGATCTCGGCGCTTTCGCCGACGTGCTGGGAGCATCTGATGCAGAACCGGCCCGTCGCGCCGAACGGTTGCGGCGCACCATCCTGCGCCTGCAGGGGAACCTCACCGCGATCGAGCGCTGCCGCGTCCCGGTGCTTGCTGCCATCCACAGCACCTGCATCGGCGGCGGCGTGGACATGACCTGCTGCGCCGATATGCGCTACGCCACCGAGGATGCGTACTTCTCCATCCGCGAGGTGGACATCGGCATGACCGCGGATGTTGGCACCCTGCAGCGCCTGCCGCGTATCATCCCGGACGCCGTGGTGCGCGAGCTGGCCTATACCGGGCGCAACATGGACGCGGAAGAAGCGCGCGCGGTCGGTTTTGTGAACAAGGTGTTCGAGAACCGCGACACCCTGTTGCGCGAAGTGACCGCCATCGCCCGCACCATCGCGGCCAAATCGCCGCTGGCGGTGCGCGGCAGCAAGGAGATGCTGCTCTACGCGCGCGATCACAGCGTGGCCGAGGGGCTCAACTACATCGCCACCTGGAATGCGGGAATGCTGAGCCAGGCGGACCTGCAGGCCGGCATCGCCGCGCAGATGAGTAAATCACCGGCGGTATACGAGGATTAGCCGACACGGCGCCTGCCCCTGGCACGGCGCCGTGTCCGCGATCGCTGCAGCGCATCCTGGAGAGTTATCGATGACGGGTCTTTCCCGGCTGAACCGGCCGTGGTTGCATTTCATTGTGCTGGGTGCCCTGCTGTACTACGTGAAGGGCGTGGTGTTTCCCGCGCCCAAGCCGGTGATCGGGCCTTTGAGCGCGGCGCGGGTCGAGGTACTGGCGCAGCAGTGGTCCAGCACCGTGGGCCGGCCGCCGACCTCGGCGCAGCTCGAACGCATGGTCGCGGAGGAACTGGACCGGGACATGTTATTCGCGCGTGCGATCGAGCTCGGCCTGTACCGCTACGACACGGTGGTCTACCAGCGCCTGCTGCTCAACATGCGGTTTCTCAACCTGGGAGACGGCAAGAGCGACGATGAACGCGTGCAGCAGGCGCTGGATATGCGACTGCACCTGGGCGACGAGGTGATCAAGCGGCGCCTGGTGCAGGTGATGGAGCACTTCCTGCTGGCATCGTACCCACCCGCCGCGCCGACGCAGGCTGCCATCGATGCCGAGTTTGCGCGACGGCGCGAGGAGCTGCGCCGCCCGGTGCGCTACACCATCAGCCAGGTGTTTTTCAATCGCGAGCTTGAGGGACAGGCGGACGCCACGATCGCGACCATTCGCGACCAGCGGCTGTCACCGCTGCAGGCACGGGAACTGGGCTCGCCGTTCCTGCCGGGGTATGAATTCGCGGCGCAATCACCGGACCAGCTCGCGCGCCATTTCGGCATCGAGTTTGTACAAAATTTCCAGGGCGCGCAGCCGCGGCCGGGCGAGTGGGTGGGCCCGGTGCGCTCCACCTACGGGCTGCACTATGTGTGGGTGGAGGCCGTCGAGCCGGCGCGGGATGCCACGCTGGAGGAGGTGCGCGCGCAGTTGGTGCGCGACCTGGAAACGCGCGCCCGTGAAGAGGCGCTGCGCGAGGGTATCAGCGCCCTGCGCCAGCACTACGAGGTGCGCTCGTGAAGCGGCTGTGCTGGTGTGCGGTGCTGCTGCTCGCGCTCTGTAACGCGCAGTGCGCGCTGGCACACCGCTTTGCACCGTCGCTGCTCCAGGTGCGGGAAGTTGCGCCATTGACCTACAACGTGGTGTGGAAGACGCCGGCGCAGGGTGTGAGCAACGTACCGCTACTGCCGGTGCTGCCCTCGGGCTGCGACGCCACCCATGCCAGCGAGCCGCATCTGGAGGAGACCGGCGTGGTCACCAGCTGGCAGTTGACCTGCGCCGCGCTCGGCGATGCCGGGCTCATCGGCCAGACACTGGGCGTGTCCGGCCTCGGTATCAACCAGGCGTCGGCCATGGTGATGGTGAGCCTGCGGGACGGGCGTCGCTACCAGCAGGTGCTCAATGCCGAGCGCGGTGAGTTCGTCATCCCCGCCCAGTCCACCGCCGGGGATGTCGCCGGTAGTTACACCCGCCTCGGCGCGCAGCACATCTGGGCCGGGCTCGATCATCTGCTCTTCGTGTTCGGCCTGCTGCTCCTGGTGGGCGGTGGCAGCCGCCTGTTGTGGACCATCACCGCGTTCACGGTCGGCCACAGCATTACGCTGTCGCTGGTGACGCTCGGCTTTTTCAACTTCCCGGTGGCGCTGGTGGAGTTTGCCATCGCACTCAGTATTTTTGTGCTGGCGGTGGAGCTGACGCGCACGGCGCGGCGCGACGCCCTGTGGCGGAATCCGTGGTGGCTGGCCGGCGGTTTCGGCCTGCTGCACGGCATGGGCTTTGCCGGCGCGCTGGCCGAAACCGGGCTGCCGCAGGACAACGTGCCGCTGGCGCTATTGTTCTTCAATCTCGGCATCGAACTCGGGCAGATCGCCTTTATCGCGGTGGTGATGGCGATCGGCGTCCTGCTGCGCAGGCCGCTGGCGCCGTGGCGGGAGCGCCTGCTGCCGGTGCCGGTGTACGTGCTCGGTGTGTCATCCGCGATGTGGTGTATCGAGCGCGGCCTGGCCGTGCTGGGGTAACTCGATCGGTGCTGTGCTGTTGGGCGGTGGTCCGCGGCATTGTGAATCAACGCTGCGTGGCGGCCTCTTCACCCTGCCCGCCACGCAGGCAGGCGCCCGCCAGCCACCACTTGGGCCGGCAGTCGTAAATCAGTCGCCCGCGCTCGCCGTGTTGCAGATCCAGCACGCGCAGTGTCGTCGCGTCGGGCGCCATACCGCGCGCCGCCTGCCCCTGCAGCTTGTCGAGCGGGATCGGGTAGTCGGCCCAGTCGAGCGGCGCGCGCCAGCCCGGCGGCGGCACCAGCACGGAGCGTGTGCCGCTGATCGGGTACAGTGCGCGGTGTTCGCGGATGCTTTCCGCGAGGCGCTGTACTACCTCGGGGTGTGCTGCGGCGAGGTTGTTGTACTCGTTCGGGTCCTCGGCGATGCGGAACAGGTGATTGGTGACCGTGGCCGAGAGCTGGTCCTGGTCGACTTCCTGCACGAGCTTCCACTCGTCGTCGAAGGCCGTGAGGTTGAAGTGGCCGTAGATCGGGATCTCGGAGACGAAGTACACCAGCTCGTCGCGCGGCTGGCGCGCACCCAGTGCTATCGCCGGCCACATCGAGCGGCCGTCGAGCTCGAACCGGTTCCGCCGCTCGATGCCAGCGGCGTCCGCGAGCGTCGGGAACACGTCCATGACCGTCATGATCTGATCCATCGCGCTGCCGGGCGGCACCTTGCCGGGCCAGCGCAGCAGCGACACCACGCGGATACCGCCCTCGAAGGTCTCGCCCTTGCCGCCGCGCAGCGGCGCGTTGTCGGCGCCGCCCACCGAGTAGGCCGCGCCGCCGTTGTCGCTGAAGAACAGCACGATGGTGTTGTCGGCAATGCCTTCGTCATCCAGCGTTGCCAGCACGCGCCCGATCGCCTGGTCCATCGCGTCCACCACGGCGGCATACAGCGGGCGCGCGCTCCTCTGGCCCAGCAGTTTCGCGATTCGCCGGGTGCCGTCGGTCTGCGCCGAGCGCGCGGGCGCGAGGTCGGTGTCGATGTCCGCGTACTTGTCAATCAGTGCCTGCGGCGCGGCGAGCGGTGTGTGCGGCGCGAGGAACGGTAAGTAGAGGAAGAAGGGCCTCGCCCTGTCGCGCTCGCGGATGAAGCGCGAGGCTTCGTCGGCGAGCAGGAAGGTTTCATAGCCCTGGTCGTCGATGCTTACGCCGTTGCGCTGGAAGTCCCTGCCGCCCTGGTTCGCGAACGGCGGGTAGTAGCCGACCTCGGTGTGCAGGTGGCCGTAAAAATGCTCGAACCCGCGCTGGTTCGGGTGGTAGGTCTGCTGCGCGTGGCCGAGGTGCCACTTGCCGACCATCGCCGTCTGGTAGCCCTGCGCGAGGAAGGACTGCGGCATGAAATGCTCTTGCGGGTTCACGCCGGCGTTGTCCCACGGCAGGATCACACTGTAGGCGACGCCGAGCCGGATCGGGTCGCGCCCGGTCATCAGCGCGGCGCGCGTCGGCGAGCAGATCGGCGTGGTGTAGAAGCGGTCGAGCCGCGCGCCTTCGCGCGCGAGCCGGTCGAGCGCGGGCGTCTCGATGTTCCCGCCGTGAAAGCCGACATCGTTCCAGCCGAGATCGTCGGCGACGATAACGATGACATTGGGTCGCTCCGGTGCGGCCTGTACCGAGCAGGCCAGTACGCACAGGGCCAGTGCAATCCATTTGCGCATTGTCTGATCCTCCTCGGGCGTAGGCGTCTGGGTGGTCGTGTCAGTCGTGCGCTCGCCGCGTGGCGCGCTGTGGTGCCGCGCCGCGGTGCGGCAGCGCCGAGCTACTGCGCCTGCATCATATCGAGCGTGGACTGTGTGGTCGCCAGCGCCGTCTGGTTGGGGAATACACGGTAGGTCATCGCGTGCTGGAACAGCGGGAAGTTCATCATGCTGGCCGCCCACACTTTCAATACGATCTGCGGTACACGCTCCTTCGGGTCGTTGTAGAGATTGTAGAACCACGGGTTCATCGGTCGCATGATGCGTGTGTTGTTCAGTCCACCCATCGCATCCGGGTTGTTGTTGTCGATCTCGTAGAGCTGGAAGTGGGCCTTGAACTCGTGCGCACGTACCGCAGCGAAGTCGTTCATGTTCCACATCCAGACGATTTCACGCAGGCTCTCGCCGTGGTCCGCCAGCAGGAAGGAGCTCTGGTCGATGCCGTCGATGTAGCGGTCATCCGGGAGCTTGTTGGCGATGCCGCCGAGTGTGAGCGAGGTGTTGAAGAGGTCCATCAGATCGAACAGGCCGTCGGAGCGCCGCCCCGGCGCGATCATCCCCGGCCAGTAGGCAATGCCGGGCACGCGCACGCCGCCTTCCCAGGTGGTGCCCTTGCTGCCTTTGAACGGCGTGTGGCCGGAGTCCGGCCAGCTGTCCTCCTCGGGGCCGTTGTCCGAGGTGAAGAAGATAAACGTGTTCTCCAGCTGGCCGGAGTCCTTCAGTGTTTTCACCAGGCGCCCGACGATGTCGTCGACCTCGACCACGGCGTCGCGGTAGGGCGTGCCGGCTGGCGAGCGCCCGGCGTAGCCCCGCGCGGGGATATTGAAGAAATGCACCTTGCTGAACGCGTGCACCAGGTAGAACGGCTGGCCATCCTGCGCTGCCTCGCGGATGAAATTCTCCGACCACGCGGCGAAGTCCTGGTCCATGTTGGCCGTGGTCTCGGGCGTCATCGGCTTGACGCGCTCCAGCGGCGCGCCGGCGACACCCTGCATCAGCCAGTCCATCCGCTCGTGAAAGGCTTTGTACGCCTCGAACCGCTCGGGCTTGTTGACGATCTCCGGGCTGTGCTCTGGCAGCTTCCAGTCCTGGTACATATCGACCACGCCGAGCATACCGAAGAAGCGCTCGAAGCCCATGTCGGTGGGAAAGGCGCCGGCCTGCTCGCCCAGGTGCCATTTGCCGCTCAGGCCGGTGCGGTAACCGGCCTCGCCCAGCAGTTTTGCCGCCAGTACCTCGCCACTGGCGTTTTCCGCGGTCTCGCCCGGCATGGTTGGGCGGATCAGGCCGCTGCGCACCGGCAGCCGCCCGGTGTAGATCGCCGCGCGCGTCGGCGTGCAGCTCGGTTGCGCGTAGGCCGAGGTCAGTACCAGTCCGTCACGGGCCAGGGCGTCGATGTGCGGGGTGGGCGAACCCAGTGTCTCACCGCCACCGTAGGCGCCGGGGTCGCCCCAGCCCATGTCGTCAACCAGCAGGATCAGGATGTTCGGCCGCTTGCCGCCGTGCTGCTTCGCGAAGTCGTCGAGCTTCGCCTGCACCTGCGCCTGCTGTTCGGGGCGGGGGATGATGGGCTCCTGGTGCTGGTTCTCCCGCACCTGCTGCAGTAGAGGATGGAACTGGGAGAACTTGCCCTCGACCAGGAACGGTTTCACCTGCATCAGCAGCTTGCCCGCCTTCTGCTTCAACTGGTCCGTGGCGGAGGGCGGTTCGACCGTATCGGCGGCGCCGGCTGCCGCGCCAAGGCCCAACAGGCTGAGCAGGATGGTGTGGGTGCCCAGCATTTTTACAGTGCGTTGCAGCAGCATCAGTGTGACTCCAGAGGCGAGCGAAACAGGAGCTGAAGTATATAGAGAAAGGTGGCGGGGAATACACCGTTACGGCCTTGGTCGTGCCCGCATCGACGTCAGCCGCGGCTCTGGTTCCCCAGCATGTTGCGGGTGGGCTCCCGGGCAGAAGCGACGTCCAAAAAAATGCCGGACAGGGTTGCCCCTGCCCGGCTGAGCGGCCTGGGTGGACCTGCTATCTGGCAATTGCCCTGCAAAGATCAGAGAACGAAACCGTGCGATCGCTGGCAGTGGCCGGTGCGCGCAGCCGGCGCATGATGGCATCGGCGGACACCATGCCCCGGATCGAGGGCCGTTTCAGGTCGGCCACGATCAGGTGCGACAGGCCGTCACGCCGCATGCGCGTCAGTACATCGGCGAGATTCGCCAGCTGGAACTCCCGGAAGTCGATCGCGTGCAGGTGGTGCCTGGGCGTCATCACGCTGTCCACCGTCACTTCAGTGCGCCGCAGGCCGGTGTGCCAGATGGCGCGCATCACTTTCTCCGACTCCAGGTCCTCGTGGGACAGCAGGCCCTTGAACGTTTCCTGCGCGTCGATCACGAGGAACAGCTCCGTATGGGTCCTGCGCATCAGTTCGCGCGCGACCTCCACCGTGGTGTTCTGCTCCAGCAGCTGCGGCTGCTGGCGGCAGAAATCGGTGAAGACCTCCATGGCGGGGCTGTGCAGGGTCAGGTGATTGGCGCACGCCGGCCGCTGGATGTCGCGAAGGGTGCTGGTAAAGGATGGTTCAAGTTCATGCAGTACAGACATAACGATACGCTCCCGACCGGGCGGCAGGCCATGCGCCAGCTTCGCCCTGGTCAAATCAGTGGTGGATGTAGGTTGCAGCTAACAGGATCAGGGCAGGGGAGGAGCGCGTGCCTGACTGACAGTGTGGGAAAATTTCGGTGCGTGGGCCGCAGTGACGAGGAAGGTACGGCGCTGCGGCGAGAGACGCGGGAGCAGATCACCGGATGCAGCGGTGGGTTCCTGATCCCCCATATGTCCGGCGCAGGTGCCCTGCGGCTGGTCATCGGCAAACCACAGCGCATCGCTGTTGCTCAGGCTCTTCGCGGCATAGGCATGCGACACAGCCGGCAGTGCCAGCGTCGTCAGCAGTAACAGTGCCGCTGCGGGAAGCAGTGATCTGGCGAGTCTATTGTTCACACGCGTCCCGGGAGTGACCCGTCTGCTTGCGTGAGTAAACTGCAGTTCTTTCCGAGCATCGATTCCAGTACCGCGTTATCCACCCGGAGGGTGATTCTTTTTGGCATCTATACTTTGAGACGCGCACGAGTGCGGTAAGTTCCGAAAAAAATCGCTGCCCTCCTTCAGGGGCAGGTTAAACTCCAGCGCGACGCCTAGAGGATAAGCCGATGACAGACACCGGATTGCAACTGCGCTCCACCGTGACCAAAGACAACACACTGGAGTTGACGCTGGTGGCGGTGCCGATTCCCGCACCTGGCCCCGATGAGGTGCTGGTAAAGGTGGAAGCCGCGCCGCTGAACCCGTCCGACCTGGCGCTGCTGTTCGGCCCCGCCGATCTCACCAGCCTCCGGGCCGGCGGGTCGGCTGGCCTGCCACTACTCACCGCGGACATTCCTGCCGCAGCGATGAAACTCGTGGCCGGGCGCATCGGCCAATCCCTTCCCGTGGGCAACGAGGCGGCCGGCACGGTGATTGCAGCGGGCGAATCGCCCGCGGCGCAGGCGCTGGTCGGCAGGCGGGTCGGCATGGTCGGCGGCGAGATGTACAGCCAGTACCGCTGCGTCAACGTCTTCATGTGCCTGCCACTGGAACCGGGCACCACGGCCGCCGAAGGCGCCTCCTGTTTCGTGAACCCGCTGACGGCCCTGGCCATGGTGGAGACGATGCGCAGCGAGAATCACAACGCGCTGGTGCACACCGCCGCAGCTTCCAACCTCGGGCAGATGCTGAACCGCCTGTGCCAGAACGAGGGCATCGCGCTGGTCAACATTGTCCGCAGGGTGGAGCAGGAGGCGTTGCTGCGAGCGCAGGGCGCGACCTATGTGATCAATTCCTCCAGTGCGGATTTCCACGATGAACTCACGGCAGCGCTCATTGCCACCGGCGCCACCCTGGCATTCGATGCCACCGGCGGCGGTACGCTCGCGAATTCCATCTTCTCCTGCATGGAAGCGGCGGCCGTGCGCAACATGCAGGAGTACAACCGCTACGGCAGCGATGTCTTCAAGCAGGTATATCTCTATGGCGCGCTGGATCGCGGCCCCACCGTGCTCACGCGCACTTTCGGCTTCGCTTGGAGCCTGGGCGGTTTTCTGTTGACGCCGTTCCTGCAGAAAGTGGGTTTTGAAAAACTCATGGCAATGCGGGCGAAAGTGGCGGGGGAGATCCGGACCACGTTCGCCAGCCACTATACACAGGAGGTGTCGCTGGCCCAGGCACTGTCGCCGGAGGCGATCGCGCGCTACAGCCGGCAGACCACCGGGGAGAAATTCCTGATCAAGCCGCAGGAGTGAACTAGCGGCCGGCGTCCAGCTCCCGGGGGCTAAAGGCGCCGCAGCCGAGAGCCAGGTAGTCAGCTTCACTCCACACGTCGTCCCCGGCGTTGGCGTGCAGGAACATCCGCACATGCAGGGCGCAGCGCGCGCGCAGGTCGGGTATGCCGGGGTCCTGCGCGAGCCGCTGCTTGAGCATGGCGATGGTCATCGGCTCGCGCACCATGCGCACGCCGCCGCCGGCAGCGGTGTCCAGGAGCAGCAGGTTGGGGCCGCTGCTGTTCCAGGGCTGCCACTTTGGCAGGATGCCATTGCGGCCCCGTCCCGGCGCACCGTTCCTCGCGAATTCAGACCAGTAGCTGCGCATTTGCGCACCGAGCAGGTCGCGGCCGGGAATATTGCCCTGGTTATACAGGCCGGGTGCGGTGATGCCGTGCTCGAAATCATCGAACAGATAGGCGACCTCGAGCCCATGGGCGGCGCCGAGCAGTGCGCCGTAGTCCACGATCACGTTGCTGGCGCCTTCGTCCCAGTCCCAGCGATAGGCGAAGACCGGCTGCGCACCGCTGGCAGCGATCCGCTCGGCTACGCCGTCCACCGCGAGTGCTTTCCACACGTCGCTGAGGTACGCGCTCTGGCGGTCATAGGCCTGTGGATCCCTGATACGCGGCAGGAATCCCAGCCGGCGCTCGACGAACTCAGGGTCCTGTGCCAGGAACAGCTTCATCTCGTCGCGGTTGGTGCCGGTGATCAGCGGCACGCTGTTGTAGCGCGCAGGAGTACTGAACACGGTGTACAGCGAATCTTCCGGCAGGACGGCGCCGTCGCGAAACCCCTGTGGTGCGCTGTACATGCCCGCGCCCCCGCTTACGCCCGCGAGCACCTGCCGCGGAGTGCGCGCGTACATGAAGTTGCGAATCTCGTCATCCGACATCGATGCCAGCAGCGCGCGGGCGGCAGCGGGCGAGTTCGCGCGTCCCGCCTGCTGCAACTGTAGCGTCAGCCATTCCCGCGAACTCAGTGTCTGCCCGGGTTGCGTCGTGTCGTCGTGAAAGTTCTCGGCGCGCCAGCGCGGTGTGGTGGCGATCGAACCGCTCTGCGCAATGGCGCGATGAAACAGCCCTCTGGCGAGCGGCGATGCCATGAGCGCAAATACGTTGCGTCCGCCGGCGGACTCGCCAAAGATCGTGACATTGCCCGGATCGCCGCCGAAGCTGGCGATGTTGTCCTGCACCCAGCGCAGCGCGGCGATCATGTCCAGGTTGGCGTAGTTGCCGCTGGCATCGAGCGCGTCGCGGTCCGCGCCACGCAGTGCCGGGTGGCTCATCCAGCCGAGGAAGCCGAGACGGTAGTTGATGGTGACGACCACCACCTGTTCACCCCCAGCCAGCCGGCCGCCGGGATAGGTATTGGCCGTGCCGATGGTATTGCCGCCGCCGTGGATCCAGAACATCACTGGCAATTTTTCGCCGCTGGCGGTGCTCTGCGTGCGCGGCGACCAGATATTCAGGTACAGGCAGTCTTCACTGCCGACCACCGCGCCGCTGTCGTCGGGCAGCCCGTCGAGCGGGCCTGACAGCTGCACACACGGATCGCGGAATGCAAGCGCCTCCCGCACGCCCTGCCAGGGCGCGACCGGGCGGGGTGCGCGCCAGCGCAGGTCGCCGAGTGGCGGCGCGGCAAACGGGATTCCGAGCCATGCGTAGGTGTTCCCGGCGTCGCTGCTGCCCACGACTGCTCCGGCGGACGTTTCGCGCACGGTGGCCTGTTCCGCGACCCGCTGTGCCGCCTGCTGCACCCGGGTTGGCCAGAGATACGCAACCGCTGCCGCGGTGACGAGCGCGACCAGCAGGAGGTAGCGTTTTTTCACGGCGGCGCGCTCCTCAGATCAGACCTTTCTCGCGGAACTCGGATTTCATGTAGGCGTAGTAGATCGGCGCGGCGATCAGGCCGGTGATACCGAACGCCGATTCCAGCAGGATCATCGCGGTCAGCATCTCCCAGGCGCGTGCGCGGATCTGGCTGCCGATAATGCGCGCGTTGAGGAAATACTCGAGCTTGTGGATGACGATGAGATAACCGAGCGCACCGAGCGCCACGATGAGCGAGTGGCTCAGGCTCACCACGAAGATCACGGTGTTGGAAACCAGGTTGCCGAGGATGGGGAGCAGGCCGACGACAAACGTCAGCACGACCATGGTTTTGGTGAAGGGTAGATTCACCCCCATCAGGGGCAGTATGAGCATGAGGTACAGCGCCGTCAGCGATGCATTGATGCCTGAGATCCAGATCTGGGCGAACACCACCTGGCGAAACGATGTGCTGAGGCGCAGGCCGCGCGCTGCGATCTCGCGGGTCAGTGGGCCGCCTCCGGTGCTGGCGACCGCTTTCTCCAGTGACAGCAGCGCGCCAATTACCATGCCGATCACGATATGCATGAACACGCGCCCGATGTCGATGCCGGCGTTCTGGAAAATGTAGGCATTCCCGCGCAGCCACTCGACCAGCGTGCGCCGTATTTGCGCCGCGTCCGAGGGGATGTAGGCCGACAGCCACGCGGGCATGTGACTGCGCGACTGCTCGATGATTTCGGCCATCCGGTTCATGAGCGCTGGCAGGCGTTCAAAGTTCTCGCGGACGACGGACGTAGACAACACACCGAGCAGCGCGATCAGGCCGATGACCGCCGCCGCGATGATGGACACCGCCAGCAGGCGCGCACCGTCGCCCCACAACATGCGGTTGTCGAGCAACGGCGTCAGCGAGTTGACCAGGGTGAATACCAGCAGGCCGGCGAGGAGCGCGGGCAGCAGGTGCAGGTACAGCAGCAGTAACAACACGGCCGCGCTCGCCAGCCAGGCGATGATCTCTCGGGTTTGAAGGGTGACAGGTGGCATGGGCATCGCGGCGTGAGGAAATCGACTCAGGGGGAAGATACCGGTTGTCGCCGCCAGGGGCCAGCCTGCGCCCCGTAATAAATCGGGCGTAGCGCTGCTGGCAAATGCGACTGTAGCCAAATATGATCAGCGAACTGTCGATATTAATAAGGCCAGAATATGCACAGTAATCCTCCCGGGGGCACGGCGGGATCACCCGCGCGCGGCATCTCGCGTCTGTTCATTCGCAAATCCGTGGCGCAGATGCATGCCGAGCACGCCAGTAGCGAACTCAAGCGCAGCCTCAATTCGCTCAACCTGATTTCACTGGGGATCGGCTGCATCATCGGCACCGGCATTTTCGTGCTCACAGGAAGGGCAGCGGCAGATTTCGCCGGGCCGGCCATCATGGTCTCCTTCGTGATTACCGGCCTGTTGTGCACCTTTGTCGCGCTCTGCTATTCGGAACTCGCATCCATGCTGCCGGTCTCGGGCTCGGCGTATTCCTATTCCTACGCATCGATGGGGGAGATCGTGGCCTGGATCATGGGGCTACTGCTGGTGCTCGAATACGGCCTCGCCGCATCGACGGTGGCGGTCGGCTGGTCGGGCTACGTCGTCAGTCTCCTGCACGATTTAGGGCTGCACCTGCCGCGCGAACTTACGGCGGCGCCGGGTGTGCCGATCAAGGAGGCCGGCGTCGTGGTGGCGCACGGCATGGTGAACCTGCCCGCCGTCATCGCTATTTTTCTGGTCACCTGCCTGCTGGTGGTCGGCATCCAGGAATCGGCCAATGTCAACAATCTCATTGTCGTGTTCAAGCTCTCGGTCGTCATCGCGTTTATCGCCGTCGGCGCATTCTTTGTCGATACAGCCAACTGGTTTCCGCTGGTACCCGATGAAATTCCGCCGCCGCCGGATGGCACCGCGCGCGGCTTCTGGCAGGACATCTGGCGCGCGATGCACGATGTCGTCACGGCCCAGAATACGTCGCGCTACGGGATCGGCGGCGTGATCGCGGGGGCGGCGACCATATTCTTCGCTTATATCGGCTTCGAGGCGGTATCCACGGCGGGAGCGGAGGCGAAGAACCCGGCGCGGGACATGCCCATCGGTATCATTGGTTCACTGCTGATCTGCACCGTGCTGTACATCCTGGTTTCTGCGGTGCTGGTCGGCATCGTACCCTTCCGGGAACTGGACACGCCCGCGCCCATCGCCACGGCGGTCAACGCAATGGGCATACCCTGGTTCGCGATCCTGGTGAAGATCGGCGCGATCGCCGGTATGTCGTCCGTCATGCTGGTACTGTTGTACGGGCAGACGCGAATCTTCTACACCATGGCGCGCGATGGCCTGCTCCCCAACGCTTTCGCCAGGGTGCATCCGCGGCTGCGCACGCCCTGGATCGACACCATCGTGGTCGGTCTCGTCGCGGCGGGCTTCTCCGGATTCATGT
Source organism: uncultured Halioglobus sp. (assembly GCA_964461965.1). GTDB lineage: Bacteria > Pseudomonadota > Gammaproteobacteria > Pseudomonadales > Halieaceae > Marimicrobium. The sequence goes on along the minus strand of CAYWWD010000013.1, from coordinate 38,269 downwards.
CGCTGGATGCGCTTGCCGACCTTACCAACATCGGCTCGCTCGCCGCGTTCGGCATCGTCTGCCTGACCGTGTTATACCTGCGAATTACCGCGCCCGCGTTGCACCGGCCGTTCCGCACGCCGCTGTTCCCCGTCGTGCCGCTGCTCGGTGCCGCCATGTGTGCGTTCCTGCTGATGTCGCTGATGGCCAAAGAAGCCACGCGGCATTTCTTCTTCCTGTACCTGGCAGGCGGCATGCTGGTGTACTTCGCCTACGGAATGCGCCACTCCAAGCTGGCGCGCGGCGAGATTGTCATGGGAGCGGAGACTGATCTGGGGCAGCCCGGCAGTTTCGATTCCTAGCGCCGGGTGTTGCGGCAGGCCTGGTTTCAGATCGTGATCTGCTGGCCGAGTTCTATCACGCGGTTGGGTGGCAGGTGGAACGTATCAAGTGGTGACGCGGCGCTGCGCATCAACCAGGAGAACAGGTATTCGCGCCACAGCGCCATGCCCGGCGATGTCGATGGCAGCAGGGTTTCACGGCTCAGGAAGTACGAGGTCTGCATGGGGTTCAGCGGCAGGTCGGGCGGGGCGAGATTGAGCAGCGATTCCGGCACGTTCTGGTCGTCGAGGTAGCCAAAGTCCAGCGCGGCCCGGTAAAAGTTGGTACCCAGTTCGTTGATACGCAGCCGCTGTTCCGGGGGCACACTGGGCCGATCCAGCGTATTCACCGTCAACAGTACGACCGTTTCGTGCATTACCTTATTGTGCTTGAGGTTGTGCAGCAGGGCCGGCGGCGCCCCCTCGGCATTGCTGGTGAGGAAGATCGCGGTGCCGGCCACGCGATTGATGTCCGGCAGTCCCTGCAGGAAGATCTCGATGGGCATCGCGCCGCCCTGCAGGTGCTCGGAAAGCAGCCTGCGCCCGGTGCGCCAGGTTGTCAGCAGTGTGAATACCACCAGGCCTATCGCCAGCGGGAACCAGCCGCCGTGCAGGATTTTCAGTGAGTTGGCGGAGAAGAACGCCACGTCCACGATCACGAACAGCAGGGCGAACGCCGCCATCACATAGCGGTTCCAGGTCCAGGACAGCAACATCACGATCGTCAGCAGCAGCGAGTCGATCAACATGGTGCCAGTCACCGCAACACCGTAGGCGGCGGCGAGATTGCTGGAGCTGGAAAACCCCACCACCAGGCACACCACTGCGATGAACAGCATCCAGTTGATGAAAGGGATGTAAATCTGTCCCTCTTCGGAGGCTGAGGTGTGGATGGTCGGGATGCGTGGCAGCAACTGCAACTGGATGGCCTGCCGCGTCACCGAGAATGCGCCGGAGATGACAGCCTGCGAGGCGATCACCGTGGCGGCGGAGGCGAGAATAATCATCGGCAGCAGGCCCCACTCCGGCACCATCCGATACAGCGGATTGACGATGGCCGCCGGATTCTGCAATACCATCGCACCCTGCCCGAAATAATTCAGCACCAGAGCGGGTGCGACAAAGGTGGTCCACGCGATGCGGATCGGACGTTTACCGAAATGCCCCATATCGGCGTAGAGTGCTTCCGCACCGGTGAGTGCCAGCACCACCGAACCGAGGGCGACAAAGGCGATCAGGGCGTGCTCCTGGAAAAAATGCACGGCATAGATGGGATTCAGCGCGAGCAGGACGGAGGGCATTGAGGTGATGTGCCAGAGCCCGAGCCCTGCGAGCGTGGCGAACCACAGCGACATGATCGGGCCGAACCAGGCACCGACTGATGCGGTACCGTGGCGCTGGATGACAAACAGCGCAGTCAGGATCAGCAGCGTCAGCGGCACGACGTAGGTGGCGAGCGCCGGCGCGACCAGCCCGAGTCCCTCCACCGCGCTCAGCACCGAAATGGCTGGCGTCAGCATGCTGTCGCCGTAAAACAAGGCGGCGGCGAAGATGCCAAGCACCGCAATGGTAGCGGTAAAGCGATTATTGCCTGTGATACGTATCGCCAGTGCCAGCAGGGCCAGGCTGCCGCCTTCGCCGCGATTGTCCGCGCGCATGATGAAGACAACGTACTTCAGCGACACGACGAGCATGACGGACCAGAAGATGAGGGAGAGCACACCAAAGATTTCCGATTGCTCCGCGACCAGGCCATGGGCCGAGTGGAACACCTCCTTGAAGGCGTACAGCGGACTGGTGCCAATGTCGCCGTAGACCACGCCCATGGCGGCCAGTGTCAGTGCAGAAGTGCGGGCTTTTTTTGTGTCCATGACCTTGTCGGCGCGCGGTGTCGCGTCTCTGGTGGTAGTGGGATGAGGCGCGCGATATCGCCGGCCTGGCCTGGGAGCCGATCAGCGTTTGCCCGGCCAGTCATCCATCTCGATGAACGGATGGAAGGCGAGGCGTATGCCTTCGGTGATATGGGCCTCATTTTCCAGGATAGTGCGCCGCCGCACATACCGCCCGGTGGATGAGCGCGTGTCGATGGCATCGGTGGCGTCGAGGCCGCCGCGGCTGGAGAATACCGGCTCGAGTTGCATGTTGTAGATGCTCACCTGCAGAGAGGCTACGGCAGCCAGCATGTTCCAGTCGAAATCGGTGCTGACACCTTCGCCCGGGCCCTGCAGCGTGGGTGTGCGTGTCACGCCGTCCCAGCGGGCCGCGTGTTTCATGCCGCCACTGAACGGCACCTCGAATTCCACGAGGTCGGTGAAGATGAAGGCGTCGAGCTTGTTGGCCTGCGCCATTTCATCGCGCACCTGGTGCATGATGAGCGCAAAGGTCTTGCGATTGAGCTTGCCGCTGGTGGGATCCACCGGGTTGCCAAAGGCGCGCACGGCCGTGTTCCAGTGCTGCTCGAACGTGCGCTGCGGCACCACCTTGAAGCCGTGTTCCTTGAGATAGCTGCTGACCTGCGCGTCGATACGCGGCGCCTCTTTCTCAAGGTAGTTGCGCGAGACGCCGCCCAGATTGACGTGGGCGATGACGACAGTCTTGATCGGGTGAGCATCCAGCTTCGCCTGGTCGATCTGGTAGGGAAATGTGGTCGGGTTGTGGGTCGGGGTGCTGCTGCACGCGACTAGCAGCGCGGTGCAGGTGAGGAGGGTGGCGAGGCGGCTGAATGCCATTAATCGACGCATGCGGGTGTCCGATCCATTATAGTTGCCGCCATGGTAGCAAAATCCGGTAAGGGGCACAGCGCTAAATGGCGTCAGACATCCACTTCAAACGCGCGGGCACAGGTGAGCCCATCGTGCTGTTGCACGGTCTGTTTGGCGCCGCCGGCAATCTCGGCGCGCAGGCGCGCGCATTACAGGTGTCCTTTACCGTCTACAGTCTCGATCTGCCCGGTCACGGGCGCTCGGCCTGGTTGCCTGCGATGGACCTGCCCCGCATGGCGGACAGCGTGGGTCGCTGGATGGACCAGCAGGGCCTCGCGCGAGCGCATCTGCTCGGGCATTCGCTGGGCGGCAAGGTCGCGATGCAACTGGCCCTGCAGGATTCAGCGCGGGTCGCGTCGCTCGTGGTGGCTGATATCGCACCGGTTCCGTACAGCGCACGACACCATGCGATTTTCGCCGCGCTTGCTGCCGTTGCGGCGCAGCACTGTCGCAGTCGCGACGAGGCTGCTGCCTGCCTGGCGCAATTTTTGGACGAGGCGAATGTCATCCAGTTCCTGCTCGCGAGCCTGTGGCGCGACGAGGAGGGCACCTACCGCTGGCGGTTCGACCTGCAGGGGCTGCGCGATGCGTACGCCGCATTGCTGGCGGCACCTGAAGGATCCCATGCCTACGACGGGCCGGTGCTGTTCATAAAAGGCGGGACGTCAGACTATATACGCGAGCAGGACTGGCCTCGGGTGCTGGACCGTTTCCCGCGCGCCGAGCTGGAATCCATGCCGGATTGCGGGCACTGGCTGCATGTGGAAGACGCGCAGGTTTTCAACACGATAGTGCTGCGCTTTCTCGCGTCACTGGAAGTACGTAAGCTGGCAGTGGAGTAGACAGAGGGAGTATCGGGCAGTCATGTATCTCAGTGTCGGGAATGTGTTGGCGCTGCTGGCGCTGGTGCTGCTGTGCCTGCATTTCCTGTCGGCGATTCGGGTGCGGGAGCTGGCCTTGCAGGCAGTGGGGCGCGCCGGGGCGCAGGACGACTTCCAGCTGCTGGACCAGTCCGTGCACCTGCAGCGCATTTCACTGAGCAGGGATGACACCGGACGCTGGCGCATCTGGCGCCAGTACCGCTTCGACTACAGCTACGATGGTGTGGAGCGCCGCCACGGTTTTGTCATCATGCTCGGCAGGCAATTGCAGTCGATCGTGGTGTCAGACAGGAACCGGACCCTGCACTGAGCCTCGGCAATTATTTTTTGATTTGCGACTGCAGCATCTTGCCGACCTTCTGGCCGAAGGGCGGCAGGGTGCCGGCCAGCTTGGCCATGTCCACGAACCCTTCGCGGTACACACCGCGGGCGTGGCTGAAGGTGCGGAAGCCGTCGCGGCCGCGATAATTTCCCATGCCGCTATGGCCGGTGCCGCCAAACGGCAGATCATCGCAGGCGACGTGCAGTGCGATCGCATTGATCGCCACGCCGCCGGAGGCCGTCTCATTGATGACCCGATCCTGCTCGGCCTTGTCGCGGCCAAAATAGTACAGTGCGAGCGGACGTTCGCGCGCATTGATGAAGTCGATGACATCCTGCAGTGTCTCGTACGGCTTGATGTTGAGCAGGGCGCCGAAGATTTCATCCTGCATGCACCTGAGTTCATCGCCGGGATTCACGATCAGGTGCAGGGCGATTTTGTGCTGCTGCCTGTCTGAAAATGCCTCGCCCGGCGGGCACAGGGGAATGACGCGCGCGCCAGCAGTGGCAGCTTCCTCGATATATCCTTTGACTCGATCGTAATGCCGCTCGTTGATACAGGCCACGAAGTCGGGATTGCCCTGCACGGTGGGGAACTGTTCCGCAATCACGGATTTACAGCGATGAATGAAGGCTTCCAGCCGGCTCTGCGGTACGAAGCAGTAGTCCGGGCTGACGCACAGCTGGCCGCCGTTCATCGCCTTGCCGGTGATGATGCGCTCCGCTGCGACATGGATGTCGCTGTCCTCGCCGACGATCACCGGCGATTTGCCGCCGAGTTCCAGCGTGACGGGTACCATGTTCTCAGCGGCGGCGCGCATGACGTGCCTGCCGATGCTGGTCGCGCCGGTGAAGATCAGGTGGTCTAGCGGCAGTGACGAGAATGCAGCGCCCACTTCCGGGCCGCCGGTGACGACCGCGATTTCGGTCTGTTCAAAGTACTGTGCGAACAGGCGCTGCATGATGTCAGCGGTGTTTGGTGTGTACTCCGAGGGCTTGATCATGGCCCGGTTGCCCGCGCCCAACACATCCGCGAGCGGGCTGAAGATCATATTCACCGGTACGTTCCACGGCGTCATGATGCCCACCACGCCCTTGGGCTGGTAGTGCACATGGGCTTTCGCGCCAAGGAAATTCATCGGCATGAAGGGAGTGCGTTTTTCCGGCCTCATCCATTTTTTCAGGTTCTTCTTCACGAACTTGAGACTGCCGAGGGAATTCATCACATCCGTCATGAGCGTGACGTACGGTGAGCGACAGCCGAAATCCTTGTCCACGGCGTCGCAGATGCCTTCCTTGTTGTCGACCAGCAGCGCGATGCAGCGATCGATGCGGTCGATGCGCGTGGCGAGCGCGACTGGCCCTTCGGCGTGAAACGCGCGGCGCTGGTTGTCGAGTATTGCCTGCAGGTCCGCTGCGGCGGAGCTTTCCTTCAATGATGCGTTCATTTTCGATTTCTCCGGGGGTTCGCTAGGGCTCGACAGTCGCGCGAACCTTGCGGGCCTTGTGTTTCGTCCTGGCACTGGATCCTGCGGGCGGCGCGACGTGGACGCCGGCGTCCTGCAGCAGCATATCGGCGCATTTTTCCGCAATCATGATCGCGGGTGCATTGGTATTGCCGGATATCAGTTCGGGCATGATGGAGGCGTCCGCGACGCGCAGCCGCCTGACACCGTGCACCCGCAGCCGTGCGTCCACGACGGCCATCGGATCGGTGCCCATCTTGCAGGTGCCGACCGGGTGGTAGACCGACTCCGCTTCGGCGCGTACAAAGTCCAGGATCTCGTCGTCACTCTGCACACGCGGTCCGGGGCGGAACTCCTCGCCGCGGTATCTGTCCAGCGCATGCGCCCTGAAAATTTCCCGCACCCGGCGTACGGCGGTGACGATGGCGGTGCGGTCCTGTTCGGTGTCGAGGTAGTTGGCGCGAATCGTCGGCGCGGCTGCAGGTTCCGCGCTCTGGATGTGCACACTGCCACGACTCTGGGGCCGCAGGTAGCACACGGTCGCGGTGGTGCCCGGCTTGGGCTTGAGGTGGCCTTTCCTGTCCGGCTCGCTGGCGGCAGGTGCGAAGTGGACCTGCGCATCCGGCCGCGCCACCTCCGGTGCGGTGCGGAAGAATACGCCGACCTGCGCTGCGGGGTGGGCCAGCAGGCCTGCACCCCGCAACAGGTACTTGATGAGATTCCTGATCATTGCCAGGGGGCGGGATTCCTCGAAGAACGTCGGCACACCGTGCAGGCCCTGCTGGATGTTGATGGTGAGGTGATCCTGCAGGTTCTCGCCCACGCCAGGCAGATGCTGTTTGACTTCGATGTGAAGTGCCTGCAGGCGCTCGGCATCCCCGATACCCGATAGCTCGAGCAATTGCGGCGAATTGATGACGCCGCCACAGAGAATAATTTCTCCGCTGGCATAGGCGCGCTCGATGACGGTCGACTTCCTATTGGTTCGCTGGTATTCGATACCGACAGCCGCGCCTTCTTCGATGAGTATCCGCCGTGCCAGCGCACCGGTCAGGATGGTGAGATTGGGCCGTTGTTTGCAAAGCTGCAGGTAGGTGCGCGCCGTGCTCTGCCGGCGGCCGCGGCGGATATTGGTCTGGTAGTAGCCGACGCCCTCCTGCGTGGCGCCGTTGAAATCCTCATTGTAGGGCAGGCCGTTCTGGATAGCGGCCTGGATGAAGATGTCGGCCAGGTCCAGTTTCTGCTGGTCGGCCACGTCTTCCACCCACAGCGGGCCGCCGTAACCGTGGTAGTCATTGGCCCCCTCGGCCTTGTGCTCCGAGCGCTTGAAATACGGCAGGACCTCGTCGTAGGACCAGCCGTCATTGCCGAGCGTTTCCCAGCGATCGTAATCCTCGCGCTGGCCGCGTATGTACACCATGCCGTTGATGCAACTGGTGCCACCGAGCACCTTGCCGCGCGGCCAGGCGATACGGCGGTGGTGCAGGTTGGGCTCGGGTTCGGTGGTGTAACCCCAGGTCAAGGTGGGGTGCTTCATCAGGAACGCGAAGCCAAGTGGTATATGGATCAAGGGCGAGGTATCGCTGCCGCCGGCCTCCAGTAACAGCACCCGGCGGCTCGCTTCGCGTGACAGCCGGTACGCGAGGGCGCAACCGGCGGAGCCGGCGCCGACGATGATGTAGTCGTATGTCGAACGTATTTCAGTCATGGAATCCAGATCTCGCCGTTGGCAGCGCCGTGAATTTCCGGAACCGGCAGCGAGCGCGGCCGGATACCCGTCCTAGACAAATGAACAAAAATCGATTATTGTTCATTTCAGGTAACCGGTCAAGCAGGTGGCCACTCCCATGCCCCAGGGGCAATTCAGTGCAGTGAACCATGGCGACCCGATGGTGGCCCGGATCCTGGATGCCGGCGAGCAGTGTATCCAGCGCTTCGGCATCCGTCGCACCTCGATGGGCGAGGTAGCCCGTGTTGGCAAGCTCTCACGCGGGTCAATCTACCGTCACTTCAGCGATAAGCCCTCTCTTATCGAAGCCATCCTGCGGCGCCGGCAGGAGCAGTTCCTCAACCGCACCGAAGCGCAGCTCCTGCGACTGCCCACGCTGGTCGACAAGCTCACGCATTCGGTCATCGCGGGGCGCAGGGATATGCAGGAGGGGCTGTTTGCCGCGCTGGCCGAGATCGAGCCGCAGACGCTGGGCCTGATGTTTCTCGATCCGCGCTTTTACCAGCGCAGCGTGTCGTTCTGGCCACCGCACGTGCGCATGGCCCAGGAGGCGGGCGAACTCAGTCCGCAGGCGGACGTGGCTTTCGTGACCGATCTCATCGTGCGCCTGGCGGTGTCGCTGGTGATGTTTCCCGGCCTTGGCATGGCGCTCGGCACGCGGCGCGCGGTGCGCGGTTACCTGCAGCGGGTGTTCAGCAGTGAACTGGGGCTCGCGGCGACGGCCTGATGGGCGGTGTGGTTGCCGCCGCACGCACGCTGTAGAGGTCGCCGGACGGCGAGAGCTTCTGTAACACTCCCGGCAGGCATCATTTTTCCACAGTTTCTGTGGATAACGCGGTGAGTAAAGTGTTCGGCCACGCTGAAAGCGCCCTGTTCTGGCTGTTTCACCAAATTGGTTAAAAAGTAATCTAAATCTATAAATCGTTTAAAAACAATAAGATAAAAGTGTTTCTTCAAACTTTTAATGCAAAGAAAAAGCTAACTATGTGAAACCGTCTGTTCCGAACCGAGATGTGCATAACCTTCGCGCCCCTGCTACTTTCGGTAACTATTCGGTGTCAGTCGGAAACAAATCACGCCAATCGTAAAAATGGTCTGCAGAGCGCAAATGACGAAACTGCTGCCCGAGTAGCGTATCACCGCGCGTCAAGGAATTTCGCGCGTGTTACCACCGTGTGATTCATCAGCCTCTTCGCCCCGGTAAATGCACCCGCTGGTGCAGGTCTCGCGGATCTCTACCTGGCTGAGCAGGGCAAGCCGCGGCTTTACCTGTTGCCAGATCCAGCGCGCGATATTTTCGCTGGTCGGATTCTCTAGGCCGGCGATGTCGTTGAGATAGCGGTGATCGAGTTGGTCGTGCGCCGGCGCGAAGGCAGACTTCAGCTCTGCGAAGTCCATCACCCAGCCCGAGGGTTCAGGCGCGTCCCCGCTGACGGTCAGTCGCACATGGAACGAGTGGCCGTGCAGTCGCGCGCATTTGTGTCCTGCAGGAACATGCGGCAGACGGTGCGCGGCTTCAAAGTGAAATTCCTTGTAGATTTCCATGGCGGTGGTCCGAAACAGTCGTCGTCGATGTTGGTCGCCGGCGAGGCGAATCAGCTGCCGTGACCGCAGCGGCAATTTTACCCGTAATCAAGGCACTTTTACCGTCTCCGAAATTTCCGGATTATCCCGGAGCAGGGATTGACCACTTGCTTGGAATCTCTATAATGCGCGTTCTCGGTTTTGGGGTGGTTAGCTCAGCTGGGAGAGCATCTGCCTTACAAGCAGAGGGTCGGCGGTTCGATCCCGTCACCACCCACCAAATTCCCCGAGTTTTTGCCTGCCGTGGAGCGGTAGTTCAGTTGGTTAGAATGCCGGCCTGTCACGCCGGAGGTCGCGGGTTCGAGCCCCGTCCGCTCCGCCACTTATCTTGTCACACATCGCAGCACCAACGAATTGGCTTGGCAGGTTCGGCGACGTACACTGCGAGTCGGAGTGATCGTACTGTGTAGACAGGAGTTTTGCATGCCCACGTCCAAGCCGCGACAGCGCCGCAAGCGCGATCCAGAGTCCACGCGGATTTCCATTCTCGAAGCCGCCAAGACTGTCCTGGCGCGGGATGGCGCGGAGGGGCTCAGCGTGTCGAGCGTGGCCAAGCTCGCCGGTGTCAACCGCGGTACGGCCTACCAGCATTTCCAGGTCAAGGAAGATCTCATCCGCGCCACGCTCGACTGGGTGAGCCACCAGCTCCTCGACGCCGTGTTTGGCGGGTCGGATGCCGAGGGCAAGCGCCCCGAACAATTTCCCCAGCCGGATCTCGACCACCTGCCCGACGTCATCCAGAACATGACGGCATTCAACCAGCGGCTGGCGGAGTACGCCATTGAGAACCCCGATATCGGTCGCATCTGGTTGTACGATGTACTGTCGCGAAAAAATCCCAAGGAAGACGTCTTCTACAAGCGCCTCGAACTGGCGCTGCGCGACATGGCGATGAGTGACGCCACGCACGACGACATGGACACCGAGGTACAGGCGGTTTTCATGCTCGCCGGGTATTTCCTGTGGCCGGTTTGGGTGCGGTCGCACGCCAGCAGCAAGAAGGAACGCAAGGCGATGGCCGGGCGGTTCGCCACCGAGCTCACCCGGTTCTCGATGCGCGGCGTATTCCGTGTCGATAACGCCACGCTCTTAGAAGCCAGTTCTTCATCCTAGGGCATTGCTGTTCGAGCGGTGCCGGTCGCGCCGCTGTGGTGCGCGTGCGCGCTGCAATCCTGCATTGACAGCCTGCGGATTCGTTCGCACAATGCGTTAATGAACGACATTGGTGATTAGATTGGGACGAAGCACCGCAACGGGGCAGGCAGCGCGCAAGCGGCGCAATCCTGAGGCCACGCGGGAAGAGATTCTCGCCGCCGCGCGCACCGTGCTTGCCAGCGACGGGCCGGATGGCCTGAGCCTGTCCAGGGTCGCGCAGCTAGCCGGTGTGAACCGCGGCACGGCATACCAGCATTTCGAAACACGCGAGGAATTGATCAAGGCCACGGTGGCCTGGGTGAGTGAATCGCTCTCGCACACCGTATTCGGCCAGCCGGATGCACAGGGCAACCCGCCCGATCCGGGCCGGCGACCGGTCTATCAGGTGATCACGGACATGGTGGACTTCGCGATCGAGAATCCTGAGCTCGGTCGAATCTGGCTGTTCGAGATTCTCACCTCGGAAAGCCCCAGCGATGACCGTTTCTTCAAACAGTTCGTGCAGGCGACGGAAGCGCTGGCCGCCAGCGACCTGAGCGAGGGCGGCATCGATGCCGAGGTGCTGTCGGTGATGATGCTGGCCGGCTACTTCCTGTGGCCGGTGTGGGTGCGCAGCCGGGCGAAGTCGAAGAAAGATCGTGACGCCCTGGCGCGACGGATGCGGCGCGAAGTGCTGCGCCTGTCGCTGCACGGCACCTTGCGCGTCGATGCCGTGCCGCAATTGCTCAAACTGCTCGAGCAGCAGTGAATGACCGACTCGCAGGTCTGCGCCAGCGCGCTGGTGAACGCTGAACGAGGACGTCCCTTGCGCCGCCGGCCCGGCTCATCTGCATCCTGTCTATGAGCAGGGAATCGCCACGGCGGGTCGTACAGTGGGCAACGGGGAATATCGGCACGCGTTCGCTGCGCGCGGTGATTGAGCATCCGGCGCTGCAACTGGTGGGCGTTTACGTGCACTCGCCGGCGAAAGTCGGGCTGGATGCGGGCGAACTCTGCGGACTCGCTCCGGTGGGTATCGTTGCCACCAGTGAGATCGAGGCGATCCTCGCGCTGCGTCCGGACTGTGTGCTGTACATGCAGCAGGGTTGCAATGTCGATGACCTCTGCCGGCTGCTTGCCGCCGGCTGTAACATCGTGACGACCCTGGTCGAGTTTCATCACCCGGGAAGGCTAGACCCCACTGTTCGCGAACGGGTGGAAGCGGCCTGTCGTCGCGGACAGAGCGCCATCCATAGCACCGGGTCAAGTCCCGGATTCATCACTGAAGCCCTGCCGCTCGTGTTGACGTCGCTGCAGCGCAGGCTCGAATGCCTGACGATCGACGAATACGCCGACCTGAGTCGCCGCGACTCCCCGGATCTCTTGTTCAATATCATGGGGTACGGCAAGCCGCCCACGGCGTTCGGTGCAGAGCAACTGGCGCATATCGAAGCCGGGTTCAGCGCGTCCCTGGCGCAGCTTGCCGACGCGATATCAATGCCACTTGACGGCTTCGAGGTCAGCGGTGAGGTAGCACTCGCGCGCCGCGATACCGTCATCAGCGCGGGTGTGATCACGCGCGGCACCGTGGGCGCGCAACGCATCACCGTGTCGGGCCTGCACCGCGGCCGCGCGCTGTTGTGCATGCGCATGAACTGGTATTGCACGCGGTATCTCGACCCGGCCTGGGAACTGGGTGACACGGGCTGGCGCATCCAGGTCGCGGGCGATGCGCCGCTGGACGTGACCCTGCGCTTTCCCATACCCGTTGAAGAGTTTGCTGCAACCACGCCTGGCTATGCCGCGCACCGCGCGGTGAATGCAGTGGCCGTGGTGTGCCGGGCGGAGCCTGGAATTCGCACGACCGTTGACCTGCCGCAAGTGATTGCCGATCTCGGCTGAGCTATGGTGAATTTTTCCTGACGAACGCATTTGGAAGACACATGAACATGACGACGGATGACGCTCAATCCTCCTGGCCCGACAGCTGGCGCACGCTGGATCACGGTATTCGCAGTGGCCGCTATACCGATCCGGCGTTCGCGCGGCTTGAGCACGAGAAGCTCTGGCTCAAGGTATGGCAGATGGCAGCGCGCCTCGACGAGATCCCGCAGCCTGGCGACCACACGGTGTACGACATCGGCGATCAGTCAGTGTTGCTGGTGCGGGTCGACGCCGCTACCGTGAAGGCGTTCCATAATTTCTGCCCGCACCGCGGCACCGCGCTGGCCGTCTGCTCCGGTACGTTCGAACGCGGCCGCATCATCTGTCCCTTCCATGGCTGGCGCTGGAATCTCACGGGTGAAATTCAGTATGTCCTCGAGCGGGACAATTTCCGTGACGGCAAGCTACGCGACAGCGACGTGGCCCTGCGTGAAGTCAGTTGTGAACTCTTCGCGGGCTTCGTCTTCATCCACTTCGAGAAGAACCCGCCGCCCTTTGCGGAGTTCATCGCGCCCGTGAGAAAACTGATCGAAGACCAGGTGATAGCCGACGTACACCACATCTGGTGGAAGTCGGTGGCCGCACCGGCCAACTGGAAGGTCGCGGTGGAGGCCTTTCTGGAGGGCTACCATGTGCCCGCGACCCATCCGCAACTGGAGACCAGGGCGGCGGCGTTCATCTTTGGCGATGATGTGTCTGGCGATGCCGCCTACGCACACCACAACCACGCGTATGAAGTTTTTGCCGGGGGGCACGGCCGCTTCTACGGCGGGCAGAGTACACCCATGGCGGGCAAGGTGCAGACCGACGGCGACCCGGTCGACGCGATGGCAGCGCGTCTCAATCTGCTGGTAGAGGGCATGGACGCGATGATCCTGAAGGAGGATGTGGCGCTCGTGCGCGGCCTCAAGGGCAAACCGATCCCGGAGGGCTCTTCGCTTGGGGGCGAGTATGTGAAGGCTCTTTATGCCGCTGCAGCGGCCGGGGGCAGGGTGATGCCGAGGCCTGAGCGCGAGGTACTGGATATGTGGGGCGGTGAGATCTTTGTGTTTCCCAACCTGATGATCCTGCCCCAGGCGGGCAACGCCATGATGTACCGGGTTCGCCCCGACCGCTTCGATCCCGATTCCTGTATCTTCGAGATCTATTCGACGAAAACCTACCCGGCGAATGTGCCGAGCCCAAGGGCCGTGGTGCAGCCGATGACGGACGTGCAGGATCCGGCGCAATTCCTGAAAATTCCCCGGCAGGACTTCTCCAACGTGCCGCGCATCCAGAAAGGATTGCGCACCAGTGGCTGCAGGCAGGTCTGGCTGGCCAGCTACTACGAGATGATCATCCTCAACCTGCACCGGGAACTCGATCGTTACCTGCAGTCGTGAGCGGTGATGTTGCCCGCTTCTAATAATCAACACAGGTGTCTATAATTTGCTTCACTTTAGCAGGTGCCCACGTTACAGTGCTGGCAGCCAGGGCACGGCGTAGCGGAGGGTCGACAGGTGGAGGTGGCGATTATTACCGGCGCGGGCAGTGGCATCGGCCTCGCCACGGCAAAGCAGTTGTACAGCACAGGGATGGCGGTGGTCGGCGTCGGTCGCAACCCGGACAAGCTGGCCGCGCTCGCGCGCGAGCTGCCTGACCCCGCGCGCCTCGCCACGCTGTCGATCGATATCGCGGCCGACCATGCACCGCGGGCTATCGTCGAACTGGCGCTGCAGCGCTTCGGCCGCATCGATTTCCTCATCAACAACGCCGGCATCGGCAGCCCCAAACCCCTGCATGAGACGGACGATGCCACGCTGGACCATTTTCTCGGCATCATGTTGCGCGCGCCGTTCAGACTGGCGCGGGAGGCCATCGTCCACATGCAGCCAGGTTCAGCGATCGTGAACGTCACCTCGACTTACGCAGTCGTCGGCGGCCGCCGAGGTGGCGCCTACTCCGCAGCGAAGGGCGGGCTCACGGCGCTGACGCTGCACATCGCCTGCGATTACGGCGCCCAGGGGATACGCGCCAACTGCGTTGCACCTGGCGTGACACTCACCGACATGGTGAAGGAACGCCTGAACGACCAGGGCTTCCGGCGCATGAATGTCGAGATGACGCCCTCGCCCCGCCTCGGGCGCGTGGAAGATGTCGCCAGCACCATCGCCTTTCTCTGTTCGCCGGGCGCGGCGTACATCAATGGGCAGACCATCGTGGTGGACGGCGGCTGGTCCTCGACGAAGTATCTCTCCAGCGCGGCGCTGAACGCGCAGTGGGTCGTGGAATCCTGAGGCCAGTCCGTAAGCGTCTTTCCGCGCGCGGTGAGAGCTGCGCCACCTTAGATAATCGCGAGGCGACACCATGCAACAGAATCTCCTTGGGCTCAGCGGACGCATCGTCGTGGTGGCCGGTGCCGCCGGCGGTGGACTCGGCACGGCGGTCACGCGCATGGCCGCACAGGCCGGCGCCACGGTGATCGGCGTCAGTCGCGGCCGCGATAATCTCGAGCAGTACCTTGGGCCGATGATCGAGCAGGGATTGTCTGTCATCCCGATCGCGGCCGACGTGGAGACCGACGCCGGCGTGGCGACTGTGATGGACTGTGTGCGCGGCACGCGCGGCGAGCTGCACGGCCTGGTCACTGTGGTGGGCGGTGGGCCGCCGCAGACCTGGGGGCCGGCGACCAAGGTTTCGCGCAGCACCTGGAATACGCTGTTCTCGAAGAATCTGGAATCCATGTTTTTCATCAGCCAGGCAGTCGCCGCGCGCCTTCAGGAACTGGGGCGGCCGGGCTCGCTAGTCGCCATCTCCTCCATCACCGGCCTTGGCGGAATGCCCTACAACATCGCCTATGGCGCGGCGAAGGCTGCGGTGCTGTCGGTGGTGCAGACACTGGCGCTGGAACTGGCGGCGTCGAACATTCGCGTCAACGCCGTGGCACCCGGTGCCATGGTGTCGCCCGCGTCCCTGCTGCCGCCCGACCCTGAGCTTGAGCAACAGGCCATTCCCATGGGGCGCAAAAGCGATCTGGAAGAAGTCGCGGGAACGGTGCTGTTCCTGTTGTCCGACCTCGCCGGCTACATGACCGGGCAGTGCCTCACCGTGGACGGTGGTATCAGCCTGCGGTGGTCGCATCTGCGGCCTGACAACACGCCGCTACTGATCACCAACGCGGATTTCCTCCGCGCCATGAAAGGCGAGTAATGCGCGATAGGGGAGGGCAGCACATGGTTGAAACCAGCGGACGCTACACCGCCGTGGGGTCGCCGACGCTGGCGGCCGGGTGGACGCTGGAGCGCCTGACGCCGCAGAGCCGCCTGTACGGTGCGAACGGCCTGCGCACCGGGCCGGATGGGCGCGTCTACGTGGCGCAAGTGTCGGGCAGCCAGATCAGTGCGATCGATATCGACTCGGGCGCCATTGAAACCATCAGCCCGATGGGCGGCGACCTCGTGGCGCCCGATGATCTCGCCTTCGATACAGACGGCAACCTCTATGCGACCGAAATCACGGAAGGGCGGGTCAGCGTGCGCGCGCCCAACGGCCACACCCGCATCCTGTATGGCGAAATGCCCTGCGCCAATCCCATCACCTTTTATCGCGGGCGATTGTTCGCCGGTGAATGCCGCCCCGGTGGGCGTATCCTCGAACTCGACCTGAACGGCGGCGCCCCGCGTGTGCTGCTGGACAACCTGCCCATGCCCAATGCCATGGAAGTGGGGCCGGACGGCCTGCTGTATTTCCCGCTGATGGGTGCCAACGAAATCTGGCGGGTGGGCCTTGACGGTGGCGCGCCGGAAATCGTTGCCAGCGAGCTCGGTGTTCCCGACGCCGTGAAGTTTGATGCGCAAGGCCAAATCGTCTCAACCCAGGTGGCGAGCGGCCAGGTACTGCGTATCGACCCGCGCAGCGGCGCGCGCACCGTGCTGGCCGACATTGCGCCGGGGTTGGACAACCTGGCCTTTGTCGGCGAGCGACTGTTTGTGTCCAGCATTTCAGGGCAGGTGAATGAAGTTCTCGCCGGCGGCAAGCTCCGCCCGCTGGTTCCCGACGGGCTCAACTGGCCGCTGGGTCTGGCGATCGGCGACGACGGCGCGCTGCTCGTGGCCGATGGCGGCTTCACGTATAACCTCAGGCCGGGTAACGCGATGCAGTGCGCAGGCATGTTCTTTACTCCCGGTTATCCCGGGTATATCCGCGGTGTGGCGGGTGCCGGTGCCGGCGAATACATCGTGACGACCGCCAACGGCGACGTCGCGCGCTGGCGGCCCGCTGAGCAGCAGAGCACCGTGCTGGCGACCGGCTTCGTGCGGCTCTACGGCGTGGCGCTCTGCGCGCGCGGTGCGGTGCTGGTCGCCGAGGCGGGTGCAGGGCGTGTGCTCGGGATCGATGGCGGCAAGGTCGAAGAACTGGCTGCCGGCTTGCACGAGCCCACCGGACTTGCGTGCCTGCCAGACAACAGCTGTCTGGTCGCGGAGGAAGGCGCACACCGGGTGGTGCGACTGGTGGGCGGGCGCGTCGAGACGGTGCTCGATGGCCTCGAGCGGCCGCAGGGCATCCTGGTGCGCGGTGACGTACTGTATATCGTCGATACCGGTGCCAGGGAGGTGGTCGAGTACGACCTGGCCCGCCGGGTGCGCCGCTGCATCGCCAGCGGCCTGCCGGTAGGTGCACCACCGGGTGTCACGCCCAGATTCCTGCGCGCCATCCCGCCATTGTCGGGGCCGATGGGCCCCTTCGCCGGTATCGCCGGTAGGGCGAACGGCGCTTTATACATCGCGGCCGATGCCGAGGGCAGCGTGCTGGCGCTGCGGCCGGAGCAACACAATGCGTAATGATTACACGACGTTGAATGGAGACATGCATGAGTGACAACACCCTGGACTGCTCGGACCTGGACGCCTATCTGGGCAAAACGATTGCGCCGGCACGTTTGAAAGAGCCGCTGCACAACAACGACTTCCGGCGCTGGGTGCAGGCCATGCATTATCCGAACCTGCTGCACTACGACCACGATTTCGCCGCGCAGGGACGTTACGGCCGGCTGGTTGCGCCGCAGTCCTTTGCCGTGGCCACGGACGACGGGCACGGCGCGGGGCCGGCCTGTGTCGGCTTCATTCCCAATTCGCACCTCATCTTCGGTGGCGACGAGTGGTGGTTCTATGGGCCGCGCATTTTTGCCGGCGATGAGATCACCAATGAGAAGATCCCGTTTGATTATGCGATCAAGCAGACCTCGTTTGCCGGTCCCACCTGTTTCCAGCGCGGCGATAACAATTACTACAACCAGAACGGTGACTTCATCGCGAAACAGCGCTCCACGTCCATTCGTTATCGCCGCGACCTCGCGGTGGAAATGGGCGCGCTGGATGCCACGGACGACCCCGAGTGGTCTGCGGAAGAATTGAAGGAACTCGAAGGCAAAAAATACGACTACATCAAAATGATGCATGAACTGGGACACGGCAGGCGCTACTGGGACGACGTAAAGGTCGGCGATGAGCTGCCACTGCGCGTCATCGGCCCGCACAGTATTGCCAGCCTTGCGACGGAGTGGCGCGCCTACCTGTTTACCATCTGGGGCGGTACTCACCGGCCGGGAATGGACATGGCGGGCTTTGGTTTCACCGAGGAATTCGCCGGTTATGAAAACGACCCGGTGATGGAACGCGATAACCCCGAGTGGACCGATGGCGCCTATTTCGGCCCGTCGCGCGGCCACCTGTTCCCCTACTGGGCGCGGCGCATCGGCATGCCGCGCGGTTACGGCTATGGTGCGTCCATGGGTGCCTGGATTCTCGATTACCTCGCCGGCTGGGCGGGCGAGTGGGGGCAGGTGGTGCACTGCGTCTCCTCGTATCGCAGCCCCGCGTTCACCGGTGATGCCACCTACATGCGCGCCACCGTAGTCGACACGTCGGTGGATGAGCACTCGCGCCATCTCGTGCACGTCGACTACCGCATGACCGACCAGAACGGCAAGGTGATGGCCACCGCGAAAGCGGAAATCGAGTTGCCGGATCGAACGCAGACACTGGAGCGCGCGCCGTAGGCGCGGATTTTCACGAGGCAGGGCGTCACGCCGAGAGCGAGGAGAGCGCATGGCAGAACTGAGATTTGACGGCCGGGTCGCCGTGATCACCGGTGCGGGCAGGGGGCTGGGCCGCGCCTATGCACTGCTGCTGGCCTCCCGCGGCGCAAAAATCGTGGTCAACGATCCGGGCGTCAGCATGCAGGGCAATGATGGCGACGCGGGCCCAGCGGATGACGTGGTGCGCGAGATCCGGGCCGCGGGCGGCGAGGCCGTTGCGTGCACGGAATCGGTGGCGACGCCGGCAGGCGGCAAGGCCATCATCGATGCGGCGCTGGACAGTTACCGGCGCATCGACATCCTGATCCACAACGCCGGTACAGTGCGCGGCGCCTCCCTGAAAGAAATGAGCCAGGAAGATTTCGATACTGTGTTAGACGTGCACTTGCGCGGGGCCTTCCATGTCGTGCGGCCGGCGTTTCCCCTGATGTGCACAGCCGGTTACGGCCGCATCGTGTTGACGTCGTCCATCGGCGGGCTGTACGGCAGTTACAACCAGGCCAATTACAGCGCGGCGAAAGCCGGCCTGATCGGGCTCTCTCATGTCGTTGCGCTGGAAGGCGCCGCCGAGGGCGTAAAGTGCAACGCGATCGTGCCCGCCGCCGTCACGCGCATGGCCGAGGGGCGCGATACCAGCGCCTATCCGCCGATGTCACCGGAACTGGTCGCACCGGCCGTCGCCTGGCTCGCGCATGACTCCTGTTCCATCACCGGCGAGTTGCTCACCTCGATCGCAGGACGCGTCGCCAAGGCCTACGTGGTGGAAACGCGCGGTGTGTACCGGCCACAGTGGACGATCGAGGAGGTTGCCCGGCAGATGACGGCGATCAGCGACCGTAGCGAGCCGCTGATTCTGGCGCCGGTGCCCAGCGGCCATGCCGACCATATCCGGTACAGCTTCGAGATGGCGGTGAAGGGCGGTGCGGGTTCTGTGCTACAGTCCCCTGACTGATCCCACTGTGCTGCGAGGCAATTCGCACGGTTGCTTTGTCGATGACCGAAATCACCGTAGCTGCGAAAAAATTCCAGCGCCTGCTCGACTACCTCGCGCGAATTGGCATCGATTCGAGTGCACTTGCGACTGCGGTTGACCTGAATGCCGATCGCATCGCAGCGCTTTCGCCCAACCAGCCGCTGCCCGCCATGCACTACGCGCGCTTGTACAAGGCGGCAGCGGAGTCGATGCAGGCTCTCAAGCCCGGCCTGCCGTGGGCGGCGGGCCTCGGCGGCGAAGCCTTCGAGCTGATGTGCCACTGCATGATCACCGGCCGGACGCTGCAGGATGCGCTGATGCTCGCGGAACGCTGGAACACACTGTTGTATCCGCTGCACGGCTATCGCATGCGACTGCTCGCGGATACCTCGCCGGAGCGGGTCAGGCTCAGCTACGAGATCGACCTGCGGGAGAGCGCCGCAGTGATGATCCCTGAGGACTGGGACCGGGTGAGTTCGGGGCCAGCGGCGGCGCGTGCCTCGGGACTCATCGTCTGGCATGGGCTGTGCGGATGGCTGATCGGGCAGTCGCTGACGTCAGCGGAACTGCGTATCGATGCCCCGTTCGTGAACCAGGGTTACCACGACAGCCTCGTGCGCACCATTGGCGGGCCCGTGCATTTCGACGCCGGTGAAAACACCTGCAGTTTCGATCGCAGCCTGCTGGAACGCCGTGTGGTGCACACGCAGGAATCGCTGGCCGATTTTCTCGGCAATTCGGTGTACCACCTGATGACGATGGACCGGGTGCCGGCCAGCACTAGCGCCGCGATCAGGTCCCTGCTTCATATCGATCTGCAGGACGGCATGCCCTCCTTCGCCGCGATCGCCGGAATGCTGTATATGTCGGAATCCAGCCTGCGGCGCCGGCTGCTCGCCGAGGAAACCAGCTATCAGGCGATCAAGGACGAAGTGCGCTGCCAAGTGGCCATCGACAAGCTGCTGAATGAAGACGCGCGTGTGGCGGATTTGGCGGAGTTACTGGGTTTTACCGAGCCCAGTTCCTTCGTGCGCTCGTTCAAGAGCTGGACCGGCCATACGCCGAAGGCCTACCGGGATCGCGTGCGCGCACTCGGCGGCTGATTGGCGTCTTGTCCGGCGGGCGTGTGCCCCGCGCCGGCTCGAAAGTTGCGCCTGCATTGGCCCGGCTTACACCGCCGTTTCCAGGCGCTGCACCAGCTCGCGGGCATCGAGGATCGCGCCTTCGATATAGCCGATCCTGCGGCAGTCGCCTATCTGGTGCACCTGCGCGCCACTGGCGGCAAGCTGGCGCAACAAACTGTCGTCGGGCTGTGCTCCCATCGCGATGATGACCTGTCCGCAGGCCTGTTCGAGAGCTTCCCCGGCCACGGCAAAGCGGACAGTGCGCGCGCCGATGGCGATATCCGCCACCGATTTGTGCAGCACGGCGCCGTGCGCCTGCAACTGGTGGATAACCCTGGCCCTGCGCACGAGAGCGAGTTCCGCCCCGAGTGTCGGGCCGGGTTCGAGCACGGTGACCTTGCGCCGGCGCTCCACCAGGTACTCCGCCAGTTCCAGTCCCACCAGGCCGCCGCCGATGATGACGACCTCGCCGGCAATCGGCATCCACACTTTGCTGAGCACACGCAGCAGGCCGATGTGCCGTAGAACCTGGCTCAGGCGACCTGCGCGCAGCAGCAGCCGTTGCAGTGGCGAGAGTTTCGCGATCGCCTCCTGATGAGTGCCGAACAACAGGCCGCGCAGTTGCTCGCCGTCGAACACATGCCGCTGCTCGCTGCCGGGAATCGGCGGGGCGATGCGTTTGGCGCCGGTGGCGAGGATCACATGGTCGGGTGCCAGCGCGGCGATGCGTTCCGGTGTGCCGAGCGTGCCGAGCCGGAGCGCGATAGGCAGGGCGCGCACGGCTGCAGCCAGGTAGTGCACCAGGCGCTCATTGGGTTCGTACGCCAGCCCGGCGATCCTGGCGGTGCCGCCCAAGTCCGCTTCTTTTTCCCACAGGCTGACGTGGTGGCCCTTCGCCGCCAGCAGCCGCGCGCATTCCATGCCGCCGGGGCCGCCGCCGATCACCAGTATTTTTTTGGGCGCGCCGGTGCGCGCCAGGATGTCCCCCTCGTATTCCCGGCCAGTGGTATGGTTCGCGGCGCAGCGCACGGGGTGGTTGATGAAAATCTGGCTGACACAGGTGTAGCAGTAAATGCAGGGCGTAATGGCGGCTTCCCGGCCCTGTGCCAGCTTGTTCGGCAGGTCCGGGTCCGCCAGCAGTTTCCTGCCCATCGCCACGAAATCGAAGTGGCCGGAGGCGATACCGAGTTCGCCCACGTGAGGTTCGATCCGGCCCACCGCGATGACCGGAATGGTGACCGCCTGCTTCACCGCCCTGGCATACTCCAGAAAACCGCCCGGCTCGTGCACCAGTGGCGCTTCGGTAAACGCGATGGAATGGGCGACGTTGCCGTAGGCGCTGACGTCGATGGCATCCGCGCCGGCGCGCTCGCAGAGGCGCGCAGTCTCGACACAGTCCGGCAGCCGGATGCCGCCCTCGATGCGATATTCATGCGCGTCGAGGCGTACCACGATGGGGAAATCTGGCGCGGTAGCCGCCCGTACCGCAGTGATGGTTTCCAGCAGGAAGCGGGCGCGGTTTTCGGTCGTGCCCCCGTACGCGTCGGTGCGCCGGTTGGTGTAGGGCGAGAGAAAATTCGCCAGCAGGTAACCGTGCCCGGCGTGCAGTTCCACGCCGTCAAAGCCCGCCGCGCGCGCTCGCGCCGCAGCCGCTGCAAAACCGCGGCTCGTGTCGGCGATCTGCTCGGGTGTCATGACGTAGAATTCAGGGCCCTTCCCGCCCGGCCCCGCGACCTTGATGAAGTTCGCCACCTCCTCACTGGTCAGCAGGTCCATCATGTCGCTGCGCGAGGGCTTGACGAGCGACGCCAGGGGGATAGGCCGCCCGGCGGCGGTATCCTCCTGGGCAATTTTCCCGCTGTGGTTGAGCTGCGCCACGATCCTGGCGCCGTGCTGGTGTACGCGGCGGGTCAGTTCGGTGAGCCCGGGGAGAAAACGGTCATCGGAAAAGCCGATGGTGTTCGGCATGCTGGCACCGTTCGGCCAGAAGGCGGCGGAGGTTTCCAGCACCAGCAGGCCAGCGCCGCCTTTGGCGCGCGCCTCATAGTAGGCGATCAGGCGCTCGGTGCAGTGGCCGTCCGGCGAGGCGAAGTTCGTGCCCATGGCCGCCAGTGCGAGCCGGTTGCGCAGCGCCATGCCGCCGATACGACCGGGTGACAGCAGGTGGGGAAAGCGTTCTGGCATGGGGTCCGCCTTGGGTCGGGAGGGTCATCCCATCCTAGACAGCGCCGGCGATTCTCACAGGACTATTTTCGCCATTTTTATAGACATCGGTTGTCGGTTGGTTGTAGAAGCGATTGCGCCTCGTGTAGAGTCGGGCGACACCCACTGTTGCGGCATGGCTGCCGTGACGCGATTTGTACACGAATCTGGTCTACTTTGCTGTGTCCAGAGACACTCCGGCCAAGCATGCTTGGCCTGTTGTCTCGCCGCATAAGTCGGGAGAGGCCGGGGCAGGGCTACCTGCGGGCAGGCCTGAATCGAAGATGGGCGAATACTAAGAAACCAGGAGACAGCCAATGCGCTACCGAGCCCCCATTCATACACATTCAAATAAGTCACACGGGAGAGAGAAGGCTATGTCATTACGGAATAATTCGTCGGTACATCCATTGGCGCTGGCGATTTCAGCGCTGACCCTGTCCAGCGTGCTGTCGGCACAGGCGCAGACCCCGGCCCCCAACAGCACGGGCCTGGAGGAAATCATCGTCACGGCGGAGAAACGGGTACAGAGCAACCAGGACGTGCCGATCTCCATCACTGCCTTTAACGAGAAGGACATCCAGCAGCGCGGCCTCGCCAACGTATCGGACCTGCTGGGTCAGATTCCAGGCCTCGGCGGCTTTACCGCACCGGGCAGCCGGGCCAATACCTCGGTTTCGATCCGCGGTGTCTCGGGCGGTTCTCCCTCGAACCTTTCCAATGACCCGGCGGTGGCCGTCTATCTGGATGGCGTCTACGTCGGCAAGATGACCGGCGTCTCCCTCGACGTGGCTGAAATGGAGCGCATCGAGGTGCTGCGCGGGCCGCAGGGCACCCTTTACGGCCGCAACTCCACGGGTGGCGCGGTGAACTACATCATGCGCAAGCCCAGTGGCGAGTTCGGCGTGCGCGCCATCGGCACGGCCGGCAATCACAATTACTACGGCGCCCAGCTCAACGTCGACACACCCTCGATCGGTAAGGTCGGCGAGGGCATGGGGCAACTGGCCGCCAATTTCGGCGTGCAGACGCGCGATCGTGACGGCTTTTATGACAACATCGCGACGGGCGATGACTTCAACAATCTTGACCGCCAGGCCTGGCGTGTCGGTCTGGCCTGGGATATCACCGAGGATCTGCGCGCCGATTACGCCTACGACGGCGGCCAGCTCGACGAAAACAACAACCTGGATGCTATCGTGGGCTTCAACCCGCTAGTCACCGCCACCGGCGCCAACGCAGACCGCGTCGCCGCGCTGAAGGGCACGCTGGCACAGGCACAGGGCTGGGCGGCGACACCCGGCACCGACCCGCGCATCAGCCAGCGCTGGATTCCCTCGCTGCAAGAGACGATCGGCGCCTACGAAGGTGCGATCGCCGCCGGTGAAGGGCGGCGCAATGAAGGCGGAACCGATGTCACGCCAGATTCGGATGTGCAGGGCGGCGGGCACGGCCTGACGCTGGCCTGGGACAAGGGCGACATCACCTTCAAGTCGATCACCGGCTACCGCGATAGCACTACCAACGTGCACGGGGATATCGACGATATCGACAGCCGTCTCGATGCCAACGGCATCGGCGCCTGGAACGATCTGGCGCATCTGACCCTCGGGCAGATCTACGGTGCAACCGGTGGCGTGGACCTGAATCTCCCGGTGATTCCGCTGGACCAGTTCTGGGATGAACTCGACCGGCTGGGCAGCGGGATGCACATCTCGCAGAATTCCGAGTCGGAATATGATCAGTTCTCGCAGGAGCTCCAGATCATCGGTTCCACCGACCAGTTCGAGTATGTCGGCGGCCTGTACTACTTTGACGACGACGCCAAGTACAAACGCACTTCGCTTGCGGTGGTGCCGCTCGCACCCATCGGGGAGACCAAATACAAGCTTACTACCGAAGCCTGGGCGGCCTACGGCCAGACCACCTGGACACCCGGTTGGCTGGAAGATCGCCTGTCGTTCACCGCGGGCCTGCGCTATACGGAGGAAGACAAGGATATCGACTGGCACAATGATGCGCAGATCGGTGCTCTGACACCACCGGTTCCCCCTGCGGATGCCAGCAACAACAAGTCGTTCGATAATGTGAGCGGGAACTTCACCGTGGCCTTCCAGGCAACCCCTGACCTCAACACCTACCTGCGCTACGGCAACGGTTACCGCAGTGGCGGCTTCAATGGTGAGTCCTTCAATAGCGCTCCTTTTGAAGAGGAGACCATGGATCAGTATGAAATCGGTGCGAAGAGCGAGTGGTGGGACAGCCGCCTGCGCGTCAACGCCGCGCTGTACACCTACACCTACGACGACCTGCAGGTCAGCCTGATCGATACCTCTACGAACGTCCCCTCCAGCCTGACCACCAACGCCGGTAAGGCGGAGCGCTGGGGTGGGGAACTGGAGGTGCTGGTCGCGCCAATCGATGACCTGGTCCTGGGCTTGAGCTACTCCTATATTCACGGCGATTTCGACGAGTTCCCGGGTGTGTGCAGCATCAATGTGGTGCCGCAGACCTGCTACCAGGGCAAGGATTACGCCGAGCGCGCCTCGTCGCCCGACAACCAGGTGAACCTGTACGCCGACTATGTCTTCGCGCGCACGTCCATCGGCGAAATCACCGGATACGTCAATCTCAATTGGCAGGATGACTGGTATGAAGCGAGCGTCTGGCAGGAGGTTGTCGTGCCCAATGCGAGGCTGGCTGCTCCCCCGGGCTATCCGGTAGTGCATCCCTTCCAAGGCATGGATTCGCGCACCTTGATCGATGCACGCCTCAGCCTCGAGGAGGTCGCGGTGGGCGACGGCAGGATGCGCTTCACCCTGTGGGGCAAGAACCTGACGGACGCGGACTACCCGGTCTACTCGATCAACTTCGGTACGAGCGTCGGGATGATCAGCGAGAACTACGGCGATCCGCGCACCTACGGCATCGAAGTGGCGTACGAGTACTAGGGCTTCCCGCGCTCGCAACGCCAGCGTCGGCTCCTCGAGCCGCACCCGAACAGGGTGCGGCTTTTTTGTTTTCGGGGAACCGGGCGTGCATACTATGGCAGGCGGTGAGGTTTGCCGCCGTACATCAATTCCTGAGGAGTAGCGGTGATGTTGTTGCAAGGTAAGGTTGCCCTGGTAACGGGCGCGGGGCAGGGGGTCGGCCAGGGTATCGCATTGGCGCTGGCGGCCGAAGGCGCCCGCGTCGCGGTGACCGGCCGCACGCTGGCGAAACTGGAGACAACCTGCGATCTCATCCGGCAGCGTGGCGGCACGGCCCTGCCGATCGTCTGCGACGTCAAATCACTCACTTCGCTGGAGCAGTGCGTGGCCGCCGTGCTGCAGCACTTCGGCGGCTTGCAGATCCTGGTCAACAACGCGCAGGAAGTGCCGCTCGGGACGCTGGATGAGGTGACGGAGGAACGCTTTGCCGCCGGCTGGGAGTCCGGTCCGCTGGCGACGTTCCGCCTCATGAAACTCTGTCGCCCCCACCTGCAGGGCGGCGGCTGTATCGTCAACCTTGCGAGCTCCGCCGGCAAACGCTGGGATATGACGGGCTACGGCGCCTATGCGGCGACCAAGGAAGCGATTCGCTCGCTGACCCGCGCCGCCGCCTGCGAGTGGGGCGCCGAAGGTATTCGCACCAATGTGATCTTGCCCCACGCCAAGTCGCCCGGACTGGCGTGGTGGATGGAGAACCGCCCCGAGGAGGCCGCAGCCTTCGTGGCTGGCATACCGCAGCGGCGCGTGGGCGAATGCGAGGAGGATATCGGCCGCTTCGTCGCCATGTTGTGCTCGGATGCCTCGGCGTATGTCAACGGCCAGAGTATTGGCCTGGATGGCGGCCAGGCCTATCTGGGCTGACGATGGGCAGAACGCCCGTTCGAGTGCGATGTCGTCGGCTGCTGCACCGGCGCGCAGCGAAAAACTGCGTTACCATGCCTGCGCCACGACAGCGGGGACAGGCATGAACCATCTCAAAGATAAAGTCATCGTTATCACGGGCACTGGCAGCGGTTTCGGACGACTGGTCGCCTGCAAGGCAGCGGCGCGTGGCGCACGTATCGTCGGCGCGGATGTCAACGAAGTCGAAGTGCTGAACACTGCCGGGATGATCACCGCAGCGGGCGGGGAGGGGATCGGCTTGCGCGCCGATGTCACCAGCGCGGCGGATATGTCCGCCCTGGTGCAGGCCGCCGTAGACAAATTCAGCCGGGTCGATGTACTGGTGAATAACGCGGGCGTCATGCCGCTCGCCTACTTTGCCGATCACGCGCAGGCAGCGCAAGCCTGGAGCCGCTGCATCGATATCAACTTCAAGGGTGTGCTCAACGGTATCTGCGCGGTGTACGACCAGATGATCGCGCAGGGCGCGGGCCACATCGTCAACCTATCCTCGATCTACGGCAATTATCCCGTGCAGGGTGCCGCGGTGTACGGCGCCACCAAGGCGGCGGTCAGCTTCATGTCGGAGGCGCTGCGGCAGGAATCGCAGGGCAGGATCAAAGTCAGCACGGTGCGTCCCACCGGCATTCCCAGCACCGGCATCAGCAGCGGCGTTGTGAATTTCGATGCCGGCAGCGGTATCGTCGGCGTGAACAACAGTGTGTTCTTCGAGCGCTTCAGCGCCATCATGGAAGGCCGCGCCCCGCAGGCTTGGACAGACCAGGACAGCATCGAATACTTCGCGCTGGCGCCGGAAGAACTGGCGGATCAAATCCTGTATATCATCGACCAACCCTGGGGCGTGTCGATCAGCGATATCACGGTGAGGGCCAGCGGCGATCTGTATGTGATCTGACCGCGCCCGCGAGAACGCCGAGAAAAAATTCTGGGATGGAACGACAATGCAACAGTTTTTGATTCAGATATCGAGTGCAGCGTTGCTGCTGGCTGCAGTCGGGCAGGCAGTGGCGCAGGGGACAACGCCGCCGGAGAAGACCGTGACAAAATTTTCCGAACTAATCTCCGAAGGCACCGCCGCAGTGGACTTCCGCTACCGTTATGAAACGGTGGAGGAGCGCGGCTTCGCCGAGAATGCCAAAGGCGGCACATTGCGTTCGCGCCTGACATTGACCACGGCGACCTTGCAGGGTTTCTCCGGACAACTGGAAGCGGACAATGTGTCAAACGTCGGCCCGGAAGACTATAACTCGACCGAGAACGGCAAAACCGGGTACCCGGTGATCGCCGATCCCGAAGGTACGGGCCTGAACCAGGCCTGGTTGCAGTACAAGAACAGCCTCATTGCATCCAAACTCGGCCGCCAGCGCATCCTGCTGGGCAATGAACGCTTTGTCGGTGGCGTCGGCTGGCGCCAGAACGAACAGACCTTTGACGGTTTTCGCAACATCGTGACACCGTTGACCGGACTGGCCGTGGACCTGAGCTATGTCGACAAGGTACATCGCATTTACGGCCCGGATGACGGTGCTTTCCCTGCTGACCTGAAGGGCGACAACTATTTCCTGCGAGCGGATTACACGATCACCGCAAATCACAAGGTCGCCGGATTTGGCTACCTCATCGATGTGGATGCACAGGAGGGCTTTCCTGCCGCCAAAACCAACAACCTGTCGAATGACACTTACGGTGTGGAGTACAGCGGGAAGCTGCTGGACACCGTGACGCTGGCCGCGAGCTATGCGGGTCAGTCGGATGGCGGCGACAGTGCACTGCATTATGATGCCGATTACTACATGGCGGAGCTGGGCGTCACGGTCGCCGGCGTCACCATCAAGGGCGCGTATGAGGTGCTGGCTTCCGACAACAACGTCGGTTTCCAGACGCCCTACGCGACGCTGCATAAATTCCAGGGCTGGGCCGACAAGTTTCTGGTAACACCCGCCGCCGGCATCGAGGACGCATACGTCGACGTCAGCGGAAAACTTGGTCCGGTGGCGCTCGGCGCGGTGTATCACGATTTCCAGGCGGAATCCGGCAGCGAGGACTGGGGTTCGGAACTGGATCTGGTCGCTACCTGGCAGGTATTGAGCTACCTGACATTGCAGGCAAAGTACGCCAACTTCAACGGTGACAGCGCTGCGTATCAGGACACGGAAAAGTTCTGGCTAACCGCGCAGCTCAAGCTGTGATCCTGGCCGACTCAGTGAACGTGCGCCAGAGTCGGCGGCTGCGTGCGGTCGTGCTGCCACGCCGTTGCCTGTTGCTGCGAGCCGAGATTGATTACCTTTGGGAAGCCGGCTGCCTGCAGTGACTCCAGCGCTGCCCCGGCGCGACGGCCGGAGCGGCAGTAGAGATAGATCGTATCGTCCTGCTGCACATCAAGCAGCCGCACACCCGCGACAATGTCCTGGTATTCGATGTTGATGGCGCCATCGACCTTGCCCTGTGCCACCTCCTGCGGTGTGCGCACATCGATGAGCCAGTCCGCAGCCTGCGCCAGCGGACTGCACAGCACCGCCAGTAGTGCCAGTACGACAGTGTGCGATCTCACATGATTTCCTCCTCTTGGGAAAGGATCAGGCCAGTGCCTTGGCTTTGAGTTGCGCAAACTCCGCTGCCGTAATGGTGCCGGCATCGAGCAAGACTTTGGCGTCACTGATCTGTTCCGCCGGAGATTTGCCGGCGATCTCGCGAATGTAGTTGTCGGTATTTGCCTTCATGCGCGCCACTGCCTCTTTCTGGCGCTCCGCCATACCCCGGTGGTGGACGAGCAGGTAGAGGAGCGCGGTGAGGGGAATGAATATCAGGCTGAGAACCCAGCAGACTTTGAAAAACCCGTTGATGGCGTGATTGCGGAACAGGTCCGTCATGATGTGGAACAGGACAATCAGGTAGGCGACAAAAATAAAGGCTTCAAAAATCAGTAAGAACGTCTGCCAGAAACTCCCCATGATGACCTGCTCCGTTTAGCCGATGATTGAATGGACGTCACGCACTCCGCGACACAGGCAGTGTAGCAGGGTGAGCCGGCGATTTGACAAAATCGTGCCGGTGCATTCGGTGACGACACCGGACGGGTTTACGTCGCATCGCTCTCGCCCGGCTCCGTTAACCCGTAAAGGAGCGCCGCACCTGCAGTCATCTGCCGACTCAACGCGTCGCGCGGCAGCGCCCGCATGGCGGCTGCCGCCGCGTCGCCGACCGCATACCATACCGGCTGGCGGCCGAGTGCCGCGAGCGCTTCTTCCGCAACCTGCTGCGACGCCATTGGTGTATACACCTGCTGGCCGTCGATACGCAGGCCAGAGCGCACCATGGCCGGCGTGTCGGTGAGGCCGGCGACGGCACACAGGATGTCGACGCCCGCACCGGCGAGCTCAGTGTGCAGGCCCTCGGCAAACGACAGTACGAAGGCCTTGCTCGCCGCGTACGCAGCGGTGAGCCCGCTGCCCGCAAGCCCGGAGGTCGAGGACACCAGGATCGCGCCGCCGCGCCGGCGCTCACGCATCGGCCCCAGCAGCGCGTGTAGCAGGTGCAGCGGGGTGAGGCAATTGAGTTGCAGCAGCGCGGCGGCGTGTGCCGCGGGCTGGTCCAGAAACAGCCCTGCGCCGTGGGTGGCGCCGGCATTGCAGATCACCAGCCCGATCTCGACTGCGCCGATCGCGTTGTGCACGTGATCAGCGGCATCGGTGCTGGACAGGTCTATCGCGAGGGTTTGCACCAGCACAGGCCAGTTGGCGCGGATGCCGGCGGCGGTGGCCTCCAGTCGATCGGCAGTGCGCGCCACCAGTATGAGGTCCAATCCGTTAGCGGCCAGCTGCCGCGCGAACGCTTCGCCAATGCCTTCGGAGCCGCCGAGGATCAACGCGCAGGGACCGTAGCGCCCCTTGAAGTCTGTGCGGATCGTTTCCATTTATTTCCCTCCCGCCGGTAGCGGGGCGAGGATCGCCCGCGCCGCATCGCCGCCATCGAGCACGCGATTGACCCTAAGTACCACCTCCCAGCGGCCCTGGCGTTTTTCGAGCTGCCAGCGATTGGCCGAGGCGCGCAGGATTTCGAACGCCGTGCCCGCGTTGCGCAACACCAGGCTGTGCCCGATTGCGGTCGCGCACTCGCCGTCAAGGGCAATCTCCACAGGCCCCAGCAGGTGTGCGCAACCGGCTGCCAGCAGCGCCTGGTGGGTCGGGCCGGTGATGAGGTCGGCGATCGCTTTGTGGCCCGTGGCGATCCCCATGCCGCCCACATCGTAGCGGCCATCCTCGGTCCAGAGCCGGGCCACCGCCTCAGCGTCACCGCGGTCGGCCGCAGGGCCGTAGCTCGCGATCAGGTTGCGGATTGCCTCGCGATCCTCGAGCGCTGCCAGCCGCTGCATCAGCGCATCGAGCGGTTCAGGCACCGGCGGCATGGATGGCTTCCGCGCGCGCCTTCAGCGCCCGGGCGCTGTCATCGAAGGCGCGCTTCACCCACGGGCCCGCAAAGCGGAACACATGGATGCCGTTGCGCCCGAGAAAGGCGTCGGTCGAGTGATAGCGGCAACCGTATGGCCCGGTGGGTTCGATGATCTGGTCGCGTCGCGCGGCATACGGCCATGCGTCGCTGTACCTCATCTCCCAGGAGAGCAGGCGCTCTGGCTCAAACGCGCAGACGTATTCGCAATTTGGTACGAGGCTGCCCGGCACCGCATAGTTGACGAGCATCATGTCGACGGCGGCGCCCATGGCCAGCGTTGATACCGCCCGCACGCAAAATGGATTCCACTCGCTGTAGCGCGGCAGGTCGCACAGTACCTGCCACACCACGCTTGCCGGCGCGGCGATGTCGACCGTGTCGGAGACGGTGACCGCCTCCGGATCAAAGCCGGCGAGCGGATCTTCGGCCAGCGTTCTGGCGCTCTTCATCCAGTCCAGCATCAGTTCAGGCCCTCTTCCTTCAAGCCAGGATTGGCCGCCGCTCGTACCAAGGTGCGGCCTGCTCCAGCTGCGCCGCGAGTTGCAGCAGGCTGGCTTCCGCGCCGAAGCGGCCGGCGAACATGCTGCCGACCGGCAGGTTTTCCGTCTGCGTCCAGTGCAAGGGGACGGACATTGCCGGAAGCCCTGCTTCGTTGTACATCGCGGTGAAGCACGATGCGACCATTGCGTTCTTCATAAAATCCTCGTAGGGCTGGTCCAGCGATAGTGCGCCCAGCAGCGGCGGTGGTCCGGCAGTGACCGGAGAGAGAATCATGTCGTAGCGCGTCAGCATCTCATCCAGTAGCCGGCCGACGTGATCGGCCGTGCTCCGCGCGGCGTACAGTTGCTCTGCGGTGTATTGCTGTGCGTTCTGGTAGTTGTGCCAGGTGATCGGCTCCAGATCGTGCTGGGTGGCGGCGCGACCCAGGGTGCGCTCGCGTTCGCGAATCAGTGCCAGTGTGCCGGTGCCCGTCAGCACGCCCAGCGCAGTCATCATGGCTTCGACTGGCAGCGCGAGTTTCGCCGGCTCGACACGGTGGCCGAGCTGTTCGCACAGTTTGGCTGTTGTCGCCATGGCGGCAGTGCATTGTGGATCGATCGGCTGGCCAAACGGGTTGGCTTCCACCAGCGCGATGCGCAGTGGCGGCAGTGGTGTGGTGAGCGCGGCGAGAAAACCGCCGGTGGGTGCAGCGGGAATCACGCGGCTGCCCGCTTCCGGGCCGGCGCTGATATCCAATAGCAGCGCCGAATCGCGCACCGAGCGGGTGATGGCGTGCGCCATCGACAGGCCCATCCAGCCCTCGACGGCGTCCGGACCGCGCGGGATGCGACCGCGGCTCGGCTTGAGGCCGAACAGCCCGCAGTGCGATGCCGGAATGCGAATAGAGCCACCGCCGTCTGTGGCGTGCGCAGCCGGCAGGATGCCTGCGGCTACGGCTGCCGCCGCCCCGCCGGAGGAGCCGCCGCTGCTGTAGCGGGTGTTCCAGGGGTTGCGTGTTTTTCCCCACAGCAGCGATTCCGTCGTCGCCGTGCCGCCGAACTCGGGGCTCGCGGACTTGCCGAAGATATTCAGGCCCGCCGCGCGGTAGCGCTGCACGAGCGTGCTGTCGTGATCGGCCACCGGACCATCGCGGAAGAAGCGCGAACCTTCGGTGGTAAGGGTGCCCTGCATCGCGGTGCCGAGGTCCTTCAGCAGCATGGGCACGCCGTGCAGCGGGCCGGCGGGTAGTGTGCTGCGTGCGGCGGTGCGCGCCAGGTCGTAGTACGGCAGCACGATCGCATTGATGACCGGGTTGACCTGCTCGGCACGTGCGATGGCCGCTTCTATGGCATCCATGGCGCTGATTTGTTTGCTGCGGATCAGTTCGGCCAAGGCGACGGCGTCGAGCTTTGCATAGTCTGCCTGCGACAGGCCGCGCGCGCCGGTTGCGTGTACTGCGCGGGCACTGGCTACGGTGGCGGCGAGTACTGCGCTGCGCTTGAGAAAGGTGCGTCGCTGCATGGTCATCAAGCGTTCTCCTGCTGTTATCCGGTCAAGGTTGTACTGCTGTGCGGTGCACAGACTGGCTTCGTGCACGCGGTGGTTTTGTCCAGGACCCATTCGACCGGTATGGTACCTTGTGTTTACCGGCCTGACCAAGCAAGCTGGACGGGACGCGACAGAAACTGCAGGCGATGCCAGAGTGCCCCCTGCGAACAGGAGGGAGAATGAGCACACCGGCTGACACTGGCAGCGCGCCCAACGCCCCGTGGTGGCGCGGCGTGACACCGTACCAGTGGTTCGTCTTCACGGTCGCGGGCAGCGCCTGGCTGTTCGACAATCTCGATCAACGCCTCTTTTCACTCGCTCGGGTACCGGCGCTCACCGACCTGATGGATGGCTCGCCTGCGCTTGAAATCCAGGCGTTCGCCAAGATCGTGACGGCTGTGTTTCTTATTGGTTGGGGTATCGGCGGCCTGGCATTCGGTGCATTGGGTGACCGCTTCGGCCGTGCGCGCCTGCTGACGATCTCCATCCTCGTTTATTCGATAGGCACTGGCCTTACCGCGATCTGCACGGACGAGCAGCAGTTTCTGGTTCTGCGCTTCCTGACCGGCGTCGGCATCGGCGGGGTGTTCGGGCTCGCCGTGGCACTGATCACGGACACTGCCTCCACTGCCGCGCGGCTTGCCATGCTCGCACTGCTGCAGGTGCTCTCGACCGTAGGCAACATTGGCGCGGCGTTCACCAAGATGGGCGTCGACCGGCTCGCCGCCGAAGGCGTTATCTCGGCGCACGACAGCTGGCGCTGGCTGTTTGCCGTCGGTGCGATTCCGGCGGTGCTGGCCGTCGTCTCCGGCATTTTCCTGAAAGAGCCAGAGCCGTGGCAGCGGCTCAAAGCGAGCAATGCGCTACCAAAAAGCTGGTTCGGTTCCTATGGACAGTTGTTCGGCAGTCGCGAAGACCGCCGCGGGCTTCTCATCGGTTCCCTGCTCGCCGTTTCCGGCGTGGTCGGCCTGTGGGGCATTGGCGAGTATGCGGTTGATCTGCAGCACGCGATTTTTACCAGCTACTACACGGCGAAGTTTCCGGCGGAGGAAGTCGCTGCGCACGTCGCCAGCGCCAAGAACTGGGCGTATCTGTTGCAGATGATCGGCGCCGCCACCGGCATGTTCATCTTTACGTACATCGCGGCCAACTGGGGGCGGCGCCCGGCGTTCATCCTGGGCTTTTCCTCGGCGTTGCTGGTCACGCTCTTTGTCTATTACCGCATGGCGACGCCGTTCGATGCATACTGGATGATGTCGCTGATGGGTATTGCGCAGTTCAGTGTGTTCGCGGGTTTCTCGATCTACCTGCCGGAGCTTTTCTCCGGCAAAGTGCGCGGTACGGGTGTGTCCTTCGCCTACAACCTCGGCCGCTTCGCCGCGGCGGCAGGGAGTTTTCTCTCTGCCATGTTGACGACGCGGGTGTTCGCTGCGTATGAATCGCCGCTGCCGCTGCGCTATTCCGCCATGGTGATGTGCGCGGTGTTCATCGTCGGTGTGGTGACGGCGATTCTCGCGCCGGAGACCAGGGGCCGGGCGCTGCGCGAGTAGTCGGACGCGGGAAGGGCGACCGGGTGTGCGTCTTTCCAGCGTCGCTGCAACAAGTGTCAATCGATAAACAGGGACACACCGAAACCCGCCAGCAGATCGGTGCTGTCGTCGGTGAGGCCCGCATCCGCGTACACATCCAGCTGAACGACGTCTGTCACCATCCAGGTTACGCCGGCGCCGCCGACCACGTCGTCGTTCTCCCCGTCATTCTCAAACCGCGTATAGCCCAGTTCCACATACGCAGCGACGGTATCGGTGAGTGAGAAGTTGTAGCCGGGGGACACCGCGACCATGGTTTCACCGTCGGTCTCGCTCACATTGAGGTAGAAGGATAAAGATTGTGTGTCGCTGAGGGGCCACTCGAGAGAGGTGCCGAGGAAATACAGCGTGTCGTCGAGTGTGAAGGGTTCATCTGCAGTGTCGGCAGTCGCCCCGCCTCGCAACGTCCAGTCCAGTCCGTCCACCGGAGAGGGCAGCGCGTACTTGAGTGCCAGGCCGGTATCGCCGATGCCCGAGTAGCTGGTCGACTCCTCGCCGCTGATATCAAGGTGGTTGTAGACGGCGACTTCGAGCTGCAACTCCAGGCGCTGCGTGAGGCCGGCGCGCAACAGGGTCTGGGCACTGTACAGCGTCTGCTCCACGCCTGCGTCTTTTGACTGCTCCACATCCGCAAGGCCCTATTCCCAGGCAAAGGTGTCGGCTGGCAGGGTCGTTGCGGAAAAGCCGATTCCCGGACGGTCGAAGGCAGGCGTTTGCGCCCAGCAGGCGCCGGCGCCGACAAGCAGTAATGACACTTGCGATAACGCTGTACTCCTGACCATGTCCTTCACCCTGTCCTCGGCAGAGAATACAGCGTATCTGGCGGGAAATCATAATGTAGCGAGGGACGCATATTTTTTCGCTTGCTTCGACCATAGGAATCATCGCTGCCGCTGCGCCATGTCGACGTCCTGGCATGGGTGGGCGCGGCGGCTGGTAGACGTCGTGGTTTATACTGCACGGACAACTCCGCCTTATTCGATGCAGGTTGTCACGATGTTACTCTACGATGCCCTCAGCCCCGCGCCGCGCTGCCTCAGAATGTTCCTCGCTGAGAAGCATCTGGTGCTGCCGTCGTGCCAGGTCGATGTGTTCGCAGGTGAGAACCGGCAGGCGGCCTACCTCGCATGCAACCCTGCCGGACAGGTGCCGGCGCTGCTGCTGGACGATGGCAGCTGCATCGCCGAAGCGGTGGCGATCATGGAATACCTGGAAGAGTTGCATCCAGAGCCGGCACTGGTCGGCCGCACTCCCGAGCAGCGCGCCCGCACCCGCCAGTGGCAGCGGCGGGTTGAGCTCAATATCACTGAACCCATACACAACGCCTACCACTACGCCGAGGGCCTGGCGCGTTTCGAACATCGCATCCCGGTCGCGCCGGAGGCCGCTGATGGGTTGAAGCGCATATCGCAGTGACGGTAGACCGCTTTGGCATTCTGCGCAGTCAGTTCGCTGACCAGCGCATCGCCCGCCACATCGTTGATATCTGCTGCCACTACTTGATAGCCCGCTTCCGCGAATCGGGTAGAGAACGCTTTGCCGAGGCCCTCTGCGGCGCCGGTTATTACTGCGACCTGTTTTATTTCAAACCTCCTGAATTGCCGGCCCTGTCCCGGAATCGAGAATGGATGAGCCGGATTATCGCGACATTATGGTTGGCGAATTGCGTTATTAATGGAGAGAGGGTCGGGATGACAAGCAAAATCGATCCACCTTTGAAAGTGATGTTGCATGCGGTCATCTCCCCAGCCGATACTCCAACTTACTGATTATCACCTATAGGCTATAATTATATAGACATCTTATTGACTATAAGCTATAAATTACAAACTATTTAATCGTATATAGGCGATAATATGCGTGCCGCGGAACGGGCCGTCGCCCGTAAGAACCTCGATAAACGATTGAATATAATCAGAAATTTAGACAGTTTCACGCGCCCACCCAAAGGGTGGGTCCGGGCAATCCGCGAGGCGCTCGGTATGACCACGGCGCAGCTCGGCAGGCAGATCGGTGTCACCCAGTCCCGCGCCTTCGATATCGAAAAGGCGGAAGTCTCCGGCAGGATCACGCTGGAATCCCTGGAGCGGGCCGCCCAGGCGCTCGATTGCCGCCTGGTCTACGCCCTGGTCCCTCGCGAACCGCTGGAATCTGTCGTCGAAGATCGCGCCCTCAAAGTGGCTAGAAAAAAGTTCCAGTCCACCAGCCACAGCATGGCACTCGAAGACCAGCGGGTGAGCGGGGAGGATGAAGAGCGCCAGGTCAGCGAGTTCGCCAGGTGCCTGTTGGAAAAACCCGGCTCGAAACTGTGGGAGGAAAAATGAGCGGATTGTTCGATCATCAGGATGATGCGACCACGCCGCTCGACGAGGAGGAGAAGAGTGCCCTCATCCCCTCTTACATCACCACGCGCGGCGAACTCAACGAAGCTGAACAGGCCAACATTCTCGAAGCCACGGAATGGGCCTCCTCCAGAAAGCGCGACGTGCTGAGCGAGCGCTTTCTGGATGACCTGCACAAACGCATGTTCAAGCAGGTCTGGCGCTGGGCCGGCACGCACCGCCGTACCGGAAAAAATGTCGGCGTCGACGCCTACAAAATCCCGACCGAGCTGCGGCGCATGATCGATGATTGTCGCCATTGGATCGAGCATGAGACGTACTCGTCCGATGAGATCGCCGCGCGGTTTCATCACCGGCTGGTCTGGATTCACGCCTACCCGAATGGCAACGGCCGCCATGCGAGGCTCGCCACTGATCTCTTGCTCGCATCACTCGGGCAGCCCCACTTCAGCTGGGGAAAGGAAAATCTCGTCGATGCGGGAGAGACTCGCCAGAGCTATGTCGATGCGCTGCGGGCGGCGGACGCGCATGACTTCGCGCGGCTTGTCGAGTTCGTGAGATCTTAATCACTAACTTCGCCGCAAGCTCGGCGACCTCGCGCGACAATTCCCACACAGTCTTTCTATTGACATCGCGGATGACCGGCACCACGAGTCCGGCCAGCGTATCGACAGCCATTCCGATATGGACGTATTTCTTGTAGACCAGATCCTCGCCACCGCGCGCCAGCGAACTGTTGAACTTGGGATTGTAGCGCAGAGCGACCGCGCAGGCCTTGAGTACGAATGGCAGCGGTGAGAGCTTGATATCGCGCCGCTGCGCCTCGTCCTTGAGCTCGACAACGCGTAATCGCAATCGACACCGACGTGCTGGTGTATGCGCATCGGGCCGAGACCGAGCTCCATGATACGGCCATGTCCCGCCTCACGAATTTGTGCGACGGCAACCAACCCTGGGCGTTGCCCATTCCCTGCCTCAGCGAATTCTTTCGCGTGGTGACTCATCCCAAGGTGTTTAATCCACCCTCCAGACTGATTGATACATTGAGCTTTTCCCGCTCGGTCACGGAGGCTCCGGCATGTCGGTTGCTGCGACCGGGAGACGGTTACCTGGAGCATTTCTTCTCAGTGATGCAGGCGGCTGACGCACGGGGTACTCTCGTGTTCGACGCCCAGATCGTGGCCTTGTGTCGCGAACAAGGCGTCAAGCAGATCCTGACCAATGACCGGGACTTCGCCCGGTTTGACGGTATCACCGTAGACTACCTGTAGCTGCACGGTGTGGCGTATCACGTATTCGCCGTGGCAGCCGAAGTTCTGGTTTCAGACCACGTCACGTGGTTTGCCCTGCAAATAGGTCTAGCCCGGATATTTCACCGATTTGTCCTTTTTGCGCCATGGACGTGTTTTGTGG
>CAYWWD010000012.1:0-59612 GCA_964461965.1 uncultured Halioglobus sp. | reverse complement strand
GCGATCTGCTCGCGGGTGATGCCCTCGGCCAGCATCGCGGGCGACGGCGCCACCGGGCTCGCGGCCTCCCAGGCGAGCGGCGCGCGGTTGTTCGTATCCAGCGCCAGCAGCTCGAAAAGAATCGATGTACCGGTGCGCCCCTGCCCTGCGATGAGCAGCGGCGCGACGATGGATTCGTGGCGAATCGCCGGCTCGGCGCGGTACGCCTCGGTGACCAGCAGCCGGTTGCGCAGGCCCCGCAGCAGTTCGGCGTGCGTTATGAGCCGCCCGACTGTATGCAGATCCACCTCGGCATTCAGCGAATCCACCAGCACGCGGAATGCATCCGCCCAGCCCGGCTCACCGAAATCCGCGAGCCCGGTGCTTTCGCAGGCCGCCTCGATCAGTTCATCGGGCGACAGACGCAACAACCGCCGCGAGCCGCCCACCATCGCGCCCAGGTAGTTGAGGCGCCGCACCCAGTCCGGTTGCACGATCTCCATCACTGCCGCTTCCCTCACTCGCGTGAATCGCTTGAGCGCCACAGTGTAGCGGCCACGCCACGACGGCACCACACCGGCGTAGTCGCCGCGCGTCGATCGTCGCGTGCGCCGCCGTGGCCTGTGCCGCAGGAATTTCTTTCAAATTACCAACTCTTTTTTTCCTGCTGCTGTTACTATTTCCATTCATTTCTTCAATTTGGACATCGCCATGATAAGAACTATCTTCCAAGCCACTTTGATCTCAACACTGCTTGTCTTGCCGGACCTGGCCCTGGCCGATCCTATTCCGGTTCACAACACGGGTGTCGATGTGTCTGACGCACTGGTAGCACCGGGTGCGCAGTCCGCGTTCTGGACGCTCTCTGCCAAACCTCCCGCAGCCGTGCCGGCAATCGGCAGCAACCCATTCCGCTATTTCAACGGCGCCTATTTCGCGGACACTGCAACCGCAGCGTGGGTATCACCACAAGCCAACGGGAATGCCGGTACAGCCGGAACCTATACCTACGATCTGGTGATCGATCTTACCGGGCTGAATCCTGCGACGGCGTCCATTACCGGCGTCTTCGGAACCGACAATTCCGGCGCCGTCTGGCTGAACGGCAATGCGCCCGTGGCGACCACTGGCAGCGGCAATTTTGGCTCCCCCACGCCCTTTACCATCACCAGCGGGTTTGTGGCGGGATTGAATACGCTGCACGTTCAGGTCAACAATGAGGGCGATCCTACGGCGTTCTTCGTCTCGTTCACGAACGCCACTGCGGATGCGCTGGCGCCGCCAGAACCTGCGCAAGCCGTTCCTGCCACGCCGTGGCCCGTACTGGGCGGGCTTGGCCTGCTGTTGCTATTGACGGGATTCCGATCGTTGCGGCAGCGCCGAACGTAGTTGGCACACTTTTCGAATCGCTCACCGCAGTAGCCGCCGCTCCGGCGACGGCACCACAGCGGCGCAACTGCCGCCGTGCGCCGATGGACTGCATCGCATCGCAATCCGGTTGACGCCATCTGGTCTCTTTGAGACGCTGCAATGAACGACAACAGTGCCGGAGGAAATCCGATGAGCGAATCACGCCGCGCCTTCCGCGAGCTTCTCGATCTGCTCAGCCAGATCGACGCGCAGTACATCGGCGAGACCGGCGACTTCACATCGGCGCTGGATGTCGCCGACGGCCACCGTCTGGTGCTGCACGGGCTGCGCCGCGCACTCGGCTCACAGTTGGAAGCCGACCCCCAGCATCCGGTGTTCCAGC
The DNA here is from genome assembly GCA_964461965.1 of uncultured Halioglobus sp. Classification (GTDB taxonomy): domain Bacteria; phylum Pseudomonadota; class Gammaproteobacteria; order Pseudomonadales; family Halieaceae; genus Marimicrobium. Next base: position 57,880 of record CAYWWD010000012.1, on the reverse strand, counting down.
GCGCGGTCACCCCCACGACGAAGTTCGGCGGCGACAGCCCCGATGCGATCTATCACGAATGCAATCTCAGCTCCGACTGCGGCTACCGCATTCGCGGCAACATGGCCGGCGCAGTCTACGTCTCGCACTCGGTACAGTCGGGCGGCGGCGATGCCGAAGGTGTTGGCGCCAGCATCAGCAGCGAACAGTTCGAAGTGCAGGCGGACGGCTCCTTCGAGATCGAGATTTCGCGCACGCCATCGGCTGATACCCGCAACTGGCTGCGGATGCCGGACGGTGCGCTCAACGTGCTGACGCGGCACTACTTCGAGGAAGCCGGCAACGTGATGGCCGACACGAAACGCCAGTTAGCGCTTGAGATCAGCGCGATCGGCACCTTTCCCGCTCCGCGCGAGCCCACCGTAGAGAACATCAGCGCGGGCATCGACCGCGTCTCGCGCTGGATGCGCAGCCGCACGCTGGACGAAGCGAAGGGCCGCACCACTGTGCCGGGCTGGGTGTCGGTCGTGCCGAACCGCTTCAACGAACCCGAGAAGCCGGGCGCCGGCATGGCCTATGCCGCGCTCGATATCGCCTACGCGATGGCCCCCTTCCACGTGCCTTCCGGAAAGGCGCTGGTGATGAACGGTCGTTTTCCCCGCTGCCGCTACGCCGGGGTCGTACTGTGGAACCGCTTCCGCCAGAGCTTCGACTACATGCACCGGCGCGTGTCGCTGAACCGCGCGCAGACCGTCACGGACGGCGCGGGCAACTACCGCATCGTGCTCGCGGAGCGCGATCCCGGCGTACCGAACTGGCTCGATACCGGCGGCAGGACGGGCGGATGGATGTACTGGCGTTTCCTGCTGCCGGAAGAGGCGCCGTCCGCGCCGCAGTGCGAACTGGTGGACATCGACGCGCTCGGCGGCTGACCGAAAAAGCCCCAGCGTTCACTCCCCCATCGTCAGCAGAATCTCGTAGCCCTGGTCGCGCGGGTTACTGTCGAAGGCATACCATTCCTCGTGACGAACTGCGCGCCGAACGCGTCGCGGCAGGAGGAAAGGTGCAGTAGACTGGGACCAGAGCACTGAACACCGGCAATCTACACGCAATCAATACCGGAGCCCCCATGCAGACCCATACTCCCTCCCCCACTACCGCGGTCATTCTCACCGGCGGCGCGTCCGGTATCGGCCTCGCCTGCGCGCGCAAACTCGCGGCGGTCGGCCGCGCGGTCGCACTGTGGGACATCAATGCCGCGAAAGCCGGCGAGGCCGCCACAGATATCCAGCGCGAATTTGGCGTGCAGGCCATCGGCCTCGGTGTCGACGTGCGCGATGTCCCCGCCATGGACGGGGCGATTGCCGCGACACGCACCGCGCTCGGCGCAATCGGTGGCCTGGTGCATGCCGCCGGCGCTGTCGATACCGGTTCACTGGAAGGCATTACGCCAGAGGTGTGGGATGCGCACATGAATGTGCACCTGCGCCCGCTGGCGCTGCTGACCAGGGCGCTGCTGCCGGATTTCACGGCCAATCCCGGTTCCGCCATCGTCGGCATCGCCTCGATCAACGCCACGCTGGGCAACGCGGCGAACCCCATCTACAGCGCCGCGAAGGGCGGCATGCTGGCGCTGGTGCGCTCGCTCGCCGATCGCCTAGGCGGCGACCATATCCGCATCAACGCGGTCTCGCCAGGCCAGATCGCAACGCCGCTGCTGCAGCCGACGCTAGACCTGCTGCCGCCGGGCACGTTCGAGCGCCGTATCCTGCTCGGCCGCCTGGGCAGACCCGAGGAGATCGCCAGTGTGGTGCGCTTCCTGCTCTCCGACGAAGCGAGCTACATCACCGCCACGGAAATCGTCGTCGACGGCGGCAATATCTCTTCGCAACGCATGTGAGCCACAAATGCTTGCGTTATATTTTTATCTATAACGTATTTGTAATTATATAAACTCATCTACAGACAGCGACCATCCATGAAACGCCACCTGGCCTAGCTTGCTGGCCAGCTGGTTACGCGCGCGAAACCTGACCGGCAAATGACCGGGTGGCGGCCCGGTGCTTGACCGGGACTTCTGGCATAGTTATTTTATAGGTAATTTATTTGGCATCAATCGGGGCGGCTCTGCCAATCTCGCCTTAATTTTCGACAGCACCGCATCGGTGAGAACCTCCGGCATGGCCGGCTGCAGGTTACGCAACGTCGTCTGGGGAAACAGGCCCTGTTTGTCGGAGGTCAGCAGCGCCGGCGCCTCGCGCTCGATGATTTGGCGCGCGCGGGGATCGGCAAGCAGGTCGCTCACCAGCGTATCCAGGCTCAACCCCGCGTCATCGCGCGGTGCGCGCACGGGACCTGTGACCGGCTGCAACCGGACGAGCACCGCGTCGAAGTCACGCAATTTCTCCTCGGTGAAAACGCCTCTCGCCATGACCTGCAGGCTGCTCAGTGTCATCTTCTCCCAGCCGTGCACGTGACCGAGCCCGTCCAGCATACCCGGGATGACGGACTCCAGAGCTCCGCGGCCACCGGGCGTCACCACGATATGTCCCAGTAGCGAGTTGCGCGTCAACGGTGCTGGCGGAATCGGCGGCAGCGAGGAGAAATCCGGCCCCCTGGACTGCCGCGCCTGTTCAGAAGCCGGAAGCGGTGGCAGTTCTCCCACGCGCGTCACTCTCACGTCAACCGTCTCCGCCTGCGGCAGGTTGCGCAGTCGCAGCACGGCGTCCGCGCCGTCGGCAGCCGTTGTTTTATCGTCAATGCGTTCCGCGCCCTCCACCTGGACCGCGAAGCCGTGCGGAAAATTGATCGCCGGTATGCGAATCTCGGTCAGTGCTCCACCTGCGGCATTACCAGAGGGCAACACCGTGCTGTAGCGATAGTGCATCTGCCCGGACTGCGCATCGAAGGCTAGCTCCAGGGGCGTACCGGCAGTGGCTTGCGGGTAGGGTCGCGCATAGGCGCGCAGCAACGCCACGCGATTACCATTCCCTCGATCGGGCAGTGCGTGGTCGACCAGCGTGGCGAACGCCCCGCGCGGCCATGCCAGCCAGGAAATGTTGCGCCGGTCGAAATCATTCGCCTGGCCGACAATTTTTGCCGGATCGTTATCGAAGCCCCATTCCGTATTGATGATCGCCGCCCTGCTGCGCGTTGCATGCGCCAGCGCCTGGTCATTGACGGTGTCACGCGTGGCCTGTACCGGGCCGTAATTGTGAAAGGAAAATCCGCGACGCCCTTCCGGCGCAACGACAGGTGTGTTGATGGGCGTGCCGAGGGCACCCTGCAACATGAACGGTTCCACGAAAATCATCATTTCAGGCGCCGCGCGCGCAATCGCCGCGCTCACCTTTTCATAGAACGGGCGCAGCAATTCCTGTTCCAGTTGCGGGCAGTTGGCGCTGACCGGATCGGGTTCGGCGCAGCGCGATCCGGTCGCGGGCTCATTCATCACATCGATACCGAGCACGGACGAATCATCATGAAAGCGTTTAGCGACAGCCACAAGACCGTCCACGTAAAAGTCCTGCACACCCTTGCCGGTGCCCGGCACCGGGCGGTTTGCCCAAAAGTTGTCGAACGCGTGTTGCACCGCCGGATCGCGGAAATACCCCATCGGGAACTCCACACCGGGAAGCGGTGCATGGCCATCGGCCAGCACCGCCCAGTCAGGCATGCCGCGCACACCCACCGCCGCGCCGTATTCGTCCTGGTGGAAATCGATCAGCGTGTAGATTCCCGCGTTGGCGTACTCCCGCACGGTGCGGGCGATGCGCTCCAGGTATTGCTGGTCTATGACGCCCGGCTGCGGCATCAGCTGGGCGAGGAAAATCACCAGCCGAATGCCGTTGAATCCCTGCTTCGCGAATTCCCGCGGCGTCTGTGCGGACCAGGGTGTCCCGGGCTGCCCGGCATTGGTCATCCCCGGCTCGAAAGCGGGCACGTCGATGTTGCCGCCGCGGATCGTCACCACACGGCCCTGCGGATCAACGAACCAGTGGCCCTCTTGCGCCAGCCGCGGCAAACTCGCGCGCTCTTCCGCCACGGACGGCTGTGATGCTGCAAGTGCCATGCCTGCGCAGAGCGCGACTGCGACCAGCAACGTCTTTCGAGACACCATCTGCAACATGAAACTCTTCCTTCAATGCATTCGGCTGTGATGGATGACCACTGCCAGGAATCCAGCCGGCGCGGCGGATTGCACGCGACACCGCAAAAAAAACGCCATCTTAAAGACGGCGCACGACATCCACGGACCTGGATAGATCAGCCGCGAGCAATTACTCCTTGTCGAACAGGTAACTCACCGTTAAACCCACTTCCCGCTCGGGTACGTAGCCCACGCCAAAATAGCCCGCGGGAAATGCACCGAAGACCGTTTGCGGTTCACCCAGTTCCAGGCGCGTGTCTTCATCCAGCAGGTTTTTGGTCCACAGCGTAACCTCCCACTGATTTTCCGGGCTCCTGATACCCGCGAAGAGATTCAGCAAGCCGTATGCATCAGCCCGGTAATCCCCGAAATCCTGCTGTCTGGAGTAATAGTTGAACAGCAGGCGAACAAAGCCCTCCTCGGCGAGCACGGGGAACGAGTACTCCGATTGCACGGTCGCGACCCACTTGGGCGTATCGGAAATCGCCGTATCGACGTTGCAATACATCACGTAATCGTTGCCGAAATCCCCCGTGGTGATGTTGCCGATGTCACCGGTATCGGGATTGCCATCGAAATTGGTGTCGCGGCAGGGCACTGTTGCATCGTCGTAGCCGCTGTCGGCATAAGACGTCGTCAACTGCGCCCACCACTGATCGGATATATCAAAAGCGATCTCCGTTTCAAACCCGTTGACGGTCGCGTCCCCGGGATAAGTGAAACCACCCGACTGCACGCTGGGGCCTGGGCCGAGATACGGCACATCGTTGAAGCGGCCGATGAAATTCTGGAACTCCTGGTGATAGACAGACGCGTTGGCCCGCAAGCGGCCCTCCAGCCACAGCGACCGCACGCCAAGCTCGTAGGAGTCGGATTCTTCGGAGTCGCCCTGGATCAGGTCGTCGGACACCGGCGAGGTGATTCCGACCGTGATACCCGCTGGTCGCCACGAGTGTGCGTAGGTGAAATACGACATCAGGTCATCGGTAAAATTGTGCTGCAGCGAACCCTGGTACACCCAGGCGTTCTCGTCGTCCTTGCCACTCTGCGTGAAACTGGCCGCGGGCAGCGCGAGCTCACAGTACCCCGGAAAACGCTGGTTGCCGGTGAAAGGGGCGAACGCCTGCAGCGCCACGCAGGGGGCCTGCGCACCGGGACTGATGGGGACATCGATCAGCGCCGAGCTGGTATTGACCGTTTGGCCCCGGTCCGACTCATTGCGCAGGTAGCGGACGCCGAGACTCAGGGACGTATCCTCGCGCAGGCGAAAGACCGTGTTGGAGTAGATCGCGTAATTCTCCGACTGGGTGGGAATGCTGCCATCGGCAAACACCACGTAGGCGGCATCGGGCGGACTCAATGGGTTCGGGTTCATGGGATCGCCGAATGCGCCAGACTGCGGCGTGGGCTGCGCGAAAGTCGTGCCGGTATCGTCCTTCTGGTACCACAGACCCACCAGGTAATCCATGAAGTTATCCGGCGAGGTGGATTCCAGCCGCAGTTCCTGCGTGTCCACCTTGAAGCTCGAGGCTGTCTCCTGGATCGCCGACCAGCCGGACACGCCATTGTGGAGATCCTGGTCCACCAAAAACTGGAATTTGTTGTCCTGGTGCGTACCGGAATACACCAGGCGGTGGTTGTCATCCAGCTCCCAGGACGCCTGCAACGTGGTCATGCGAAAATGCTGCGTCCCGCTGTCGGGCGATTCCTGCACCGCCAGGCCGCTGCGATCGCCGATGACCGGCCCGTTATAGCCAGCGCCCTCGCCTTCGACCTCGTTCAGCAAATCCCGGTTCGAGCGCAGCCACTGGTAGGTCAGCGTGGCATCGAGCTTCTCCGTCGGCGCCCAGCGCAGCGACGTGCGCCAGCTTCCGGTCGTGTTGTTCTCATTGCCACCCCCGTTCACACTTTCGACCTGGCCGCCGTCGTTTTCATCGTGCAGACCGGCCACGCGCAGCGCGAGCTCCTGATCGATCAGCGGCACGTTAACGGCGCCCTGGACGTTCCGCGCGTCCTGGTCGCTGGCCGACCCCGTAATCGAGGCTGACGTTCCGTCCAGCTCGGGCCGGGCGGTAGTCATGGTGATCGCCCCGGCCGGCGCGGGCCGGCCGCGCAACGTGCCCTGCGGGCCGCGCAGTACCTCGATCTGGCCGATGTCGTAGATGCTCTGGAACGCGTAGTTGGCATCCACCGGCGAGTCGTTGATGTAGATATCCACCGCCGGCGAGGCGGAGGCGTTGGAATCGAAGCCCACGCCGCGCAGTTGCGCCACCGAGCCGAACGCCCCCTGGCTGTCCAGCGACAGTCCCGGGGCCAATTGAGTGATATCCTCAAAGCGGAACAACTCGTAGTCGGCGATGTCCTGGGCCGTGATCGCGTTGACCGTCATCGGCACGTCCTGCAGGTTCTGTTCCTTGCGCAGCGCGGTGACCATGATTTCCTCCAACCCGGGAGCTGCGTTCGCCGGCGCGGTCGTCTGGGCGGACGCAGTGCCGGAGGCCGCCAGTGCAGCCGCGACTGCGGTCGTTAGGAATTTGATTTTCTGCATGGTCGAATCCTCGCTGAGTGGATTGAAGTGAATGTGTGGCCACCGCCAGACAGAGTGGCCAGGTGCTGCCACCGCGGTCCGGCATGCGGACAGTCGGCAGCGTTCATTACCAATATTATCTTATAGGTAATTTTATTGTAACTTATCAACTATATATTTATACGTCAAGTCCCCTGGGACATATTTAGTGTGCTGCGATACGCTCAATCTTCCTGGCGCTCTGGCGACGAAGCCGAAACAGATCTTCGGGGAGGCAGGCGGCAAGTCGCAGGCGCATTGCGCCGACACGTTCACTACTGCACCACAGGCGCTCAGGACTGTCCGCTCCAATAGCGGATGACAAAGCTGGCGCCGGTGTATCAGGTCGATCCGAAAGGGAGAAGGCGATAGGAAACCGCCATTAACAATCACTCCAGGCTCAACACGCAATCGGCACTAGACGGAGTGGGTATATGAAGAAAAAGTGGAAGCTGGCACTGCTGGTGACCCTGAGCTCGGCGCCGGCAGTTCCCAGGGAAACCCTGCCACTCGATACCCGCGTTGTTGACCAACAGCGTTACATCGCCAAAGCGCTCCTTGGTGATGGCCGCCAGCGCGTCCAGCGCCCCCACATCGGTGCGCACCGCCAGCGCTTCACCACCCACCTTGCGGATATCTCCCGCTGCCTATCAAGCCAGGCGGCTATCCCGGCAGATACAGCGCAGTCACGGGTGCATCGTCAGGATAGCTGCTGGGTCCGCCGAGATCGTAGGCCGCGTTGATGGCTTTGATAAACACCGGATCGCGCATCGGGTCGGTCGGCGTTTCGATCTGTACGCCGCGCGAGCGCACGTCCTCGATGAGCATTTCGATGGCGCGCTCGTGCGTCAGGTCGTCCGTGCCGTCCATGTTTTTCTTCAGCTCCGCGGCGTCCTCGAACACTTCAGCCGACCAGTGCACCAGAAAGCGCAACTCATCGGTGGTATGACGGGCGATCACCTTGTCGCCTGTGCGCAGCAGCCACTGGTTGCTGTCGGAAGGATCACCCGAAAAGGTCGTAGTGAAATCCAGCCCGGGCGGGCGCTGTTGTTCCAGCGGCCCATTGGCCTCCCCCCGGTGCATCATCAATTCGTTCTGTACCACCACTCCGCGATTGTAGATGGGCGGCAGCAGGCGCTCTGGCATCTGCAACGGCCCCCGCGGCCAATAGGTGAAACCGCTTTGCGGATCGCGCGAGAACCAGGTAATCACCTGCGCCATTTTCACCAGATAATCGCGAAACAACCCCGACTTGCCCATTACGCTGCACAACCAGGTCGGCGAATTCTCGTACCTGACACCGCGAAAACTGGGTGTGTCCAGATGCCCCGGATCCGTATTGCCGCACGGCCCGTTCACATTGAACAGCATCATGGCGGGTTTGGCGTATTTCGCCCGCCAGTACGATTTGGCCAAGGCCAGGAAATTCTCGTTGTAAAAACAATCGTGTATCTCGGGGTAGTACACCGCCGAGTAGTTGGCATAGAAACCGCGAAAGGTCGGGGTGAGAAACCAATCCATCGAGGGTGTGACGCCCTCGGGAAACGCGCCTGACATGGTGGCGATCAGTTCCTCGGGAGACGCAAAATGCTGCGCGATGATGAGCTTCCACGGGCCGTTCTTGTGAACCACATCGAGCAGCCGCTCCGCCTGGTCCGGCGTGTAGACATCGTCCAGCGCGACCGGCGGCGACACTGGCTGGAGATAGTCGGACAATTCCTGCTTTCTGGCTGCACTCAGCATATCGGCTCCTCGCTCACTCCTCACGCGACAACAACAGGAAAATCTACCTGACCCGGCCTGTACAGCTCAAGTCGACTTCAGTGTTTATTTATATATAATATATTTGTAATTATAACACCCTGTCAACATCGCAATGGAGATAGGAAAATAGAATGGCGCACATGCAGCAGCATTCGGAAAAGCAAGCTCGATTCACATTGTCCGTGGCTTGCGCACGACTAACCTCGATCGCCGCCGTGATCGCGCCTGCGGATCGAGAAAAAACCTGCGGCGGATTTTGGGGTACTGTCGCCCGAGTCGCGGCTACCCACATTAACAGGCAATGACGGTGATGCAATCGCTGGCGCGGGCATACGTTTCACCAATGGGGTGGATGACGCCGATGATACGATCAATACCCCGCCGCTTTACAACGCCGCGCCGCTCGGCGGACTCGCCCTGGTAATAGAAAGCTCAAATTTCACCCTGAGCGATGTGACATTCGAACGCTTCATCCAGGGCATACAGGTGAAGCCGGCGTTCGGCGAACAGTTTCCCAGCACGCTTCACACCGGCATATCCGTGCCCGGTGGTCCAACCGTCAATAGTTCCTTGATGAAGAGCGTGGAACTCGCGGACAACAGGATCACGGGATATGAGTGGGGAACGCTGGCGACGCCTGTCTTTAACTTCGGCGCGCCGGACATCAGCTCCGGTAATTCCCTCGAAGGATTGCACTACTCAGGCAATCAGATTGAACAGGCAGGTATCGGCATTGTGATTGCCGGAGGCGCCATCTCGGCCGAGGACTTTGGCTGTGTGGCTGGTATCGAATCCAACACGGTCACCGGTGTATCCGTCAGTGACAATCTCTTTGCCACGACCGAACTCGGGATACTGATCGCCGATGGAGTGGCCCAGGGGACGGCCGTCGGCCAAGTGAGTTTTAACAGCGTTTCGGTCGACAGCGTGGAGGGAAATACCCAGCCGGAAGGCAGCGCCGACCCTGTCTGTGAGATCCGGCAGGATGCCGACCTCGATTCCGGCGCGAGCGTCAGTGACAACCAGGTGCTGGGAGCGGCGAGCTGCGAGTAGCACCTCACGATGGTGCTCGGCTCCAGACGGCGATCCGGCGCCTGAACTGCCTGCCATCGCCCGCCGTTGCCCGCTATTGCGCAGACCTCGAGCTGGTGTAGATGATCGCGGGACTAGTATTGTACGTCAGGTGCGGCAGAACGGCCCGCGTGCAAAGAACATATCGCCCGCCGTCACATCAGCCAGCCCCCGCGCCAATCGTTTATTCCTGCTTATTGCGGTGACATCGGTGCATCCAGCACAAACGCCGGCACGGCTCGCACGCTGTAGAGAACAGAGATCGAGCTGCACTTCCCGGTGTCAGGGTCGGGGTGTCCATCCGCCAGGCGGTGCACCGCGTAGTACTTGCCGGGGCACGTATAACCGTGGGCGTCCGCCGCGGGTTTGCCCGAGGAGAGGCCGGTGCGATCCTGGATGCGGATCGCGGCGTGCTCCAGCGATGACAGATCCCAGTACCCGGCGAGATAGCCGCTGGCGATGCCGGTTTCCGGGTCCACTTCCAGCCGCAGGCGCGCATCGCGCAGGTACAGCTCGCTGTCGAGTCGTTGCGCCGCCTGGATGATGCGCAGGTCGAAGCGATCCGTGGTCAGGACACCGTCATGCAGGCGACCGCGCGCAGCATTGTGAAAGCGCTTTTCTGCCGCGACCGGCAGGGAGGCAAATGGCAGGGGCTTGCCATCCGTGCCGACCGTCACCGGCTGGTGGCTGGAATAAATCGCCACGTCTATGGCGCCATCGTCACTGTCCGCAGCCGCGTCCAGCGACAAGAGTATGGTCATGCTGCCGTCGAGGATCGCGGAATCGGCGAAGGACGCCGCCAGCCCGGTGGGTTGGTAGCCGCGGACGCAGCCCATGACCCGCCAGTACTGGTTGTCGATCGTGCGCTCCTCCAGCTGCGCGGCGAAGGCATCCACCGCTGGACACTGGCTGGGAGGTAATTCGCGCGTCGACAGCGAACCGTCGGGTTCCATGCGCGTCATCGCGAGCGGGCGCTCGATGGTGCGCATACCCGGGTCCGGGAATGCGGCCGGGCTGGCGCAGGGATCCTTGGCGGGATCGTCGTAATACCACGGCTGCAATGCCTGCTGCAGCAACCGGGGATCCTTTTCGTACCGTTCCCGCTCGGCAGGTGCGAGACCGGCGAGGATCTTCTGCGAATAGCCCTCGTTGAAACCCTCGGGACAATCTTCCGGGCCAGCTCCGGGTGTCACCAGGCGAAATTCGGTGAGCACGTAGCCACGGGGCTGGCCGGTGAGCCCGGCATCGGCGATGCCCGCCGCCTGTGCCGCGACACTGCCCGCGAACGCGAGCCCTACGATGCCGCATCGAAGGCCGAACCGCGCAAAGAAATTGCAATGAACGCGCCTCACGCGAGCACCTCGGTCACCGGACGCTGCGTTTCCATTGAGCGCGTACCCCAGCGATCGACGGATAAGCCCATGACCTGCTGCACCGTGAGTCCGACCCGGGACACGGGGTCGCCATTGCCCTTGATGTGCAGGCCGGTGCGCACGCGCCCGCCGGCTCGTCCCGCCAGCATCAGCGGCATGCCCGTCACATCGTGCGTCTTGGCCAGCGAAGTTTCCGAATGCGCCAGCACCAGGCTGTTGTCCAGCAGATTGCCGTCGCCCTCTGGCACCGCTTTGAGAATGGCCAGGAATTCGCCGAACGCCGCCATGCTGCGCTCCACGAACCAGGTGGACTCAGGCTGGTAACCCTTTGTGCTGTCGACCGGCTCTTCATGCGTGAGCTGGTGATGATCGGCGCTGCTGCCGGCGCGCCGCAATTTGGAGGCGCCCGGCGAGAACACGACATTGAACACGCGGGTCTGGTCGCAGGCCACGGCGAGCGCCAGCAATTGGGCAAGAAGCCGGTGGTTGGATTCAACCATCTCGATTTCCGTGCCCACCGGCGAGTCCTCGGGCGCCTTGGGCACCACGCAACTTGCCAGCGGCTCGGGCTTGCGAAGCATGATCTCCAGCTGCTGTTCGCTCTGGCGAACGGCGGTGAAGTACTGGTCCAGGCGCGCGCGGTCGCGGCTTCCAACCGAGCGCATCAGGCGCTCGCGATCTTCCTTCACCGCCGAGAGGACACTCTGGCGCATCATCAGGGCTGGGTCGGGAGTGAAGGTTGCGGCGTTCGGGTCCTGGAAGTCGCTGCCGAAAATGCGTTGGTAGAACGAAAGCGGCGAGACTTCCGCCACATTGATCACACTGGTGCTGCGCCGGCTGTAGCTGTGGCGAGGATCGCCACAGGCGGCAATCTCCAGCGAGCGGAAACGCGTGCCCGCGCCGACGGCATCGGCGACCAGCACGTCGAGGCTGGGGCTTGCGAATTCATCGGGCACCAGCGGCGCGTTGCCGGTGAGCGTGCCCACCACGCCGCTGCTATGCACCTGGTTCGGCCGTCCATCGAGGTTCACATTGAAACCACTGAGGATAGTGAGCTGTTGACGGTGCGGCGCCAGCGCTTCCAGCTCGGGGGTAATTGCGTAGTCCGCGCCTTCCGCAACGGGATTCCAGCGCTCGGGCGTCATGCCGCAACCCCAGAACCAGGTGCCGAAGCGCAGCGGCAGCGGACCACCGGCGGCCAGAGCGGTGCCGTTGCCATTGAGGAATACATCCAGTACCGGCAAGCCGACAGAGATTACTGAACCGTGGACCATGCCGCGCAGGATTGCGCGTCGGGAAAATCGCTTTGCACTCATTGTCAGCTCCTCAGGAGGTCTTGTCGGGCGGTGAGAGAACGGCGTAGAAGGCGTCGCTGGTGGTCAGCCGCTGCAACAGGTCGCGCAGGCGATAACCCGACTCGGCAAACTGCGTATTCAGTGACTGGAGCAAGTCGCGCTGCACGGTGGCATCCTGCGGGCCACCGGCATACCGGTACACCGTGTTCACCAGACACTCCGGCACGCGCGGATGTTCGCTCAGCGCCTGCCCGAGCCCCTTCGCGCCGACGAACTGCCGGCCGTCCAGCTCACCGCTGACGTCGATCACATGGCCGTTTTCGCGGGTGCGGTACATGCCGACGCCGTCAAACTGCTCCAGCGTCAGACCGATCGGGTCCATCAGGTGATGACAGCCGGCGCACACGGGCTCGCTGCGGTGCCGCGTCAGCCGTTCGCGCGCCGTCGCCTCCACGGCAAAGCCCGCCTCCAGCGTGAAGTCCACATCCGCCGGCGGCGGCGGCACGGTCTGGCAGAGGAACGTCTCGCGCACGAACAGGCCGCGCAGCGTGGGCGAACTGCTGCCGGCGTGGGCGCGCAACGAGAGCAGGCTCGCCTGGCTCAACAGTCCGCCGCGCGCTGACCCACTACTGAATTTGTAGTTCTCCCAGCCCTGTGGTGCCGACACTGGCACCGCGTACACCATGCCCAGCGTGCGATCCATCGGCATCGTTTCCCTGGTGAACACAGCGCGGTAGTCGGCGTTTTCCACCAACAGATGCCGCACCAAGGTTTGCAGGGTCTGTTCCTGCATCGCCTGAGCGACCGCGCTGGTGAACACGGGATACAGCGCGGTGTCTTTGGATAACTCCGGGAAAGTATCAAAACGCAACATGTCCGCGAACAGGCTGCGCATGCCGGTCTCCAGCCCGGGGGATGCCAGCAGTCGCCCGACCTGCTGACGTAGCCCTGCGGGGTCATGCAATTCGCCTCGCTGCGCCGCGGCCAGCAGTTCCGTGTCGGGCGTGGTATTCCACAGGAAGAAGCTCAGCCGCGCGGCTTTGCTGTACGCGGTCAAGCGCAGTTGGCCGGGTGAGCCGGGGCTCGGCTCCACCGTCTCGATGCGAAACAGGAATTCGGGCGACGAGATGAGGCTGGCGAGCGCGTGCTGCATGCCGGTGTAGACATCGCCGCCGAGCGCCACCACCTGGGCAACCACTTTCTGCCTCGAGGCCAGCTCCTGCGCGGTCAGCGGACGGCGGAACAGTTTTTCACCGTAATTCGCGAGAAATGACTGGATACATGGATCGCGGTCCGGATTCGCCGCTTCCGGCGCGCACTTCAAGAACTGGCCTCGCGACTTTTCACCGAGTACCTGCTCGGCGATGCCGCGCGCCATCACCTCGTACTGTTCAAACCCCGAGGGCGACACACTGGCCCAGGCGCTGCCCACTGCCAGTAGGTGATCGCGCCGGTAATCCGGTTCAAAGCGGCCGTAGATTCTCACCGCGTCGCCAAAGATGTCGGCGATGCTATTGCGGTACTGGGATTCCGTCAGCCGGTACATGGCTACGATGGCATCTGCTGCGGGCGCTTGCGGCGCCACTGGCACGGCCGCGTGAACGCTCGCGCCCCGTAAAACGAGGCCAAGGAGCAACAATATCCGACGGCATTTGACTACAGGCATAGTAGTACGTCCTTTCCTGATCGACGCCTGCAATTGTGTCGCCGGTTCCTGAAGTAATCCTTAAGTCATCGCTTAACAACCTGGAAGTACCTCACGCGGCTTCAGTCAGTTGATGCATCATGTTCCAGAATCATTTCGCCTGCCTTTTCCGCAATCATGATGATGGTGGCATTGGGATCACCGGTAGTGATTCGGGGCATAACGGAGCCATCAACAACGCGCAGTCCTTCCGCACCACGTACACGAAGCTGATCATCAACAACAGCGAGTTCATCATTCCCCATACGACAGGTACCGACGGCTTCGTAGTTAACGTGACAGTCTTTGCGAAAAAAGGCATCAAGCTCTGCGTCGCTGGAACAATCGGCACCGGGATAGTATTCCTCACCGCGATACTTGGCGTAGGCAGGCTGATCGAAGATTTCCCGGGCTATCCGTATACCACGCCGCAGTGCATCGCGGTCACGTTCGTCAGCCAGATAGTTGGCGTTGATGATTGGCTGGACGAACGGATCGGCTGATTGCAACTTCAGCTCTCCCCGGCTTTCCGGCCGAGTGAGGATGACGAGATTGGTGAAGCCATGCTGTCGCACGATCCGAGCACCCTCCCCCGACAAAATAGGCAGCAAGTAGTATTTAAGGTCAAGACCGTCGAACCCTGGCGCACCCGATCGCAAGTAAGCGATGACATCCGTGCTGAACCCCGCCAGCGGCCCGGTGTGTGTCGCCATGTATCGCAAAGCGGCAGCGGCGATCCGCAATGGACTGGAGATGAACTTATAGTCCGACACCGGCTCTGGGCAGGTTATCTGAACCTGGGAACCGATATGGTCGTGCAGATTCTGACCGACGCCTTTGAGTTCAACCGCTGTGTTGATACCGACCGACCGGAGATGGTCGCCATCTCCGATACCCGACAACATCAGTAACTGTGCCGACTGAAACGTGCCTCCGCTACTGATGACTTCGCAAGCGGCGCGGACCTGCGCTATGCGACCCTTCCAGCGATACTCGACCGCTACCGCGCGATGACCATCGATGATTATGCGAGTGACATGCGCTCTGGTGCGAACAGTCAAGTTCGGACGATGGCTTACTGGCCGGAGGTAAGCGACTGCTGTGCTCATTCGGCGTCCGTTGCGGATGGTATATTCGCAGGGTCCAAAACCCTCTGGCTTGGCGCCATTATGGTCATCGCTATAGGGAAATCCTGCCTGCTGCGCAGCTTCAAGCCATGCCTTGTGGCCAGGATTGATCACAGTGGCGTGCGTCACCGGCAGAGGACCGCTGCCGCCGTGGAATTCATTCTCTCCACGCCAGCTGTTTTCCGCTCGTTTAAAGTAAGGCAGGACTTCCGAATATGACCAGCCACGGTTGCCAAGGCTGGCCCACAGGTCGAAGATTTCGGGGCCGCCCCGGCTGTAACACATGCCATTAATCGAACTACTACCGCCCAGAACCTTGCCGCGGGCGTCGTCCAATACACGGTTATCCAGGTGTTTCTGTGGAGCGGTCTTGTACTTCCAACTGACCATGCCGGCCTGAAGCATCGGGAAAAACCCTGCCGGCATATGGATCAGAGGATTGATATCCCGCCCGCCCGCCTCGAGTAAAAGGACCCTGTTTGCTGGGTCAGCCGAGAGGCGGTTGGCAAGCACACATCCCGCGGAACCGGCACCGACGATGACAAAATCAAATTCTTCAACTGATGTTTTCACGACTTTTCCTTACTCTTGCTATGTACAATCGGCTTCGATAGTTTCGTACTGCCCATTTTCGCGATGCTGGGGCTCAGATAAGATTGAGCCGATCGGCGACCCGAAAAACCGGAACGCCGAAGCGCTGCACGCTAAACGCGAACTGCCCGGGCCACATTTTCCGTTTCGGCACCTCGAACGGGATAACAAAATCCTCCGGACGATCTGCCGCCAGCGCCTGCCCCAGGCTCTTGCCGAGCATGGGGCCTATTTAGTTGCCCCAACTGCCGGCAATCTGCGTTCAGACTATATGTCTCGGAAAACTCATAGGCGATGTTGCGGTTTGCTATGGCGAAATCGAAAAACCGATCGCCCTTCGCGCCCCATTTTTTGAAGGTCTCCACATCACCGAGATAAGGGAGATAGTGGCCCGCATTCCGGCCGGATGCGCCGTTCGCCGGTTGCTTGGCTTCTATCAGCACGGCATTCGCGCCAGCCTCGATCAGGTGCAGAAAGGTCGATCCTCCCGCCAAACCCGCACCGATTACCAGGATGTCCGTCTCGATGTCGCCAATTAGCGCTGCATACGTCGGCAATGGCGTGGCTGGGAGCCAGCCGCTGAGTTCGATCGGCACACGCCCCTTTTCGAACGCCTTGCGATCGACGGGGCTATTGTCCAAGTTCATGTATCTATTCCAAAGTGGCAGTGGAAGTTCTGCTAATGCGGCACGCGTGGTTAGCTATCAGTTCGCTGGCGGATAGGCGAACGGCTTCGCAGAGACGAAGCGATCGAAAAGGTTTTTCATTACGCGCGATACCTGGTTGTCTCGATTATTGCCGTTCAGGCCCAATCCCCAAGAGATGCACGACACCGAAAACACCGCACCGCCAGCTGGCGTTTCGAACATTGGACGCGCCTTCGGACATTACAATGAAGTCGTTGAGGCGGCGACAGGTTTGGTCGAATTCAGCCGCCGCCCGCGCTACGCGACGGAATTTATAGATGGGAGTTCGCATACATTGAATCTTGTAAAAACTGCACGTCGCCGGTCAACATGCTCAGGGCATTGCCCAATCGCAGGATGGGGCATTGCCCGTGACCAGGTTATCGCGCACCGTCGCCGAGGAAGCAACATTGGCGTCGCTTCTGATTTCGCAGCTGGCCGGCGCATCGCCTTGCACCGTGGTATTGCCCGCGATATCGACAATATCCACGCTATTCATCGTGACCTCGCCCTGCGCGCTGCCCGTCGCATAGCCACCAGCGACGAGCATATCCACGCCGCGCGTATCGAACACATTGTCCCTGGCGACCAAGCCCCGGATGACATTGGATTCAAGACCGGCCAGCCCGCCGAATTCCGCAGCATTGAGCACACCACCGGACACCAGTATCCCGGTCTCCACGTCGCGAATGTCATTGCGCTGGATCACCAGGCCATCGATAGTGTTGTTGGCGCTTATGTCTGGCGCACCGACGTTTATGGCCGGGGATGCAAGGATTCCCGTGTGACATCCCCGGATCGCGTTGTCGGCGACTTCGAGGTTCGATAGCACGACATCATGCGCCGTGGAACCGCCCAGTTCCAGGAACGCCCCCATGGTTACGATGCCGTAAGTACAGTCGCTGCGTGACTGGATGGTGTTGCCCGCGATCCTGACCCCATCGATGCGGACATTCGTCGAGGGCGAACCAGCGATCAGGACTTCCACGCCCAGGACCACCATGGCATAGCCGTTCGCGGTAACGTTGTTGTTCTCTATCCGTAGATCGCTGACCTCGACGTCGGAAACCTGTCCACCGACGTTTACCGCGCCCCACACATAGATAGCCGGATCCGGTGCGTGCTCGGCAACCGAGATATCATTGTCGCTGATGGTCACCCGCGACATGCGCGCGCCGCCGTTGGGCGTGAAAATCGTCTGAAGGGGCGCGAGCTGTACGCTGGTGCCAAATTCCTCGATCGAGTTGCCGGAAATCCGGATGTCCTCCAGGACTGCCAGTGTCTGCCCGGCGCCGCCGGCGGCTGCCTCGGTGGCGCCCACGAAGAAGATGGCCGTGTGCAGCATGCTGGGGAAGTTCTCGTCGAACAGCGAAGACCCCCTGAACTCGTTACCACTGACCGCAATCTGCTGAAGCCTGCTGCGCTCGCCTTGAGGTGTTGTCGCGGAGAAATTCAAGCCGCCCGTGTTGTGGAAGCGGTTGCCGCTGATCTCCACATTGACCAATCCGGCGTCGGCCTGTGCCGGATGGAGGGAAAGGCTCAGAATAAACCGCTCGAACGTCACGCCCCTCACGCTGAAATCGGAGCTCGCAATTTCCAGCGCGATACCACCCAGCGGCGCGTGGCGGAAAATGGGCGGGTTGTTCACCGTGTCTGTCGCGTCATCGTCACCGTTGGTGAAGCGGATGCCATCGCCGTCGATGGCGTCGCCGTCGTTGCCGGCCAATCTCGGCATCAGTGAGATCGGGGTCAATACCGCGAAATCGAAGGGTGGTTTTTCCTGAATCTGTAGCGGGAAGCGCACCGCTCCGCCATCGACGTCGAACACGATCCGGTCACGGCTGGCCACACCTGGCTGTCCGTCGACCTGAGCCTGCTCGGCCGCAGACAACCCGGTCGCTTGCAGCACACCATTGGCCAACTGGATTGCCTCGGCCAGGGACAGCAGGTCATCCCCCACTACCCCGAGCCCCTCGGGGTCAGTCACAGTCAACTGCGTATCGTAATTCCCGGTGTTCCGGGAGCCTGGCTGGTCACTTCCGTCACTGCAGCCCGTCAACAGCGACGACACCGCCAGCAACGCCAGCACGACGAGTCTCAACGACTGCATGGCAGACGGCTTGTGGAATTCTTGCATGATAATCTCCTCCTGATTCTCAGTATTGGGAATGGCGTTACAGCAACAACCGGTAGCCCACGCCGCGCAGCGTTTCGATAGCGTCGCTGCCCAGGCGTTTGCGCAGATGCGATATGTAGACTTCCAGTGTGTTTGAACCCACCTGGTTGTCCCAGTTGTAGACACTCGCCTCCAGCCGGGTGCGCGGCACGAAGCGGCCGCGGTTGCGCATCAGCACTTCCAGCACCGCGAGTTCCTTGACCGGCATCGTCAGGCGCTGCCCTTGAAAAGACAGTTCGCGCGACACGAGGTCCAGCTGCAATTCTCCGGTGGTGAGCTGCGGGCCGGACGCACCCGCGGTGCGGCGCAGGCAGGAGCGCAGGCGGGCGAAGAGTTCATCCATGGCGAAGGGTTTGCCCAGGTAGTCGTCCGCGCCCAGGTCCAGGCCCTTGACGCGATCACTGACGGTGTCGCGGGCCGTCAGCAACAGGACCGGGAGCAGCGAACCGCGCTCGCGCAGTTGCTGTAGCACCGTGAAGCCGGAACTGCCGGGCAGGCCGATATCCAGGATCAACGCGTCAAAAGGTGCCAGCTGCAACGCGGGCAACACCGCGTCACCGCGCAGGCAGCGATCCACCGCGTAGCCCTCCAGGGTCAGGGCCTCCTCCAGCGATTCCCCTAGCTGAGGATCGTCTTCAGCCAGCAGTATCCGCATCGTCGTCCTGTTCCGTTGTGTGGGCGTGAGACGGCATGGCGCGACCTCGAAGATCGACCACGGCACTAAAGCGCTGTTCCTGCTCCCGGTAGTCCACAGTGAACCCGAAGCCGTAGAGCTCGCAGATGCGCAGGACGATCGCCAGTCCCAGGCCGGTACCGGGAACCACTTCCGCACCGGCCGGTTCCTGGCTGCGATAAAAGCGGTCGGTCAACCGGCCCGGCCCGCTTATGGGCCGGGAGTCATTGCTGAAGGTGAGTACACCCGCGTCCATGCTGATCGCCACCACGCCATGCTCCGGCGTGTATCGAAAAGCGTTTACCACCAGA
Organism: uncultured Halioglobus sp.; assembly: GCA_964461965.1. Lineage (GTDB taxonomy): Bacteria > Pseudomonadota > Gammaproteobacteria > Pseudomonadales > Halieaceae > Marimicrobium. The sequence goes on along the minus strand of CAYWWD010000012.1, from coordinate 38,434 downwards.
TTGCGCAGCAGGATGGCCAGCGTGTCCCAATCGCCGGGCACCCTTTCACCCGGCCGCACATCCACCTGCACCTGCAGCTGGCGCTCGCTGGCGAGGGCGCCCGATTCAGCGATGACGTCCTGCAGTAGCCCGTACAGGTCCACGGTGCCCACTGGCAGCGCGCCCTGGGGATCGAGTCGAGCGAGGATCAGCAACTGGTTCACCGAGTGCGAGGCACGCTCGACCCGCTGCAGCACCCGCTCCATCCGCTCGCGGGTTTCCACCTCGCGCGTCAATCGCTGGCAGAGGTGCACCTCGGCGCTGATCGCGGCCAGCGGCGTCTTCAATTCATGGGCTGCATTGGCCGTGAAAGACTTTTCATCCTCCAGCGTCGCTGCCAGGCGCTCCAACATATGATTGAGGGACGCCACCACGGGCCGCATCTCCCGCGGCGTATCGCGAGTGGAGAGCGGGTCAAGCGCAGACGTCCGGCGTCGCGCCTCAATGGCCTCCACTAACCGCCCCAGCGGGCGCAACCCGCGTGCAATGCCGAGAAAGAGCGCCATCACTGTGAGCGGAACTACCAGCGTCAGCGGCAGCAGCAGGTGCAATAACAACTCTGTCCCGCCGAAGCGGATCTGTCGCGCATCGACGCCTGCGGCGTACCAGATATTCGCGCTCGCGTTGTAGCGGTACACGACGCGCCACTGTTCCTGTCCCAATGCCTGATCAGCGGCGATACCGGTAGGGGTGGTGGGACCGGGGCTGGCGAACGCCGGCGTACCGGAACCCACCAGGTAGTGACCATCCGCAGTCCACACGTTCAAGCGCGGCGAGTACTGCGCATCCAAGCCGGGCACGTCGCGCAGTTGAATGAGCTTGCGCATATCCTGTACGGCGCCAGGAGAGCGCGGTTCGCGGCCGATCTCCTCGCCCGTATACAGGTCGTGAGCTGCCAGCGACTGCAGTTGTGCCGACACCGAACTTCCGACCGTATCCGCGAGCACGACGATGGCCTCCAGTGCCCGGTCGGTTTCCTTCAGGAAGGCGGCGCGGGCCGATTGCGTAGTGACCAGCGCTGCCACCACCCAACTGCCGATAAACAGCGCCAACACAATTGTGGTCAGGCGGCCCCGTAGCGAAAAGTCGTTCTCGGCCTCTGTCATTTTGCGCTGCCTGTGATGCCGTAGATAGATTCAAATGCCTGACAACTCGCCTGGTTCGTGCTCCATGCTGAGGGTGGCGTACTAGTGATGGCCGCTCCAAGCCCCGCCAAACAACCGGCAATATATTATTTATATATAATATATTTATAATATATATTCAATCGCAGGATGCGGAATACGTTCGCGTGCGAGCAGTCTTCCCGTTGTTTGTCACTGCATGGTGGGTGGGCGGGGGATTAACTGGGAGGCGGCAACGCCGTCAGATTGCGCAACCAATCGTAAAGGTCGCCAGTCCTCTCGTCATCCGGATGACACACAATCGAGTGGACGGCATTGGCGCGCTCCCTGTCATTCCGCGATGATCACCTGGATGCCGGCAGCCTTCAGCATGGCTCGGTCCCGCTTGCTGATGCCTTTGTCGGTGACGACCACATCCAGCTCCTCGAGATCGCACACCACATTCCCGGACCCCTGGAATTTCGAGCTGTCGACCAGCAGGATGACTTCCTCGGCGCGTTCGATGAGACGGCGCTCGGCCGCCACCAGCACGACATCGGCCTGCATTACGCCCTGCTTGCCCACCGCCGCCGCGCCCATGAACAACCGCGGGGCATGGAACCTCGGCATCGCGTCGTCACCGGCCGCGGTGAGAATAATGTTCTGCTCCCGGAACACGGCACCGCCAGGCACCCATACGCGCGTTCCGCTTTGCGGAAGCAGCGCGTTGACGATGTGCAACGAATTCGTCAGCACCTGCAAGGATTTGCCCTCGAAGTGGCGGCACATTTGCAGCGTGGTCGAGCCGCCGTCAATCATCACGGCCGAACCTGGCGGGCATAAAGCCGCGGCGGCGCGGCCGATGCGCTCCTTCTGCTCGCGGTGCAGGGCGATGTTCTCGATGAACGGCGTGCCAAGCAAATGCGGGTACTCGGCGTTTCCGCCGGATTGTCTTTCCACGGCCTCTACGCCCCCGCGCACACGATTGATCCTTCCATCGCTGTCCATCCGCTCCAGATCCCGGCGCAGGGTCGCCGGGGAAGCCGCTATTTGCCTGGCCAACTCGCGAAAAGAAATAAAGCCGTGTATCTGTAACAGATCCAGTATTGCCCGTTCTCTCTCCGTGGCATGCATGCGCGATCAGGCGCCCCAACTGGCGGCCGTTCCCCCTACCCGCTCGGCGACAATTTTCTCGGCGTAACCACTCGCGAGATATGCGCGCATGGGGTCGGCGGGCAGGCCGCGCGATTCGCGCCACGCCGCCAAGTCCTTGCGCACATCGGTGTAGAACGCATCCATCAAGATCTCATTCGCGCCCAATACGTCGCCGCGCCTTTGTGCATCCGCCAGTGCGGCGCGGTCGACCAGCAACGCCCGCGCTGTCATCTCCTGCACATTCAACACGGACCGAATCTGCCCCGGAATCTTCGCTTCGATGTTATGGCACTGATCCAGCATAAACGCGACCGGTGAGCCCGCGCCGTATCCGCCGCCGCGTATGACCTCGAACAGAATGCGGAACAGCTGGAAGGGGTCGGCAGCGCCAACGACGAGATCGTCATCGGCATAGAAGCGCGAGTTGAAGTCGAACGAACCCAGTTTTCCCAGTCGCAGCAATTGCGCAACGATGAATTCGATGTTCGTACCCGGCGCGTGATGGCCGGTGTCCAGGCACACCACCGCGCGCTCGCCCAGCGCGGCGACCTGTGCATAAGCGGTACCCCAGTCCGGAACGTCCGTGTGGTAGAACGCCGGCTCGAAAAACTTGTACTCCAGCACCAGGCGCTGTTCCGGTCCGATGCGCGCATAGATTTGCGCCAGGGATGCAGCCAGGCGATCCTGACGTGAGCGGATATCGTCCTGCCCCGGGTAATTGGTGCCGTCGGCGAGCCAGATCTTCAGGTCGCGCGAGCCCGTCTCGTGCATGATGTCGATACAATCGAAGTGATGATCGATGGCCTTCTGTCGAATCCTCGTGTCTGAGTGCGTGATGCTGCCCAGTTTGTAGTCATCGTCCTGGAAGGTGTTGGAGTTGATCGTCCCGAGCCGCAACCCTAAGTCCTCTGCATGCCGGCGCAGCGACTGGTAGTCGTCCACCTTGTCCCAGGGAATGTGCAGGGCAACCGACGGCGCGAGCCCCGTGTACCTGTGCACCTGTGCCGCGTCAGCGATCTTCTCGAAGGGATCGCGCGGCACACCGGGCTGTGTAAACACTTTGAAGCGCGTGCCGGAGTTGCCGAAGGCCCAGGACGGCAATTCGATCGCCTGTTCCGCAAGCTGGGGTACGACATCACTGAAATTCGGCATGCGTCAGTCTCCTGCGTGATTGGAACCGCTACCGCGTGAACGCCTGGGCATTGCCTGCATCGACATTGAGAATATTGCCGGTCGATTTGGCGGATAAGCCGGAGGCGAAGTACCACACGGCCTCGGCGATATCCTCGGGCAACACGTTCAGCTTGAGCATGGACCGGTTGCGGTAAAATTCTTCTAGTTCTTCACCTGGATCGATGCCGTAGGCACCGGCACGTTCTTTGCGCCAGTCGCCGTCCCAGATTCTTGAACCGCGGATCACAGCGTCCGGATTGACCACATTGACGCGAATCCCGTCCGTGGCACCCTCCAGCGCCAGGCACCGCGCGAGATGCACCGCGGCGGCCTTGGCCGAGGCATAGGCCGATGCATTCGGCGTCGCGGCAAGCGCATTCTTGGAACCGATGAAAACGATCGAGCCACCACCGTGCTGTTTCATCAGGGTGAAGGCCGCGCGCGCGGACAGAAAGTAACCGTCCGCCAGCACCGCGTAGTTCTTGCGCCACAGGTCCAGCGTGGTCTGCTCCAGTGGGGCGGACGAGGCGAGCCCCGCATTGGCGACCAGAATATCGAGGCCGCCGAACTCGCGCGCGCAAGTCTCGAAGGCCGCCTGCACCTGCGTCTCGTCCGTCACATCGCAGACGGCGGACCGCACGACGTCCCTGCCATGGCGCTGCACGAGTTCGCCGTGGATGCGCGCCAGCGCTTCGGCATCGCGGTCCGTGAGCATCACGCACGCGCCGTCCCGCAGCAGGCGCGTCGCGCAGGCGGAACCGATACCGCCGCCCGCACCGGTCACGAGGGCGATCTTCCCGGCCAGCGGTTTCGGCAGAGGCATGCGCCGCAGCTTGGCTTCCTCCAGCGCCCAGTACTCGATATTGAACGCCTCTTTTTCATCGAGCCCGATGTAACCGCCGATCGCCTCGGCGCCGCGCATCACGTTGATCGCATTGCCGTAGAACTCCCCGGCGAGGCGCGCCGTGCTCTTGTCGGCGGCAAACGTCATGCGGCCGATGCCCGGCGCGAGTACCACCACGGGGTTGGCGTCGCGCATCGGAGGATCAGCCGGCCCTGCGCAGCGTTCATAGTACGCACGGTACTCATCTCGATAGCCCGAAATGGCCTGCGCGAGATACTCGTTGTCGCCAAGGCGCGCGGGATCAAGCGTCAGCGGCGCAATCTTGGTGCGCAGAAAGTGGTCCGGACACGATGTCCCGATGCGCGCGAGCGTTTCAAAATCCACCGAGTCCACGAATTCGAGCGTCTCGGCATCGTCGGAGAAATGCCCCAGCTTGGGCCGCTCACCCTGCATCAGGCCGCGCAGCCGTGGCATCAGTTGTGCCGCCACCGCCGCGCGATCCCCTGCCGCGAGCGATGCGGTTCGCTTGCCCCCGAAGGCCGGCCTGCCCGCCATCTTCGTGTTCAAGTAGATTGCGGCGCTCCTGATCAGGTCGATCGTATTCCCGTAACACTGTTTTGCGTCGTCACCCCAGCAGATGATGCCATGCCCCGCCAGCATCACGCCGCGCAGGCCGGGCTGTGCGGCGACATAGTCGCGCAGGCGCAGGCCCAGATCGAAGCCAGGGCGCTTCCAGGGCAGCCAGCCCACCTGGCCACCCCAGATTTCCCGCGTTGCCGCTTCACCGCCCGATGACGCCGCCAGCGCGATGATGGCGTCGGGGTGCACGTGGTCGATGTGCGCGAACGGGAGATAGCCGTGCAATGGCGTGTCGATCGATGCCGCGCGCGGATTGAGGTTGAACGTGCAGTGCGGCAGATACCCCACCATCTCGTCTTCAAACTGCACGCCGCGATAGAGCCGCTCCAGGCCGAGCAGCTTGTCCAGATACAGCGTCGAGAAGCCATCCAGCTGCATCGAGCCGAGGTCGCCGCCCGAACCTTTGACCCACAGCACCGGCGTCGTCGCGCCGGTCAGCGGGTCCTGCTCCTGCAATTTCGCCGAGGTATTGCCGCCTCCGAAGTTCGTGACCGTGAGATCGGATCCCAGCAGGTTGGACCGATAGCGCAGCAGTTCGGCGCCGGTCAGCGCGGCCGCCCGCTCGTCCGACCAGCGATCATCGGGAACGGCAAATGGCAGGGCTGCGGCTGGTGCAGGTTCATTCACAGAGCTGCGGTTGGTCATTGCGGCGCACATTCGATGGGTGTTTCTTCATGGTAGCAAACAAACAATCAAATATGTATCATGTTCGCTCATAATAAATCATTTTAAATCACGAGGTTGAAGTGGCGGAACGCTGCACCGTTGTCGTCGACATCGGCAAGACCAACGCCAAGGTGAGCCTCTGGGACACCGGCGGTGCGCTGATCGACCGACGCACGCGCGCCAATGTGCCGCAACGTGTGGACTGCGGCGCCCCCGGCTATCGCGCACTGGATGTCGCCGGCATCGATGCCTGGCTGATGGATTCGCTGCGCGCGTTTGCGCGGGAGCGGCCGGTTGCACGCATCATCCCGGTCGGCCACGGCGCGGCGGCGGCGTTGCTGCGCGAGAACCGGTTGTTTGCCGCGCCGGTGGACTATGAGGAGGAAGTCAGCGCCGAGGAGCGCGAATCCTACGACGCAGAGCGCGATCCCTTTTCCGTGACCGGCTCGCCTGCCCTCCCCCGCGGATTGAATCTCGGCGTGCAACTGCATTGCCTGGAACGGAAACTGGGGCCGCTGCCCGACGATATCGTGATCGTGCCGTGGGCGCAGTACTGGGCCTGGCGCCTGTGCGGTGTCGCCGCGAGCGAGGTGACCAGCCTCGGCTGCCACAGCGATCTGTGGCAGCCGGCATTCGGCCGTTTCTCTACCTTGGCAGAGAACCGCGGATGGTCGCGGCGCATGGCGCCACTGCGCAAGGCGGGCGACCCGCTCGGCACGATCACGGCAGACGTACAACGCCAGACTGGCCTGCCGGCAGACTGCGTCGTCCTGTGCGGTTTGCACGACAGTAACGCCGCACTGCTCGCGGCCCGCGGGCATCGGGAGATCGCGACAGGCGATGCAACGGTGCTCTCCACGGGCACCTGGTTTGTCGCGATGCGTTCGCTCCCCCATGCAGAGTCCACTGATCTGCGCACCCTGGACGCCGCTCGCGACTGCCTGGTGAACGTCGATGTGGCGAACCGCCCCGTCCCATCCGCTCGCTTTATGGGTGGGCGGGAAGCCGAGCTAATCGGCGCATTCGACTCCCATGACCTCACCCGCAACTATCACCCGGACCAGCTGCTTGCTCGACTGCCTCCCCTCATTGCCTCTGGCGCGTGTGCCTACCCGAGTTTCGTGCCGGGCGTGGGGCCGTTTCCCCACGGTCGCGGCGAGTGGCACAACAAGCCGGCGGACAAAAACGACCAGCGCGCGATCGCAGGCGTCTATCTCGCACTGATGGCCGACACGGCGCTCGACCTGATCGGCTCACGCGATTGCGTGCTGATCGAAGGGCGCTTCGCTGAAGCCGTGATCTTCGTTCGCGCACTGGCGACACTGCGTCCAAACCAGCGTATTTTCGTGTCGAATGTGCATCAGGATGTCGCGTATGGCGCGCTGCGTCTGGTTGATCCGACGCTCACCCCGCCCACCAGACTTGCGTCAATCGAACCGTTGCAGATGAGCCTCCGTGACTATGCCGCACAGTGGCGAGCCCGCGCGTACGCACCGCGGGGTGCCGCATGAAGGCCGCATCGACGCTGGATTTTCGCGAACTGGTCCGAAGGCGATTGCCCAGGTTCCTCTTCGACGCCATCGACTGCGACATCCTGGTTAGAAACACCATTGAGTCATTCTGGGGGAATCGATGAATCCATTGCTGGGCGTGTTCTTTCACTGGTTGGGCGGCATGTCCTCGGCGAGCTTTTACGTCCCGTACAAACGCATCCAGCGCTGGTCCTGGGAAATATTCTGGCTCACGGGCGGGGTGTTCTCCTGGATCATCGCGCCGTGGGTATTCGCGGGACTGCGCACCAACGATCTGCTCCATGTACTGGGCAGCACGCCAGACAACGTGCTGTTCTGGTGTTATTTCTGGGGCTTGATGTGGGGGCTCGGCGGGCTCACCTTCGGCCTGACCATGCGCTACCTGGGACTCTCGTTGGGCATGGCCGTGGCGCTCGGTCTCACCACCATCATCGGCACGCTCGGCCCGCCGATCTTTCACGGCACATTGGGCGATGTGGTTGCGACCTTCGGCGGCAAGATCACGCTGGCCGGAATCGTGCTGACCCTGGTCGGCGTGATCATCGTCGCCAAGGCAGGACACGCCAAGGAACTTGAACTGGGTGGCACCGGCGCAAATGCCGGCGTGGAGGAGTTCAGTCTCAAGCGGGGAATCCTGATCGCGGTGTTCTCGGGTGTGATGAGCGGGTGTTTCGCCTGGGGCCTGGACGCCGGACAACCGATTCGCGATCTCACACTGGCCGCCGGCACCGATCCGCTTGCGCAGGGCTTGCCGGTGCTGTGCGTCGTACTTCTCGGCGGTTTCACCTCGAACTTTCTCTGGTGCGCGTATCTTATTCGCCGCAACGGCACCGCGGGAGAGTTCATCGGCAACCCGGGGCCGGCCGTGGATGCGGACGGTACGCGGCCGCCGCTATTGCGCAACTACCTGCTTGCCGCACTCGGCGGCACACTGTGGTACTTCCAGTTCTTCTTCTACACCATGGGCGAGAGCCAGATGGGGCGCTACAGCTTCTCCAGCTGGACGCTGCACATGGCCTCGATCATCCTGTTTTCCACGCTGTGGGGATTTGCACTCAAGGAGTGGGCAGGCGCCAGCCGCCAGACCCGCAGGCTTGTCTGGACGGGAATTGCCGTGCTGGTGGGTTCCACCATCGTCATCGGCCTTGGGAATTCCCAGGGGCATTAGCCTGAAAATCCGCCGCAACTGCGCTGATCAGGGAAATCGGTGAGCGCTGCGGGTTAGCGGGAGCTGGCGGGCTTGCCTGGAGGCGCGGTCTTCTTGCCGCCCTTTCTGGCAACCGCGCGTTTCGGCTTCTTCGCTTCCGCGGTCAGCAGCGCATCGAGTTTCTGCTCGATCTCACCCCGGATGGTCTTCGCGAAGGCGCCCAGCAGGATGCCCAGCCGCGCCTTCAGGTCGAACTCGTCGTCCGTGACACGCAGCGTGCCGTTGACGCCGCTGCGCGTGAAGTGCACGAGATCCTCGCCGTCGCACTCCACGACCGTGCACTCCATGTCGAACCGTGCCTCGACTTCCTCGGCCCATTTCAACGCGATCTTGCGCGCCCGCTTGAATCCGAGCTGGTGGCGGCGTTGCAATGCGATGTCGGGCATGTCTGTTCCTCTTTGCAGTGGGTCAGGGCCATCAGCGGCGGCCGAAGTGCCGCAGCGTACTGTCACGCGCGCATCAGCGAGCCACCGTTGACGTCGATGATCGACCCGCTGATCCAGCGCCCGTCCGCCGACAGCAGCATGGCGACGACGCCGGCATGGTCTTCAGCCTCGCCCAGCCGGGTGTGCGGCGTTTTTGCCATAAAGTGCTTCGACCATTTTAGCGCTTCTTCGGCATTGGCCTGCAGCGCCAGTTTCATCTCGCCGGTGACAGTAAAGCCCGGCGCGAGCACATTGGCCGTCACCCCTTCCTTGCCCCAGCGCGCGGCAACGTGGCGCATCAGCGCGTTGATCCCGGCCTTCGACATCGCGTAGCAGGGGCGCGTCGGCTCCGCGCCATGCGCCGAGCCCGAGCTGGTGTAGACAATCGACGATTCCGCATTCTTCAACAAGTGCGGCAGCACGGCGCGGGTGCACAGCAAATGCCCGCGCAGGTTGACGGCGATGGTCCGGTCAAACACCGCCAGGTCGAGCGCCAGCGCGTCGCTGTCCTCCATGATGACGCGCAAATCGGCGGCGTTGATGAACGCGCCGTCAAGGCCGCCCAGGCGCGCGGCCGCAGCTTCGACGGCTCTGTTGACCGAGGCTTCGTCCGAGATGTCAGCGTGCAGGGCAAAGGCGTTGGGGCCGGCCTCTGCCGCCACTTGCCGCACGCCTTCTTCATTGATGTCGGTGGCGCAGACCCGTGCGCCTTCCGCGACCAGCCGCTGGACCGTCGCCGCCCCGATGCCGCTTGCGCCGCCGAAAACAATGATGCGGCGTCCTTGCAGACGATTGTCCATGGTCCGGTTTATTCCTGTCTTGTCTGGTAGTGTCATGGCGTTCTTGTCTCCTGGTTTCCATTAGATCGATCGAGAGTTCCCGGGCATATTGAAGCCGCGCTTCAGTTCAGGCCCCAGCGCGGCATACGCTTGCGCGGGACATGCGGTAAAACCTTGTGCTTGAACAGCTCCAGCATTTTCCAGCCGCGCTCGGGGCTTGCGCCGCCGAACAGCGGGGTGAGGTAGAGCGAGCTGAAATCGCCCAGATCATCAATCAGGGCAATCACTTCGTCGGGCGTCATGACTTTATACGCACCGCTTTCGCGCACGGTTTCCGCCGTCATGCCACCGGCGTAGGGGCCTTTGGGTTTGCCGTACGCGGCGGCGGTCCAGCGGGAGTAGGAGTCCAGCACATGCAGGATATGCGGGGCGAGCCATTCCCATTCGGCATCCGGGTCTTCCGATACCCACAGCAGGGTCGGCCCCTGTCTGGGATACTCGCCGGGATCCGGTTTCCCGAGCTTCAGGCATTCTTCGCGGTAAGGTACCCATACCGTGGGTTCAAACAGCGGGACGATGAACCCGTCGGCGACGCTGGCCGCCGCGCGCGCCACCTTCGGCGCCAGGCCGCCCAGCAGGATGGGAACAGGTTTTTCCGGAACCGGTGATATCTGGCAAGGGCGACCCTCGTAGTCAAAGGCGTCTCCGGTCCAGGCCTGCTTGAGCACCCTGGCGGTTTCGAGTGTGAAGTCGAATCGATCCGCCACATCGCGACCGTACATGGCGAATTCCGAGGGTCGGTAACCAAAGCCCAGTCCCAGTTCGAAACGGCCGCGGCTGAGTATCTGCAGCACCGCCAGATCCTCGGCAAGACGAATCGGGTCATAACAGAACGCGAGCAGCACGGCGGTACGCAGGCGAATCTGGCGCGTGCGCGCCGCCATCGCTGCCGCCAGCACCAACGGCGAGGGGTTGTAACCATCCTCGGCGCCGTGGTGTTCACCGAACCCGATCACGTCAAAACCGGCGTCGTCCGCCCAGGCCGCCATGTCCAGCGCGGCCGCATACAAGTCTTCCCGTGGCGCGCCAAAAGCGGGCGCGCGCATATCAAAAATCATTACCAGTTCCATGCGGATGATCTCCTGATTGATTGTCCGTTCAAGGGGAAAACTGGTCAGAGGTCGACGTAGCGCAAGCCGTCGACGGTCTCGCCCCGGCGGCATCTGGCCTTGATGTCCTCCAGCTGTTCGTCAAAGCCGGCTTCATACTCCACGAACTCGAGGAGGAAGCCCAGGTCGTCGAAGGTATCAAACTGCACCTGCTTCATGCCGCGGTAGCCATGGCGGGATAACTCGATGAGACCGATAGCTTTGGCGTGATCGGAAGCCGCCTCGAGATTCTCGACCCGGAACGCGACGAACGACACGCCCTGTCCGTGCCGGGCGAGATGCTCGGCTATCGGGCTGTTATCTCCCGCGGGCTGGAACACATCCATGAAGGCGCCGGCCTCGGCCTTTGGAAAACTGACGCAGGAATTGTAGAAGCTGAACGGATCGAGCAGGGCAATGGGCGTGATTTCGGGCTCAAACAGCTGAGCGAAAACTTCCCGCAGGCGCTTGATGTTTTTCACGTTGAAATGGATATGGTCTATGCCGCTTGTCTTGATGGTCATGACCGGTGTTCCACCATTCGCATCCAATTAAACTTATATATAAGATATTAATTCCATTGTCAATCCGCACGGCATTTTTCATGACCGCGCATGGCGTCATTCAGGAACTGGCTATCGAGCAGGGCGCTGGCTGCCGTCAGCCTCTCCTTGGCGATGAGTTGCCGCCTGGAATGGCAGTGCCGATGCGCTCTGGACCCAGAAACGCCAACGACAGGCCGATGAATGAGCCGTGACTGAAGCACACGCCCAGGCCGACAATGACCTCCGAACGATCACCCCGAGCGAGGGGAGTTGCGCGCCACGTATTGTCAGCGCCTGTTGTCTCGATATTCAGTAGCGCAGGCCGATGGCCCCGTCATGGTAGATTGACGCCCCGGTAACGAACCGCGCTTCGCAGGATGCGAGATAGACGAAGGCGTGCGCGGTATCTTCGGGCTGGCTGGCCATGCCGAGCGGATTCATCGCGGCCAGCCCAGCCTCAGCCGCCTCCACCGTTTCCCACATGCCCGAGGCAACCCAGGCGTCCAGCCCTTCACGGATGATCGGTGTCATGGTGACGCCGGGATGGATCGAGTTAACCCGGATCTTCTGCGCCCCGAATTCCAGTGCGGCGCAAACCGTCAGCATACGCCCGGCTGCCTTCGAGACGTGGTAGCCAATATTGGTGGCATTGGGCATGTATGAGGCCATCGATAGATTATTGACGATCGCGCCTCCGCCCTCAAAACGCTCTCTGGCCGAGGCAAGATGCGGCACGCAGGCCTTCATGCCAAGGAACAAAGCATCATGATTGACCGCCATGACCTTGCGCAGATCGGCCAGTGACGATTCGGCTATCCCGCCGTGAATGGATATGCCCGCGTTGTTTACCAATACGTCGAGGTGCCCGAACTCCTCGATTGCGGCAGTGACCACGCGGGTCCAGTCACCTTCGTCCGTAACGTCATGCGCCATCAGGCGAAACGCGCCCGGTGCACGGTTCGCAGCGACAATCTCCTCGATTTCCGCAAAGTGCTCGCGACGAAAGTCGGTGCCGATAACGGCCCGCGCGCCCTCGGCGAGAAAAGCGCGCGCGACCGCGATTCCAATGTTCCCCGGTCTGCCCGTGCCGGTAACGATGGCGACCTTGCCGTCCAATCTGCCCATAGCCTCAATCCCGCTCAGGCCACAGACTGGCGAAAAACGTCCCAGGGCACATCGGACGCATAGAGTTCCGCCTCGTCCATCGTGCTTGCGGGTATAGCGAAGTTCGCGGTCGAGAAGGCCTCGCCAAAATGCGCCATCGCGTCCTCGGGCGTCCAGTCCTTGTCAGTGCCGCGATAACCCGCGGAAACGCCGGCAAATACGCGCGCGTATCCACCACCGCCTACCGAGAACATCTCACCGTTGGCGGGCGCGTCCTCGTGTGCAAGCATCGCAACAACGGGTGCGACCGCCGATGGCGGGAAATCGCGCTGCATCAACCCATTGATCGGCTCCCCCATGAGAGCGGTCATGCGGCTTCCCGCGACCGGCATGATTGCATTGACCCGAATATTCCAACCCTGCGCGCTGGAGGCCGAGGCAAGTGCGCGAGTAATTGCCCAGACAGCCCCTTTGGCCGCCGGATAAGGAACGCCCGAGCCCATGCCGAACCAGGAACCGGAGGCGACATTGACGATACGGCCATAGTCGCTCGTCTTCATTGACTCCCATACGGCGCGGCACATTCTAAAGGTGCCGCTCGCCGAAACCGCGAGGTCGTTGTCCCACTGCGCATCGGTGATGGTAGCGAGTGGACCGGAACCGCTGACGATCCCCGCGTTGTTGACGAGAATGTCGACACGGCCCCATCGCGCCATGGCGTCGGCGACGATGGCCGCCGGGCCATCCGGCGTACCGACGTTGTCGCCGTTGGCTTGTGCAATTCCGCCGGCTGCGCGAATTTCCTCGGCCGCGGATTCTGCGTAGCCCTTGTCGGCACCATTGCCGAGAAAATCTCCACCAAGGTCATTGACCAGCACTTTCGCACCACGTGCCGCCAGAGGCGCGGCATAGGCCTTGCCCAGCCCGCCACCCGCACCGGTGACAATAGCCACACGTTCGTCAAACCGCATTTTGCTCATGGTATTCTTCTCCCTGCTGTCATGTTTCGGGTTTGTCAGGCGGCGATTTTGCGCACGGCGTCAAGGCATGGGGAGCCCAAACGGCATGTGTCGAGTAAATCGTCTGCCTGGAGCCGTTGCGGTAGATTTCGACGAGACCGATATTTTGGCGTGAATGGCAGCCGCCGCTGGAAAACTGACGCAGGAACTGTAGAAGTTGAACGGTTCGAGCAGGGCAACGGGGGTGATCTCGGGCTCAAACAACTGGGCGAAAACCTCCCGCAGGCGCTTGATGTTTTTCCCGTTGAAATGGATATGGTCCATACCACTGGTTTTGATTGCCATGGCATGCGCCTCCAATGATTACGCACATATTAGCTTATATATAAGTTATATTGTTCGTTGTCAATGTGTGTCTCAGCTTAACCGACTAAACGGACATTGCCTCCCTCACGCGGGACACGGTGCGCCAAATCTCGGTCGAATATCCGGTGTACAGGGAAATCGGTGAGCGATCGCGTTAGTCCAGGGCCAGGCTCAAGGCGGTAGCTTTATATTCTTATTAATAATATATTTGTAACTATAAAGCTTCGACGACAACCCGCGAGACCGACCCACAATGAAACGTATTGTTATCGCATTCTGTGTGTTAATCGGCGTGGCAGTGGTGCTGGCCGCTGGCGGCGCACTCTGGGCCGTGAACCGGATCCACAGTCACCTCACCCCGCCACCCGACCCCGCGGGGCAGGAGAGCATCGCCAGGTTCGCCGCGGCGCCGCTACGCGCGCCAGCCACGGCACCGGTGCTCGTCACGGATTTCGACTGGAATACGATCGATACACCACCCAAATCGGCGCGGGCATGGACGCGGTGGTGGTGGCCGGGCGGTGACGTCGACGCGCAGACGCTCGCCAAACAACTCTCCGTGCTGGATACGGCAGGTTTCGGCGGCGCGGAAGTACAACCGTTCATCAGCGGCATGCTGGAAATCGCCAACGACGCGGCGCGCATGGAGAAAGTCTATAGCTTCGACAGTCCCGCCTACTACGACACGCTGGGGGCAACCCTCGCCGCGGCACACGCACTGCGCTGGCAACTCGATCTCACCCACTTCAGCGGCTGGCCGGCGGGTGGTCCGGAAATCAATCTGGAAGACAGCCTCACCGAGATCGCCTACAGCGAAGTGAAAGTCAAGGGCGGCGGCAAGACCGACGTGACCCTGCCACTGCCGCGAGCCGGCCCCGGCGAATACATTTTTTCCATGATCGAATTTTCCGGCGCCGATTTCCTCAACTTCCCGGCCGACCACGCGAAGCTGCTCAGCGTGGTTGCTGCGAGAGCAGACGGTGAGCACGCGTGGAATCCATTCACGCTGAATGACACCGTCGTGCTGGACGAAAGCTCCCTGCAGGTGGTCACGGAACATGTTCAAGACGGTGTCCTGCGCTGGGACGCACCGCCCGGCGAGTGGCGCATCGTCGCCAGCTACCTGCTGCCCTCGGGTGAAGTGCCGATGGGCGCGGCGCAGAAGCCGCAGGGTTTCGTGGTCGATCACCTGCGCCGCGATCAGGTGCTAGGGCACTACGAGTACGCCTTCGGCGAGCGCACCGGCCTGAGTGCGCATTACGGCGACGGGCTGCGCGGCTTCTTCAACGACAGCCTGGAGTTCCGGCTAAAGCGTATGTCGGTAGGCGATATCCTGGCGGAATTTCGCGCACGTCGCGGTTACGATCTGGAACCCTACCTGCCGGCCATCTATGTCGAAGGCGTGGACAACATGTACTTCCGCGAGATTCTAGGCGTGCACGCCTCCCCGGATTTTCGCGTGACAGACATGGACGACCGCATCCGCCGCGATTACCAGCAAACACTGTCTGACCTGATGATCGAGCGCTTCGTGGAAACATCAGCACAGTGGGCAGCACAGCGCGGCCTCACCTCGCGCGGCCAGAGCTACGGCATGGATATCGACCTGCTGCGCGCCCTCGGCGCCAACACCATCCCCGAGACCGAGCAACTGTGGGCCGGTGGCGCGGACGCCGGCCTGAAATTCGCATCCTCCGCATCCGCCCTGTACGGGCGAGAGCTCACCAGCGCCGAATCCTTTGTGTGGATCAACCGCGAGTACACACCCACCGCGCGACGCTTCAAGGCGGCGGCGGATAAATTGTTCCTCGCCGGCATCAATCACATCGTCTATCACGGCACGCCCTATCCGTGGACGGCCGACGATGCCGGCGTGTTCGGCGAGGAGGGCTGGAACCCGTTTTCAGGGCCGGGTAATCCGGCACATTTTTCCACGGATGTGAGCCCGGCCAACACCGCCCTGTGGCCGGATGTGCCGGCGCTGAATGCGTATATCGCGCGCAGCCAGAACCTGCTGCGGCAGGGACGGCCCGCGGTCGATGTACTGATCTACTACCCGTTCCTGGGATTCCACGGGTTCGATGCCGAGACCCCGACCAACGAGGCGCTGGTTCACGGCAGCCTGCCCGATGCCGATCCAGAGCACGTCGCGTCCCTGGACCCGGCGACGGCCGAAGGCATAAAGCAATTGGACCGCCTGATGACGGTTCCGCCAAAAGCGGAAGACGAACGCGTCGCCTGGGTGCGGCAATTGCAGCCACTGCTGCAGGCGCTGGACAGCCACGGCATCAGTTGGGGCTGGGTCAACGGTCACGCCCTGCAGAGCGGCCTGGCGTCACCGGGCACGCTCACGGCCTCGGGTGGCGAGTACCGCGCCATTCTCCTGCCCAATGTCGAGCGCATCGAGCCGGCCACGCTGGCCAGCCTCACACAACTCGCCGCAGCTGGTGTTCCGGTATTTCTCGCCGGCACCCAACCCACACAACAGCCGGGTTTTCGTGATGCGCTGGCCGGTGATCGCGCCGTGCAGGACGGTGTGCAGGAATTGCTGGCCGCGGGCGCCCGCGCGCTGGATGAAACGTCGACCGATTTCGTTGCCGACATGGCGCCGCTGCTGACAGACCCCGTCGTGTATTCGGGCGAAAGCACCATCCGGCGCTACCGCCGATTGTTGGAGCACGGCGGCAGTATCCAGTTTTTTGCCAACCAGAGCCCCGACGCCGCCAGTGTCACACTTCGTGTGCCGCAAGATCAGATGCTGTGGTGGTTTGACGCGAACGAGGGTATAGCGTGGCCAGCGCAGGCCGAGGGCGGCAAACTCTCCCTGTCACTGCGTGGCTTCGACAGCCGCTTCCTGATCGTGGGTGTGCCTTTGCCGGAGGGGCTGCCGCAACGAGTCGCTGTGGGTCAGGCGCTGCAAAACGCCGCACGGCACTGGCCGTTGAAGGGCTGGGAGTTTCAGTCGGGTGATTTCAGCGCACGCTGGGATGCGCTGCCCGACTGGCGTACCCTCGACACGGTGCGTTACGCGCGCAGCGGCCGCTACCGGCACACCTTCACGCTGGATAAGAAAGACGCGACCGCGCGCTACCTGCTCGATCTCGGCCTGGTGCAGGGGTCCGCGGCAGTCAACGTCAACGGCCAGCCCATGGGCCGCGCCAGTGTCCCGCCGTTTACGCTGGATATCACGCAGGCGCTGGTCGGCGGTGAAAACGAGATCGAGATCGAGGTGCTGGCACCGCTGCGCAATGTGTTCGTGGGACGGGCACTGGCAGGCGATCAACTGTACCGGCACATGAAAATTTACACCGACTCACTGGTGGCGGCCGGGTTGATCGGTCCAGTGGTCCTCGCGGAGACTGCGCCTGACGGCAACCCCACGCTGCCCGCTGTATCGCTCAGTAGAGCCACGGACGAGGAGCCGTAATTTCATCATCGACATCACCCGGCGATGACACAAAAATCAGCGGTATCGGCTGGTATATAAAAATGGATGAATACCATGTTACGTAACGATCTTATCCGTGGGTTTTTGATTGCGATTCTCGCAGTTGCCGCGTTACACGCTGCCAGCCACCCGGCACAGGCTGCAGCGAGTCCCACACAACCGCTGACCGTGGATTCCCCGATGGGCGCATTGCTCGACAATGCTGTCGCGCGCGCGATTATCGAACAGCACTTGCCAGTGCTGTTGAGCTCCGCGCAAATCGAACAGGCTCGAGGGTTAAGCCTGCGTGCATTGCAGCAATTTGCCCCCATGGTGGTGACCGACGACAAACTCGATGCCATCAATGCCGAATTGGCGCAGCGCAAGGTCGCGGGCTCGATCGAGTCGATCCAAGCGGCGGAAGTTGCCGCTGCCGCACGTGAGGCGGCCTTCCGCGAGGCACTGACACTGGTGACCATTCCACTCTGGGAACACGGAGCACCGGGTGCAAAAGGTACGCAGCCATCCGACATACCATCCCTGACGATTGTACGTCCCGACGGGGCCACGTCGTTCAGCACTGCCGTCATCGTTGCCCCGGGCGGCGGCTACCAGGCGCTGGCGATGGGTCACGAGGGCCGACAGGTCGCCGACCTGTTGGCGGCGCAGGGCATCACCGCATTTATTCTCCGCTACCGTCTGTGCCCATACGGTTATCAGCACCCAACCCAGTTACACGATGCACAGCGCGCCATTCGTTGGGTGCGCGCCCACGCTGAGGAGTATGGGATAGACCCGCGTCGTATTGGCATGCTCGGCTTCTCGGCCGGTGGTCACCTCACCGCCATGACCTCAACCTTGTTCGATGACGGAAACCCTGCAGCGTCCGACCCCGTGGACCGAATGAGCAGCCGCCCGGATTTTGCCGTTCTCGGTTACGCGCCGGTAGACCTGCCCAAGAGTGCCATCCGGGACTGCTTTGTGGGGCCTGAGCCCAGCGAAAAAGTCCTGCGGGAAATATCACCTGCGGGAAATGTCTCGGCAGCGACACCGCCAACTTTCATCTTCCACACGACCTCGGACGAATTGGTCCCGTCGCTAAATGCAACCCGGTACTACGATGCGCTGATAGCGGCAAACGTCCCCGCTGAACTGCACATTTTTGCCGAGGGCAGGCATGGCCTGGGTCTGGCCATGACCGATCCGGTACTCGCCATTTGGCCTACGCTGCTGGCCAACTGGCTGCGTGCAAGCAATCTCACCGGTAGCGCGTTGACCGGCGGCCAAGTCCTTGACTAAATTTCATGGTGTATATATTTTACATATAAGTTAAATAACTTCACACTGCGGGGATCCAATGTCTGATACAGCGAAGGTACATTTCAGCTTCACCAAACTGCAGGTTAACGATCTGGAAAAATCGGCAGCGTTCTATGCCGCCGTATGCGGGCTTACGGAACTCACCCGGGTCGACAGTGACATCGCTGGCCGGCCGATACGCGAGATCATGTTTCAGCCGACCGGCGACGGCGCGGCCATGTTCGTCCTGCTGCAGTTTATGGACCAGCCCGGCTCGGGCAACGATGTCATTCTCGGCTTCCAGACCGAGGATCTTGCAGGTTTTGTCGAACGGGCGCTGGCTGCCGGCGGGCAACTCGCCGACCCCATCCGCAGCATGCCAGAACACGGTGTGAAAGTGGCGTTTGTCCGGGACAATGAAGGCCACCTGCTGGAAGTCGTGGAGCTGCTGCAAGGATAGGTGCGGCCATGAGCTATCGCATCGACGATAAAGGTACCGTACTGTTGGACGGTCACATTATTCCAGTGCCCAACACCATCAGCACCGAGGCGCAGGACTACCTCTCGCACAACCTGTGGGGCGCGGACGCTGAGGCCGACCTGCTGGTGTTCGACGCGATGCCGCACACGCACTGGTACGCCCTGCACCTGCCGGAAACGCATGAGGCGCTGGACGCGATGGTCGCGTTTTTCCTGGCCAGGCTGGGATAGGAGGAATTTCCATGTACGCGATGATCATCGAGCAAACCGGCGGACCCGAGGTGCTGCACTACGCGCTGATGCCGACGCCGGTGCCACAGGCGGGGCAGGTGTTGATCAAGGTCGCCTACGCCGGTGTCAATCCCGCCGACTGGAAGAATCGGCAGGGGCTGCTGGCCGGATACCGGCCGTACTATTTTCCCTACATCATCGGCTTCGATGCCGCCGGGACCATCGCCGGCATCGGCTCGGGCGTCACCGGTTTTGCCATCGGCGACCGCGTGTTCACACCGACCAACCACGGACAGGGCGAACAGGGCAGCTATGCACAATACACCATCGCGAGCGAAGACAGGGTGGCGCATGTACCGGAAGGACTCGGCCTGGACCAGGCCGCCGCCCTCCCCGTCGCCGCGTTGACGGCCTGGCAGGGATTGTTCGATCGCGGCGGACTGCAAGGGGGCCAGACCGCAATGATTCACGGTGGCGCTGGTGGACTCGGCGGTTTCGCCGTGCAGTTTGCCCGCTGGGCCGGCGCCCGCGTGGCGGCGACCTGCAGCACGGCGAATGTCGAGTACCTGCGGTCACTGGGTGTGGAGCGCGTCATCGATTACCGGCGCGAAAACATCGCCGCAGTCATCCGCGACTGGGCGCCTGGCGGCGTCGACTACCTGATGGACGCCGTCGGCGCCAGCACCCTGCCCGACGCACTCGACCTGGTGCGACCCGGCGGTACATTTGTCAGCATCCCCACGCTGGTCGATGACGGCGACATGGCGGCCGCGGCGCAAGCCGCACACGAAAAGGGCGTGCGACGCGAGTTCTCGGTGATGACGGACGCCGGTTGCGCACCCACGTTGCAGCGCATCGCGGGGCTGCTGGTCAGCGGTGATGTAAAACTTCCGCCGCTGCGGGAGTTCCCGTTACGGGAGGCCGCCGAGGCGCATCGCCTGATCGAGACGGGGCACAACCGAGGCAAAATCGTGTTGCGGGTCGAACACGACGCATGACGATGCAAGGCATTACTGTATCGTCCCGCGGTTACCCACCTCGCGGCGCGGCCTGCGCCACAGCTGGTTGCCGCATACAATAACGTCGCTTGCAATCCTATTTACTTATACATATATTAATTATAATTGTATAGGTTGCGCGAATACATTTGCGGCGTTACAGGAGCAAAACATGGCGACTCTGTTTTCCCCGACGTCCGAAGCCTCCCCCTCGCTGCCCATCACGGAATTCGAGCAGCTCAGGACCGCACTTGCGCAGAGCGATCCGTCGATCCTCCTGATGGTGCTGACGCATTTCTCCAGGGGCGAACCATTTCTCGAACAGTTCTCGCCGTATATCACTTCTGTCTTCGATACACCGAAGGAAACTCCCGAAACGCTGCTAAGCGAATTGCGCGAGCGCCTGTTTCAGGTGCTCACGCAAGTCCCGCCGCCGGACAGGTCGCCCATCTCACCGTTCTGCAGCGCTCCCGCCACTAGCTGATGCCCAATCACTATGTCGCGGTGCCCGACGGCGTGCGCTGGGCACAGCGCAACATCCCGCACTACGCTCAGTGGCTGCGCTTCCGCTCGTTCTGGTTCGCCGCCGACGGCTTGTTCGAGAATTTGCGTATCGATCCCCAATGGCCGCACCAGGACCGCTCGATCTCCGCCCGGAATGACAGCGTCCGGGAGGTCTGGCTGAAGAATTATCAATCCAAACTCGCGGACCGGCCCGATCTGCTGGACAAACTGGTACCGGATTATCCCGTGTTCGGCAAACGCATCGTGATGGATATCGACTGGCTGAAGACGCTGTGCCGCGACAATGTCAGTGTGGAAACGGCCGGCATCGAGCGTGTGGAAGGGTCTAGCGTCCTCCTGGCGGACGGACAACGTATCGATGTCGATGTCATCATCTGTGCCACTGGCTTTGAAACCCGGGACATGGTCGGCGATATGGCAATCGTCGGACGCGATGGGCGCAACATCATGTCCTGTCCCTACCGCCTCGTGGATTACTGGTGGATGACACGCGCCCCCGGGAGGAGGACTATACGCTGGACAGGGCGCACACCGAACAGCGGCAGATCGCCCGCAACGCCACGGCGTAAACCCTGTGACCGCCCCGCGCGGTTGACCGTCGGACGCGGCACACCCGACAGGACATTGCCATGATCGTGGTTCAGGACAGGATTATAGTTCCCGGACACCAGCTTGCGCGGCTGCAGGCACTGTTCCGGGAGCGGTACATGGAAGACGCCGCCCTGCGCGGGCTGCACTTCACGGAGTTCCTAGTCTCTCCACCGCTCGCACTGACCGAGGCGCCCTGCACACTCTGGGTACGCTGGCAGGTCGCCGACGCCGGCGCGTGGTGGGCCATGCGCGCACAATCCAGCTCGGCGGCGGTCGCCGCGTTCTGGGCCGAGGTGGATGATCACTGCCTCTCGCGCGAACGCTGCTACCTCGGTGCCGATTCGCCGGCCGCATTGCCGCAACCTGTCGATGTCGGTGTGTTCGCGGTCTCGACACGCACCTACCGGGAGAGCGCGCAACTGGTGCTGCATGATGCCGTCACAGCGTCGCAGCGAACGGAACTGGAAGACATCCTGCGCGGAGAAGCCGGGAGTCTCCCGAGCCTGACGCAGAACAGCCTCGGCGCCAATCTAGCACCGGAATACGCCGCCGGCCACTACACCTGGGATTTACTGTACCCGGATCGCAATACCGCCGAGGCCGCCCAACGCTCCGCTACCTGGCGGGAGCGGATACTGCCCGCACTGGAAAAATACTGCGTCGCCCGCCATGCGCTGCGGTTGGACACGGTGGCCGCCGGCCTGCGACGACCCGGCATCGCCAACGCAGTCAAGCGCACCGCGTACTTCCGAATGCTGCCGGGCACCTCCACGCAGCAGGCGAAAGCGTTCGAGCAGGTGCTGCTCGCGATGCCCGGCCAGATACCCGAGATCCTCAACTGGCGCCTGAGCCGCGCAACCGCGCTGCCCTGGCATAACGCGCAGTGCGTGCCGTGGAACTACGTCTGGGAACAGGAGTTTGCGTCGCTCGACGACCTCCTCGGCCCCTACATGACGCACCCGCACCACTGGGCACACGTCGATCGCTGGTTCGATCCGGAATCCGGCGTACAGGCGGTGGATGTCCAGCTCTCGCATGCGTTCTGCTACATCAAACGCAGCGTATTGAGTGGTGATGTGGGTTGATTCGAGGTGTGGTGGCTGAGTTTTGTGCTACGACTGCAGGGCGGTGAATGTGGTTGGTATCTCGCAATGGGACCGTGTGGCGACAGGACGTCGCCACTCAAGCCTGTACATGGATGTACGCTTTTTGGCGGTTTCCTGCGGGCCGAGCCTGCCTCATGCGGACCGCGCGTAGAGAAATTTCAAAATCAAACCAAAGCGAGCTTTGACGTGGGACAAGTATTAAAAGGAAAAGTAGCACTGATCACCGGCGCCAGCCGCGGCATCGGTCGCGCACTGGCCCAGCGGCTGGCGTCCGAGGGCGCCACCGTCGTGGTCAGCGCGCGTTCGCTGGATTCCAGCGGACAGTATGCGGGTACCCTGCGCGAAACCGTCGCGCTGATTGAAGCCGAAGGCGGCTCGGCCCACCCGCTGGTCGCCGACCTGGAGCGCGACGACCATCTCGACAAACTCGTGGAGCGCGCGGTGGCCCTCGCCGGCGGGATGGATATCTTCATCCACAGCGGCGGCAAGGCCGAATATGCGCCATCGATTGAAATGCCGCCGGACATGTACGACCGCACCATCGGTCACTACCTGCGCTCGCCCTTCCGCCTGATACAGCACGTCGTCCCCGAGATGCGCCGGCGCGGCGCCGGCTGGATCGTCGTACTGGGATCCGTGACCGCGTTGCCACCAGCGCGCCCCTATGACGAGTGGGCAACCTATGGCGGTGCGGCGGTCTACTCCGCCATCAAGGCCGCTGTACATCGCATGACCCAGGGGCTGGCGGCGGAGCTGCTGCCGCACAATATCGCGGTGAATACGCTGGCACCCAGCACCGCCATCCGCACGCCCGGAGCAATCGACCTGATCCCCGAGGAATACCCGTCGGAACGCATCGAATACATCGCTGAGACTGGCCTCGCCCTGTGCCACCGGCCCGCGAGCGAACGCACCGGCCTCACCGCCTACAGCCTGCACTTTCCACTGCACCACGGCTTGCCGGTGTACACACTGGACGGCCGGACGCGCATCGACGATCCAGTTATCCCGCCGTATGCACACCCGGCCATCGTCGCATCGGGCGCGGGAAATTAACGCTTGCCGATGCGCGCGCACGTCACCTTGCAGGCCAGCGTCAGTTTTTTTACCGCAGCGCAGGCGGTGGGACGTCCACATCGCCCTTCATACGAGGCAATTCTCACGGCCATTTTTAGGTGAAAATTTACCGAATTCGCCAATCAACAGGCGGAGTAATACAATTAATTTATCGATATAATATTTCTCGTAGACCAGAATCATTTACTTAACCTGAGGTGGACCACTGCACATGGCGGGCAATACAGCAAAACGCAAGGGCAAGCAGCGAAACCGCGAGGCCGGCGCTACCCGGAGCCCCGGCAGACCTCCACGGCTGTCTCGCGAAGATATCATTACAGCGTCGATGGAACTTCTCGATGAGGATTCGATAGAAAAATTTACGCTCGCGCGGGTGGCCCAGCGGCTGGATACCGTCTCCATGGCGCTCTACAACTACTTCGACAGCCGCGAAGCCCTGCTCTGCGCAGTAGCGGACAAAATCTGCATGGACTTTAAAATGCCCCGCGCCCGGGCCAACCAGACCTGGCAAAATAGATTGCGCGCATGGCTGGATGCTGTCCGTTCGCTCGCGGAACAACACCCGATTATTCTCAGGATATCCGGTGTCGATGGCCAAACCACGGCAGGTTGGTTGCGTGTGACACTCACGGTCTCCCGAACCCTCCACGAGCAGGGGATGCGCGGCAAGGAACTGGCTGTCAACTCCTACCTTTTCTGCAGCCAGGCGATTGCCTTGATCATGTTCGAGTCCATGGGCGCGGATTTCCACTCTGCTTTTTCGTTGAGCCATCTCGATGAACTTGAGCCCGACGAGCAGGATTTCCTGCTTGAATTGCGACCCTATCACACCAAACTTACATCGAATGAGATCCTGAACACAGGATTCCAGCATATGATCGAGGAGTTGGAACTAAAACTCGGCAGCTGAACATGGCCTCGATCGGGCCATGGCCAGGATCCCGCCTGAACGTCCTCGCATACCGTTTTTTTTGGAGTCATGCCCCACCTCCAGGCTCCGGATAGCGTTTGTCATCGGGCTGGCTCTTTCGATTGACCACGCCAACCGTTCGCCCCCTTATCGCACTTGCGCGGCCAATATACTTACTGATAAGATATACTATACTTATCGCGCGTGAGAATCGCGCGCCAATACCCTCCATTGGACAGGCGCGCATCACTGGGTTGGACTCAGACGACGGAAACGCATCTACGCACCGAGCAGGATCATGATCTTTTACTTCGACTTTTACACATGGCTGACGCTACTCAAGCTCTCGTCCACCGAGAAAGATCGCAAACGGCGCATGAAGTCCTACCGCTATTTACTTCTCAACATTCCCCTGCGCGCCCTCGCCCATACCGTATTCTTCTTTCTCGACGGCATTCTCTTCCCCGGCCTCTGGTTCACGAAAATCGAAAGGCCGGTATTCATTATTGGTCACGCACGCAGTGGCACCACGCTCGCCCATCGCCTGATGTGCGACGACGAGCGATTCAGCGCCTTCAAATACTATGAACTGCTGCTGCCCTCGCTGATAGAAAAAAAGCTGGTCCACCTGATGGCCTGGATCGATCGCGCGCTTCTGGGCAGGCGGATCGAAGCGCGGCTCAGTGCATGGGAGGAGAAAACCTTCGGCCCCATCAGGCATATCCACAAGATGGGCCTGACCATACCCGAGGAGGATGACCTGGTGTTCTACGGCTCCTGTGCTTCAGGCTTCTGGACCACCCGTATACCCACTCTAGGCGACCTGGACTTCTTTCACATCGACCAGCGCCCGCCGCGATCCCGGCGCAGGCTGATGAACTTCTACAAGAACTGTGTGCGCCGCCAGCTCTACCTCAACGGGGGGAACGTCATCCACCTCAGCAAGAATCCAACCTTCTGCGGGCGGGTGGCATCCATCATCGAAGCGTTCCCCGATGCGCGGTTTATCGTCATGTACCGCAATCCGTACGAAACCATTCCCAGCCTGTTGAAGCTGCTGTACACGGGCTGGAAGATGCGCGGCGACGTCGACACGCAAAAGCTCGCGGAATCTTCCAGAGCCAGCGTGGAACTGTCCTACGAGAGTTACCTGTATCCCGAGGAAGTGCTTGCCCGCCACCCTGAAGTGTCCCGTGCCGATATCGACTATCGCGATCTGGTAGCTGAACCCATGGCGACACTGGAGCGGGTCTATGAACAACTTGGCCTGCCGATGACCGAGCAATTTCGCAAGGTGCTGCAAGCAGAGCAGGAGAAGTCAGGGCGGCATGAACGCCTGCACCAGTACAGCCTGGAGGAATTCGGCCTCGATAACGCCGAGATTCACACGCGGCTTGCGCCGCTGTTCGACAGGTTCAGGTGGAGCCTGGCGCCGGTCGCCGAATCACCACAATCAGCGGGCGCTTAGTCGCTCAAGGAGTTCGTTCACCCATGTATAAGCATCAGGATATCGCCTCCGAGGCCACGTCAGACGAGCTGCGCGCCAGCTGGAACAAGCTGATCACTCAACTCGAGGAAGCGCGCAATGCGATCGACGACCCCGCCCTTTACCCGGCGCCGGGGACGACGCGAAACCTGGCGGAAGGTTATCGCTATGTGCTCGGGTTTCTCTACGGCACCCTCGCGCGCTCGCTGGGTCCGACGAATGAGTTTCCCTACTTCGTGCGCGCCATCCAGCCGCTCAACCGCTCCACCATCGACAACGCCGATGCCATTTACCTCTCGGCGCCGATCGATGGCAATTTCAACTACACCATCAAGGGCAGGGTCGGTGACGCCCGCCACTGGCGCGGTGAGCAGGCTATTGCCAAGGGACGCAAGGCGCCCCACTACGTGATCTTCGAAACCCCGAGCGGGTACTCGGGCGATACCGGGAGCATCAAGGAGATGCGCCCCGGCACCCGCGCCAACTGCGATGTACTGGACAGCACCAACATCCAGGTGGCGGCGGATGGCACGTTCGAGATTCGCCTCGGACCCGAACGGCCCGATGGATACAGCGGAAACTTCATGCTGACGCGCATCACCAGGACAAAAACGGACAAAGCCGGCAACCAAACCAGCCGGACCTACGTTGCGGAACGGGTAATGCTCAGGGAGTTGTTCTGTGACTGGGAAAACGAAGACCTGATGGATCTCTTTATCTACCGCGACGACCGGCTGGGCCACCCCATGCCGACCTACACTCCTGAGATGGCGGCGCAGCAGATGGAGGAGATCGGCCGCCTGACGCGCAACCAGGTGTATTTCTGGAACGAGTTCTACGCCATCACCTGTGAAGCCTACGGCGATATGAACGGCGACGGTAAGTGCTTCATGCCCCGCAACGACCTGAACAAGCCGAACGCGGCCTCGCTGGCAACGGCCGGCGGCATGGCAACCAATATTTACACGGGCGGTATCTATGAACTGGACGCCGATGAAGCCGTGATCGTCGAACTGCACCAACCGATCGAGCCCAACTACATCGGCTTTGCCCTCAGCAACATGTGGGGCGAATCACTGGACTTCGCCAATTACCAGAGCAGCCTGAACGGTGTGCAAGCCCACCGCGACCCGGACAACGTGATTCGCTACGTGATCGCGCATCGGGATCCGGGCGTCGCCAATTGGGTGGACACGACGGGTCACCCGGAGGGATTCATCGGTGTGCGCTGGGCCTATTCCGAACGGCCGACGGAAAATCTTCCCTGGGGCGATCTCAAGAAGGTCAAACTTTCCGAGCTCATGGCACAGCTACCCGAGTCAACCAAAATGGTGACGCCCGAAGAGCGTCGAGCCGCGATAGCGATACGCCAGGAGCATGTCCAGCGCCGCTACCGGCAGCACTGAGTCCAACCCTTTTCACAACATTCACACATCAGAACAGGTGTTTCCATGACACAAAGATTGCAAGGGAAAGTCGCTATCGTCACCGGCGCCAGCCGCGGCATCGGCGCCGCGCTCGCCATTCGCCTGGCGGCGGAAGGCGCCAAAGTCGCGCTGGTCGCCCGAACCGTTGAAGAGGGCAGCAGCCGTCTTTCCGGGTCACTCAATTCGGTCGCGGAGCGTATTCGCAACATGGGCGGCGAATGTCTCTGCATCGCGGCGAATCTGGCCAATGAACAGGAGCGCAGCCATATCGTTCCCGACACCATTGCCGCGTTCGGCGGCGTCGACATACTGGTCAATAACGCGGCATGGTGCCGCTATCAACCCACCCACCAACAACGCCTGAAAGACGTGCGGCAAACCTTTGAGATCAATGTCGTCGCTCCGCTGGACCTGACGCAACAGGTCATCCCCAGCATGCAGGAGCGAGGCGCGGGCTGGATCGTCAACCTCTCCAGCGCGACGGTCAATCTCCCCGACCCGGCGCCGTACGATTTCACCGCGCGCTACACGATGTTCAACCTGCACGCAGGTCCTTCCATGTATGCCGCCACCAAGGCGTGCCTGGAGCGCATGACCGCGGGCCAGGCCGTTGAACTGGCCCAGTACAACATCGCCGTCAATACACTGGCGCCGGTGGAGGCGGTGATGAGTGAAGGTGCCATTGAAATCGGTACGGTCGATGCCGGCGCCCATCTGGAACCGGAAGAGGCGATGGCCGAAGCCTGCGTGGAGCTCAGCTCCCGACCCGCCAGCGAGCTTTCGGGGCGCATTCTGCTCAGCCTTGACCTGCTGCGAGAACTCGGCATGAATACCGTCAAGACGCTGGATGGGAAGGCAACACTACCGGACTATTCGTTCTGACAGGCGATACGCACCGGCAAACTGGGCAACCCGAACCGGACCCGCTAGATTCAATCCAGCCCGCGGCGCATGCCGGGCTAACAACCACAGGAGAAAAACCATGACCACAATAGACCTGTCAGGGAAAACTGCCCTGGTAACCGGGGGCAGCCGGGGACTGGGCAAAGCCATGTCACTGGGATTGGCCAAAGCCGGCGCCGATGTGATCGTGGCCAGCCGCAAGCTGGACAGCTGCGAAGAACTCTGTGCCGACATCCGCCAACTGGGCGTCCGGGCCCTGCCGGTCAGTGCGCACATGGGCGACCTCGGCGACATCGATAAGCTGATCAAACACTCGTTGTCCGAAATGGGCAAGGTGGACATCCTGATCAACAACGCGGCCATCAACCCCGCCGTGGGCGGACTCTGTGACCTGCAACCGGAAATGTTCGACAAGCTCTACAACGTGAACCTGAAGGGCCCTTGGTACCTGGCGTCCCGCCTGGCGCCTGAAATGGCGAAGAGCGGCGGCGGCAGCATCGTCAATGTCGTTTCCGTGGGTGGCATCAAGCCCGCCGCCTACATGGGCTTCTACGCCATCCTGAAGGCCGGCCTCAATGCCATGACGCGCATCATGGCGGCGGAGTGGGCACCGATGAACATTCGCGTCAACTCGCTCGCCCCGGGAAGTTATCACTCCGACCTGTTCGACAAGAGCGCGTCCGTCCTGCCCGGGTTTGAACAAGGCGCGATCGACGCCTGCCTGATGAAACGCGTTGCCGACACGGAGGAAATCGTCGGCCCCATCCTCTACCTGGTCAGCGACTTCAGCAGCTACACCACAGGCACTACGTTGGTGGCCGATGGCGGCTATCTCGTGTTGTGAGGGCGGAACAATGTACGAAACCATCACGCTGGAAAAAGTCACTCCCGCCATCACCAGGCTGACGCTCAACCGCCCCGCGGCACGGAACGCCCTGAACTGGCAGCTGATGCGGGAACTGAAGCAGGCGCTGCGGGACATCGATGCCGATAACCGCTGCCGCGTGCTGATCCTGACCGGCGCCGGCAAGTCGTTCTGCGCGGGTCTCGACCTTATCGACCAGGCCAACCCCGAAAGCCTTGAAGCTGCCGTTGGCACAATGAAATCCGGCTCCCGGCTCGGCATGCGGTCCCAGGAGTACATGGCGGAGATGGCACTGTTGCTGCGGAAAATCCAACAGCCGGTAATCGCCGCAGTGAACGGACACGCCTACGGCGGCGGTCTTGGCCTCGCGCTGGCCTGTGATATCCGTATCGCCGGCAAATCCGCAAAATTCTGCACGCAATTTATCCGCCTTGGCATTTCGGGCTGCGACGTGGCGGTCAGCTATACCCTGCCCCGGCTGATCGGGGCCTCGCGGGCGCATGACATGATGCTGAGCGCGCGAGTGGTCGACGCCGGGCAGGCCGAAGCCTGGGGGCTGGTCACGCACCTGGTGGACGACGACGGGCTGCAAGAGGCGGCGCTGGAGTTGGCCGAAACCTTGTGTGATTTCAGCCCCTACGGACTCATCTCCACCAAGCAGGCAATGTGGGCCAACCTGGATGCCAGCTCGATGGATGCCGCAGTACACCTTGAGAACCGCAACCAGATTCTCAACGGGCTCTCCGGTGACGTCGAAGAGGCCGCGGCCGCATTTTTTGAAAAGAGAAAACCCAATTTCGATTGAACTACCCAGACCACGGTGACGTCCCGGTAGCGAACGCCGGCAAAATAGCCATAATGCCATGCGCTACGCGAGCAATTGACAGGAGTATGTCGTGAACTTCGATTTTTCCGATGACCAGCGCCTGCTGCAGGGCGAGGTACGTAAAATGCTGGCGGCCACCAGCACGTCCACGGAAGTACGCAGAAGCCTCGAAGGCCACGCGCCGTACTCAGGCGCCGTGTGGCGCGCGCTGATTGACATGGGGGCGGCTTCGGCGGCGATACCCGAAGTGTACGGGGGTGCGGGAATGGGCTATCTCGAACTGTGCCTGGTGGCGGAGGAAGCCGGGCGCCACCTGGCGTCCGTACCGCTGGCGCCGAGCTTCTACCTCGCCGCGGAGGCCCTGGTGCAGGGCGGCAGCGATGCCCAGAAACAGCAATGGTTACCCTTACTGGCGTCGGGAGAGGTCATTGCCACGGCACAGCTGGGCAGTAGCGAAAGCTACCTCGACAGCAGCGCGAACAAATTTCTCCAGGGCAAGCTCACCGGCCGCTACATACTGCCCGATGGCATGGCAGCGGGCCTGGCTATCCTGCGCGTCGACGACAACCTCCTCATCGCGGACCTGGCGGCACACGGTATCTCGAGAAAGCCCCTCCCCTCCCTGGACCCCACCCGACCGTACGCGGAGGTTATTTTTAATGAGACCCCTGCGGAGGTACTTGCCGGCGCGGATTCGAGCGCGACGGTTGCCGCCAGGGTACTCAACGGCGCGGCGGTGTTGCTGGCGTTCGAGCAGTTGGGCGGCGCCGACCAGGTACTGGCTGTCACCAAAGCGTACGCCCTGGAACGCAAGGCATTCGGCCGACAGATCGGCAGCTTCCAGGCGCTGAAACACAAAATGGCGGATATCTACACGGCCAATGAACTGGCGCGCGCGCATGCGTATTACGGCGCGTGGGCCCTGTCCTCGGACGCGCCGGAGCTGCCCCTGGCGGCGGGCGCCGCGCGTGTTGCCGCGACAACCGCCTACAACCGGGCGGCGGAAGAGAGCATCGAAATCCACGGCGGCATCGGCTTCACCTGGGAGATGGACTGCCACCTGCACGTGCGGCGCGCCCGCTACCTCGCGCAGCTCATCGGCAGTGAGCACGCATGGCGCACGCAACTGGCGAACGAACTGATCCGGCAAGCCGCGTAGGCGGGAGAACAGCAATGGATTTCAGAGACACCCCTGAAGAAGCGGCATTCCGAACGGAAGTGCGCGCATGGCTGGCGGCAAATGCCACGCGACGCACCAGCGATGACGAACGCTTCGATACTGGCATGACTGACGCTGAACGCATCGCCGCCGCGCGGGCATGGCAACGCAAAAAGGCCGAAGCGGGTTACGCCGCGATCACCTGGCCCAAGGAATCCGGCGGGATGGGCGGCACGCCGATCCAGCAGATTATTTACGGGCAGGAAGAAACCCAGTTTTTAGTACCGCGCCAGGTCTTCGAAAACAGTTTAGGGCAATGTCTGCCCACGGTAGCCATGTGGGCGGACGCGGCGCTGCAGGCACAGTACATCCCGCGCGGACTGCGCGGCGATGACATCTGGTGCCAGTTGTTCTCCGAGCCGGCGGCGGGCTCAGATACCGGCGGCATCCGCACCCGTGCGGAGAAACACGGCGATACATGGGTAATCAATGGACAGAAAGTGTGGACCTCGGGCGCGCATTTTTGCGACTACGGCATACTGCTGGCCCGCAGTGACTGGGACAAGCCCAAGCAGAAAGGGCTGACCATGTTCATACTGGATATGAAAACGCCCGGGGTCGAAGTGCGCCCCATTCACCAGATGTCGGACGAGTATGAATTCTGCGAAGTCTTTCTCACCGACGTAATGATTCCCGACAGTCATCGCCTGGGCGCGCCGTGCGACGGCTGGAAAGTCATGCTGAGCACACTGATGCACGAGCGCATGTCGCTGGGCGGTGTGCTGCCGACCAACCTCCATGAAGGCTTGATCGAGCTGGCGCGCAAGGCCGTCTGGGACGGAAAGCCCGCCGTGGAAGATGCCCGCGTCAAGGCCCGCATCGCGGACGCCTATCTCAATCAAAAGGGTGTCGAGCTCATCATCGCCCGCGGCATCACCGCCCTTTCCCGAGGTCAGCAACCGGGGCCGGAGATGTCGATTCTGAAGCTGGTCGCCGGCAAGGACATTCTGGACATCGCGGGGTTCGCCATGGAATTGGCCGGGCCGGAGGGCATGCTCAGCCACGAGGTTCTCGGACACGAGTGGGCCTTCCTGCAGCGCCTCTGGCTGTCCGCGCCCGGCATACGCCTCGCGGGTGGCACCGATGAAATCATGCGCAATACCGTCGCGGAGCACGTGCTTGGCCTGCCGCGCGAACTGCGCACGGATCGCGACACGCCGTTTCGAGAGCTGGAACGCTAGCGGGGAACAACTGTCATGGGAAACGCCCGAACCTTCAATCTGGCCGATCTGCTGCGCTCGGTAGTGAGTACCGTGCCGCCGGATCGGGAAGCGTTGATCTGCGGCGCCAGGCGGGTCACCTACCCCGAATTCTACGCGCGGGCGCACCGCCTGGCCCTCTGGTTGCGCAGCCAGGGGATTGGCCACAACGACACGCTAGGGATACATGCGTACAGCAGCATCGAGTTCATGGAAGCCACGTTCGCCGCCTATCTGCTCAGGGCGATACCGGTCAACGTCAACTATCGCTACACCGCCAGCGAGGCGCGCTACGTTTACGACAATGCCCAACTCAAGGGGCTGATTTTTACGGCCGACATTGAACCCTGCGTCGCCGAGGCACTGCCCGATCGTAAACTCAATGTGTTGTTGCGCATCGGAGAATCCGCCGACCCCCTGCTAGACGCCATGGCGTTTGAAGACGCAGTCGCCTCTGGCACAGGATCGTTGGACGATATCGAACCCAGCGATGATGATTTATTCATGCAGTACACCGGTGGGACCACCGGCAAGCCGAAAGGCGTGCTCTGGTCGCACAAGGCCATCTTCTATGCCGCGTTTGGGGGCGGCAGCAGCCTGTGCCAAGCGGGCCCCGTAGCGCGACCCGAAGAACTGGTGGAGCGCGTCAGGGAGACGTACCCGTTGCGGATTTTCGTGCTGGGGCCCCTGATACACGGTAACGGCATGTGGGCCACGACCATCGCACTGCTGGCGGGCTGCACCGCACTGTTGAATGATCGGCCCGACCTGAATATCGAATACATCCTGGACGTGGCGGCGCGCGAGAAGATCAACGTCTTTAACGTGATCGGCAACGCGATGGTCATGCCGATGCTCGACGCCCTGAAGAATCATCCTCAACGTTGGGATCTCTCCAGCGTCGCCTGCGTCGCCAACGGCGGCGCCATGCTGTCCTCGGACGCCGCCGATCGGCTGCGGACTTACCTGCCACCCACCGCCGTCATCGTCAATTCCATGGGCTCGACGGAAACGGGCGTTTCAGGCT
This sequence comes from uncultured Halioglobus sp., assembly GCA_964461965.1. Taxonomy (GTDB): domain Bacteria; phylum Pseudomonadota; class Gammaproteobacteria; order Pseudomonadales; family Halieaceae; genus Marimicrobium. Next base: position 5,154 of record CAYWWD010000012.1, on the reverse strand, counting down.
CCGGGAGCAAGCCGCCGGACGGCGGCCTGGTGCGGCTGATGTCGAGTGACACGGTCAACGTGGCGATCGATGGCAAGCGCTTCGCGCAGCGCGGCGAGACGGGGATGCTGGTGCGCATGGGCCACATCCCTATCGGCTATTTCGGCGATGAGAAAAAGACCGCGGAAACCTTTGTCACCATAGACGGCAAACGCTGCGCCATCAGCGGCGATATGGCCAGACTGGAAGAGGATGGCGCCATCACTATCTTCGGGCGCGATTCCCAGTGCATCAACACCGGCGGCGAAAAAGTCTTCGTGGAAGAGGTTGAGGAAGTGATGCTCACCCATGAATCCGTGCAAGACGTGCTGGTCGTTGGGATCGAAGACCCCCGCTGGGGTCAGAAAATCGTGGCCGTGGTCGCCACCGCGCCTGGCGCTGCCGCGAACGCCAGCGTGCTGAAAGAGCATTGCCGCACGCAACTGGCGGGCTACAAGCTGCCGAAGGACATCGTCTTTGTCCCGGAGGTACCCCGCAGTCCTGCGGGCAAGGCGAACTATGCGGCTGCCAGGGAGCTGGCGGAGCGGGAGCTGGCGGGCTAAGTTAAACATCGCATGGCTAACCTGACCACCCTGGCGCCCGATATCGTGGCAGCCATCTTGGACGACTCACGGCCGAACCACATCACGCTGCTGGATCTGGCTCATTCGCTCTCCGGAGCCAGTTCAAATCCGAAACGGAATCGAACCCGCGTCCGTTGCCACACCCGCTAGCGCGCCTGTTTACACCCATCCCCGGATCCGCAATGCGGCAAATGGCGCCCACATTCTCCGCACAACGTGCGGCGAATGACTTGCGCATGCGGAGTTCGCAGACCATAATCTCCGCATGAATAGCGGCGATTACAAATACATCTGGCAGGCCGGCGACTGGCCGACTTGGCGTTTCGACCTGGCGGCACTGGCCGAACCAATGGCTCAGGCCAGTCGTGCCCAAGGGTTATTGATGGGGCGCCTGGCTGACGTGGGCATGGCCCTGCGCGATCAGGCGAGCCTGGCGGCACTCACCGAGGACGTGGTCAAGACCAGCGAGATCGAAGGTGAGCAGCTCAACGTCGAGTCCGTGCGCTCGTCCATCGCGCGCAGGCTGGGCGTGGACATCGGCGCACTCGCCCCGGTGGATCGCCACGTCGAGGGCGTGGTCGAGATGGTGCTCGATGCCACCACCAACTGCCATGCGCCCGTGTCACAGGAGCGCCTGTTCGGCTGGCATGCCGCGCTATTTCCCACCGGCTACTCCGGTCTGTCCAAGATTAAGGTCAGTGGCTGGCGCGACGATACCAGCGGCCCGATGCAGGTAATGTCCGGTCCGATCGGCCGTCAGCGCGTGCATTTCGAAGCACCGCCGGCCGATCGCCTCGAGGCCGAAACCATCCGCTTCCTCAACTGGTTGAATGGCGCGTCGGACGAACCGCCGCTGCTCAAGGCAGGCCTCGGCCATCTGTGGTTCGTTACCCTGCACCCTTTCGACGATGGCAATGGCCGTATCGCCCGGGCCATTGGCGATCTGCTCCTGGCTCGCGCCGATGACAGCCCGCAACGCTTCTACAGCTTGTCGGCGCAGATCCAGCGCGAACGCGAGGCGTACTACGACATCCTGGAGCGGACCCAAAAACAGTCAATGGACGCCACTGAGTGGCTTGCCTGGTTCCTCAAAACGCTGCATCGCGCCGTCGACCAGGCGCAACACACGCTCGATGCCGTGCTGACCAAGGCGCGTTTCTGGCAGCGCTGGGCAGCCACGCCATTGAACGAGCGACAAGTGAAGTTACTGAACAAGCTGCTCGACGGTTTCGAGGGCAAGCTCACCAGCAGCAAGTGGGCAGCCATCGCCAAGTGTTCTCCGGACACGGCGCTGCGCGACATCAATGGTCTACTGACGCGTGGCGTCCTGCGAAAAACGGATGCGGGTGGGCGCAGTACCAGCTACGAACTCAACGATCCGCCGAAGTAACTGCGTACACGGAATTGCCCTGGCTCGCAGGTCGACCCCATCCTCGCAGTGCCATCCTTTGTGATGGCTAACCTGACTGGCCCCATCGATTTCCGCTCATGCCCTTTCACTCCATCTCAGAATCCCGGGTACTTCCGCCAGATCCGCTGGTTCAGCTCTTCGTTGTCGCTGTACTCGCCGATCGCCCAATCCTTGAAGGTGTAGAGGTCTTCCGCCAATTCGGTGATGACGTCGCGCAGCTCCAACTGATCCAGCCAATCGGCAGGGATCGCCTTCACGCCGTGCATCGCGCCCAGCAGGTTGCCGACGATCGCTCCGGTCGAGTCGGAATCGCCATCGTGGTTCACCGCCAGGATCACGCCATGTTTGAAATTACGGGCGACCAGTGCGCAATAGATGGAGATCGCCAGGGCCTCCTCGGCGATCCAGCCCTGGCCCAGCCGGGCAATGGCTTCTTCATGCGGCAAACCGGAATCGGCTAACTCCTCGGCCATTTCGATTGCCCGCAGCGTCTCCTCAAAGCCGGGCTCGGCTCGCAGGAGGGGTTTGACGGCGGCTAATGCCTCGCGCAGCGACGCGCCATCGGTCAGCGCCAGGATCAGCACCGCCAGCACACCACCGGTCAGGGCTCCGGTCGGGTGGCCATGGGTCAGCGCAGCCAACTCGGTACCCAGCTGGAAGGCGTCTTGGGGAGATTCGTACTGCCGCAGGCGCCAGGCGAATAGACCGACCGGCGCAACCCGCATGACGCCGCCGCAGCCCTTGCTGTCGTTGCGGGCCGGCTCCCCGAGGGAGTTCATCGCCCGCAGGGCCGATAGGCAGGTGTTACCCGGTGCGCGACGGTTGTGTAGCTGACGCTGCTGAAACAACCAGCCAGGCTCATCGGTGCCGAAATCGATGTCGCATGTCGGGCGTTCGCCTTGGGTTTGCAGCCAGCGCAGATAGGCGTGGGCTGTTACCCCCGAATAGGTCGTGATGCCTTTGAAGTAGCCGCGCACCCAGCCTCGGATCAGCCCCTCGGCGGTGAACAAGGTCATCTGCGTGTCGTCGGTGATCGTCCCCATGCCGCCATAAGCCGGTGCGTACTCGGTGATGCCCTTCGGGCCGAAGCGACGCAGAATCTCGGCCCGCGTCATGAACTCGACCGGTGCGCCCAGCGCATCGCCGACTGCGCCGCCGAGTAGGCAGCCCAGAAACCGCCCCTGGACCGTGCGCTTTTGTTGGCGCTTGCTGCTCCAGGCAGGTGATGCCGGTGTCTCGATTCGTTCCGCCGCGCCTGTATCGGCAACAGGCTCCTCGTCCTCATTGCCGGACAAGGTGTAGTAGACACCCAGCTCTGCGACCACGCGAGGGGCGGGCCGGGCGACGAGGTCCAGCTGCTTACGCCACTCGGGCACATTGGAGCCATCCCAACTGATACCCAGGCCTTTCTCCCAGTAGGACAGGTAGGCCTCGCCCCGGCCGGCGGCATAGTAGTTGCCGTTGCCGGCGGAGCAGTCGAGTGCGTACTCCCAGTTGTTCTCGCGCATGCAGACACCGTGCTCAAGATGAGGCACTTGCCCCAGCCCAATCAGGTATTCCGCGCTCTTGGCGTCCAACGGGCGAAACACGGCCACCCGCAAGCGTCCATCGTCCCGGGTAGTGATGGCAGCGATCAGGACATCGCCACGTTGGATGGTGACCAGTTTGCCGCCGAGGTCCACGGGACCGACCTCGAGCCACCAGTGGTCACCAGCGGCTGAAATGACGTCACGGAAATCGTCGGGCGCCAATAGCTTGGCGAGCCGATCCATTGCAGGTTCGAGCTGCTGCCATTCGGCCTCTCCATCCCGGCTCCGTTGTTGCAGGCCGTGCAGCATCACCGCCAGCGGCAAGTCCCCGTTGTCGAGCAAGGCCAACCTCAGATCGGTCTCTGGGATGGGGTACGGGATGTCCGGCAACCCGTACTGCGCCAGCGTCTCTGGCTTGAGGTGAAGATTCGCGATATTTTGCATAGCGCCGGTACCGATCCTTTTATCGCTGCGCCGCTTGTGGTTATCACAATACGACGCACACACAAATCAAAATAGAGTCATGGACAGATTCTAGGGCGATCCATATACTTTCCGCAATAACCAGCACAAGCATTCGCTAACCCGAATGAGCCAGCACTCTTGGTAAAAGAATGATGTCGAACGAACAGCTTGCAGACCTCACCCAGCCACAACGCGATCGCCTCGCGTTCGTAGAATTGCGTGTGCGCTTCATCGGGGAGATACGTCGCCAGGACTTGGTCACGCGGTTTGGTATCCAGTCCGCCGCCGCATCCAGGGATCTGGCGCTGTACAAGGAACTGGCGCCCGGCAACATCGACTACGACTCCAAGGGCAAGTCCTATGTCTTGGGGCGAGACTTCCGGCCCGTCTTCGACTTTCCCCCGGAGCGGGTGTTGTCGTGGCTGACCCAGGGCTTTGGCGACGGCGAGCCGATGCGGCTCAAGGCGTGGGTGGCCAGCGAGAGCCCGTCACGGCTCACGCACCCGGATCTGGATGTGCTGGCGAGCGTGACTCGTGCGATTCACCAGGAGTGTCCGCTCGGCATTGAGTACCACTCCATTTCCAGTGGCCGTACCGAGCGGGAGATCGTCCCGTTCGCGCTGATCGACAACGGTCTGCGCTGGCACGTCCGCGCCTTCGACCGAAAGTCGCAGGAGTTCCGGGATTTCGTCATCACCCGGATTGAGCGCCCGGCCCTTATGAAGGATGCGGATGTGCAGCCCCATGAGCGCAGTGATCAGGACATCCAATGGACCCGGATCGTGGAATTGGAGATGGTGCCGCACCCGGATCAGTCCCGGCCAGAGATCACCGAGATGGACTACGGCATGCAGGGCGGCGTGCTGCGGATGAAGCTGCGAGCTGCCACCGCCGGATACATCTTGCGGCAGTGGAGCGTGGACTGCTCGCCAGACCACAGCCTGCACGGCCACGAATTCAGGCTCTGGCTGAAAGATCACCTGGCATTGTACGGCGTCAAGAACGCTGTGTTGGCGCCAGGTTACCGCTCGCCCGACTTATATATGGAAGAGCAATAACGTGGCCTACGACCCAAAGCGCGCGCTGGAACTGCTCCGCATCGGCTCCGGACGCGCCGATGCCACTTTCCGCGACGGCCAAGAAGATG
>CAYWWD010000011.1:0-60522 GCA_964461965.1 uncultured Halioglobus sp. | reverse complement strand
TTCAAAATCCGATGCCCTTAAAAGCGTGCCGGTTCGAGTCCGGCCTCCGGTACCAATGACGTAAATTTCAACCGTTTATAACCCGATTTTCCCGCTCCCGCGCCCCCCGGCCGGCAGGGTGTACGCCGTCAGGCACTGTCAGTTGCGGGTTTCTATCATTTTTGTATTCGTTTATCATGGCAGGGCTTGCTCGGCCGCGTCCAGAGTGCAACAGGGAAATGTTCGCCCTGTACGCGTAGCACCACCCACAATCAAAAATGCTCCCTAGGAGGTCTCACATGTCACTCATTAAACGCAAAACACTACTCGCTGCGTTAGTTGCCTCCGCGTTCGTCGCTGGCGCAACCCACGCGGCGGAACCCGGTTTTTTCCTCGGCGCCAGCGGCGGCCAGTCCTTTATCGATGACAAAATCAATGACACACACATCGACGATGACGAAACCGGCTGGAAAGCCTATCTCGGCTACAATTTCCTGCCCTGGCTCGGCGTCGAAGCCGGGTACAAGGATTTTGGCAGCTACTCCACCAACCATCTGTTTCAAGGTACCAATTTCGATGCCGATCTCGACGTGACGGGCTGGGATGGCTTCCTGGTGGGCTATCTCCCCATAGGCTCGGTTGACCTGTTCGCCAAAGTCGGCGCGATTGACCTGGAACAGGAACTCGACACCAGGAACTTCGGTACCGAAAGTGACAGGGACACTCAATTCGCCTACGGCGTCGGCCTTGCATGGAACCTCGGCAACTGGGCCCTGCGCGCTGAAGCCGAAGGCTTCGACGACAATGAAGTCGATGACTTCTACTTCGTCACCGCAGGTGTAACCTACACGTTTGCCAGGGCAAAACCGGCGCCTGTCGTCGCTGCCGCACCTGCCCCCGCACCTGAGAAGTGCCCCGACCAGGATGGCGACGGTGTATGCGATGCCGATGACCAGTGCCCCAACACGGCGCCCGGTACCCGGGTAGGCAAAGCTGGCTGTGATTGCGACTACACGCTGCAGCTGCAATTCGCGTTTGACTCGGCGCAACTGACGGCCGGCGATAAGGCGGAACTCGACCGACTCGTACCCATCCTGACCAATCCCAGAGCCGGCTTCATTGGCGGCGTGATTGAAGGCCATACCGACAGTATTGGTACCGCCGAATACAACATGGGCCTGTCGCGACGTCGTGCGGAATCTGTCGAGCGCTATCTGGAAGCTCAGGGTGTCTCACTGGCTAACCGCTTCACCAGCGAAGCCTTCGGTAAAACCAAACCGATCGCCAGCAACAGCACAGCCGAAGGTCGTGCAGAAAACCGTCGTGTTGTGATTCGCCGCAACGACTGCAACTAAATACCCGGAACCACCTGGTATTTCAGGAAGCCCGCGGGAGAAATCCTGCGGGCTTTTTTGTATCGAAATTTCTGTTGTACTCGCACCTCCATCCGGGCACATCATCAGTTTCGGTATAACAAGATATAAATTAAAACTATTTGTTCTGCCTTGCTCATTTCATGTTTCATATTTCGTATCACACAAATGGGTGCGCATGAAATCTTTCGATCTTACCTTTAGTGGGATCATACTGCCGGAGCATGATCCGGCGCGGGTAAAAATTGCGTTTGCAAAACTGTTCAGTATTGAGAATTCCGCTGAACTCGATGAAATTTTTTCTGGCAAAACCATCGTACTGCGACAAAATCTCGACCGGAAAACCGCTGCGGAATTTTACAGCCGGATCGCAAATTTGGGGGGCAAGGCTGCCTTGGTCGAATCCGTCGAATCCAGCACAAAGAATCACAATGACGCGAGTCCGGGTCGTAAGCCAACCCGAGGTGCCCGACGACGCATGCCGGAGTACCTCGCCGAGGACGACCGGAGCACGCTGATCCGCGCGGAGCCGGATCGGGCAGTCCCCGATAAAACACCAACGCCAGGCATACCCCCGTCCGGACACAGCGAGGAGCTGGATCGGGTGAGAAAACTGATGTTGCGGATGAAGGAACGGTCGAAACTGCGGTACCTCGATCTGCAAAGTCGCAAAGCGGCTTTCCAACGCATCGCGGACGAGGAGCTTGCCTTGATAGAGCAGCGTCAAAACGATGCCACTCTCAGCGAACAGGCGCAGCTCGCCACGTTTCAAGCAATAGCTGCAAAGATAGAAGATCAGGCGAAAATCGAGTTTGAGAAACTCGAGCAGGAGCAGCTCGCTCTGCATGCGCTGACACAGGAAAAAAGCTCGGCACTGGAGATATCCAGGCAAGAGATACGGTTACGCGAACTGAAAATGCTAGAAGATATCGATACTCGCCGCGAATCGCGACGATTAACCGCAGAGCGGGAAATCGAGCGCCTGCAACAGCTCCTGCGGGACACCCGGCACGAGGCAGACATTGATGATGTGCGATTTATCCAGGAGCATGAGGAGGTGAAATCGAGCACGCAGCAAGCGGTTGAGCTGCTGGAGCAACAGCACGTGGTGGCACTGGACCTGCTGGAGCAGGAAGCTCTCTCGCTGACAGAACAATTACAGGCCGCCAGAGCCCGGATGGAAGCGCGCTCCGCCGAGCACGATCAACAGCTACAGATTTTCGAGCAGCAGCGCCTCAAACAATCTTCAGCACTGCATGCGCAACAATTGGAGGTCAGGAACAAGCGCGACAGGGGAATCGCCGAAGTGGAGAAAGCGGGTGCGCAGCTGGAAGCGATGACCCGCAAAACCCTGAAAAAGTTATATGCCATGGAACTGCAGGCCAAGCGTCGCCACGTCGCCATCTCGGCGCACAACGGTGTTCCCGGCCCGCAGGACACATCACCGCCAATGACTACCTCACACTAAGGCGTTGACCGCGGATCGTCGAACAGCGCCAATTCGACCATGGCGCAAAGTGTATGGCCTATCAGGATGTGTGCTTCCTGAATTCTGGGCGTATCCGTACTGGGCACGCACAGGCAATAGTCGCAAAGTTCGCGCATTTTTCCGCCCGAACGCCCGGTGAAGCCGAAAGTCGTTATCCCCTTGAGCTGTGCCGCTTCCAGCGCTTTGAGAATATTGGGGCTGTTTCCCGACGTTGAGATACCGAGAAACACATCTCCGCCCTGGCCATTCGCCTCGATCTGGCGGCGAAAAAGCTGGTCATACCCGTAATCATTCCCTACCGCTGTCAGTATCGAGGTATCCGTGGTCAACGCCAGCGCCGGCAGGCCGGGACGATCGAAATTGAAGCGGCTGACAAACTCCGCAGCAATGTGCTGCGCATCGGCGGCGCTGCCACCGTTTCCGGCAATGAGTAGTTTTTTCCCTGCCTCGTAAGCGTCGATGAGCAGATGCCCCATGCGCGTCACCTGCTGCATAAAAGCGGCATCCGACAGTATATTCTGCTTGACGGCCACGGAGGCCTGAAATTCGCTCAGGACATAGTTCAGGTCGGGACGTTCCATGCTGATGCTCCATGTGGTTCAAACTGAAAGGACACAACATCGCCATCCATGTTGTTCAGCGCCCGGATGAGTCGCATGCGGTCCACCGGATCGACGATAAACACGATGAACCCCCCGCCGCCCGCACCGGAAACCTTGCCGGACCAGGCGCCGGCACTGCGCGCAACACGCATGATCTCTTCGATCTCGGGATTGCTGATCTGGTCCGCCAGGTTGCGCTTGGCCTCCCAACTGCGACCCAGAATTTCTCCGAAGCGCCGGATATTGCCGCGCAATAGCGCTTCCTTCATCGCACTCGCATCCCGCTTCAACTGGTGGACAGCCTCCAGCGATTTTTCAGCGCCCGATTTGAAACTTTCGATCTGCTGGGCAATGATCTTGTCGGAGGATCGGGACACCCCGGTGTAATACAGCACGGTAGACGCTTCCAGCTCGCTCAAAATCCATTTCTTCACGCGCAGCGGATTGACGATGACCCGGTTGTTCTCGTGGAACTCCATAAAATTGACACCGCCGAAGGTGGCGGCGTACTGATCCTGCGCGCCGCCGCGAAGGCCGATGTCCTTGCGTTCGATCTCAAATGCGAGATGCGCTACGTCGTACTCGCCCAGAGGCAGATGCAGCAACTCGGCAAAAGCGGTGAGAATCGCAACCACCATGGTGGAGGATGACCCGAGACCTGAACCCGCCGGCGCATCCGAACAGGTCGTGATCCTGAGCGACAGCGGTTCACCGTGATTGAAGTCGCGCACTACCCGGTTGTAGACACCCTTGTGCAGATCCAGCAGGCCATCGTAGGCGAATGACGGAGCGCAGGGAGCGCTGAAGGTTTCCTCGCGATCGCTGGCCACGAACGTCACCAGACCGTCTTGGCAGGGTTCAATGGTGCAAAATGAACTGAGGTTGATCGATGCGTTCAACACCGCGCCGCCGTATAGGTCGCTGTAGGGCGCAACATCGCTCCCACCCCCAGCCAGACCCAGCCTGAGTGGCGCCTTCGACCTGATCAGCATCCAATATCCCCTGTGGAAAGCAGGCGTTGATAAACGGGTTTCAAGTTTGCCACGCTGTTAGTCCAGTTGCGCTCGTGTTCAACGAATTCCCGACCGGCGTTGCGGATGCCTGGCCAACTGCTTTCCTCGGCAAGCAGTCGCAGCAGGGAACGCACCAGATCCTCCACGTCATCCGCCCTGAACAGCGCGCCGGTGACGCCATCTCGCACCAGTTCTTTGTGACCACCCACATCCGAGGCCAGGAACATGCTCTTCTGTGCCATCGCTTCCAGCGGTTTGAGCGGGGTCACCAATTCTGTAAGGCGCATGGATTTCCTGGGATAGACCAGTACATCCGTGACGGAGTAATACCGGTCGACTTCCTCGTTCGGTACACGACCCGTGAGAATCACCAGGTCCTGCAGTCCCAGTTGCTGTACTTGCTGGCGAATGGCATTGGCTACTTCACCGCCACCCACCAACAGCAGGCGGATATCCGGGTTAGCAGCGATCAGGCTCGGCATCGCCGCCACCAGCAGATCGAGCCCCTCATAGGCATAGAATGAGCCGATGAACGCGATCACCTTCTTGCCCGCCAGTTGCAGACGCTGCTCGATCTCTGGGTCGCGCACGCCCACGGGCTGGAAGCGGCTGGCATCCACCGCATTGGGAACGATCGTAATCTTCGCCGGAGGAATGCCCCGGGCAATCAGATCCCGGCGAATGCCCTCGCAAATACAGGTGACTGCGGTCGCGCGCCTGAGCACCCAGGTTTCCATGGCTCGCGTCAGGCGATAGCGGAGTCCACCCTCGCTACTGGTACCGTGGCTGACGGCGGCATCCTCCCAGAATCCCCTGACTTCATAGACCACGGGAATGCCGAGTGCACGTCCCACGCGGATCGCGGCGACGCCATTCAACGCAGGCGAGTGTGCATGCAGGATATCCGGCCGTTCACTGCGAGCCACCTGTGCCAGGCGCTTGGTCAATACTTCGACCACGGACCACTGCCCCGCAATCGGGAGCTTTGCCAGCCAGCCTGCGGCCTCATCGCAACGGTGGAACTCCAGACCGTCCACCTGCTCGATCGCCGGCACGGATTTTCCCGGGTTATGCTTGGGGCTCGTGAGCTGGGAGGTTTTCCATCCAAGGGCGCGCTGTTCGCCCAGAATGGCCCGCGTTCTGAAGGTATATCCGCTCTGCAGCGGAATGGAGTGATCAAGGACGTGCAGTATGTGCATTACGCGACGTTCCGATCCGTCAGCAGGAAAGCTTCCATACGTCGCAAGTTGGTATCCCAGTTGTAGTGCTCCAGCACGCATTCCCGCCCCGCGCTGTTCATCGCTCGCGGTTGCGCAAGAATTTCCAGCGCTGCCGTGGTCATCTCCCGCGCATCATTGGCGGCGACGGCGAGCACCCCGGGGTAGTCGACAATACCCACCAGCGCCTGTTGTGTGGCGACCACCGGCAAACACATGGCCATTGCTTCCAGCGCCTTGTTCTGAATACCGCGCGCAAGTTGCAGCGGAAGGCAGGCTGCAAGCGCATACTGAAGATAGGGGCGCACATCCGGAACGCCGCCGGTCACCCGCACACCGGGCCTGGCCTCCAACTGCCGTACTTCTTCCGTCGGCTTCATGCCGACAATGCAGAACAGGAACTCCGGCTCCCGTGCACGCACACTTTCCAGAACGTGGTCACAGAACCATTTCACGGCTTCGACATTAGGCCAATAGTCCATCGCTCCGGTGAAAACCAGCACCTTTTGTCCCTCCAGATACGGATTTTCGTAGGAAAGCGAGGGATCAAAATAGGCGCTGTCCACTCCCTGTGTCCGATAATGCGTCTTGTGCGCGCTTTCCGGTGCAAGTTGCTTGAACAGGGATGCCTCCTCCGCGGAGACAAACAGGCTGGTATGTGTGGAGGCAGCCATTGCCCGTTCATACGCCAGTAACTTGTCTGCCTCGCGTCGGTACAACCACGAGAGGGGCCACTGTTTGGCCTCGGCGTAGCTGCGCCATTTCTCGCTGTCGACATCTTCTGCGTCAAACACCACAGGCACATGCGTGGGCACCAGACCGCGCACGAAGCGACCCATCACCCCACTGAACACCAATACGGCATCCGGACATTCACGCGCGATCGATTCACGCACCCACGCCTCGAGTTGAGCATTGTGGTAGTAACCCAGACTGAACGCCTGCCCGGTCAAAAGCCCGTGCAGGCTCCCCGTAATACGCTTGTGCCGCGGCAGCCCGACAATGCAGCTGTCCTCGCATTTTTCCCTGACCTGCTCCACGAACTGCCAGTCGTCCGGATCATCAACAAAGGTTCCTAAATGCACCCGCCAGCGATTAGAAAAATAGTTGAGCATATTGTTGGAGGAGATTTTATCGCCCTTGTTGGGAGGAAACGGCAGGCGATGAACCAGATACAGCAATTTTTTCATTCTGCGTCGTACTAAATGATCGGCGGCGAAGTGGCAAGCTTGCCCCATGGTGAGGGCGCAGTTATAGTGGCTCCCTGATACTAAAGCCCCCTTTCATTTAGATAAAGCACTCCCGGGGCAGCGGGCCGCACTTTTTTATGCATACTGTGAAACAAGCCGCCATTCTCATCGGCGGCAAGGGAACGCGTTTGGGTGCAGCGGTGCGAACTATACCCAAGCCACTGCTGGACGTAGGCGGTCGCCCGTTTGTAGAGCACGTCATGCTGAACTTGCGACGGTTCGGATTTAATGACTTCCTGTTGCTCGCAGGTTACCAGGCCGAGGTCGTGCGCGAAAAATACGGCGCCGGATCGCCATTCGTACAACAGCTGCAAGCGAACATCCGGGTGATCGTCGAGCCCTCTCCCCTGGGCACCGGGGGTGCGCTCAAGTTTGCGCGTGACCATCTCCAGGATGAGTTCCTGCTGCTGAACGGCGATTCAATCTTCGATTTCAATTACCTCGATTTATGCAACTGTGACTACCCCGCAGAGCACAGCGACTGGCTCGGTCGCGTCGCCCTGTTGTCCGTCGAAAATGCCACACGGTATGGCTTTGTGGAAATGCAGGGAACCGTGATTCACGCCTTTCACGAGAAACCCGGCTCACCGCAGTCGGGCCTGATCAACAGCGGCGTGTACTGGCTGAAAGCGGCGCTGGTGGATGCGATTACGACGACTTCCTGCTCACTGGAGCAAGATGTGTTTCCCGCGCTCGCTGCGCAGGGCCGTTTGGTCGGTCGCACGTATCACGGCTACTTCATTGATATCGGCATACCCGAGGACCTCCAGTCCGCCCGAGACAACCTCACCACCTGGTTACGCAAACCTGCGGCGTTCCTGGACCGGGACGGCACACTGAACCACGACGATGGTTATACGCACCGGATCGAACGGTTTCGGTGGCTGGACGGCGCCAAGGCGGCCGTCCGGAAGCTGAACGATGCGGGCTATCTGGTGTTTGTGGTGACCAATCAGGCCGGCATCGCCAGGGGCTATTACGATGCCACCGCCGTCGAGGTGCTACACAGCTGGATGCAGGCTGAACTGGCACGGGAGGGCGCCCATATCGATGATTTTCGATACTGTCCGCACCATCCGGAGGGCACAGTGACTGAACTCGCCTTGGATTGTGCGTGTCGCAAGCCCAAGGCCGGAATGCTGGCCAGCCTGATCGAGAACTGGGACCCTGATCTCGGGCGCAGTTTCATGCTGGGGGACTCAGACAAGGACGCACAGGCGGGTATCGCCGCCGGTGTGCTCGGTAAAAAGATAGAACCATCACATCTGCTTCAAGAGGTCGAACAACTGATCGCTTCACGCTGAGACACACCATCGGCCGAACGGCCTGCATCATCGCCAAATCGAGTATCACCTGGGCCAAAACACCCAGTCGGTTGTTGCAGATATAACCTTGCCTTTTTTCGCGATATAACTTCCTCGATGCAGATTTCTCGCGTTTTCTTCAGCTTTTTGTGTTCGATCACACTTCGCCTCTTGTAGCATTTTTGCAGTGGTCACCGCTTCCTACGACTGAAACACCAGAAAACAAATTCCCGGAAGTTACGGGGACGAAGATATCCAGAGGCACCGCTCATGAGCAACGGGTTTTCGCTTTCACAAGCCATCGCGGTATCGGTGTTGTCCGGCCTTTTCGCGATGGCCAGCACAACAGCTCTCGCGAAAACGCCAAAGCCGACGGGGTTGTTTGCTGACTCGCAGGAGCCGGCACTGGTCAAGCCACCCAGGAATGCCCTCAAGGGCAAATCCCGCGCAGTAAAAGTGGATCGCAAACTGCTTCGCAAGGGGCGTTTTTTTGTAAGCCTGCCCGACGGCGTGTCGTACGAGGTTGTGCGCAGTGTGCAGGAAGAACTGGGCAAGGATAAATTCGGCTGGGTTGGCCATGCCAACGGAGACCCGGGTAGCCGGGCTGTATTCGGCGTGAGTGGTAGTGCGGTTGCAGGAACGCTGGCTTACAACGGCAGATTGTACAAGCTGGAACCGCGCGCGAACGGCAGCCACGTCCTCAGTGAGGTAAAACCCACTGACCCCGCGCCTGAACTCGATCCCATCCCAGTTGCCGACAACGCACTCGTGTCACCCGACCCAGGCACGAGTCAAGAAATCGCCGCCGATGTTGGTGGTTCGATCATCGATGTGCTGGTCGCATACACACCCGCTGTCTCCGCACTCTACGGCCCGGCGGGCGCCGAAGCACTCGTTCTCCAGGCGGTCGCCGAAGCAAACCAGGCCTATGCGAACAGCGGTATGTCAACCCGCATCAACCTGGTGCGCAGCGTCCAGACCAATTACGTCGAAGCCGGCGACATGAACACCGACCTGAGCAGGCTCCGCTCCAGCAGCGACGGATATATGGATGAACTGCATGCATTGCGGGAAACCTACGGCGCGGATCTGGTGAACTTGATAGAAAATGAACCGCAGTACTGCGGCCTCGCCTACCGCATGGCAACACTGTCTGCCAGTTTCTCGTTCAACGCGTTCAGCGTCGTGCATCACGGTTGCGCGACTGGCTACTATTCGTTCGCGCATGAAATCGGCCACAACCAGGGTGCCCACCATGACGCTGCGAATGCGTCTGGCGCAATCTATCCGTACGCTTATGGCTATCTGGACCCTAACAACGCGTTCCGTACTATCATGTCGTACAACTGCCCGGGTGGATGCACCCGTATCGGCTACTTTTCCAACGCGGAGATCGCCTATAACGGCAAACCGACAGGGTATCCCGGCGCTGCGGAAAATGCGGACGCCATAGACAACACCGCCGCGACGGTCGCGAGTTTCAGGCAGAGCGTGACGCCCATTGCTCCGGCGGCCCCCTCTGGAACCACCGCTACCGCAGTCAGCGCCAGCCAGATCGACCTGACGTGGATCGACACAGCCAACAACGAGTCAGGCTTTCGTGTCGAACGCTCGCTCGACGGCCAGAATTTTAGCCAGATTGCCACTCTTGCGGCCAACGCCACCAGCTATCAGGACAACAGCCTGAGTGAGCTCACTTCGTATTACTACCGCGTGCGGGCGTGGAATGGCAGCGGGAACTCGGGCTACTCCGGCATTGCGACGGCAACCACCTACCCGATACTGCAGATTTACGACCAGTTTGCGAGCTCAGAGACGAGCGCGGGCGGCAGCGTAACCGGCAGTTTCCTTGATACACAGAGCGAGGATGGGATCCTGGAGATTATCCGGGAGACAACCTCCGCCGGCACCGCACGGAACAGGTACAGCTACCTCGAGCACTATTGGGCGATACCGGTGCTGCCCGGGGCGTTAATCGAGCTGTCCGCAAACGTCACCACCAAGGCCGCGAATCAAACATTTACCTTCGCATACTCCACAAGCCCGGGTACGCGTGCGGAAAACCCCGGTGCGTGGGTCGATATGTTCACAATTTCGTCATCCACAACCGGCGCCCAACAGTTCAGGCTGCCATCTGAACTCAATGGCCCGGTGTACATCAGCGTGCGGGATAACAATCGATCCAAGGGTGTTTCGACTTCTGATTCCGTGAAAATCGACCGCCTTGCGGTCCAGACTATCATTCCCGTGGGCTGTTAACTCCGCACCTGCCGGGTCTGGCCTGAACGCACCGGGGGCAACGGCTGCCCCCGGCTCACCGCGCTGCTGCCGCAGCCGGTTGCACTCGAATTTGCCGGCGCTACAATCTGCACTCCTGTCCGTTTCGGTGTGCCGAACGATGCCTTTCTGGCAACCCAGATCTCTCGCACAGCTCGTCCGTATCAGCTTCTTTGTGGCACTGGCACCGCTGGGCGTCGCCATTCTATTCACCATACATACCCTGGGAACCATGGCCGCTAAGAATCGCGAGGTCACGCAGGTGGTGGTAGAGGCAACGCGATTGGGCCAGGACATAGAACACAGCGTGCTGGAAATGGAGCGCCGTGCCGGGCAGTACCAGGCGCTCGCGAACCCGGAATTGCGCGAGCTCTTTGAAACGGAACGCAGCCGGCTATCCACCCGACTACATTCGCTGCAGGCACTGATGCCTTCGGAGAGCCCGCATATCCGGGGATTGCTCGATAACCTGGCGCGTCTCGACCCGCATCCGACTGTACTCGGTGTCGCATCTTCAGTACCGCATCTCGCGACTGTCGGCGCAACCGGGCCAGCAGACGAATTCACTGTAATACGGGAACAGAACCAGGCCATAGCCACGTGGTTACAATCCTCCGTCGACCAACTGCTGAAATCCAATGCGGCGGAAGCTGATTCGCATATCGATACGCTGATCCTGCAATTATCACTGCTGGCAGCGGTGACACTCGCGCTGTTAATGGTAATTGCCTACTGGATCAACAAACCCGTGAAGGACCTGACACAGGAGATTCACAACCTGGGCTCCACGGGCCTGAGCCACCCAATCAACATCTCCGGTCCGCTGGAATTACAGGCGCTTGGCAGTGAGCTCGAATGGTTGCGCCGAGGCCTTCACGAGTCCGAAAAGCAAAAGGAACTCTTCTTGAGGCATATTTCACACGAACTGAAAACGCCGCTGGCCAGCCTGCGGGAAGGTGCAGACTTGCTGGCGGAACAGATTACCGGCCACCTGTCCCAGCAGCAGCTTGAGATCGTCGACATCGTGCGGCAGAACGGGATTGCCCTGCAACGGCTGATAGAAAACCTGATTGACTACAATCGACTGCCACACCAGGCGCTCAATCTGGAAGAAATTGAGCTGAAAGATCTCTGGCGGGAGTTGCTCGGCAACTACAGTCTCAGCCTGCACAAAAAGACGTTGCACTTGCAGCAGCGCGGGCACGAGGGCAGCTGGGTCGCCGACCGGCACAAGCTGAAAACCTCGCTGGACAACCTGTTGTCAAACGCCATCAACTATACTCCGGAAGGAGGATGCATCGAAATCATGTGGCGGGCGATTGGCAAAAAACTCGTCATCGATGTGGCAAACACCGGCGACCCGATTCCGGAGGAGGACGCAGAGCGTGTATTCGAACCGTTCTTCCAAAGTATCGCCAAGCGCTCCGGCCCCATCAAAGGCTCGGGCATCGGGCTCAGTGTCGCGCGGGAGTGCATCGAGGCACAGGGAGGCAGCCTTTCTCTCGCCACTCACGAAAAATTCCCAGTATGTTTCCGATTGATCTGTCCCGCGCTGTAGCGGCGCTTGGACTCGGCGTGGTATTGCTTTCGGGCTGCGCATCCAGGCCTCCCGTTGAAGCATCCGGGCAGCACGCCGACAGCGTGGTTAGCGCACCCTCCGTAACTCAATGGCTAGACCAGCTGGACACAGTGGATGCAATGGATATGCCCGCTGTCAGGAAGCAACTGGAACAAATCGACAAAACGGCTAGTGCCGACCAGCTGTTTATGTACGGCGCACTCAACCAGCGGTTGCAAGATTACGACGCCTGGGCAGTCGCGCGAGACGCGTTCCAGAACCTGCAGGAGAACGAAATCCTGCCCAAGGAGCTACGGCAGTTGGCGGGGATATTGCGGCAGTACAACCAGAGCCGGATCAACGGCCACGCGCGCTACCGCAAAGCGCTCGATGAACGCACCGAACTCCAGGCGGGACTCCAGCAGGCCGAAGCGGAAAAAATTGAACTGGAGCAGAAAATCCGGGCGCTGACAGAGCTGGAGACAGCCATAAGCACGCGGCAGGAGGAGTGAGCGAATGCCACACCGCCTTCTGCTGGTGGACGACGACACCAGCCTGTTGAAATTGATGGCGATACGACTCGAGGCCGAGGGCTTCGAGGTCAAGGCTGTGGAATCCGCGGAACTCGCCCTGCAGGCGCTGCGCAATGCTCCTTTCGAGTTGGTGATAACCGACTTGCGCATGGAGGGCGCGAACGGCCTGGAATTGTTCGAACAGATCCGGCATTTCCACCCCGGCCTGCCTGTCATCATCATGTCGGCACAGGGCACGATTCCCGAGGCCGTTTCCGCCACGCAGATGGGCGTTTTCGGCTTCCTGACCAAACCCGTCGACAAGACCGTGCTGCTTTCGACGATCCGCGCGGCATTGCAACACTGCGGCTCCACCCAGACCGAGACTTCCGAGGAATGGCGGGAGCACATGGTATCGCGCAGCCCCTTGATAGAGCGCATCCTCAATCAGGTACGGCAGATTGCGAGTTCTGACGTCAATGTCCTGATCACCGGCCCCACCGGGAGCGGCAAGGAATTGCTGGCGCGCGCGGTCCATCAGGCGGACGAACTCCACAATGGCCCGCTGGTGGCGGTCAACTGTGGCGCGCTACCGGAGCAACTGCTGGAATCGGAACTGTTCGGGCATGTAAAAGGCGCTTTTACAGGCGCCATCAGCGAACATCCCGGACTGTTCCGCGCTGCGTCCGGGGGCACACTGTTTCTCGACGAAATCGGTGATATTCCGCTGCCGCTGCAGGTCAAGCTCTTAAGGGCATTGCAGGAACGGCGCATCCGTCCGATCGGCAGCACGAGCAGCGAGGCCGTCGAGGTGCGGATCATTTCTGCCACTAACCGCGATCTGGAGAAGGATATACGCGACGGCTCGTTCCGCGAGGACCTGTTCTACCGCCTGAATGTCGTCAATTTCCATCTGCCGGCGTTGGCCGAGCGCCCTGAAGATATCCCGCTGCTGGCCAATCATTTCCTGCGCGCGACCCGGGCACATCGCATGGGGCGTGTCACCAGCTTTGCACCTGCGGCGCTCGAGATCATGATCAGGGCGCCGTGGCCGGGGAACGTCCGACAACTGGAAAACGTAGTGCAGCGTACGGCGGCACTCTCCACCACACCGGTCATCCCCGACTGCCTGGTGCGTGATGCGCTGACGGTGGAGGATAAGTACCTGCCATCATTGAGCCAGGCGCGGCAACAGTTCGAGCACGACTACCTGGTGAAGGTATTGCGCCTGACCAACGGCTCGGTCGCGGAAGCTGCCCTACTGGCACAACGAAATCGCACCGACTTCTACAAACTGTTAAAGCGACACCAGATCAATCCCGAGAGTTTCAAGGAACGCGACCAAGTAGATCACCCGGCGCGCCGGAAGTAGCGCGTGACTATCGACACGCAGCCGCCCGGCATGGAGACGCCTAAAGTACGCGCCTGCCGAACGCTACAGGCGATTCACAACTCTCAGACAGCATCGACTCGATCATCAGGTCACCCAACTGCTGCCGGTAGTGCGCAGGCTCCCAGAACCACTGCAATGCCCCGGACTTCACGCCCGCGCCGGGCACCGGCTCATGCACGTATTTCGAGTCCAGGGCAAAATCCCAGAACACCACCGCATCACCCCGATGCTTTTGCGCCAGGGCTTCCATGGAGCGCATCCAATCCTCGTACACCGGCATATGGCCCTCGGTGCGCATAAGCTCCCAGTACTGTTCATGAAAGGGGTTGGTGAACAAGTACACCTTGATACCGCGTTTGCCGGCGAGCGACAGGAACGCATCCAGATCGGCGACGGCTGAATTCAGGTTCCCATCGGTGTCCCTCAGGTACCAGGGCCTCGAATACTTGAGTCGCAAATCGTTCATCTTTTGTGCGAACAGGGTATGTGGACCTTCAACTCTCACCGCCTCCTCGAAATCGCGCGCTGGATTGAAGCCGGACAAATCCCGATCGGGAGCGGCTGGGCTCTGCATTAGTACGGTCTTGACGGATGCCAGCAGCGCATCCAGTGAAAACAACGCCTTCAGGTAATCCCTGGCTTTCTGAACCGCAAAATCCGGATTGGGCGAACCCGCAGCCGTATACCTGAACTCGCCCGTCGTCAGCTCAAGAAAACTGGTGGGGTGCGCCACGTCCTGCGGCGCACTCGAGATAAAATCCGTAAAGTCGATACCCAGGAATACGGTTTCAATGCGTTGTTCGTGCACGAGATTCATCGCATATTCCAGTTGCGTGCGCACATCCGCGCCTGGCATCCCCAGGTTGTAGACGGCCAAATGGCTCTTGGCGAAGCAGGGATGGGACGGACGAATCCCGAGTTCAACGCGGGAGTTGCCGACTATCAACGTGTTGTATGCGGCGTGCAACGGCTGATATTTTTTCATCAACCGGGAATGCTCGTTGCTTTCTACCTTGTACTCACTCAAGCCCGGGATTCTTGGCGTCCCCACGATGCCGTAGGGATCGACCACGAGATTGACCGCCACCACCGCGACGGCGGTCAGCAGACTGAACAGCAGGGCTCGCGATAAATAGGTCCTGGCGTTCATACTAGAACTGGAAATAGAGAAATTCGGAAACTTGTTGCAGCGTCAGGAGTCCCGCGACTGCCGCCACCGCCACCGCGAATGCCCAGCGGTTAGTGTAATCCCACCGCAATACTGTGCTCTGTCGTATTTCACTGAACATCCGGTCATTCTCATATAACCCCGGTCCGTGACGGTTAAAAATCTGGGGCAGGTTTGGCAAGGTTAGCGCGATCAGCGCCGCCAGCAGCACCCAACTGTAGTTGGCGGCGAGCAGAGCGCCGCCACCCGGGGATGCCGTGATCCCAAGCGCCTGCAACCGGGCACTGAGATCACCGAGTTGGGCCAGGATTCCAGCCGGGACATGGAAGCCATGCAGGCCGAGCATGGCCGCGACAATGTGATTGCCCTGCTCCAGTGTGGGTGCACGGAAATACACCCAGGAAAGGATTACAGCTGTGAAGGTCAGGAGCCAGCAGAAGCCTCTATAAAGCGGGTTTGGGGACAGGTTCCAACCAAACTTCGCCGTTGTGTATCGCCAGAGGTGATTCACGATCAGGTAGGCACCGTGCAAACCTCCCCATATGACGAAGGTCCAGCCTGCGCCATGCCACAAGCCTCCGAGCAGCATGGTCAGGAACAGATTAATGAAACGACGCGTGGTGCCGTTTCTGTTTCCTCCCAGCGAAATATAGAGATAATCCCGAAGAAAACGCGAGAGGGTGATATGCCACCGACGCCAAAAGTCTATGATGCTGGTGGATTTGTACGGCGAGAAAAAGTTGATGGGCAGCTGCACGCCGAACATGCGGGATGCGCCGATTGCCATATCGGAGTAACCTGAAAAATCAAAATACAGCTGAAACGTGTAGGCCAGAGAACCACCCCAGGCGCGAAAAAAATCCAGCTCACTCCCGGAGCCCGTCGTGTCGTATACCGGGCCGACATAACGGGACAGACTGTCGGCGATTACGGTTTTCTTGAACAGGCCGATGGCGAAGATAGACAAACCCACCGCGAAGTTTCCCCATTGTGGGGCCAGATTTTCCCGTCGCATGAACTGGGGAATAATGTCCTTGTGGTGCAGGATGGGGCCAGCGATCAAATGCGGGAAAAAACTCACAAACAAGCAGTAGTGCAGGAAATTGTATTCTTTCGCGCTTCCTCGCCAGGCGTCGACGAGATAGGCGATCTGTGTAAAGGTATAAAATGAGATCGCCAGTGGAAGAACAATGTCACCGATTTCCCACTGCCTCCCGAACGCAGTATTGATATTGTCGACGAAAAAGTTGGTGTATTTATAGTACGCCAGCAGGGCCAGGTTCACGCCGACGCCAAAAATGAGCATACCGCGTGCGTTCTTCTGACCTGCCCGCGACAGTTTTCTGCCTACAAGAAAATTGAACCCGATCGAAAGCAGTAGCAGGCTGAGATAGATCGGGTTCCAGTACGCATAAAACGCCAGGGAAGCAAGCACGAGGAACCCAAGCGCAGCCTCAACGGAAACAGACCTGGCGAGAACGAAATAGCCGAACAGCGACAGCGGGAAGAAAACAAAAATGAATTCGAACGAATTGAACAGCAAAGAGATATGCTCGGCAAGAAAGCCTCAGTTTAATTGCGCTACTCTCTCAAATTCTCCCGGCAGGCACCACAGGAAATTGAGCGAGTTACCCTGCATTTCTTAATACCCACGGCTTGTGAACATAACAGGGCTCTGGGCAGGCGCTCAACACGACGCTGCAATCATGTGCCCTGCTTCACACGATCTCCTGGATTTCACCTGGCAACCTTAACCTGTCTGCGGGCAAATGATAGCATTGGCAGCGTTGAATCGAGCGAATAGACGCATGGAAAAGAAACGACTAGCGGCCGCAGACGGGACCTCTGGAATTCACTTCCTCCGGCACGGCACCTGCGGGCAATACACTGCCTCGAATGTTGCACCTACTTCCCCGTCGCGCTCATTTGACTTGCAGGCGAGCCTCAACACCCGGTTACCCAAGGTCAGCAGAACGGGAGCGAATTTCGACATCGCCACTACCGGGAGTGTTCATTCGCTCGACTCGGGCGTGGTTGTCGCCCTGATCGGGGATGTGCGATTTCGGGACAGCAAACTCAGCGAAATCGCCAGGACCGAGAGCGCTGCCGCGGCTGTGGCGCTGGGCTACGAACAGTACGCTCAGGCCATTTTCCAGCAGATCATCGGGGCTTTCAGCTGCGCCATCGTGGACACTGGGGCGAACCGGGTTTTGCTCGGTATCGACCGCATCGGTCAACATACGATGTACTACCACACTGACGGGGGCGCACTGTGTTTCGGCACTTCTGGCGAAGCCGTGCTGGCCATCAGGGAAAGTGACGCGTCGCTGCTGGGACAGGGCATTTTCAACTATCTGTATTTTCACATGGTGCCCAGCCCCACGTCGGTATATCGGGGCATCGGGAAACTCTCGGGCGCGCATTATCTGGACTACCGCGATGGGCAGGCGCAACTCGTAAACTACTGGCGCCCGACTTTCCTGGAATCAACATCACAATCCGCCTTTCCCGCGTTCACACACCAGCTCAAGGATTTGCTGCGAACGTCCGTAGGCGAGTGCCTTACAACAAGGACAGGAAAGACCGGCGCATTCCTCAGCGGCGGACTGGACAGCTCCACGGTGGCCGGCCTGCTCGCCGAATCAGGCGCACGCGACGCGGCAGCCTACTCCATCGGTTTCGCCGCTGAAGGCTATGACGAAATGGCGTTTGCCAGAATCACTGCCCGGCATTTCAACATTAAACTGAACGAATATTATGTGACACCACAGGATGTCGTCGATGCGCTCCCCCTGATTGCCACCAGCTACGATGAACCGTTCGGCAACTCCTCTGCCCTGCCGGCGTACTTCTGCGCGAAGATGGCCGTCGAAGATGGCGTAAACACGCTGCTAGCGGGAGACGGCGGCGACGAACTTTTCGGCGGCAACGAGCGCTATGTGAAACAGCGCGTCTTCGAGCACTACCGCACCCTGCCCTCTATCTTACGCACCGGCCTGATCGAACCGATTCTGAAGCTGTTGCCGTCCTCGGTACCGCTGGTTTCAAAAGCGAACAGCTATGTCACACAAGCGAACACTCCTCTCCCCGATCGCTTGCAGAGCTACAATTTTCTTCACCGGCATGCGGCGGCGGAAATCTTCGCCAACGATTTTCTCGCAGAAGTAAATCTCACACTGCCGCTGGAATGGCTCCGGTCGATCTATGATCGGCCGGACCATGCGTCGACACTGAACCGGATGCTGTATCTCGACTGGCAGGTGACGTTGGCCGATAACGATTTGCGCAAAGTCTCCCACATGTGTGCACTGGCCGGGGTCGACGTGCTCTATCCAATGCTGAGTGATGAGCTGGTTGAGTTCTCCTGCCAGATCCCCAGCAACTGGAAAATCAAGAACGGCGATCTTCGCCATTTCTACAAGCAGGCTCTTACGGGATGGCTGCCTGTGAAAACGATCAGGAAAACCAAGCAGGGCTTCGGACTCCCGTTCGGGGTATGGATGCGGACCTACAAACCCCTTCGCGACATGGCGTACGACAACCTTCTGAAGCTGAAACGCAGGGAGTTTATCCGCCCGGAATTCATCGACAGGGCAATTGCCATGCACCAGAGCGAGCATGCTTCCTACTATGGTGAACTGGTATGGATCCTGACGGTCTTCGAACTGTGGATGGAAGGGCGCAACGCTGCCGTTACTGTTTGAGTACCCAACTCAACTCCGGATGGCGCGCGATATCCCCGTAAGAGATTCGACCGTCAGCCGTGAGATCTCTTCCTTCCACGGTTTTTGGGAAAATGTGTGATCCGCCGCCGGCATCGTCCTGATGACGACAGACGGCTTTTCAACCGCAGCTTTCCAGCGCAAGTCGCGTGATAGCAGTGTAGAAAACTCACGCGCGGTGAGGTCCGCCTCGCTCAACACGATCAACGTGTTGTGCGGGAACCGATCGAGCCCCGTTAGCATTTCATCGATAAAGGAGCTACCCGGCGAGCGACCACTACGATCCCTGCGGCGCCCGCCAAGCAACGCAAACACGTCGCTGGCAAGCTCCTTGAGTGCAGGCGCGAGTTTGATCTTCCCCGACAAAAGCCGGTTCCACTGTTCCCGCCTGGCAAGGGAAGGGCCATAGTAATGCGCCAGTTTGACGTGCGGTGAATATTCTCCACTATGCACCCAGGGATTCAGCAGGATCATGCCATGCACTGCGGGGTGACGATAGGCAAACATCATGGCACTCGATGCGCCGTCGCACAGCCCCCATAACACCACCTGGTGCGCACCCAGGCCGCGGAGCGTATCGATCGCGGCGGCTATGTCTGCCTCGGTTTTATCGAATTCGCGCCTGCTGCCCTCGCTGTCCCCCATACCGGTGACGTCGAAACGGAGGGAGATGAATCCGGCTTCGGCCAGGTTTCTGGCCAGCAACGTGAACTGCCGATGGCTGCCTACACGGTATTGTGGTCCGCCCACCAAAATTAACACGCCAACCTTCGCAGGAACCTCGGGAATTGCGGCAATTCCAACCAGTCGACTGTCGCCGCACCAGAAGATTTTTCCCTCTTCACGGAACGCGTTCATGGTTGCGCAAATACCGTCAGAGTGGCACGTTGCAGTTCAGGATTGAGCTCGGTATCGACAGCGCGCCAGAAGGCCTCGCCCTGCACGGTGTTGGTCATGACACGGATACCCAGATCTCGCCAGTGCGCGACCACTTTGTCGCTGCCCGGTGAAAGCGATGTGCCGCTCGCCACCCCTATCTCCAGCCAATGTACACTCGCCGCAGGACAGAAATCATTCAGTCTCGCCTTCGCCATCTCCAGCGCCAGGGTCGATGACAGTTCATAGCCCGCCACTTCCAGCGAGCGTCCAGCCCGCAGTTCATTCCAGAGCGCGCCGCGATCAAATGTTGATGCACCGTTCACCGAAGACGACACCGCGCGCAGCCGCAGGAACTGGTCCACCTGTTGCTCACCATTGAGAACAGGCTGCCAGAGCACCAGTCTGGAAATTTCCGGACGCCCATGTGCAAGCTCGCAGGCCAGAAGGGCTCCCATACGCAAACCCCAGATCGTCAGAGGGCCAGCATCCTGATCAAGCAAAGATCGCGCGGCGAACTGCGCATCCTCCAGCCAGCGATGCCAACTGGCATCCACAAAGTCGCCCGTTGAGTCGCCGCAGCCGCTGAGATCCAAGAGCATGACCCGGTACCCGGCGTCCGCGAGCTCCCGAGCCTGGCTGGCCACCACGCGGCGCGACTTGTTCATTTCTTCGGCAAAGGGAGGGAGGAAGAGCACCGATCCGAGAACCACCGCATCAGCAGGTTCCAGTTGCAGATAGAACAGGTTCCTTCCCGCGTGTTCGAGAAAATCAGCCTTGATACAGCATTTTCCCGGAGCCATTGGTTATCCGAGCTTGGACTCCACGAATGCGGTCAGGCTGCCAACGGTGGCGAATACGTCAGCGTCGATTTCATCATCGTTGACGGCAATCCCGTACTGCTCCTCGAGACTGGCAAGTATGCCGACCACGGACATCGAATCCATCTCGGGAATCGCCCCGAGAACCGGCGTACTCGGGTGCGGCGCAATCGCACCTGCTGGCACACCCAGCGTTGACTGCAGTATCGCGATGACCTGTGACTGAATATCCATACGTGACATATTTACCGAAGACTGAACGTTAAGGGCAAAGGGTGTGGCACCCTTTATCCACCGATCCCGATGGCGCTGGCCCGCTCATGCTAACCTCGCGTCCCCCGCATCTCAAGCCGGATTTGTGACCCCTGTAGCACATTCAGCGTCGCTATTGCCAATCGCCAGCAATTGACAGATAGTGACCTCGAGGTCTGGATTTTGGCGTGCCGCAGTTGACCGACGATTGCAGTCTGATAAGGGTAGAAAAACTGCTGCTGACGAACGGGCTGGACGATGCCATTTCCGCCGCGTTTGGGGAGCATGAAACTCGCGACCTCCAGTTCGGGCTGGACTGGCTTATCAACCTGGCGACGACTGCGCTTGACGCGGATGAGGAGGCAGCGATCTTCGTGGCGCGGCGCTCTGCCGCCGATTTTATCGCATGCCCGATGAAACTGGGCGCGCACCGCGCTTACGCCCACGCACTAAGTACGTTTTATACCACGACGTATTCACCCATCGTGGCCTCGACGGCACCCGATGCGCTGTTTCTCGCCTTGTTTGAGCATCTCGCCCGTGTGGAGCGCATCGCCACATTGATGTTATACCCACTGGCGGCCGACTCGCCTGTATCCGCAGTCGTTCGGGATGCGTTGAATCATGCAGGTTGGCGCGGTGCCCACGATTATTTCTGTTTCGGCAACTGGATACATGACCTGGAAGGAAGCTCCTTTCAATCCTACCTCGCAGCACGACCTTCGCAGTTGCGCAACACTGTTGCGCGCAAAACCCGTCAATTCCTGGCCGCGGGACGCGGCCGACTGGAGCTGGTGACAGGCGGCGACGCACTGGAAAGCGCAATCCAGCAGTTTGTCGCAATTTACGATGCCAGCTGGAAACGGAGCGAACCATTTCCGGACTTCATCCCGCAGCTGCTGCGACTGTCAGCCCGTCGCGGCTGGCTGCGTCTCGCAATAGCCAGTTACGACCACGCGCCCGTGGCAAGCCAGGTGTGGCTGGTCAGTGCGGGTACGGCTTACATCTTCAAACTCGCCTACCACCAGGACTACGGCCAGCTCTCTCCTGGCACTGTGCTCACGGCCTACCTGATGGAACACGTCATCGACAGGGATCGCGTAACTCGCATCGACTATTTGTCGGGTGACGATAGCTACAAGCGGGACTGGATGTCCTGTCGAAGAGAGCGGCGCGGCATAGCCGCGTACAATGTGCGAACACTACATGGGTCGAGTCAGTTTATCGGCCACACCTTCACTGCATTCCTCAAGAAGCTCAACCGTATATTGCGCGACGAAACCCGTGATTCGTCCGCCTCGATGCGAAGCCAGGAATAACTTCGACGAGCTCTCGCTACTGCTTTTCACTAAGTGCGAGCACCCATTTGCAGACCGCGCGATTGACACCCTGCCTGGAATCACTGTCGGAAAATGTTTGGTCAGCGGCGGGGAAATCGATCCGCTGGTGTGAATCGCGATGATAGGCCGCCTGCCATTGCCGGTCACCGTTTACCAACTCGTCGAACTCCCTGCTCAGTAAGCTTTGGCCACTCATCAGGAACAGCACCGGCCCCTCGAAGCGGCGCAGGCCATCCAGCATTCTGTGAACATAGTTTTCTGAGCCGGTTGTAGGCCTCGCTGAAGCCGGACGCGAGCTTGCCTCCGGGGCATCGCCGCGCCGGCCCATGGTTTTCGCCCATGCAGGCGCAAGATAATCGGTGAGCTTGTACTCCATGCGCAGTAATTTCTTCCAGAATGACCACTCGCGAAGTCGGCTCAGATAATGCTTGCGCATGACGATGGATTGGGTTTCCGTAGTGGTTACCCAGGGATTTCCAAGCACCATGCTCGTGGCATCGGATATCTTCCAGGCGTGTATCATGGCTGCCGAAGCCGCATCGCACCCACCCCACAAGACCACCTGTCGGACTTCAGGAATCGCATCGCGGAATGCGGATACCGCAGCCTGGATATCCTCGCCAATGTGTTCGAAGCCAAGGAAAGTACCGCTACTGTCTCCCAACCCACGATGATCGAATCGCATGACGGGAATCCCGGCCGATGACAGTTCGCGCGCCGCGCTGACCATGGCACGGCCAACGCCACCCCGGTACTGAGGTCCGCCCGCAATGATAGTCACCACGCCAATCGCAGCTGGCGTTGCCGGCTTGTGCACGATCCCCACCAGTTTTTCACCCGCACAGGCAAACACCAGGGGGATTTCTTGCGCTTGCGATACGCTCATGGCAACAATCCATCGGTTAGCGCAAGTAGCTGAGGCGCAAAATCGCGCTCGTGAATCTGCCAGATCGGTGGATCACAGAAGGTTCTCACGGCGAGCTGGTTTCCTTGCCGGGACAGCTGATCCACGACCTTCCGGGACGCCAGACCGATGTCCTTTCCCGCTTCAAGCACATGTTCCAGCCAGTGAATCGTGCCATCGCACAATCCGGCCATCGCGGACACATTGATTTTTTCTATCTGGTCCACAAGAGCCCCTCCCAGGATGTAACCGGAAATTTCCACCTGCTCGCCATCCGCAAGGCGCTGGCGTATCTCCTTGGTGGTTTCCGGCGGCAGGTCCCTCACCATGAGGGACGCTACTCGCTGCCTCAAAACCTGTGTGATGTAAACCGACGCGGAGTTGACTGGCTGCCAGAGTATGATGTCTTGCGGCCGCACGCTTGAGTCGACTGCAAAATCCAGCGCCAAAAGCCCGCCCAGTCGCAATCCCCACAGGATCAGGGGCGCCGGAGACTCCCGTTGCAGCGCATCAATCGTCACCCGAATATTATCCTTCCAGACAGTCAGCGAGGCGTCACACAGGTGCCCCTGGCTGTCTCCGGTGCCATAGAAGTCGACCAGGGTGCACCAGTAGCCCGCCCTGGCGAAACTACGCGCCTGCGAGGCTACCAGGGAGCGGCAGCGATTCATCTCCTCAACGAACGGGGGAATAAACACGATATGCGCTCGCGGCTTGTCCCCGGACGCAAACCGCAGGGTGAAAAATTTCTCTCCCTCCTCCCCCATAAACCGCGGGACTACTTCCAGCCCTTCACCACCCATGCCATCCACGCCCTCTGCTAATCCGCTGAACTGTGCAAATGCACCTCTTCGCCGGAAACCATTGTACTTTCCGGAATCCCGATAAAGGAAAGAATTCGCCGCTGTCCGCCCGGAGAACTCAGCTCGCTGACGTCGAACACGCGGAAATTCTCGGGATGCTTGCGCTGTAACCGGTCCGCCTCCAGATAGTAGTAATCCCAGTACATGCCGATGGCTTCAATCTTGGATGGCGCGTCGAATTTTGGAAAGCAACTGTCCCAAACCGGATCCTGCTGCCATCGGCTGCCGTCATGCGCCTGCCAATAGTTGTATTCCGTGTAAAACGGCGTGCGTGTCAACCTGGCTTTCAGCCAATCGGCGAGCCAGAGCGACGGCCAGCGACGAATGGCGGATTTTTTCATCCAGCTCGAAATCGTCAGTGCACGATCGCGGCGGGTACAGACGAATACGCACTCGGGAACCGCCTCTAACAGGTCGTCGACGTAATTCAGGTAGTAATACGCGATATCGCCTATCACATTGACTTGCAACATACGCTGCAGCTTCTCGTAGGTTGCGATCGAAGCCGGCCGTGAATAGTCGATCGCCAGCCTGGACTTGTCGCCGCCGCGCAGAATATTTCTGAGCTCGTGGGCGGCGTTCAGATGCGGCTGCGGATTTCCGCTGAAGACGGCGCAGGATGGGTTCATCTCGTGAAAGCAGATACCTCCGATCTGCCGGTCGATCAGGGATGTCAGCGACGCGGTACCAGAGCGGCCGGAGCCCAGGCCAATGACGACCCTACTCACTGCTTCTCACCGCAATCATCTCCTTGATGCAGTCCGTGGCCGCGGCGATCCGTCCATAACACGCAAGATAGTGCTCGCGGGAACGGCCGTAGGGGTCCGCGATCTCCGCCGGGAACGCTCGATCCTTGTTGGCGCCCAGCAGGTATATCCTGCCTGCAAGATCTGCGTCCATGATCAGCAGTCGATCGTAATGGCTCATTTCCATGACGAATATGATATCGCTGTCTCGCAACAGCTGCGGCGTGACCCGGGTTGAGCGCAGCGTGTTCATCTGCAAGCCAAACTGCGCGGCCAGCTCAACCATAACCGGATCGGCTGGCCGGCCGGCATTTTCGTAAAATCCCGCAGATGCCACGGTGATGCCGGAATCCTCGGCATAAGCCCGAATCATGGCGTCCGCCAGCGCACTGCGATTGATGTTGCCGTAACAGAGGAACAGCATAGACGAGGCGCTGGCGACGGCCCTGGCCACTTCGCCGGACTTCCACGCCTGTCGCTGCCGCGCGTGGAATCGCCTCTCCTTCATGAATGCCCGCAATCGATCCCCGTAGGAACGGGCAATCCTGCCAATGTCGATAAATCCCGGCACAGGGTCGCGTATCCCCTGAACGTCGAAGCGATGCCACGGATTGAAAAACAAACCCAGTTCCCGAATGACCTCCCCGCCGCGCGGGAGCTGTACCAGCCTCACATCCGCACCGCCGCGAACAATCGCTTCGTACCAGTGCAGATCACGAGACAGCAAACGGCAATACAGCTGGTTCCGGTAAGGCTTGCTGGGGGTCACATCCCCTGTTAACTCCATATCCAACAGCATCGCCGGAAAGTCGGCTCCCGACGCCACTGCCAATGGCAGGGAGCCCCAGAATCGGCCATTGATCTCCATCAGGCTGAATTCCAGTGATTCGGGGTTCAATTTGAACTCGACCATGGCTACGCCGTCCCACGTAAGCGCCGCAATGAGCTGACTCGACGCCTCCAGCAACTGCGGCATCACCGCCTCGCTTTTCCTCAGGCTGCTGCCACCGCCCGTCAGTGGAACCTCATGCATCCTCCGGTGCTGGAAGGCATAGAGGATTTTACCGCGCTTCGCGATGAGCTCGATGCCGACCCCGACCCCGGGAAAATATTCCTGCAACAACACCGGACCGAATCGCAGCGCATGCGCGCATCCCGACGCAAGTTCATTGGCATCAAACGCATAACTGACCTGTAAATGACTGGCCCCGCTGTGTGTGGCGCCAATGGATCGCGCCGGCTTAAGGACGAGCGGAAATTTAAGCTGACCCTGCAGATCAGCCAACTCCTCCGGTGAAGTAATCGTCACGCCCTGCGGCCGCGGCACACCCAGACTATCGGCCAGTGCCAGCGTCTGGGATTTATCCAGTGCAATTTCCAGGCTCTGACGGTCTGGCATTGCGATTCTGACACGCTCAAATCGCTCCCGACGCTTGGAAATTGCAACGAGAGTTCGCTCGGTGACAGGAATAACGAGATCGTAGTGGTGGTTATGAGTATGCTCAACCAGCCAATCGACAAACGCCTCTGTAGCGGCGAGCGGATCGGGATACTGGAAACATGCGCTGACTGCGTTGGAAAAACTGCTCAAGGGCTTTGCGGTGTGGCTTCCGACATGCACCGTACACTGCTTTCGCGACAAGGATCGTGAAATGGTGAGCGCCGGTACCATGTCCGCGTCCAGTACCAACACCCGTGGCGACCCACTGCCCTGCGTACCGCTGACGAACACTACTGCCGACCTATGAGTCGCAGAAACACCCGGATCAACTCCTCGCTCCTGTTGCGGAAGAATCCCCAGAAAACCAGCATATAGACGACAGCGCCGAAGGGGATCTTATACAGCGCAGGTATACCGGTAATTCCGGGGAACTGCAATTCCATGGCATGTATCGCCGCACACATTAGCACCGCGGCGATCGCTGCGGGCAAGATGGTCGTTACGATCTGTTGCGGCGCAAGTGCAAGCAGCCGCCCTCCCCGCACTACGGTGAGCAGAAATACACAGACCGACGCCAGGCTCCACCCGATAGCGACTCCGCGCAAACCCATGGGCAGCATAGCGAGAATTGAGGCAGTCAACACGACCAGAGTAATGAAGGCATTCGTCATGTTGAGTCGCGCGCCACCAGCGGCCAGCAGCGCTGGGGAAATCACATAGGCGAGGATCCGCAGCGGCACGCTGATGACGATGATGGCGAATACTCCGGCGATCTGCACCCAATTGGCGCCCAGGACCAGACCGATCAACTCTTCGCCCACCATGGCGACACCCAGAAACACGGGGAATGTCAATGCGCTGGCGAATCCCAGCGTGGTGATCAGGTAATCATTCCTGCCACCGACCTCAGCATTCATACGCGCAAATGCAGGGAACGCGACCACGTTGAACAGCGGTACACTTTTAATCATCAACATAGTCGCCAACTGGATGGCGACTCCATACAAGCCAACCTGGGCGATGTCAAAAAATCTCCCCGCTATCACAACATCGACTCGGTTGTAGGCAACGAACAAGACCTCCGACAATGCAACAAAGGCACCGAACTTGAACAATTCCTCGGTCCCTCGAGGGATAAACGATGGCACTCGGGGATAATCGATGAGGCGATTGAACCAGAAACAGTTAAACACCGACGTGAACACAATCGCAGCCACCAGCGCCCAGTAGCCGAACCCGAGATACGCCAGGGTCAGGGTCAGGCATGACGCGAGCACATCCGTGACAAAGGTTATCTTTGACGTTTTCTTGTGCTCAAGATTTCTCGCGACGAGCGACGAGGGCACAGATGTCCACGGGATCAACAAGTAGGTGAACGCCAACACTTTCAAAACCGGCTCCAGGTCGGCATTCCCGTAAAACCGTGCTGCGTAAGGTGCCAAGAAGAACTGCAGGAGGAACAAACCGAAATTGACCACCAGGAGCAAGCCCAGGGTTTTCTGGATCAGTGGTCGCGTCAGATCATCTATTTTCATCAGGCCCTGGCTCAGGCCGACATGGGAAAACAGGACCATGAAGGTTCGGAACACTTCGGCCAGGGTCATCACGCCATAATCTTCAGGCGCCAGGAAGCGAATCACGAATAGAGTTGAAAGCCAACTGACCAACTGCCCCATGAAGCGCAGCGCAGCCACCCAGCGGAATGCCGACATCGCGCGGTTTACCAGGGAGCTTTGGTCAGTTTCTTCTGGGGACATTCTCAACTACTTATTCGGGGTTCCAGCCGATTGGCCTATGCACCAGATGTACCACGTCGGCTCCACTTACCGGCGCAAGAAACTATATTGCAAATTGGCCAGCGGAATTATTCTTTTTTTGTCAGGGACGGCGCCAATAGTACACACTTTTCGGCTCAATTTGTGAATGCTTTCCCATTAGTTCCTCTCGATTTCGGAATATTTCGGGACATAGTCATCGCCTAGCCACTACAATGGCGCCTATAACGGCAGGCGGTCTACTTCGGTACACGTAACGTTCCGTACTGTTGAAGCAAAAATCGATAACGCTACTTTTTTTGGGCACATACTCGCGATGAATCAGCAAAACAGCAATGGATAAGTCCCCCTATTTCTCGATCATCCTGTCCACCCGGGACCGGCCTGAAATCTTTCTGGAAGCACTGAACTCGGTCGTGCGGCAATCGTTCGATGACCGCGAAATCATCGTCGTGGTCGATGGCTCATCCGAAACGAACCTGGCGCGTTACCGGGAACTCATGGAGCAGTTCAAAAACATCACATTCCTGGAGCTATTACACCGTCCCAACGGTCACGGGCAGAGCTACACCATGAACTATGGTGTACACAAAAGTACCGGTAAGTATCTCTGCTTTCTCGATGACGACGATTACTGGGCCGACGACGACTACCTCGCACGACTCCACCACAGTCTCGTCACTTCAAAAAACCCTGTTGAAGTACATTACAGCAACCAACGCGCAGTTCATGCCGATGGCACAGCACAGCATCTCGAAGTCTGGCTGGAAGGCTTGATCGGCAAGCTCGGCTCACAAGTACAACACACCGAGGATTGTTACTTCGTAAGCCCTGAATTCCTCCTGGGTGGCAGCGGATTTGCACATCTCAACTGCACCGTATTTGAGCGAAATTTCTATACTCGAGTCGGCGGCATGGATGAAAACATCCGCTATGAAAATGACCGAGACATTTTTATTCGATCCATGGATACAGCGACGACAATTTTGTTCAGTACACGCTATATATCGGTCCACAACATTCCAGATCGAAAAAAGAAATCCAATATGTCGACGGTTAGCTCTGAGCTCGAGAAGAAACTCTATCAATTGCGTGTATACGACAAGGGGATTTGCCACTGCCAGCATGACCATGTCGTGCGCTTTTGTGCCAGAGCCAAGGTTTTCGAGCTGAAACACGCGACAAGACTCCTGGTACAGAACCGCCGACACAGAAGTGCCGCTTTCTATGCCAAGGCGGCGCTCGTCAATGGATTCAATTTTCGCTGGTTGGCATATACCGCTTACCTGACAGCGCTCTCCTGGTTTCGGCCCAACACTTCGAACGGTTGACGCACCCGATGCCAACCCCCGGACAATCCGCGTTTCCCGGGCTTCCCGATCTACACAAAACGGGCGCAATTCTCGGACGCAAGACGCATATTTTCCTGTTGAGCCATATGCGCTCGTTCACCAGCCTGTTCGGTCATATTCTGGGGAGCAATCCGGAAATCTGCGGATACTATGAAATGCATATCGGTTACCACAGCTGGAAAAGCCTTGTCAGGCAAAAGATGCTGTACTTCCAACAGGAAGCACCAAAGCCGCGATTCAGGTACATGTTCGACAAAGTACTGCACAATGAACACGCTATCGCGCCCGCTGTTCTGAACCATCCGCGCACCCGTACAATTTTTTCTCTGCGCCATCCTCGAGAGGTCATTCCAAGTATTTTGTCGCTTTACCAGAAGGTCGACCCTGAACATGAATTCAATTCCGAGATTGGTGCTACCACCTACTATATCCAGCGCCTCGCGGCACTGGAGCGGATTGCAGACATGCTGCATCGGGATTTTGTCTATCTGGACGCAGAGTGCATGAAACTCGAAACGCAGAAATGCCTGGACCTGCTCAGTGACTGGCTACAACTGAACACCCGCCTCACCGCCAGCTACGATATTCAGCGCAACACGTCCAGGAAGCGATTTGGTGATTCGTCAGAACGGCTTCGGGCAGGCCGGATTGTGAATGAACAATCAGAGTACGTGGATTTTGTACACGACAGAGAATTGCTGGCCCGAGCCGTGGTCGCCTACGACACCGCCCGAGCGCGCCTCATTCGGTTGAGCGCCAGACGCTGCGTGATTCCATCCAAAGCGCTCCAGTGAGCGGACGGGCACACAGGATGCCTGCACGACAGCACCCGTATGCGCTCCGGAACGAATTCGTAGTATATTTGCGCCATAGTAATTGAGGTCTTGCGATTTCAGTCATGCCCAGTAAATATCGTTTAATCCGTGTAAGCGCCGCCTTTCTGGCAGTAATAGCAGCGGCCGGTTTTAGTCTGCCAGGCCACGCATGGGAAGCAGACAAACTCGCGCCCTGGGTCGGTACGATGTTCAATGGCACCAAATGTGACGGTACCCAGGTACCTTTTGGCCCCTATGATTACCTGTTACGAGATTCACTCAAATCGCAGTTGGAAGTGGTAGAGGAAAACCACTTCAACGAGGGCGTCGAGAGCCTGACACAGGGGATGACGTCGACACCCATGGGTGATATTCACTACACGCTTCTGACGTGGCCTAACCATCATCGCGCCCTCAAGAGCGCACTGCAGTATCGCTTGCAGCACAGGGAGCTTTGGAAGCGGGGAGACAACACCTCGAATAACTACCCTGCCGAGTGCTACCTGCAACGGGCGATGAATTTTAGCCCTAACGATCCCATTCCTTATGTATTGCACGGACTCCTGATGCACCAGATGAAACGGTATGACCTGGCGATCAAGTCGTATCGCCAGGCGCTGAAACTTCATCCTGATGACATCATCACCCAGTACAACCTGGGCTTGACGTTAGTGGAGAAAAAACAGTTTCGCGAAGCCCAGGCGATCGCCGACAAAGTGTACGCCGCCGGCTTTCCGCTGCCGGGTTTGAAACGCAAACTGGCCGCGGCTAAACAAGGTAAACCCGGGGCGCCTCCCGCCCAGGCTACGGCCAAGGCTCCTGCGACGGCCAATCAAAAACACCCTGCACCTGCCAACACAGTGCCGAAGGCACCGGCTACCAAGCCCGATTCGACAGCGGCTGCGGCTGCGGCTGCAGAACCGGATAAATCGGTAGAGAACACCCATCCATAGCTGCAGGGCGAAGAACTCTCACGCTGCCACGGCGGCACTCTACCGGGCTAATGTCGACTCGAAACCAACGGATCGATCCAGCGATAACTGGCTAGAAGTCGAACAGAGAATTTGATCGGCTGCCGGTCCCAGGGGGTAAATCTCGGCAGTTGCAAGCAGTCGCTCTCGGATGTGCTCACCCCCCAGTGTGTTGACACTGCCGCCTTAAATCCCAGGTCATTGACCAGATCGCGGTGCACAGTGCGATAGTCCGCGTCCGGCCGGCCATTGGGATAGGCGAATGCGTCGACCGGCGCTTGTATCAGGCTCTCAAGATAACGTTTGCTTGCCGTTATTTCCTGCCTTGCGACCTCTTCGCTGATGCTGGCCAGTATGGGGTGATTCACTGTATGTGCGCCCACTGTGACGCCACTGCGAACGAGCGAGTGAATCTGGTCATCCGTCATCATCAAATCCGTGGGCAGATCCGGAACGAGGGGCTCCATCTGCGCAGTCAGGGCGCCACGGGCAAGAGGATCCAGGTGCTTGATCTGCTGAATGATGCCAGCGATTGCCGCCAGGCGCTGTGCATTGCCTGTCAACGGAAAACTACCCAAGCCGAACTCCTGGAGATCAAGAGCCTGCGACCTGTGGCGTCTTACGACTTCGATCACGGTATCATTCCACATACGGCCGCCGTTGAGAAAACCGGTGCTCACAAAGACCGTTGCGGGAATGCCATACTTTTTCAGGATCGGCAGTGCGAATTTTTCATTATCGGAATAGCCGTCATCGAACGTGACGCAAACGGCGCGCTCGGGCAGGTCACCCGACCGCAGGCGATCTACAGCCTCCAGCAGGGGCAATGGCGTGAAGTATTCGCGCAGAATACGCATCCGCCAGTCGAATTCGTCGATGACGGGCTCATCGGGACGCAGCGGATCGTGCTCGGGAAGAACCCTGTGAAATATAAGAATCGACAGGCGTGACTTGCCGAGAGTCCCCAGCACCCTCGGCAATAATCGCATCGCAGACCTGAGGAGCATTCGTGAATCTACAGCCTGCCAGGCATCCGGGGATTGCGACGGTATGCCTGGGCGCGAGGCAGGACTTTGTGGGCTTTCTTCCGGGCACGTTCCTCGTCGGAAAAGTCCTGTGTCAGTTGTGTCATGGCAATCGTCATCGTCATGAGGTGCCAGGCGAGGTCGAAGTAGGAAAGACTGAGAAATGCACCTCCTGCCATGAAGGAGAGGATGGATATCTGCAGCATTCGCGCGAGGAAATTGTAGCTTGCGCGATCAGGAAATCCTTCAGTGACACGGATGACCCTGGCAAGCTGGCGCCACATCGTCAGCAACAGCGCAAGGAATATGCCTAATCCCGGCCAACCGGCATCCGCCAACACACTGAAATAGATGCTGTGTGCGGCAAATGCCTGTTGGGCGTCCTGAATGCCGTAGGCACGATAGTTGGCGAGCGTCCATGAATTGAGTCCCGCCCCGGTGACGCGACTGTTGGCCACGTTGATACTGTATTCCCAGGCCCTGATGCGTTCCATCGCGGAGGAATCCTGCTCGTAATTACCGATCGAGGCCATGCGTTCGTGCCAGCTAGCCGGCATGAACAGGAGTGCGAACGTTGCGAACAGTACAAACACCACCGATGTGACGAGCTTGCTACCCGACTTCCACCAGAAGAATGCGGCGACAGCACCAATCGCCAGGATCGCCCCCCTGGACTGCGACCCGATCACGGATGCCAGACTGAGGAAAATACAGACTGGCATGATCTTCCTGACCCAGGGTCGTGGCGGAAACTTGTACAGGTACACCATGAAGGGAATGATCATGAGAATGGCAACCGCCAGCGCATTATTCTCCTGGATATCGCTGCCGTCGGGCCCAAACACATGGTAGCCACCACCGGTCATCACCGTGAACAGCCCGCCCTTGACGCTGTAAAAGCCGATAGAGAACACGATGACCCAGACCAACTGATTTACCTTCTGGAAATTATTCATCAGCAACATGGTCACCAGCGTCACCAGCTGTATTTTGAAAATCTTTATCAGATGATCCCAGGCGCCCTGGGGATTTAGCGCCTGCGTCTGGGCAAACGCCAGCCACAACAGGAATGCCAGCCACATCGCCACCAGATGATTGGGTGGGAGGCGTTTTTTTTCCGGGCTCACCAACATGGAAATCAACAGGATGATGGCCACGATCTGCGCGAACGGCATATCGTACGCAAAACCCCAGGCCAGTCGATGCGGGTTCATATAGCTCAGCCACGACCAGGTGAGCACCCCATACCAGGGATTGCGCAGAATGAATGGTATGGTGGCCATGATCATCGCTGTGATAATCACATCACGCATCTGGCAGGCTCCATCACCCTAGGATTGGTTGGAAATCTGGTTGACCACATACCGAAATTTGCCCGACGCCTCGCGCTCGATCTTGTCCTTGTAAACGAAATTGACACTCAGGGCATCGCCCAGGCGACGCTGGAACTGCGTTGTCACCGTCTGCTCCAGTTGCGCAGTATCATGGCAGGAGGTGACAATATGCACGGTGATTCTGCCGAGCGATTCCTGAATGATCTTGAATGCCTCCACCCCTGGCAGTTCCCGCAGCACATAGATCAACGCAAGTCCATGCAATACGGTGCCGTCCATCGCCAGGACGAAATCCGTGGAGCGCCCGTCAATTTCCGCAAGCAGGGGCAGACCTCTCCCACAGGTGCACACCTCCCCGGACAGGCTGCCGATATCGCCGGTGCGGTAGCGCACGAACGGGAAATCCGCCGTGCTCATATGCGTAATGACGATCTCGCCCTTCTCGCCTCGCGGCAAAACCCTGCCGCCCGGATCCACGATCTCGACAATGATATCCTCGGCAGTGATGTGCATGCCCTTGTGCGGGCATTCATGCGCGATAAAACCTGCATCCCTGCCACCATAGCCGTTGGCGACCGGCGCGCCAAATGTGGATTCAATGGCAGCACGCTGATGGTCATAGAGGCGCTCCGAAGTGACGAAGACCACCCGGATTCCGAGGTTGTCGATCCGGTGTCCATGCTCGTTCGCAAAGCCTGCGAGCAGCGCCAACGAGGACGGGTAGCCAAAGAGCATACGCGGTTTGACCTGCACGATTCGCCGGATAAACTGTTGCAGGTTAGCCTCTGACATCTCGAACGCAGACAGCAGCTCGGTGCGCAGGAGAGTGTCGCGCCACAGCCGAATCCGATCCTGGGAGCCGAGCTCTATCGGTGAGCCCCACACCACGATCTCCGGATCGCCGATATCCACATCCCACCAGCGGGTTGCCCGCCACTTGGCCGCAACATCGTGACTGACCCGCTCCCTGCCGCGATAGAAAATCAGTGGCTCGCCGCTGGAACCGCCTGTTGTGAAGCGCTCCAGATTTCCGGCACTGGTTGCCCGCAAACGCCCGGTGTTCGCGCGGATATCCGCCTTGCCCATCAGTGGCAGGCGCTGCAGATCCCCGACCGAGGTGAGTGCGGCGGGGTCGAATCCTGCCGTGCGAAACAGCTCGCGATAGTACGGCACATCCGCACCGATCCGGGAGAGAAACCCGCGCAGGCGCTCAGTCTGCAACCGCTCCAGCCCGGCAGCGGAAAGCCACTGCGATCGCTCGAGCTCGCGAAGGACGGTCGCAGTACTGTGTCCCTTCAGACGTTCATGCAGGGGAAACAGCGCGCCGGCGACGAATTTTGTGTACAGGCTCACGCGGCCATCCTGCAGGATTCGTAGAGGGATAACCAGCGCGGCCGCACTTCCTGCCAGGCATACTGCCTGACTTCGAGACAGCCACGATCCCGCAATCGCATGCGCAGTGCGCTGTCGGTGCACAGACGGATCAGCGCAGCCGCCATTTGCCGAGGATCGTCCGGAGGAACCATCAGGGCCGTTTCACCCTCTTTCACGATATAAGGAACACCTCCCACATTGGTGGAGATCACCGGCAACCCACACGCCAGCGCTTCCAGCACCGAGTTGGGCATATTGTCCACGCGTGAGGGATTAAGCATGGCGTGCGCGCTGTGGTACAACGCCACGATCTGCGGGCGCTCCAGGCGACCCAGGAAGGTGACACAGTCGACCAGTGCCAGGCGCTCGACCAGCTGCTGCAGTTCAGCGGCCTGCGGCCCGCTGCCGGCAATCCGCAGCTGCAATGCCGGCACAGTCTCTCGCGCGAGGGCGAATGCCTGCAATGCTGTCTCCAAACCGTAGATAGGTTCCAGGTTGCGGGTGATCACCAGCGTAAACCCGCTAGCCGGAGGAGGCTGCACGGCAGGATAGAATGTCGCCA
Organism: uncultured Halioglobus sp.; assembly: GCA_964461965.1. GTDB lineage: Bacteria > Pseudomonadota > Gammaproteobacteria > Pseudomonadales > Halieaceae > Marimicrobium. The sequence continues at coordinate 25,214 of CAYWWD010000011.1, read as the reverse complement.
GATCGATGATATTCGGTATCACGTCCGAGGCCAGGCCGAACTCGCTGAACACCTCTTTCAGGAAACCAGAGGGAACCACCAGGCGCGATGCCCTGGCCATAGTGAATTTCACCCAGCGCGCGGATACCCGGAGGTAGTCCCGCGCCTCGCCGCCGCGGTAATTGACGATCACCGGTGTTCTGCGCAGCCAGCCGATCCAGACCACGGGCGCGGCGTACAATGTCCAGGACCAGCCCGAATTGGCCATCAGGTGGATGACGTCGGCCCGGCCCGCCAGGCGCCAGCTGCGCCACAGGTAGGGGAGCAGGCGAAACAGCGCACGCAACCCCCGCATCCTGCCCACAAAGGCAGGCCGGTAGGGAGCGTTGGTCTGCACCACGTCCACAGCGATCCCCTCCAACCCCAGCAAGCGCTCAAGCTGCAGGGTCTGCATCGCCATGCCGCCATTGGGGGGTGGCAGCGGGCCCACCAGACCCAGTCGCACCGTCGTTAACCCACCGCGAAACCGTCACCGGCGATTGCCGCCTGGAACATCATCAGGGACCACAACGGCGCGCTGTATTCCCGCAGGCCGGACTGGTGATCGGTGACCAGCTTTTCCAGATACGCCCGGTTGAACAAACCGGTCTGTGCCAGCCCTCCCTCCAGCAGGGACGTCCGCAGCCGCTGGCGCAACGGGCCGCGAAACCACTTGCCAAGCGGCACGCCGAATCCCATCTTGTTGCGGTACAGGATGTCGCGCGAGAGGTGTGGCTCCAGCGCCTTCTTGAAGATGTACTTGCCCTCCTGCCCACGCAATTTGTAGCTCACCGGCAGGCCGGACACCCACTCCACGAACTTGTGGTCCAGCAGGGGCACCCTGACCTCCAGCGCATGCGCCATGCTCGCCCGGTCAACCTTGGTCAATATGTCGCCAACCAGATAGGTTTTCATGTCGATGTACTGAATCAGGGACAGCGGATCGTCGGTCGGGCTGCGCCTGGCATGATAGTCAAACGTTTCCACCGCGCGGTAGCCCTGCAGCTCGCGTTGCAGGGCATTGCTGAACATGGCGTTGCGCTGATCCTGCGACGTCAGCGAAACCGAATGCAGGTAGGCCTCCACTGAGTTGCGCGCCAGCGATTCGAACGTGGTTTTGGCGCGCAACACGCGCGGCGCCCAGTCCAGTTTCGGATAGAGTCGGCCGAGCGCGCCAAATACTGGCCTGCGCAAACCAAGGGGAAGTGCACGCCTGAGCCGCTCCTCGTTCATATGCCAGCGGTAGCGCCGATACCCCGCGAAATTTTCGTCGCCACCGTCACCGGACAAGGCGACCGTCACCCGTTCGCGCGCAAGCTGGCACACGCGATAGGTCGGTATGGCAGAGCTGTCGGCGTAGGGTTCATCGTACAGCGCAGCCAGCGTATCGAGCAGGTCGAAGTCATCGCTGGCAACGACGCGCTCCAGATGGTTGGTGCCGTAACGCTGTGCAACCTGCCGCGCATACTCTGTCTCGTTGAAATCCGGCACGTCAAAACCGATGGCGCAGGTATTGACCGGTGCATCCTGGAGCTGCGCCATCGCAGCCACCACGGCGCTGGAGTCCACGCCGCCGGACAGGAACGCCCCCAGCGGCACCTCGGAAACGAGGCGAATATCGACCGCCTCACGCAGGCGCGAGAAGAGTTCATTGCAGAGATCCTGCTCCGAAGCCACAGTCACCGGCTTGAACGGAATGTCCCAAAATTCACGCTGCTGCGGAGCTGGCCTGCCCCGCTCGAAGAGCAGGGTGTGGCCGGGGCGAAGCTTGAACACATCGCGATAGATGGTCCGCGGCTCGGGGATATAGCCGAGCGCGAAGTAATCCTCCACCGCACGCGGCTCCAGGGAGCGAGGCAGCCGGGGGTGTGCTTTGAGAACCTTGAGCTCCGAGCCAAACGCCACCGTGTGGCCGTCCAGTAGGGAATAGAACAACGGCTTGACCCCGAGCCGGTCGCGCGCGAGGAACAGGCACTGCCGGACTTTGTCGTACAGGGCGAATGCAAACATGCCGCGGAAGCGCTCCACGCAGCGCTCACCCCACTCGCGCCAGGCGTACAGAATAACCTCGGTATCACAGCGTGTGCGAAACTCATAGCCGCACTGCTTTAGTTCCTGCATCAACTCCCGGAAATTGTAGATTTCTCCGTTATACACCACACAGAGTTTGCCATCCGCGCTGTGCATGGGCTGCTGGCCCGAGGACAGATCGATGATCGAGAGACGCCGGTGCGCCAGCGCGACACCCGGCTCCAGATAGTCGCCCCCTTCGTCCGGGCCGCGATGAAACTGCGTCTGGTTCATGGCGCGCAACAGCGCCTGGTCAAACTCGCTGTGACCGGCGAAATCGAATAGCCCCGCGATGCCACACATATCCTATCCTGTTTTTTTCTGGGATGCGGCCGCGCCCCGTCCCAACAACTCATCGTAAACGCGCAGGTAAGCGTTCACGGTACTATCCCAGTCAAAGTGCCGGCACACTTTCCGCCGCGCATTTTCCCCCTGCCTGGCGCGCGCAGCCCCGTCCCTTGTCAACGCCACCATGGCATCCACCAGCGCTCGACAATCACCCACCGTAAACAACCGACCATTCACGCCGTCCTCCACCAACTCCACATTGCCGCCAACCGCTGAAGCGATGACGGGGAGTCCGCTGGCCATGGCCTCAAGCACGGTATTGGAGATGCCTTCACCCAGCGAGGGCAACACAAAAAAATCCATCGTCCCCAGCAGCGCTGACACGTCCTGCCTGTCCCCTGCTAGCCAGACAACATCCTGCAACGCCAGTTGTTCGATCAATTGCGCCAGGACTGAAAAAAGCGGCCCGTCCCCAACGATGATCAGGCGCAACCGTTCAGCTATATCTGCCTGTTCGCGTCGCATCTGGGCGATGGCATGCAACAGGAGTTGCTGATCCTTCACGGGCGTCAAGCGGCCGACAGTCCCTGCGACCACGATACCATCAAGGCTCCGCCACTGCGCCGGCAATAGTGCCAAGGGTTTCACAGATTGCGGTGTGAATTGCGTGTGATCCACGCCGTTATAGATCTGGCGCACTTTTTCCGCTCTGACGCCAACCTTCGAAACAAGCCAGCGTTCCAGATCCCTGCTCACCGCAATGTACCGGTGCACAAACAGCCGCATGAACCTTCGGAACAGCAGGTACTTCCAGTTGCGTCCGTGGATATCATTGATTTCGCGGCCATGCTCGCCATGCACGCGTTTCGCTCCGCCGAGGCCGACGCCGCATAACTGCGCTTCCAGCGCGGCCAGATTGCGACTGTGGATGATGTCGGGGTGAAGATCGCGCAGGATGCGCCGTAAGCGGCGATAGCAATCGAGGTCGAAACCCGGCCTCTTGTGCAGCTGCATGACGCTCACATCGCGCGCGGTAATGCGCTGCTCAAACGCATCCGCCGTGGTCAGGCAGATGACGACGTGGCGAAAGCGATCCTCCGGTGACCGGTTGATGATATTGACCAGGCCGTTTTCCAGACCACCCGTGGACAGCGCATAGATAATGTGGACTACGAGCGGCCGGGTCGCCATCACTGGGGTTTAGCCGCCGCGGCGCGCAACTCCTCTCTCAAGGCTGGCACGATATCAGTGACAAAATTCTCTAATAGCGCACGTGCCTGCACCGGGGAGGAATGCGCCGGCGTTGCCAGCACGATCCGGAAGTCGCCCGATTCGGCCAGCCCCAATCGGGCGAGGGTCTGGCGGAATTTGGCCTGGTAGTCATTGGACGTTGCCTCGCCGCCGATCAGGTACCAGGACCACGCAAGTATTTCTCCCTGCCCACCCCGGATCTGCGCTTCGTCTACCGCAAACTCGCTATCGCGCGCCTGAACACGGGGCTTACCTCTGCTGACAACTGTCCAGCCGGTGTCCTCCTGCGCAAAGACTGAACTGCTGCCAACGACGTCTGCGTTCTCCAGGGTGCCATCGGCAAACTGCACGATGACCGCAACGATTTCGTCACCCCGTTCATACACCCCCATTTGCTGGCCTGACACGCGGGACGGCGCATGCCAGCGCCACCCGGAGTTCGTTGAACGAACCCACCCACTTTGGGACGCAGGCAGCCCGAGGGACAAAGGCTTGCCAGACACCGGCTCCCCGAAAATTTTGTAGGCCATGAGCTGCGGTAGGGAAGCGACCAGAAGTGCGGCAATCAATGTCCCGTAGAGCGCCTGCTTTGAGCTACAGGTTCCATCCCGTGAGGCTGCCATAGAGGAATGGGTTGATGCGGTATCGAGTTGGTCTTCGCGAAAAAACGAGCCCAGCCAGAACATGACAAATATCACCAGGCCAAAGAATACCCACCCGTAGATGAGGTGGTCGGCACCAGTGGCAATGGTCATATCGCTCAAGTGACCCAGCATCACGATAATGTAGGCGCGCAGGGTGTTGGCAAAAACAGGAACAATCGCCGAGACGAGCACGAAGAGGATACGTCGCGTCCAACTGCGGTAAGTCAGGTAGGCGTACAGCACGCCTACCGTCACTGAAGCGATGATGTACCGGACGCCGCTACAGGCCTCAACCACGGACCAGCTGCCCGAAGGCAATGCAAAATGCAGTCCCTCCCGATAGACAGGAATACCGGTTATCCGGATGAGCCACACCGTGGAGCTGGCGGTGAACTCCATCATCGGCGCGATGAGATCCTCACCCATCGGCACCGCGAAGAACAGGAAGAACAACGGGAATGCCAGCACTGCGGCCAGGCGATGCCCCATGATCGCCCAGACGCCACCGACCAGCATTGCGACCAAGGCCAATTGCTTGCCAATTCCCACGTCGACCAGCCAGGCAACCAGCCAGGCCAGCCCCGGGAGAATGACGAGCAACGCTACCCACCAGGCTGGTTCTGGCCTGATATCAACCAACTGGTCGCGTCGCGTCCATGCCAACCAGAGTGATATTGGCAGGATCAGGAATCCGTGCGCAAATGTATCGGATCGCGACCATATGGACACCATCGACCAGGTCGTCTGGTAGTAGATTAAAAGTAGTGCGAGGGCATACAGCCCTGCCGCCCAAAGACTGGTCCGCACAGAGATCCGACCCATGGTGCCTGCGGCTTCCATTCAACCTACCCTAACGATCGCGCCAACACCGGCCCGAGAAAATTGGCAATCGGCAATGGCAACCTGCTCCAGATGTTGATCATCATGCGGTACTTCGGATTCAACGGATTGACGTCCGGCATCGAGGCGCTCCTCACCAGAAAATATTCGTACGGCAAGGGCTGTGGTTTGAAGCCAAAGTTTTTTTTGAAACTAAACGGGCCAGTACCCGCCTTACTGCGTCCGAAATCGAACAGCCGATATCCCTGCTGCGCCGATTGGCGCATCAGCTCCCAGTACATAAAATGGTTCACACCCTTGAGACTGCGGGCAGCCGTTGTACTGCCTCCGTAATAGGGGATGACTTCATCGCGGAAGTAAAAACTCATTACCGCGCCCACATCGCGCTCTCCATGCGTGATGATCAGCACACTACACGCATCCGCGAACACCTGTCGCAGCAGGCGCAGGTACTTCGCCGAAAATACCGGCGTACCCAGATTGCGTACGCTTTCTGCATAGACCCGATACATGCGATCGGTTCCCTGTTCCCATTCACTGTGTAGCCCCTCCTCGACGCCTTTGCGTATCATCGCGCGCTGACGATTGGGGATTGCTTTCAGATTGACATCCTCGCTCGGGTCTATGGCCTTGCGGAAGGTGTAGTAAAGCTCCTTGACCGGCCACTTGGCTTCGCTCGGAGACACATTGCGCAATTCCAGCGCATCAACGTTCAACGCCTGTGCCAGTCGGCACGCTTCCTCCCGCAGTAACTGTGCAACGTGCTCATTGTCAGCCACGATGCCACCGTAGACACAGAACGGCAGGGAGGCCAACGTGTTACCGAACAGTGCGCTTTTCACCTGCGCCAACGGCAGGATGCCGACGATGGCAGCCCCCTCCTGCGCATACAGAAAATATGTGCGGTGCCCGAACGCCTGCTCGAGAACCGTTTTCCAACCGGCGCGATGAAAAAATGTCGCCGCCGGCGCCTGCTGCACATAGCCGTCCCACGGCGCGAACGACTGCGCGTCCAGTTGCTTGATTGTCACTGTCATTGCCGGCAGTCCCCCGGCAGGAAAATCTCATCCATCCGACCCCAGTGAAAATCCTGCAGCAAACGCTGCAGCCGGTTGTAGGTACGCCCGAGATTCAGGTAATGCCGGAATCGGGTACGCAAGCCGAGCCCCTGTGGCCTCGGTTGCTCTGGATCGATCTCCCAGGGATGAAAATAGAAAATACCCGCCTGACCATCGATCGAATTGACCCTCGACAACGCCCAGCGCGAGAATGCATAGGGAAACAATCGGAACCAGCCGCCACCACCACAGTTGAGATTGCGCCCGGCGATGGGCACCGTAGTAATCGGAATCTCCAGGAGCTGGCCACCGGCGGTGTCGAAGGCAAATCGCGGCGCGCCGGGGATACCATAAAGGTCGTGCCGGATAGGCACTATGCTGGAGCTGTAGCGGTAGCCCGCACGAGCCAACTGCTCCCAGGCCCAGGCTTCCCCGGCGCCTATGGAATAGCTGGCAGCCCGATAACCCAGTACCGGTTCGCCACTCAGGTCCTGCAGGAGTTTGCGCGTGCGCTCGATATCGCGCCGGAATTCTTCCGGTGTCTGCGTACTAACCCGGATATGCTCCCAGCCGTGGCTGGCAAGTTCATGTCCTGACGCCACGATCTTCCTGACCAGATCTGGATAACGCTCGGCGACCCAGCCCAAGGTAAAAAACGTTCCCTTCACCTGGTACTCGGCGAACAGGTCGAGGATGCGCAGCGTGTTGCGCTCTACCCGCCGCGGCAATATCTGCCATTGTGCCTTGGCCACATGCGATTCAAAGGCCGAGACCTGGAAATAATCCTCCACATCGACTGTCATGGCATTGACCGGACCGCGTATCCGGGACACAGGAACCGCCGGATTCATCCGGACACCGCCCAATCATTAATGATACTGACAATGCGCGTAGCTGCATCGCCATCCCAGAGCTCGGGGACGCGACCGATTTTTCCGCCGGTTCGCATCACATCGTCATACGTCTCGAGTATCTTCGCCGCATCCGTACCGACCACCGAATTGGTTCCCTGCAAGACCGTAATCGGTCGCTCCGTATTTTCACGCAACGTGAGACAGGGTACGCCCAGCGCCGTAGTCTCCTCCTGTATCCCACCTGAATCAGTGAGCACGATTTTGGCATCCTTCATCAGGCCCAGCATCTCCAGATAGCCCTGTGGCGCAATGGTGGTAATGGCGGCCTGCGCCAATAATGGCTGCAATCCCGCCGCCTCTATTCGCCCTTCTGTTCGCGGATGAATGGGAAACACCAAGGGCGTACGCTGGCTGATCTGCACCAACACCTTCAGCAAGCGTTCCAGCACGATGGGATCATCGACGTTGGAGGGCCTGTGCAGCGTAACCACACCATATCCGCGCTCGGCGTCAACCTGACGCGCGGCGCCGGCGCTTGCCAATGTGAGGCTGGCTGGCACCGCGCTGCTGAGGTTGTAGCGCAAGGTGTCAATCATCACATTTCCAACGAAATGCACCTTGTCGCCAGCAATTCCTTCCCGCTGAAGGTTCTGCCGCGCCTCTGTTTCCGTGATAAACAGCAGCTCAGAGAGTTGATCGGTCAGAATTCTGTTGATCTCCTCGGGCATGGCGCGGTCGCCGCTGCGCAACCCGGCTTCTACATGGAGTATCGGAATCCCTTTTTTAACTGCAACCAGCGCACAGGCAATCGTGGAGTTGACGTCGCCAACCACCAGAACGGCGAGCGGCGGCGCTTCATCCAGCACCGGCTCGAAGCGCTTCATGATCTCGGCGGTCTGCAGGGCGTGGGAGCCTGACCCCACCTCCAGGTCAATGTCGGGCTCGGGAATATGCAACTGATCGAAAAAAGCGTGCTTCATCGTTGCATCGTAATGCTGCCCGGTATGCAACAAGCGAGCGCTGAGCGCGGAATCAGCTTGCGCGAATGCCCGCATAATCGGGGCAATCTTCATAAAATTGGGCCGGGCGCCGACAACACAGAGAATCTGGCCGGACCTCAACGAAGCGCCCATAGTGGTTTCCCCTAAAGGCTTATATTCAGAGTCGCAATGACTCTGTTTTCCTGGTACTCGTTGAAAGCATCGTCCGACTGGCGATCGGTATACTGGTAATTCAGGGACACGCTCATGCGATTATTCAGGGGCCGCCCGATCTGTACCATGTAATACCAGTTCTCTGATTTGGAAAAATCCTGCTGCGTGTTACCTGCGCCTCGGTAGCCCAGCGGATCGTCTTCACCCCATGTGATCGACCCGGTGACCGTATAGTGACGAGAAAGTTGTGGACTGAAGGATACCGTCACGTCGTTGAACTCGCCTTCCGCGCCGTCCTCTGCCCGGGTTTGCTGCGAATAACTCCCGAATACATCGGTGGTTGCCCTGCGGCCAGTATAGGTGTAACCCAGCGACAGCCTCTCATCAAGAATGGGGCCATTGCTATAGATACTCGAATTGAATGGAACACCGTTGATCATCGGCTGCCCCAGCGCAGGGCCATTGATCAGTTGATCCTCAATGGAATTACCATACAGGAAGCCATTACCCATGGTGTTGATATCACGCTGGAATGTGATCGCCTTCCGATAGGATGCCCGGAACAGGCTGCGCTTGCGCTCGTGGCGGATACTGAATCGCGGTGTGCTCCCAAAAAAACGATCGCCACTACCCGCCTCTACCGTAGTACGTGCAGATGGTGTCCAACGCACACCGACATCCCAGTCAGCTCCACCGGTGTTGGCGTCATTGTAGGTTTCGAAATCATTCCACTCCCAGCCGTATCGACCATTGATCTGCCACCGTCTATCCAATTGGTAGCCGAGCGCCAGCCCTGTTGACTTTAACTCGGTGTCCTGGCGTGGGACCAGCTGCCCCGTGGTCCGGTTTACGACATCGTCGTTATATTCCACACGGCTGTACCTGCCGGATAAATCCCACGAAAGACGGGTCGCATTACTATTGGCAAGGCTCGTTAGCACGGCATGCTGGGTGCTGTCACTCACCTGATCCGACGTATTGATCTGGTCGTTGTACGCGTAACGCAATGTGTACATAGCCTTGTTCTTCAGGCGACGTTTGAGCGTGGGACTTACGGAATACCGGTAAAATGTGTTGGTATTGCCGTTGCGATTCAGGTCATCCCCAGATCCCGGACGGGAGGACGTGACTTCATTCTGATCAGCCCTCAACGTTGCATCAAGGGTTACCCATTGGTCGATCACTACTGTAGATCCCACGGCGGATATGCTGGGAAAGAATCGCTGTCGATCGCCAAGGTCTTCATCGTTACAGCCGTTGTCACGGAGCTCCCCATCCGTCAGGGTATTGATCTGAACTGAGCCGCGCGCACTGACCTTGGTTTTACGACTCTGGTGCGACACCGACCCGGATGGTGTCAACATGCCAACCGCCGTCCAGTCACCCTGCTTGTCATCCTTGCTGAGACAGACGTTGTCGGTGTAGGCGAGACTGGGCGCAATCGATGCATCCGCATTCCAGTTCACCGCAATAGCCCCTTGAGCCCATAACAGCCCGGAAAACACTGAGGCCGACTGTATGCAGCACAACAGCGGATGATAGCGAGGGTTCTTGCTCATTCTTATTGTCCAGACTCCACAGCCGGGTCTCTTGCCCGATGACCGTATCCATACGATCCGCCGCCATAACCGTAGTTGTAATAGTAGGGGTTGACTCGTCTGCGGGCACGATTCAGCACCATGCCGACCATTTTGTCCTCCCCAATGTGCTCGATTGCTTGCGTGACCGCGTACTGAGGTGTCATATCTGCACTAACCACGAACACGATCTGGCCCATGAACCCTGCCAAAACCGCCGCTTCTGTCGTCATCAACAGTGGAGGTGAATCAAAGACGATAACGCGAGTGGGGTCCTCATCCGACAATTCAAGCATCAACTCGTGCATTCTTGCGCTTGCAAGTAACTCGTTAGCGTGCGTGTGAACGCCACCGGCAGGCAGTATCCGGAGTTTTTCCACATTTGTTGGCAGGATATAGTCAGCCACCCGGGCGTTCTTGTTTTCCAGAACATCGATCAATCCGGGACTAGTTGACGACACACCCAACATCCTGCCCGCCTCAGCCTTAGCCGTGTCAGCGTCGACGAAGAGTACGTGTTTATCGCGCTCCATTGCGATGCTCAGCGCCAGACAAATGGAGCTGAATGTTTTGCCATCCCCCTCCAGTGCGCTGGTCACCATGATTAAATTGCCGTGCGGTATGGCTGGCGTTACTGAATCCCCTGCAATGTTGATCAATAGCGGACGCTTGATTGTCCGATACTCTTCCGCGATTGCACTGCGCGGAATCGCCGGAGTCAGGATTCCCAGTTCACGCAATTCCTTGAACGGAATTTTGACAATATTCCCCGTAGCCGAATCGCGAGAGGCCGCCACTGGCGATGCACGTTTGCTCTGGACTGCCGCAGTGGGCGAGGACTCTTTGGCTTCAGAGCTATTCTCCGCTCGCTGCACCGTATTAACCGCTACGGCAACCTGATGGTCGCTCTCACCGCTGTTATCGACAGGCTTACCGCGCTCACCTTCTTTTCCCTTGCCAAGCGCATTGACAGCCTTTTCAATGATGCTCATAACTGGTCCCGCTCTTTACCATCCAGGTTCTCGTTATTCTCTGTCGAGTGATTGTCTAGCTAAACAGCAGACCACTTTGTCCGACAGCCATCCCCACAAAGGCCAACAGCAGGCACACACTTAACGACGTAAACGCCAGGACACCGAACCGCTCCCGACGCTTCTGCTCACTGTGGAGGTTCAGGCTCACTGCTCCCAGCACAGGCAATCCAGTGATCGCCATAAGTGTACGTACATCGAAAATTACGGGGTAAATCAATGAAATCAGCAATGCAATACTCAAACCCGCAAGGATAGCCACACCAAGCACGATTGCATTCAACATCAACTTGTCGGGCTCGCTCGGTTTCAACGGAACGTATGGTGGATCGATCACACGGAAGGTAACGTCGCTGGCCTTCTCTTCCACATCCTGCCCCAGACGAGCGAGCTCACGTTTCTGCATCAGCGCGGAATGCTGCCGATTCAGTATCTCGCGATCGCGGTCAAACTGTTTCAGCTGCCCTTCTATTTCCGGAATGGTGGTCACTTTTTCCTCCAGTTCCGTAACACGCGTCTCATACGCCTTCACGCGGGCTTTAAGCGCCGCGATCTTGCCTTTGGTTTTTGCCAAATCTTCGCGCATGGCCAGATAGACAGGACTGCTGGTTAAACCCGACACCGGTACTCGCGCACCTTTATCGGATTTCTTACCGTCAGCGGCCTGTGCGCGGTATTCGGCTTTTTTAGCCGCTTCCTCTTTGGTTTTCTCTGCAATCAGCTGATCCAACAGCGCTGACAGCTGGCGCACCACCGGATGGCGGTCCGTATATTTGATGGACAGTGTATTGAGGTTTTCTTGTGCCGAAATAATCTGACTGTCTATTGGCGACAAAATCGGCACTCCGGTTGCCGTCTTGGTCGGGATAATCGGGTCCGGTTCCGGAATAAAAAGCGGATCGTATACCGGATCTTCCCCATCGAGTTGGCGCTGGAGTGCAAGCTCGCGATTTTCCTCTTCCTTCAACAACAGCCTGGCTTGTTTCAGGGACGCTTTCTCCCTGTTGAGATTCGCGTAAAAACCACCGCCGCCGCCCAATATATCGACATTCTTCTGCTTGAAATTCGCAGCTCGCGTCTCAGCGGCGATCAGCCGTTGTTCATAGGTCTTAATCTGATCATCAAGAAATCCGATCGAGCCGGATGCGTCTTCTCGTTTACCACTTAAGGAACTTTCGATAAATACAGTTATCAGGGCCTGCGCGATACGTTTGGCGGTGTCACGATCCGGATCCTGCACCCTGATGGAGTACAGTGACTTATCCTGTTGTCCGCCGGACAAACTGATTGCCTTCATCAAATCCGACAGCAGTTTGTCTTTTTCCTTGGCTGTCGTTACTTGCAGGTCAAGGTCCGTCATACGCATGAGCTTTTCAAGGTTCGGGCGACTTAGGAGTGTGCGACTGAGCAAGCCGATGCGATCCTCCGTATCAGGCTGTATCGTCAAGCCCGCCAGCAACGGTTTAAGCAGGCTGTTCGTGTCAACATAGATTCTCGCACTGGCGACATAGGCTTCTGGCAATTGCCAAACCCATACCCAACCGCCTATGGCAACCGCCCATGCGACCGCCAGCGCCAACCAGCGATGCCGCCAGATGCCCCAGATGTACGAGAACACTTGTGCAAGGATTTCCTGCATCAGCCCCGTCTCCTATTCCGGGTTGTCGCTACTTGAAAATTACTTAGAACCACGATTCGGCAATAATCAAAATATCCCCGGGCATGACGGCAAGATTTGCCGTTATATCCCCATCCCGTACGAGATCGTCCAGCCGTACGCTGTATGTAACCTGTTGGCCATCAACCATGCGGATCAGCACGGAGTCATTCCCTGCGGCGTAATCCGTCAGACCACCTGCGGCGATCATCAGATCAAGCAGCGTCATGTGCTTTTTGTAGGGGATACGCTTGGGCGTTGTTGCCTCCCCCATTACCCTGATCATCTGATTCGGCACACCAACAAATCCGCTGACGATCACACTGACCACGGGCTGACGTACGTACTCGGAGTATGCAGCTTCGATATCCCGCGCCAACTGGGAAGATGTTTTCCCACTTGCCTGGATATCTTCAACGAGGTTAGTCGTCAACTTTCCGTCGGGTCGGACAGTACCCACAGAACTCAGTTCTTCATTACCCCAGACGAAAATACTGATTGCATCGCCCGGCCCGAGAATATAGTCGTAGTCCACCTCAACATTTCTCTGCGACTCTGGCACAGGAGGATACTTGCTGGTTGTACAACCCGCACAAAAAACCAATGCGAGCACTGCAAAGCCAGTCGCGACCTTTCGCAGGGACGAATATGAACTGGATACTGCGGCGCTAGAGTTATTCATTCTGTTCTCCTTCGGGAGTTCTTTCACCCGTCTCCAATTTTGGATTTTATCATGCAGCTATATCCGGATTTTAGGCGCCGGATAAACCTTGTGAACAACGTCACACAGAAATCCGGGGGACTTCTGGAGCCAATCGCTGCCAGTAGCGCCCACAGGCAAATGCGCAACATTTGTGCACTGACCAAAAAGCGATCAGCGCCGAATTCAGTAGGAATCCTTACCACTAAGCTTAATCTGCACCACCCGATACGGCTCCATGGGATCCTCCGCATCCGGGTTATATTCCGGATCGAGTTCCATTTGTGCGCCACGGCCTTCCACGCGCAACCTTCCCTGTTCAATGCCGGCTTTCACCAAGTACTGTTTAACCGCATCCGCCCGCTTGCGCGACAACACCAGATTGTATTCTTCATCTCCCTGCTTGTCTGTAAACCCCGTTATGGAGGCAACACTCCCCGGATTCTCACGCATTATGGCGACGGCCTGATCAAGCGCACGGTGCGAAGCGGGAATCAGGGCATCACTATCGAATAAAAAGTTTACCGAAAAGGATGATGGGAACGCGGTACCGGACTCCGATACTGACGCACGTGAGGCATCGGGGCTCTGGGAAATTGAAATATTAGTAGTGACTAATTCGCTCTCACTGCCAGGCATTGTGCTCTCCGCAAGGCTTTTTGCATCAACATCGGGTCGCACAGTTGATCCTGCCAATAGTGACTCCTCCACCCTCAACCGAGGCGCTGTCGACACAGCCGATGGCTCAGCAGTACTTTGCTCAAGAATCGACGTTGAATCCGTTTCTGCGTTAGCTAAACGCTCGCTGAATTGCTGATGATGGGCAATTTTTTTAGCCGCTTCGGAACTCGGATTGATCACGCTGCCAACTCCAGTACGCGGAGAAGACTCTCTGGCTATACTCGAAGCGGCTTTACGATTGGAGAGATATACGGTCAAAAGCACCAGCGAGAGCACTGCTAATACTACGCAAGCCAGCGTTATGAAGCGTCGCAACCGCGTTGGTGCGGCAGTTGCTGCTGCAGCATGCGGCACCGCCCTCTTTTCAGTGACAACAGAGTAATGCCCAAGGCCCTGTTCAACAGGAACACTTGAGAATTCAGCGCCAGATTCCTGATCGTACTCGGATTCAACCGCGAAGTACTCCGTCGCGCCATCGACTCCGGCGGGGTGGCTGTTAGGGCTTGGGGGTGATTGCAGGACTAGGTCAGGAGATTCTTTTTTTTTTGCCCCTGTCGGGCTCTCGGAGGGCGTCACGCCAACTGATGCTTCCTGTATATTCTCCACGGCGTGAAGCCGATGCGCGGTTGACGACTGCGGCACAGGCACCCAGTCCGGCTCGTTCACCTGCTCGAAATCCTGCGGTGAAACTCCAGTGCCGGCAGCAAGATTTTCTGCTTGCAGTTCCGTGATCACAACACGCACATCTTCCACCCGTATGTCATGCCGCTGCTCCACACTTCCCAACAGGAATAGTCGGCTGCAAATCAGGTTGATACGCCGGGGAACGCCCTCACTGAATTTGTGTATTGGTGGAAATATCGCCCTGTCGATTGCCGGATCGCCATTCCAGCCAACCACCGTGAGACGACGCATTACATACGCCTCGGTCTCCTCCACTCCCAGGCCCTCAATCTGGCTCGCTGCGACAATACGTTGATGAACCTGTTCCATTTCAGGCGACAGGATAAGGTCCCGCAGTTCAGGCTGACCCACCAGAAAAATCTGCAACAGTGGCTGTCCACCTACCTGGATGTTGGTCAGCAGGCGCAACTCCTCCATCGCTGAAGTGGATAAATCCTGAGCTTCATCGACAATCAACAGGGCGCGTCGGCCCTCACGATGCCACCGGTGCAACAGAACGGTGAGACGCTGTAACATCTCGGCCTTGTCGACTCCCGTCGAGCCGATCCCAAAGCTGAACGCGACTGTCTTTAGCAGGTCATCAGCCTGCAGTTGCGTGCAAACCAGGTTTGCGGTGCAGACGCGATCCCTCGAGAGACTCTCCACCAGTTCGCCTATCAGGGTCGTCTTGCCAGTGCCGGGCCTGCCGGTAATCATCACGAACCCTTCGGCCCTTTTGAACGCATATGCCATGTAAGCACGTGCTTTTGCGTAACTCTTGTGCTCAAAACAAAAATTATGGTCGGGACTCAGCCGGAACGGTTCTGCCTTGAAATTGTAAAAAATTTCGTACATTCAGTGATTTCGCCCGCATCCACCGCCATCACTGAGAGCTTCACAGACTTCCACAGCCATTGCAAGGCACTTTACGGTTACCTCAACTGGGTAATTTGCCCTAAACTCCAACTCGGATGACGGCACAAATTCACGCGGCTCAAGTATCCTTCTACACGTCGATCTATCGGGAGCATGCCATGTACAAACACCTCGCCTTGGTTGGTTCATTTGCCGGAATTCTCGGCGTGATCATATGCCTGACTTCTGGCCTCGCCAGGATAGCGGGTTACTACTATCTGGCGAACTATCAATCCACAACCGTGTTCAATATGGGCATCGGACTGATGGTCTTTGCGTGCCTGGTAAAACTGGAAACCGCACTCTCCTCACGAAGCTGATTTGCCTGCCCCGAACTCTGGGCAAAGATCACTACAGGACCAGTAAACGTAGACCAGCCTGCTCCCATGGGTGATCGGATATTTTTACAAAGCAGCGCCTGTCAAACGAAGGTGTCATCTAGACTTGTGCGAGGTCGCAGCATACTCAGATCAGACCGGCAGGCGATCTCTCCGACCATCGTGGGACTTCGCTGTCAGATTTCTTTACAGAATCAGCGAAGACCCGTTCAATCCGCTACTGGGAGCGCTACAGACTTCACTTATCTATTTGTATTTATTAGAATATATTCATATACGGTATATTTTTTGCATTGCTAGAATCTGCAGAACAGGTTCGCCCGTACGTGATCCAATTCACAGGCACTTGCACTGCCAATGTTCGTGGCATTGCGGTGGTGGTAAAGTGACCGTAGTCAGCTATCTTTAACCACGGATCGGGTGTAAATCGAGGGCTGGTAGGTCAAAGTAAGGTTATTTTGGGGGTTGGCGTGGGTGGTTTCATCGACAGTGACAAGGATACAGGCGCGGCTGATCGCTCGCTGGCGCCTGTCGAGCAACCATATAACCCAAGTCGCCGACAGTTCTCACGCGCCGCATTAACGGGAAGCGCGGTACTTTTGTCGCTTGGGAATCGAGCCGCCTGGGGTGGCGGAAGCCAGACTATCGGCTGCATGTCGGTCACCACGTTGAACTCCTTCAACCCCAACACCAACATGTTCATTTCAGCACCTGCTGGACGGCCAGAGCACAATGCACAGATGGCGGCGGAAATCCACCGCATCTCGAATCCCCCCGACTTCCTGGGTTCCGACGGCAAGTACTCAACCTGTCAAGACCCGTCCTCATTTGATAGTGTTTGTATAGTCAAAGGTAAGTGCCCGTAGCAATCGCCGCGTGTGATCGCCGGGCGCACTCCCTCAACGTTCGCGGCGCTCGCGCCACCACCGCCAGGTGGATATTTCGTAGCTCAATAACGCCTGTCAAGCCGTGTAAAATATTTGGTGCTGCTTGAGCACCCGCAGTTCAGACGGTAGCCTGTTTAAAATAATTGCTGCTCGAAGTTAAGCTTGTCGCAAAATAATGAAGTTACAAATCCAATCCAAAGGTCTTTATTTTGACGCTGACGAAGGCACTGTGGTCTATTTTGATCCACATAGCGGCGACACGCATCTACTCAGCGATTTCGCCGCATTTATCCTCCAGCAGTTTGATAACGGTTCGCTGACCCGCGACGAACTCATGGGCGAAATTTCACGCACAGTAGAACCTTCAGATACGTATTCGTTAACGCAGTCAGTAGCTGGAATCCTGGACGAACTTATCTCACTCGATATCCTGACGCGAGCCTAGATGCCGCTTCTGAAGCACCTTTCAACCGTAGCGCTCAGCCACCAGCTGGCTCGCGGCGATTTAGCCCTGCGCATTGGACCCTATATCTACAATATCCAGTCCAACCTGCCAACAGTCGCCGACGGTATCGCGACGCTGTACGGGGATTTTGAACTTGCCAACCACGAGGAGTTCGTCGATTTTGACGTAGCAATGGTCAGTAGAGGGATTCTCCACCGTGTGCGGGAAAAGGCGGAGTTCCTGTTCGACAACAGAAGACTCTTTGACACCATTCCAACAGGCCAGGCATTTGCCTTCCTTGAGTGGGGAATGAACTGGTGTATTTCAGTACAAAGCAATGAGTACCTGAAACTGCACGCCGCCACCGTTTCCCGAGGAAGTTCCGCCATCATAATGCCAGGTGTGCCGGGTGCGGGTAAAAGCACTTTGTGTGCAGCGCTGGGTTTGAGCGGATGGCGGATACTATCGGACGAGCATGCACTGATTCCACTCAATACAACAGAGATTATTCCCATATGTCGCCCCGTCAGCCTGAAGAACGAGAGCATTAAAGCGATAGAGTCCTTCTCCTCGCAGGCTATTTTTGGTCCGGTCAGTGAAAAAACGCACAAAGGTATCGTTGTACACATGAAAGCCGATATGCACCCGGACAGCCACGATACGGGCGGCGTGCACGCCAAGACCATGGTGTTCCCGCGATTTTCTCGCGACGAAACTCAGCAACTCAGCCGGCGACGACGAACGGACAGTTTCATATTGGCTGCGTATCACTCATTCAACTACAGCTTGCTCAGCGAAGCAGGATTTAATGCGATGAAAACCCTGGTCGAACATGTTGAGTGCTATGACCTGGTTTACCGCGACCTACACTGGGCAGTACAAACGCTCAGTGATCTTCACGAGGTTCCAGCCGCGCAATGAGTTTTCTGCTACGCGAGGCTTTACTCGACCCTGGCTGCGTTTCGCAATGGAACAATCGAGAGCTGCACGATCTGATAGCCGAAGGTCGCAGTTCCCGACTACTAGCGACCCTGTCCATGGAGCTGCAGGCCACGGGTATGACACAGAACCTCCCGCCGGAGGTTAACCGACACCTACAGTCCGCAGTACTCGTCTATGAAAAACAAAAAAGGGATCTGGCTTATGAGGTGCAGAAGATTCAACTGGCTTTGCGATCCATTGGTGAGAAACTGATATTATTGAAGGGCGCGGCGTATTTGTTCGCGGAACTCCCTCCCGGTCGAGGTCGACTGATTACCGATATCGACATTCTTGTCCCTCACCAACGAATAGACGAGGTGGAACAAGTTCTCATCCGGTACGGCTGGCAACAAAGCATCATCACCGCCTATGACGATCACTTCTATCGAAAATGGGGTCACGAAATTCCACCACTGACCGATACGAAGCGAGATACCACGCTGGATATACACCATACCATCCTTCCGCCTACATCGGGCCCCAAGGTCAATGCAGGACTCCTCTTCGAGCGTCTCATTGAATTGAAACCCGGCATCTTCACTCTCTCATGGCAGGACATGGTAATTCACAGCGCCACGCATCTGTTTCACGAAGGCGAGTTTCATCATGGGCTGCGGGATCTCTGGGATTTAGACAGAATGCTGCGTAATTTTCCCGAACGCGACCCACAATTCTGGGACGGCCTGGTCTTGCGGGCGCAGGAATTGCAGCTGCTTGACTCGTTATTCCACGGACTGAACTACGTGCGGCAGATATTTGGAACCCCGGTTCCAGAACAGGTGCTCAAGGATGTTGCCAGCTGGCCTAAAAAATTGCGAAAACCCCTGATGGATTTTCTATTCATACGTGCGTTTCGACCACCTCTTCCCCGGAGCGCACTGCCACTTACAGGTTTGGCACTCAACCTGCTCTATGTGCGTTCGCACTATCTCCGTTTGCCGCTGTACTTGCTGATTCCACACCTGACGAGAAAAGCCTGGCGAAAACGGTTCAAGGAGAACCAATTACCCGTAGCGGAAATTCCGGATACACCAGCAGCCTAGGGGCACTCCTCCTGGTCTTACAAGCGCCAATAATTCAATTTGGCCGCATCCAGCGTTCCACGGTCAAAAATCGATTTGATATCGAGCAGTGTTGCACCTTCTACCATTATAGCGACGTATTCTTCGGCAGCTTTTTGCAGATACTGTTTATGCGGGACAGCCAGTATCACGGCCTGGCATTCGTTCAGATCCTGCCAGTCACAAAGCTCAATCCCATACTCCTCCTTCGCCTCGCCTGCATGGGCGATAGGATCATGCACTACAACGTTACAGCAGTATTCTCGGAGCTCATCTATTATGTCTACTACCTTGGAATTTCGTAGATCGGGGCAATTTTCCTTGAAGGTTAAACCGAGAACGGCCACTTTCGCCCCGCTTACCTTGTGTCCTCTTTCCACCAACCGTTTTACCGTCTGCTCCGCGATGAATTTCCCCATGTTGTCGTTGGTTTTGCGTCCGGCAAGAATGACCTGGGGATGATGACCCACGGTCTCGGCTTTATATGTCAGGTAGTATGGGTCAACACCAATACAGTGCCCACCCACCAATCCTGGACGAAAAGGCAGGAAATTCCATTTGGTACCCGCCGCCTCCAAGACATCCAGGGTATCAATGTTCAGTCGATTAAATATCAACGCCAATTCATTCATGAGTGCAATATTCAGGTCGCGTTGTGTATTTTCGATAACCTTGGCAGCCTCCGCAACCTTGATGCTGGCTGCTCGGTGTACACCTGCCTTGACCACAGTGCTATAGAGAGCGGTCACTCGATCAAGCGTCTTCGGCGTATCTCCCGATACCACTTTCGTAATCGTTTCCAACCGGTGCTCTTTGTCACCGGGATTGATACGTTCCGGAGAATAACCAACGAAAAATCCATCTTGCGGTGCAGATTGATCTCGGCCAGACCACGGCAATCCCGACATCTTCTCTAACAGAGGCACACAAACTTCTTCCGTGCATCCGGGATACACGGTTGATTCAAAGACCACCGTGACACCAGGCTGCAGGTGTGTGCCGACTGCGCGGCAAGCCCCCTCCAATGGAGTGAGATCCGGCCGCCTGGCATGGTCGATCGGAGTAGGTACGACCACAATGATTATTTTTGCTTCGCGCAGTTTACTGCTATCGCTGGTGAACTCTAGCAGCCTGGCCTCCGCCAATTGCCGTGGCTCCACTTCACCACTCGGATCGCATCCAGAACGGTAGTGATTTAGCTTTTGCTCATTGAGATCCAAGCCGATAGTGCGGCGAGAACGTCCAAATGCCACCGCCAGTGGGAGACCTACATAACCAAGACCGACAATCGCTACGGTGTCCAGCGTTTCCATTCTGCAATGTTTCCTATTTCTCGACGCTTAAAAACCACTCATTCGTAATCGCTAAACCTTCCTCGACGGAATGTGTAGGACTATACCCAAGCAATTCACAAGCCCGACTTATATCGGCCTGGGAGTGCCGCACATCCCCTTCCCGGAAAGACGCATAGACCGGTTCAATTTGCTCAATGCGAGAATCTGCTTGCGACAACAGCGTACGAATACCGTAATACAACTGGTTTAATGTGGTACGCCCCCCAACAGCCACGTTGTACACTTGATTTACGGCATGTGCATTTTCACTCAGTGCCGCAAGAATATTCGCCTGAAGGACATTATCTATAAAACAAAAATCGCGAGATGTTTCCCCATCACCATTGATCTGCGGTGGAACCCCGCTGCGAAGTTGATCAAACCATCTCGGAATTACTGCGGCATATGCTCCTTGCGGATCTTGTCGTGGACCGAACACATTAAAATACCGCAATCCAATACATTCCATTCCGTATGCACGAGAGAACACGTCCGCATAGAGTTCATTGACATATTTGGTTACTGCATACGGTGAGAGTGGTTTACCGATTTGATCCTCTACCTTGGGTAATCCGGGGTGATCACCATAGGTAGAGGATGACGCCGCATAAACGAAACGCCTTACCTCGGCGTTTCGAGCTGCTACCAGAACATTCAGGAAACCCTCAATGTTGGCTCGATTAGTCTGCTGTGGGTCTGCGATGGACCGGGGTACGCTGCCCAGCGCCGCCTGATGTAGAACAAACTGCGCACCACGCATGGCGTGCGCACAAGCCGCCGCATCGCAGATATCTGCTTCGATGAATTCAAAACGGCACCAATGATGCTCTCCCACCTGAGAGCGCACCGCTTCCAGATTGGCACTGAAACCGGTTGCAAAATTATCCAAACCGACAACGTACTGACCCAGCGACAGGAGTCGCTCAGCCAAATGCGATCCAATGAATCCAGCGACACCCGTCACCACCCAACGAAAAGGACGCTGCAAGAGCATTGCCGCTTTTGCCTCGTATGCTGACATAGTCAATGGATGGCCCCTTCCAGCCAAGTTCCCGAACAGGTGCGCTTTTTATTGTGTGCAGCGCATCTCACAAATTTCGCGATGGGATTTACTCTAACAGGTCGGGAGTATAGTGTTTCCCGGGGACCACCGCTATGGCGGAACGTGAATTGGCACACGATTTGGTGAGTTAAGAAGTGGAGGCACAATTCAGCACGATCGGCAACATCGGCCTGTACAGCTACGGCACGGCACTGCTCGCGTATACGAGTCTGGTCATACTCATTCTCATCAAGAGGCGCAAAAACCCACTCAGTGGCGTATTGCTCATTGCCAGCGGGATTACAGCTCTCTGGGCAGCGATCGTTACCACTTCTACCGTACTACAGGAACCTCAGGTACTCCTCATGCAGTTGGCAGAGGTCGCCCGTAATTCTGCCTGGATATTCATGCTACTGAAACTGATTGGACTGCGGCTTCAGGGCACCAACCATATACTCAACACCCAGCGCTGGATTCCCTGGTTTGCCGCCAGCATTTGCTTGATCGTCGTGATACTACTCGGTTCCGAGTACCTGGTGAACATACTTTCTCCAGTGTACGACCTGTCACTTTACACAAATTTCAGCACGTGGATCGCTATGTCCATTGTCGGTCTTCTGTTGCTGGAGCAGTTTTTCCGCAACAGTAACGAGAATGAACTTTGGGCTACCAAGCACCTGTGCATGGGATTAGGCATTCTCTTTGCTTTCGATTTCTTCATGTATGCCGAGGCGTTGCTGTTTCGTCAATTGGATCAGAACGTGTGGCAGGCCCGTGGAATCGTTACGACAATGGCGGCCCTGCTGATCGCCATCAGCATCAGTCGAAATGATCTCAGTGAGACACAGACCACGGCGCGAGGCATCCACCTCTCGCGCCACGTTGCCTTCCATTCACTCACGTTAATGGTCTCGGGTATCTACCTGATCACCATGGCCCTGGCTGCCTATTTCATACGCTATCTCGGCGGCAGTTGGGGTGGCGTACTGCAGATAGCATTTCTTTGTGCATCCGGCCTCACACTCATTGTGCTTCTATTCTCAGGACAGATACGCGCCAGAGCCCGTATCTGGTTGAGCAAGAATTTTTTTAGTTACAAGTACGATTACCGACTGGAGTGGCTACAGTTTACTCAAACTTTGGCCAGTGGTATCCACGACATTCCAGAGAGCGTCACACGTGCTGTTGCTAATCTTGCCAAAAGTCCAGCCGGCATCCTCTGGTGCAGAGCGGACGATGGGAGGTTCAACTTTGTGACAAACTGGGAGATGCCCGCACCATCTGCAGATATTGATTTGCAAGAACTGGCTAGGTGGCTTGAGTCAAACCAATGGATCATCGATCTGCACGAGTGGCGGCATGCACCAGATATCTATCGAAACCTGGAACTTCCGATGGTGCTCACCCTGCTTCCACGCGCGTGGCTCATCATACCATTGCTGTTTGGTGATCGACTGCAAGGAATCCTGCTACTGCGGGAGTCGGACTTGGTACGCGATCTTAACTGGGAGGACAGGGATCTCCTGAAAGTTGCCGGAAAACAGGCCGGCAGTCACCTGGCCCAGTACCAATCGGATCAGGCCTTAGTTGAATCGCGCCAATTTGAAGCTTTCAATCGTCTTTCCGCGTATGTAATCCACGACCTGAAAAATATCTTGGCGCAGTTATCGCTCATGGTTGCAAATGCCCGTAAACATAAACATAACCCGGATTTCGTGGAAGATATGGTTGATACTGTGAGCAATACGGTAAGTCGCATGAACAAATTGATGGTGCAACTGCGAAGCGGAACGGGGCACAAAGACCTGCAGGAATTCGAATTGGCCGAATTACTGACGCAAGTGGTAACACAGAATAGCCTTCGAGCACCCATCCCTAAACTACTCCTCCCCAATCATGTTCTTACTGTGAAATGTGATCGAGAGCGATTGCAAACTGTATTTGGCCATTTGGTGCAAAACGCACAGGAAGCATGCGACAAGAATGGTGAAATTACGATACGACTGATTCCCAATGAGGGTTCAGCGCTGGTGGAAATAGAAGACAACGGTTCGGGTATGGATGAACATTTTATCCAGCACCGGTTGTTTAAACCCTTTGATTCAACTAAGGGTTTAACTGGAATGGGTATTGGGGCCTTTGAGAGTCGCGACTTCATTCGCAGTATTGGCGGAAATATAAGCGTGCAAAGCACGCCTGGTTTAGGATCTCTATTCAGGGTATATCTTCCCAGTGCCGCAAATCTCGGGAACGCCCACGCAACTACACCAGATAAGGTTTACGGCCCGTGAAAAACGACAAAAAGCACTTGCTAGTTGTAGAGGATGACAAAGGGCTACAAAGTCAGCTGCGCTGGGCATTTGATGGCTTTGAGGTAACGATATCCGGCGAGCGTGCCGAGGCGATCAATCAGTTACGACGGGTTCAACCGGGTGTTGTACTCTTGGATCTCGGACTCCCACCTGATCCCGGTGGCGTTACAGAAGGACTCGCAACGCTGAGAGAAATATTAACGCTGGCGCCTGAAACGAAAGTTATAGTAGTTACCGGTGACAATGACAGGAATAACGCGGTAAAGGCGATCGCACTTGGCGCGTATGATTTTCATCAAAAGCCCGCCGACCCCGAACTATTGGCACTACTGGTCGATCGCGCCTACCACGTGTATGAGTTGGAAATCGAGAATCGCCGCCTTCAGAAACACGATCAGGACATGCCGCTGCGCGGGATAATTGCAGCCAGCACGCAAATGTTAAAGGTGTGTCGCACCATAGAAAAAATCGCCCCGTCGAATATCACGACGCTTATACTCGGGGCGAGTGGCACAGGGAAAGAACGCTGTGCGCAAGCCCTGCACGAACTGAGTCCACGTGCCAAGAAGCCATTCATTGCTATCAATTGTGCTGCGATTCCTGAAAATTTACTCGAGAGTGAATTGTTCGGCTATGAGAAGGGCGCATTCACTGGAGCGGCAAAGCAGACACCGGGAAAAATTGAGTACGCCCACGAAGGAACCCTGTTTCTTGACGAAATCGGGGATCTTCCCATGGAACTCCAAGCCAAACTTTTACGTTTTCTACAGGAACGCGTCGTTGAGCGGATAGGAGGCCGCAAGGAAATTCCCGTTGATGTACGGATATTGTGCGCAACTCACCAAAATTTGAGAGAGCTAATCAATAAAGGGCAGTTCCGTGAAGATCTCTATTACCGAATCAGTGAGATCGTATTAGAGATACCTCCACTCAAGGAACGCGAGGGCGATATTATCGTATTGGCCAAGTCGTTCCTGAATTTATGGGGCAGTGAATATGGCGGCACGGTGAAGGACTTTTCACCGGAAGCCATAGCTGCGATGGAAACTTATGACTGGCCGGGTAACGTACGCGAATTAGAGAGCCGTATAAAACGAGGGCTAATCATGGCCGACGGCAATCAAATCACCCTCGAAGATCTTCAACTCACGAGAACAAGCAGCGAGCCCCTACCGCTCAACTTGAAGGAAGTTCGTGAGGAAGCGGAACGCAAGGCGATTATTCGCGCTATGAGCTATTGCAACCAGAATATCAGTGATGCCGCAAACATACTCGGAATTACCCGTCCTACTCTCTACAATTTACTTGAACGGCTTGGATTGAAGTCCTGATCTCATTCTCGACGAACGATTATTTGTCTAGTGTAGTGCTGCATTCTGTTTGGAACTTAATCGTTTGTTGGCGCGGATGACT
>CAYWWD010000010.1:0-64285 GCA_964461965.1 uncultured Halioglobus sp. | reverse complement strand
TCGCCCGCGATGCTGGCCGAGGGCATCACCCGCGAGCAGATCGCCGAGACCGTCAACGAGTTCTTCGCCGATGTGCAGCCGATGATCCGCGCGGCGCACGAGCACCGCTGGGACCTGCCGGTGGAGTGCATTCGCTTCATGGACAGCGATTTCAGCTCGGATTGGTGGGCGATGCTCTACGCCGCGTGGGGCTGGCTGAAGTGGCGGGCCGAGCATCCGACGGATGCTCCCTACCACTGGCACCGACGTATATTGCAGCTGCTGCAGTACGGGCGCGGTGACGCGCGCCGCTGGCTGCTGAAGTCACCGGCGCATCTCGGCAACCTCGACCACCTGCTGCGCCAGTACCCGGACATCCGGATTATCCACACTCACCGCGATCCGGTGCGCTCGGTGCCGTCCACCGTGAGTCTCTCCACGCTGATGCGCGGCAGCCGCGCCAACGGCGTGGATGCCAGACTCCTCGGCCAGATGGTGGTGGCAGGCTACGGCGGGATGCTGCGCAAGGTCATTGAAGAGCGCGGCAGCGGCGCGATCCCGCCCGGGCAGATCACGGACGTGCACTTTAAGGATCTCATGCAGGATCCGGTGGGTACGGTGGAGCGCAGCTACGACGCACTGGGGCTGCCGTTCACGGCGAGTTTCGCAGGCGCAATCCGCGACTACCTCGCGCACAAGCCGCGCGACCAGTTCGGCAAACACCGCTACGCACCCGAGGACTACGGGCTCAGCAAACAGGGTATCCGCGAGGAGTTCCGCTTCTACACGGATCACTACGGCATCGTGCTGGAGGATTGAATCGTCGTTGGCGATGTTTGCCGGGAAACTACATTGGCGCTCTCTGGCGTCGAGGAAACCGCATTGGCCCGAATCGCGCAAACTTCGGCAAGCGCACAGGTTTGCGGAAATCCCATATCATCGAAAGATACGGTCGTTCAAATATTGAGGAGTTTGCGATGAGAATCATCCTGTTCATTTGTTGTCTCATGGGTCTTGTCTCCAGTTCTGTCCTGGCGCAGCAGTCGGACGTCAACCTGCTCCTTTCAAAGGATCTTGCAGACCTTCCTGGAAAGGAAGGGGTCATGCTCACCGTTACGTTCCCGCCGGGTGGTACAGACTCTGTCCACCGACACAATGCCCATACGTTTGTCTATGTGCTGGAAGGCTCTATCGTCATGCAGGTGGAAGGCGGCGAGGAGGTTGTCCTGAATCCGGGCCAGACTTTTTACGAGTCCCCCGATGATGTGCACACCGTGGGTCGAAATGCGAGCAAGACTGCTCCAGCGAAGTTCCTGGTGTTCTTCGTCAAGAACAAGGGCGACCCGGCTGTGATACCCGTGAAATAGTGCCGGATCGACATGGAGGTCTCGGATGGTGCGTGCCTTGTAGGCTCCGCATTAAAGTGACTCCGCTCCGGCAGATCACCGACGTGCACATGAGGGACCTTCTGCAGAACCCGTATGCTGAACGCAGCCCAAAAGCGGCAATTGTCCGACAACCTCCGGCCGGTGGCGCCGTCCGTGCCGTTGCAGGAGGTGTACACCCCCGACCAGGCGCAGCGCCTGATGCCGCCGATCTTCAATCGCGGTGTCGTGGTGCAGAATGAAATGATGGTGCACTGGTCAGCGGAGGTGTTCGAGGACGCCGCTGAGCTCAAGAAGAACTTGGACGGCACGGATGACCTGACGCACGAGCGCGCGATCGAGATGCTGATCGACGACGTGCGCTTGCGCGGCGTGCAGAGTGAGACTCCCACCGATCCGCTACGCGATCCGGTCTGCATCAAGGCCATCAATGCGGCCTGCGATATCGGCGGTCCCAGCAGCTATCCCGACGATGCACCCGTGACGGCGCTGTACCTGGCGGGATAGTATGCACACTCGATGGGCCGCAAACAGGAAATCCCCAATGTCTGACAACGTGAAGTGCTTCCAGGGCGGTGTGGCGGTGATTACGGGTGCCGGTTCCGGCATTGGCGCGGGACTGGCCCGGTACAGTGCGGAGCTCGGTATGCGCGTCGTGCTGGCCGATGTGTCCCTGCAGCGCGCGGAATCCGTCGCCGAGGAAATCCATGCGACGGGCGGTGAAGCGCTGGCGGTGCACACGGATGTCTCGCAGCCCGAGTCACTGGAGGCGCTCGCGGCGGTCACCCGCGAGCGCTTCGGCGATGTGACCTTGCTGGTGAATAACGCCGGTATCGAAACACTGGGCTTTACTTGGGAGTTGCCGGCGGATGTGTGGGAGAAGACGCTGCGGATCAATATTCACGGCGTGATACACGGCGTGCGGGCGTTCGTGCCCGGCATGCTGGCGGCGGGCAGGAAAGCCTGGATCGCCAACACCTCCTCCATCGGCGGCTTGAGCATGATGCCGGTACAGACCTCCTACATCCTGAGCAAGCATGCGGTCCTGTCGTTCTCGGAATGCCTGCGGCTGGAAATGCAGGTTCTGCAAGCGCCCATCGTGGTGAGCGCCATCCTGCCGGGGCTGGTCTCCACGCGTATTTTCGAGGATTCGACTACCGGGGCCGCGCCGGGCGGCGAGCGCCACCGGCAGGTCATGCACGGCATGATCGCCAGCGGCGGTATCAGCGGCGATGAGGCCGCCAGGCGTATCCTGCCGCAACTCGCCGAAGGCCGGTTCTGGGTGTCCACCCACCCGGAGATGACGCGCGATTTCGCCGAGCAGCGCGCCCGCTATCTCTCGACGCAGTCAACGCCGGAAATTCCGCCCGAAGCTGTGCAGGCTATGGGCCTGGGGGAGGCTGGGCTCGGCGATTAATCTGCGGCGCTCGCCGGTATCCGGTTGAGCGCCAGGTCGTTCGGCGGGTTGTAGACACAGCGTGTGCCCGCCGGGTGGTAGATGTACGCCACGCAGCCATTGCAGTTGTCGCAGCGTGATTGCGTCAGTTCGCCGCTGCGGAACTGGTTGACCAGGTTAGGGTCGCGCAGCAGCGCGCGCGCCAGCACCACGCACTCGAATCCTTCCGCCACGGCCTGCTCGGCGTTTGCCAGAGACTTGACGCCGCCGAGGAAGGCCAGCGGCAGTGTGACTGCCGCGCGAATCTTGCGCGAGTATTCGAGGAAGTACATCTCTTTGAATTTGACGTCCGGTTCGCGGGAGGCGGCGGCTTTCATCATGAAGGCGGTAATCCACTCGCCCTGTTGCTTCAACACCTTGCTCATTTCCTCGCGGTTCATGCGGCTGCCGAACATGAACCAGGTGGATTCCACGTTGCGGCCGCCGCTCAGCACCAGCATGTCGGCGCCGGCCGCTTCCAGGGCCTTGGCGGTGACAATTCCATCTTCTACCTTCGCGCCGCGGCGCGTGCCGTCGGCGACGTTGATCTTCGCCAGCACCGCCGTGGTCGTGCCGACTGCCTCCTTGACCGCGGCGAGTACCCGCGCCGGGAAACGCACGCGGTTTTCGGCACTGCCACCGTATTGATCTTCGCGCCGGTTGCTGAGCGGCGAGATGAACTGGTTCAGCAGGTAGCCGTGGCCCATGTGCAGTTCGATCGCGTCGAAACCGGTATCCCGCGCCAGTTGCGCGGCGGCGACGAACTCCCGGATCACACGATCCATGTCCGCCTCGGTCATCGCGCGCTGCAGGAAATTGCCCTTGAGCATCCCCGCCGGATTAAAGCCCGAGGAGGAACTGATGGTGCGGCCCTTTACCTTCATACCGGTGACAAAAGAACCCCCGTGGGTGATCTGCGCGGAAATGGCCGCGCCGCCTGCGTGTACGGCGTCGGTCAGGGCGCGCAGGTCCGGCTGGATTTCGGGGCGCATCCAGATCTGGTTGGGCAGGGTGCGCGACTCCGGTGCAACCGCCATGTAGGCGACGGTCGTCATCCCCACACCGCCCCGGGCGAGTTCGCTGTGATGCCGGGCCAGGGCTTTGGTCGGTACGCCGTTGAAGGACATCGCTTCGTTGGCGCCGGACTTGATGAAGCGGTTGCGCAGTTGCAGCGGGCCGATACGGACCGGATCGAAGGGTGAAGTCATTGCGAGGCGCTCCTTGAGTGGGATGGTCTGCGGGCATCCTAGCAAGTTGCGGGGGTGCCTGCGAGCTGCTCGCGGCGCTTCGCAGCGGTTTATTCCAGTGCCTCAACCTTGATGAACAACTGCGTGGAATTTGCCTGGCTGGACTGACCACGCGAACCCAGGCCGCGATCCTGCTGCGTGGACGATGTGTCGATCCCGCCGATGGGAATCCATTCCCCCAGTGCTCCGCTCACCTCGGAACGCAATTGCTGAGTGGCGATCTGCGAACCCTGTATGCGGTCGTTGCTCTGGTCGATGCTGATCCGCACGCTGCCGCCGTTGACCCAGGTCGTGGCGTAGAAGCCCGACATGGCATTGACCGTTTCCTGCTGTACGTAGCGACGTCCGTCCGGCCCCACGGTGACGCTGCGCAGCGGGGCGACCATACCCGTGCCGATAAACGCCGCTTGCCCTTCTGTTACGCGCACCGACTGGTTGCCGTTGTCCGCACTCGCGCCGCGGTGGTTCTGCACCCGCACCGTGGTGCGCGATTCCGTGGGGATTCTTCCCTGCTGGTTGGTGATCACTGTGTCACCCGCGTGTACAGTGCCCTGGACATCCACCCCGCGGCTGCTGTCGCTACCCATACCATCGGTGCGCAGCGATACCAGCAATTGCCGGCCACGGACGTCGAGCTGCCGCAGCAGCTCGCGGGTTTTGGCCAGTTCCTCCGGCGTGGCGTTCAGCACCAGCTGGTTCTGGAACACGCTGACGGTACTGCCGTCGGAGAGATGGGGGCGGATGACGGCCGCCAGTTGCGCTGCTGTGGTGTAGTACACCGGGATGGTCGTCATCTGCCGCTGCGCGCAGGCGAGGGCGGTGAAAAGACTCAGTAGCAGGAAGAGCAGTGGACGCATACAGGCATCATAGCATGCGCGCGCGTGACTTTAATGGCGCTGGCATCTGCGATAGGCTGTCATTCCCGATACGGGAAAAAGCCGAATACAGGAGAACAGGTAATGGCAAACGAAGGATATCACGAGCCGATCGAAGAACTGTCGGACGCGACCAGGGATATGCACCGGGCGATCACCTCCCTGATGGAGGAACTGGAGGCCGTCGACTGGTACAACCAGCGCGTGGATGCGTGCAAGAACGACGAACTCAGATCCATCCTCGAACACAACCGGGACGAGGAAAAAGAACACGCGGCCATGGTGCTGGAGTGGATTCGACGCCAGGACCCGACATTCGACAAGGAACTGAAGGATTTCCTGTTCACTACAAAATCCCTCAAGCACGACTAGGCAGTAATCACCTCCGCCTGCGTACATTCACTGCGCCGCCGCTTTTGCCCCCCTGCGGCGCAGAAACAGGACGAAGAGCAACACCGCAAGGCCGGTCGCGCTGATTGTCAGTGAAGTGATCTGCAGTTGCGCGAGGTAGGGTTCCCGCAGGGATTCCAGCAAACCTTTCGCGCCGTCGTGCAGCACGAGGTAGAGCAGGGCGATCTGCCCGTTGAACGTCCGCTTTCCGTCGAACCACATGAGAAACACGCCCACAGTGAATGACGCGGCCATGAACAACAGGTGCAACGGCAGCACCGGATGGCTGTGGTCCATCCCTGCAGCCAGTTCGCCTGCCTTCAACTGGGTGTACCAGGCCTGGCTGCCCGGCGCGTAGGAGAGGCAGTAAAAGTCGGTGCACTGCCCGCCGGTGCAGCAGCCGTTCAGCAGGCAACTGATACGCACCAGTGCAAACGAAAAACAGACGGTGATTGCGAGCACATCCAGGAAGCGCGCCAATGGCAGTTCTGGCAATAGCCAGCGCTTCAGCAATGGCGCAAACAACACCATGGCGAGGAGTCCGCCGGGATAGCGCAACCCGCTGCGCCATTCCACCGAGAGCGGAAGGTAGGGTTGCCAGTTGCGAACGTATAGCGAGAACACCTTGGCGCCCAGGAAGGCCACCACGCCGATCAGGAGCAACAGGAGCACCGTGCGTCCGGTGCGTATCCCCTCCTGGCGCAGGTACAGCGAGAAGAACGCTATTCCAAACAGCACGATGGGTGTGATCAACAACCTGAGCGCGTCAAAACCAAACAGGCCGTTGGGGTACATGGCAGGACTCGCGTGTAGTGAGCGGGAATACGCGCCCCAATTCTAGAACGGGGCGCGGTTTCCCGGAAGCCGGGTGTCAGCAGCCCGGCGGCAGGTCCTGGCAGAGATCGCCCCTGCCATCGCTGTTGGAATCCAGCTGGTCAGGGTTCGGGATCAACGGACAGTTGTCGCAGGCTGAGCCCACGCCATCGTTGTCGTCGTCCACCTGATCGGCGTTGGCGGCGGCCGGGCAGTTGTCCAGGCCATCGAGGTCCGCGTCCAGATCCCGGTCGATGCCCATACGGACGCCTGAGCCGGGAGGAGCACAGGTGTACGTCAGGGGCCCCTGGGAGGTCGCGAGCGAGCGTATGGTGGTGTCGGAGAAGAGCTCGTTCTTGTCCGTGCGGAACTGCCCGCTGGCCTCGCGCACGGCGCCGCGCTCCACCCCGTCGACCGATCCCTTCACGATCAGATCGCATTCCTTCACAGTGCCGCCCATCATCAGCGAGGTGAAGTTGGCATTCGCGCGCTGGATCAACAGATCGATGCGCGGATTGGTGACGGCGCCGTTGGTGGCGGTGAGTGTGATCTGTTGGCCGACGATGGGCGCAAGATCCGAGGGGAACTCAAAGGTGAAAGCCTCCAGATTGGCCTCATCCGTCGTGTTGAGCGTGAACACGCTTGCCGTCAGGAAGTTGCGTACCGTGTCGATCGAACCGTCATGCAGGATGCCGAAACCGCGAATCTGCTCGCCGGTGTTCGTACTCTGGGTGGAAGAGCCGAACATGCCCACCTTGTGGTAGTCGTTGCGCATGTGCGCAACCTTGAAGTGCTGGGTTTCACCCTCGAAGCTCTGGTCGCCACCCGTACCGAAGAAACCATTCGCGGGGTCCAGCGTGTGGCAGCCGTTGCAGTTGGCCACGGTGTCAGTGGCGGCGCCGTTGAACCGTGCCAGCCCCAGCTGTGCGCTGGGGTTGGTGGCACTGTTGGGCAAGCCCGGAGTGACCAGACCGGACAGCGTATTGTTCAGCGGGCGGATCGGGTTGGGTGGGAGCATGATCTGCAGCGCGAAATCCGTAAACTGCTGCATTTCAGCCGGGGTGATGGTGCCCTCCTTGCCGACCAGTCCCTCAAAGGCGACGATGAAGTTGCGGAACGACAGGTCTTCGGAGCAGGCCGCACCTGTGGGTTCTGCGCAGGGATCGGTGCCGAAGAAGCCGTCGACGCGGTCACCGCGCCAGTGCAGACCGCCGTGCGTCGCCATGCCGCGCAGGGTCTGCGTAGTCATGGGACCTTTCATCGGGTGCAGGGTGCCCTGGCCGGCGAGAATGGTGGCCTGTGGCTGGTTGCTGGTGGAGGTGCGGTCGTCCGGATTGCCCAGGTTCCAGGCGAGCTGGTCCATGTCGCCAAAGATATGGCAGCTCGAGCAGGACGTTTCGCCGTTGGCCGACGTCGCGAGCGCATCGTACAGGAAGGGGCGACCCTGCACGACCTCGGGCGGTTCCGGGTTGTGCATGGCGTGTGTTTCCACCACGGCATTGGTGTTCAGGTCGACAACCTCGATCTGGTTGCCGAACCGGGTGAGTACGTAGAGACGTTTGTTCAACTCGTCCGACTCATCCAGCACCATGCCGGCGGGGCCACCGCCCACGGCGATGTAGTTGGCGCTTTCCGTGGTGGGGTCAAAATTGCTTTCGAAGTTCGGATCTTCAATGTCCGCAACATCGAATACGCCGATCTTGCCCGAACCAAATGCTGCCACATACAGTTTGGTGCCGTCGGCCGAAACCACCGGCTGCAATGGCGTCGCCAGGCTGTGGGCCGCCTGCGCGTTGATCGCCGCGTGATCGGCGCCAGGGTTGGTGTGGCGCTGGCTGTAATCGATGTGCTGGTTCAGGTGCTGCACGTCCTTGGTCGCGCCGACGGGGTTGAGGACGGTGATGCGCGACTCGGAGAGGTGGCCCTGCACAGTGCTGCCGCCGAAGATGCCGGGCCCTTCAAAGTTGATGTGGTTCGGCAGTTCGGTGTTGGTGACATACACCTTGCCGGTGACCGGGTTCACCGCCATATTGAAGAGGATGGTGCCGACGCTGGTGTAGACGGCGCCTGGCGCCAGGGTGTTGGCATTAACAGCGAAAACATCGCGGTCCGGCAGGCTGAATTTCACCTGGCTGTTCCAGTTGGTGCCTTGCTGGTCAACCCAGTTGGTGCCGTTGAATTTCGCGATTACCCCCACTTCTGGCGCGGCGACGCTTTGTTCGCAGGCCGGGTCGGCATCGTTTTGCCAGCAGTTGTTGGCCGGTCCGAAAGCGCCGTTGGCACCGAAACCGTTGGGCACCTGCACTTCATTGATGACGGTGGTCTGGTTGCCCGACTGGAAGGCCGCGACGTACACCGTACCGCCGTCGGGTGTCACGGCCAGGCCGCGCGGGGTATCGGCAAAGAAGCTCATAATCCGCAGCGGCGTGCCGCCGAGAGTGGTACCGAGGTTGTTGCCATCGAAGACCCACACGTCCGCGCGGCCAATACCCTCGGTGGTCAATTGCGGCCCGCCGGCGCCGGGTACCGCGGCAATCGAAGGATCTGAACGCTGCTGTCCGCGATGCGCAGTGGTGATGAACGCGCGGTTGAAGCCGGTACCGGCGAACACGATATCGCGCGGTTCGTCGCCCACCAGCAGCGTGCGCACGACTTTCGCCGGCGTCGCGGAAAGGTCGATGATGCTCACGCTGTCCGACAGATGGTTGACCACCCAGACTTCACTGTTGCTACGCGCGGCGACTGATACCGGCTCCATGCCCACCGGGATGGAATCCGTTGCCGTCAGCTTGCCATCCTGCACCGAGAACACTTCCAGGCGATTGTCGGGCGTATTGACTGCCAGCAGCGTGTTACCGTCCGGCGTCAGTGCAACCGGCCGGACGGGACCGCTTTCAAACTCGACGAAGGTGCGCTGCGCGTGCGCTGGCAGGGCGACGCCCGCTATGCCCGCCAGTGCTGTCAGGCAGGTAAATAAGGCGCTTGTCAGGTTAAAGCGTGAACGAAGAGTTGATCGGTTGTATAGCATGGGAAGATTCCTCGGCTGATCTGCCAGTCGCACATGGCGCCATACCTGCGGCGGACCAGGCGTGTTGTTATAAGCGTTCGTTTAAGCTGCAGGAAGCGGCAGGCTAGCACAGTCGTCAAACCGCAAACAGCTACCGGCCAAAAAAATATAGCGAGCAATAGCTTTACGCTGTACAGGGCCGGACGCATCGCACGCTGGCTTGGAAATTGACCTGCCTGCAACTGCCGCATTCCCGTCCCGTCTTAAACGAACGTTTATGAAAGTACGCAATATTTATACCTTTTCCCCGTATCTTATTGATTTACAGGGAAGTATCTGAATTGCACCAAGTGAGCGGATGCGCGGACTGTAAAAAAACCTGTCACTTGCCGGGTACGGATGCGGCTGTTCGCCCTCTATCTATAGACATTGGGCGCCCGGCGGGAATGCCTGCTCGCTGAGGTACTCATCGTACTGCGAGAGATACCCGCCGAAGCTGCGGATCTCGCTGGCGGCATCGAGGCCGAATTCCGCAGGCGAGTAACAGTGTTCACCGTACAGGTGCCGGGGATGGCGTTGCAGGTAGGCGCGCATGCGGGCTTCTGCCGTGTGTGAGAGCGGCCAGTCGAAACGGTGGTAGATAGACGCCACCACGGCCATAGGATCGGCGCAGATGGCATCAAAACCCACATCGAAGAACTGGCCGCGATCCAGCTCGCGCCGGTCGTCCATTCCAAGCTGCACCACGGTGGAAAAATGGCGAAACTCCTGCTCACCCGTAGTCACCGGATCGACTGTGCGGCAGAACCCGCCGCGCAGTGTGTGAGCAAGGCTGGAGAATGATGCGATGGCGTCCAGCGGCCGCCGGTGCGTCCAGATGATAGAAGCATCCGGATACTGCGCGAGCAGGAAGGGCAGGCATGCGAGGTGGGCGGGCGTCTTGAGCAGCCAGCGTGCGGGCGCCTGATCCACCTGCAGGTGCTGCAGGAAGCGGGCATGCCACTGGTAGGCGGGGGTCATATCCTGCCGTAACACCCAGTCCCGGTAATCGGGGATATCGAACATGTAGCTGAACTGTTCGCTCTGGAATGACGACGCCATCATGTACACACACTCCTGTGGCAGCCGGGCGCCGATGGCATGGATCGCCTGGAAACCGGGCGCAAGTTTTTCCATCAGTCGCAGCAGCCGCTCGACCGCGTCGATGCGCGCGTCACCCGTGTAACTCGCTGCCGTTGGGGGCGGTAAGGGGCGCGCGACCTCCCAGGTCGCCGGCGCGCGGAACGCAGGGTCCTGCGCGATCAACTCATACAGGATGGTGGTGCCCGTGCGCGGCAGGCCGAGGATGAACACCGGCTGGCGGATCACTTGCCCGCAAACTTCGGGTCGTCGCGCGCGGTAGTCGATCAGTCGCAGGCGGACACTCAGGTGATCCAACAGGTTGAAATAGGCAGTGATGCGGCCGATCTGTGAGAGGTTCGCCTGCGCGCGCAGCGCCGTTGTGAGCCGGTCGAGGCCGATCAAGGCTGCGGCATCGCCCCACTCATGCAGCCCCGTCCTGCGTTCGGCGTGTTGCTGCAGCCGCTGTGAGCACAACTCGGGTTGGCTGATGCGCACGTGCTCAAGTAGCCGGCCGATGCGGTTCAACAGCCGGATGTAAACCGCAGGGAGACGCTGCGAAGCCAATGGTCACGCCTTGTGGAAGAGGAAGGTTGCCAGTGTAATGTGTCTTGCGCGAATTGCATCCGGCGAGGAGCACTAACCGCACACCGTTTGCGGCGCAACTGGGCTCGTATATGCTGTCCATCCCGACGAGCGCGACCGGCGTGGTGCCGTTGTCACCGGCAGCGAAGAGGTTAGCCATGCGATGTACGCAATTTCTGATGAGCGCAGTGCTGCTGGTATCCGCGTCTGCGACCTTGGCACAGCCGCCGTTTGTGATCAACGGCCTGGACACCGATCAGGTGTTTGCCGACGCCAAAGCTGCGGTTGAAGCGCTGGGCGGGCAGTGCCGCGTCAAACCGCCGCGAAAGACGGGCGAGGGTGTCAGCGCCCAGTGTGTGTTTACGTCCGCCGGCGAGCCCGCCGGTGAGGGTTCGGCGCCGTCGCCTGCGGCGCATCCTGGGCTCGCAATCGGCGCGCAACCGATCACGCGCATCGGTATGGAGGCGCCGGCTGACTCCGCACAATTGACGCGCATCGTGTTTGAATTCGAGGGCGAACTCGAAGTGGTGGCGCGGTATCTGGAGGGTCAATACGGTCCACCGGACCACGGTGCAAGCCCGGCGGAGCAGGAGGGCTGGAGCCATTCCAGGCGGCGTGGCTGGATCAAAGGCAACTACACCCTCGGCCTGATCGACACGCCCACGCTGGTCATCCTCACGGTCAATCGCTAGCGCGCTGCTAGCTCACAGAGAAATCCCCGGCGTGAAAGCGACGTGTGGCGCGGCGATACTCACCGACGCTGCCCGGCCAGTTGTTGGTGATGCGCCCTCCGCTTTTGTACCAGCTGTCCGCCACGCAGTTCCACACCATGCCGCGCAGCCGCGACTGCAAGACGCGGTTGTATTGCGCTTCGATTTCCCCGCGCACCTCTACGGTAGAACCTCGCTGCCGGTCGACCGCCGCGATCGCCTGCAGGATGTAGTTGGCCTGCGCCTCCGCCATCAACAGGATGGAGTTGTGTCCGAGGTTGGTGTTTGGCCCATACAGGAAGAACAGATTGGGGAACTCGGCGGTGGCAATGCCGAGGTAGGCCTGGGCGCCGTTCGCCCAGTGCTGCGCGAGCGCCGCACCGGTGCGACCGGTAATGCGAATGCCGTCGAGGAAAGGATTGGTCACAAACCCGGTGCCGTAAACAATGACGTCACAGGCGTAGTGCTCGCCCGCGCTTGTGCGAATGCCTGTTTCCGTGATGGCGTCGATAGTGTCGGTCACCAGCGCGACGTTGTCGCGCACCAGCGCTTCGTAGTAGCCCTCGACCACCAGCACACGCTTTGCGCCCACGGGATAGTCCGGAAGCAGCTTGCGACGCAGGGCTGTATCCTTGACGGTGCTGTTTAGGTACGCCAGGCAGGCCTGCCGGAGCAGCCATTGGCAGAGCCGATTGCCTTTGAGCGCGGGGAAGACCAGCAGTTCATTGCGCAGGTAAATTTTCAGGCGTGCCAGTCGTCGGGTGAACGGGAACCTGCGCATGAAGGCTTTTTCCCGCTCGGTGTAACGGCGATCGAGCTTGCGCGAGACCCAGTTGGCGCTGCGCTGGAACACTGTGAGGCGCGCGGCCCGCGCCGCTACCACCGGCACGAACTGGGTTGCGCTGGCGGCATTGCCGATGACAGCCACGGACTTGCCGTCCAGCGCGACGCCGTGGTCCCATTGGGCGGAGTGAAATTGCGCGCCCCGGAATGACGCTGCACCGGGAATGTCCGGGATGCGGGGTTTGTGCAGTTGTCCGACGGCGCTGATCAGGAACTGCGCTGACAGCGTGTCGTCGCTGGCGAGTGTGAGATGCCAGCGGCTGTGCGCTGTGTCGTAGGTGGCGTCTGTCAATTCACTGTCGAAGCGAATGTGTGACAGGATCCCGTGTTTGCGGGCGGTCTTGCGGATGTATTCGAGTATCTGTGGCTGCTCCGACCACTGGTAGTCCCAGTCGGTCCTGGTTTCGAAGGAGTAACTGTAGAGTGCCGATGGCACATCGCATTCCGCGCCCGGATAGTGATTGTCCCGCCAGGTGCCGCCGAGGTCGCCCGCTTTCTCAAGCAGGAGAAAATCGTCGATCCCCGCCTGCTTGAGTTTGATCGCCATGCAGATGCCGGAAAAGCCGCTGCCGACGATGATGCACCTTGTGTAGCTGGACTCTGGCATGAGGCGGTACTGCTCAGAGTGCCAGCACTGTGCGTATGCCGCGGCCCGCTTTCAGGTCGGCGAACGCCTCGTTGATTTCCTCCAGCGGGCGGGTGTTGCTCACCATGCCGGCCAGATCAAGTCTCTGGTTCTTCCACAGGCTGACCAGGCGTGGGATTTCCAGCAGCGAGTTGCAACTGCCCATCAGGCAGCCGCACAGTTTTTTCTCGCAGCTGCTGAACAGCGTCAGCGGGTTGATTTCGATACCCTGGTCCAGCGGCGCGGCGCCCACGCACACCGTGGTACCGCCCGAGCGGGTCACCGCGATGCCGGTTTCCACGAGCTTGGCAATGCCGGCGGTCTCGAAGGCATAGTCCATGCCGATATTATCCGTGAGTTCGCGGCAGCGCAGTGCGATGTCCTCCTTGAGCGGGTCGATGACGTGGGTCGCCCCGAACCGCTTCGCGATCTCGCGGCGCTCGGCTACCGGGTCGGAGGCCAGGATGATGGCAGCGCCCGCCAGTTTCGCGCCCTGCACGGCGGCGATGCCGATGCCGCCAAGGCCCATGATCACCACGGTAGCCCCGGTCTCTACTTGCGCGGTATTCAGCACAGAGCCGATACCGGTCTGCAGCGCGCAGCCCATCAGGCAGGCGAGTTCCAGCGGCACGTCGCGGGAAATCTTCACCGCGCCGTTCTCCTGTGTAATCGCGTACTCCGCGAAGGCGCCGACACCGAGGCCCCGATAGATGACCTCGCCCTTGCGCGACAGGCCGGTGTTGCCGTCGGTGAGCGCGGAGGTATACAGGCTGATGTTGCTCGAACACAGCGTGGTCTCGCCGCGAATGCAGAAGTAGCAGGTGCCGCAGGGCGGCACCGGAGTCAGCACTACGTGATCGCCCACCTGCAAGCGGGTGACGCCCGGACCCACGGCGTCGACGACGCCCGATGCTTCATGGCCGAGGATGACCGCGCCGAACGCCGGGAGCGAGCCGTCCACCACGCTCAGGTCGGAGTGGCAGACGCTGCAGTACTTGACCTTGACCCGCACTTCGCCGGCGCGCGGGGCGATGATCTCGATGTCGTCGTAGATCCGAATGGGTTGTCCCAATGCTTCGAATACGGCTGCTCTCATGCATGATTTCCTTCTGTTGCGAATGATGTGTGCACTGGTCCGCGCCAACGCGTCGGCTTGCCACGGTGCTATCTCCCGCACAGACAATACTCGCTTACTCGACTGGATGGTATCGAAAAGCGATAAGAACCCGCCTGGTTTTAACGACCGGGAATATCGACCTGACATTTTAAATGTTGAAGGATATCCGGGCGTGGTCTCATCGCCGCGGGTGGATTTGCGTGCGACAGCGAATGGGCCATAATTGAAAGGCGCATCACTGCATCCGCAGTGATCGTGTTCTACCCAAGACGTTGAACGGCTGTGCGTCGGGAGATGGCCATGAATACCAATATCTTCGTGATGAAAATACTCCTGATGGTGATCGCCGCGGCGTGGCTGTCGGGGTGTGTACAAACCAAAACCACACCGGGGTATGCGCGGGCCGGGGATCACATCGTCATCGGTCTCGGTGGCGCGATTCGCAATGCCGGTGGCACGGCAGCGCTCAAACCCAGCGACCTGACGATCACGTTGACCGACTTCAACAACCAGCAGTTCGTGCTCGAACCGCGCTATGTGTACAAGTCCTATGTCGACTACACCGCGCAGGTGAACACCTACAGCTTCGACGGTACCAATGCATTGGTAGGGCTCACCGGCATGGTGCCGTACGACGGCGGCTGGGTTGTCGTGGCACCACTGACCTATCCCGGCCAGTACAATTCGCCGCTACCCCTGGCCGTGGGTGCGGCGACCATCTCGGTCACCTCGCCCAAATTGACCAATACTGCCAACGCCATCGAGGGCAATCTCAATGCAATTCCGATCCAGATCATTGCAGGTTCGTCGCTCCAGGATGTCGATTTTGTCCGGCAGTTCGTCGGCTATATCAACACGCCCAACAGTTTTGTCGTTCGTCCCAATAGCCTCGCCGGCGTGAACAATGTAGGCGGAGCATTCCTGGCGATCGAATACAGCGACGATTCGTTTTTCAAGAACGGTGTGATGCCCGTGGTGGTGCCCTCGGATCACAATCCGTATGTGCAGACCAATTACAACATCGTTCCGGATGGCGACGGCAGCGGCACGATTTATGTCACGCTGGTCAATCCTGCCGGCTTCAAGACGCTGGCGACCGCCACGCCCAACTCATCCCGGCTCTCGGATTTGACGGTCCGTATGAATTATTTTTCCGACGGCACGCCGACGCAGGCCAAGACCAAGTTCAGCATCAATACCATGAAGAGCTACTACATCGATCTCAATGGGTACACGATGGGCAGTATCTATCCGGTACTGGTGCACGCGGTGGACTTGTAATCAAGGGCATCGCGCCCGGGAAGCTCGCGGACAAATCCTAGAAGCTGATCTGCTTCAGGCTCTTCTGCAGGATGGCGAGCACGTCGGCGGTGGTTACCTGGCCGTTCGGGACGGGTACACCACCCACCAGCGGGGCAACATCCGCCCGCGTGGTCTGCGCCGCATTTGGCTGCAGTGTGTAGAGCACAATCCGGTTGGCGAGCAGCACATCCGCTGAGTCCACCCGGCAATCGAACGACACATCGCCGTCCGGTGGCGGTGCGGGGCCATAGATATTCTTGATTGCAGTCAGATCGTCCACCGCCAGAATGCGATGCACATGCGTGTAGTCGCACACCGAGCCGTTGAAGAGCGGTGACTGGTACCCACAGAGTATCGCGCTTGCGCTCTCCGAATGGCCTATGCCCAGGGTGTGCCCGATCTCATGGATCAGCAGGCCCTCGATGTCATTCAGGTACAGTCCGCCCGGACCTGTCTGCAGCGGCGCGCCTTCCACGCCGGGGTCGATATTGAAATTATTCAGGCTGTTGAAGGCGATATCCCCCGAGAGTGCGTCGGGGAAGTTGATGTCGTCACCCGGTGGGCCGAAGCCGGCAGCGCCCGAGTAGTCTCCCGCACCGAAACTGAACGCGCCGATACGGATATCCGGAGCCGTCACCGTGCCGAAATCACCACCCTGGTCCGCGACATTCACGAAGGTGATGTTGGCGGCCGCAGCCCATTTGTTGAAGGCGCGCTGCACCGCGGCGTTGAAGGCGCCGGCGCCGTGCACAGCGTCGATCTTGACCCGGATATCATTGGCGGCGCCCGAGCCCAGCGAGTTGGTGCCGCTCCAGGCCGGCGGCGCGGACGGGCCCAAACCGACACCGGGTGTCATATAACTCCATGTAATAGTGGCACCGTTCGGCCAGACCGGGTTGTCCCATTTGCTGCCCCAGCCCTTGCCGTAGACGTAACAGGCGGAAGCAGGTGGAGAGAGCAACAGGGTGGTTGCCAGAACTGCCGATGCGCATCCAGCGGCGCATGCGAGCGTGCTTTTACTTCGCGGTCGATTGGCCATGGCGGTACACCTGCGGATGACGAGAGGACGGTCGACGCTCTCCCAGTATAAGCCAAAAATTCCGTGTCGTTGGGAGCTCTGCGTCGAGCGAGTCAGGTTGGCACGACTCGGCTGGCGCGTTGCGCCGCGCCCAGGCCGGCGAGCCGGCCGAAGAATGTCGCATCGCCGATACTCATACCGCTGGCATACCCCGCTGCACAACGCGGCAGGCCCGCACTGGTTCGCCCGGCGGCGAACAGCCCGGGAATGACTGAGCGGTCCTGTCGGAGGACTTCCCCGGTCGGCAGGGTGTCCAGCCCGCCAAATGTCATAGTGGCAAATATTGCGCCATTGCCCGGTGTAAGGTCGAAGGCGGCGTATGGGGGGCGATCGAGCGGGGTGAGAAACTTCGGCTGTTTGTGGCACTGCGGATCCTGACCGTCTGCAGCGTGACGATTATAGTTTTGCAGTGTGGCGGCCAGGCTCTCCGGCGGCAGGCCCAGTTCCTCCGCCAACTCGTGTGCGCTGTCTGCCGTTGACGCCACCGGGTAACCGCCCAGCGGAGGCCGGGTGAGCACGTTGAAATGACGACTGTCGATGATCAGGTAGAAACGGTCGTCGGGCCGGTCCAGCAGCGCGCTGCCCAGCCGGCCGTGGTAGACGTCTTCATTGATGAAACGCTGCCCGCTGGCGTCGACGATGATGGCTTCAAGGAATTCGTGCGGCGGGTAGAACGGGGTGCAGATGAAACCCTCGTGCATGTTGATAGCCACGCCACCGGCCCCGATACCCATGCGAATCCCGTCGCCGGTGTCGTTCGGATTGCCGTTGGGGTAATTCCCTCGCGCCAGGCGCGGGGCGTACGCGGCCACCATTGCACGATTCATGATAAAGCCGCCGGCGGCGAGGATCACGCCGCCGCGCGCGCGCAGGTGGTGTTCGCGCAGGTTTATCCGCGCGGCGACGCCCATTGCCTCCCCGTCCTGCATGACGACGCCGAGGGCGCGCGCCTCCGGAATGACCTGCACACCTTTCTCGGTCGCCCTGCGCAGCAAATTCTGCATCAGGGGGATACCGCCGTGATCACCCTTGATCTGCGGTTTGTGCCCGCGTGGTGCCGGCTTCGCCTGTTCGATAAACGGCCAGGCTTCCTCATTGCCCGTGAGCATCAGGGCCGCCTCGTTGGGCGTGTTGGTGTGCTTGAGCGGGTAGTATTCGGGCTTGAAGACCACGCCCTGGCGCGTCAGCCAGTCGTAGTGCTCCAGTGTGCGGTCGCAGTACAGTCGCACTTTCGCCGCATCCGCGTCCGGTCCCGAGGCCAGCATCAGGTAGCGGTACATCTCCTCGAGATCATCCTCGAAGCCGCAGGCGCGCTGTGTGGGCGTGCCGCCACCCATGTAAATGAGGCCGCCGGCCATGGCCGTGGAGCCGCCGGGTGCGCTGGCCGCTTCCAGTACCACTGCGCGGACGCCGGCATCGGCGGCCTCGATGGCGGCGGAAAGGCCGGCGCCGCCACCGCCGACTATCACGACGTCGGCCTCGGTATCCCAGGCGGATATGTCGCGCGCGTCGATGGGCGGGAGGGGCGAAACGGTGTCTTTCATGGCGCATCAACCTTGCGTTGGTTTGTGGGTGTGTTGAGGGAGTTCGGCGCAGCCGCTATCCTGCGCAGACGATAATAGCAATCACCGAGGAGTAGTTGTATGTACAGCGAGCTGAAGCGGACCTGGGACGAGATGATCGCGCCCGGCCAGATCTTCGAAATCGAAACGCTTCAGGTGCGCGGCTCGCCGATGCGCCATTACAAGCATGCCCCCGCCTCGCTGCGCGATATCTGGATGGGTACCGCCGGCTATCAGGACCGCGAGTACCTGATCTTCCAGGATGAACGCTGCACCTATGCGCAAGCCCACCAGTTCACCGCGTCCATCGCCAACTGGCTTGTACAGCAGGGCGTGCAACCCGGCGACCGCGTGGCGATCGCGATGCGCAATTATCCCGAGTGGATGCTGGCGTACTGGGCGGTGGTGTCGATGGGCGCCGTTGTGGTGGGCATGAACGCGTGGTGGGTGCCGCACGAGATGCAGTTCGCGCTGCAGGACTCCGCTCCGAAAGT
This sequence comes from uncultured Halioglobus sp., assembly GCA_964461965.1. Taxonomy (GTDB): domain Bacteria; phylum Pseudomonadota; class Gammaproteobacteria; order Pseudomonadales; family Halieaceae; genus Marimicrobium. Next base: position 45,719 of record CAYWWD010000010.1, on the reverse strand, counting down.
GCTGATCTGCGATCGCGAGCGCCTGCTGCGCCTCCAGGAGATTCGCAACGATTTCCCGCACCTGGTGGTAACGGTGGTACGGCTGCGGGACGAGGCGCCGCCGGGGGTGATCGACTGGGTCGAGGTTATCAACACCGCACCGGCCATGCCGGCGGTGACCATCGATTCGGATGACGACGCCTGTGTGTTCTACACGTCCGGTACCACCGGCAAGCCCAAGGGTGCGCAACTGACCCACCGCGGCTGCGTGGCCAACCTGATGAACATCGGCTTCGGCCGCGCCGCGCAGGGTACCGCATTGGACCGCGCGGGCATGAAACCGCGCAGCGCGATGGCGCCGGATGAAGTCAATGTCGCACTGGTCGCCACACCCCTGTTCCATGTCACCGGCAACAACTGCGTGGCACAGGGAATCGCTGCGGTGGGCGGCAAACTGATCCACATGTACAAATGGGATGCCGGCGAGGCGTTGCGCATCATCGAGGCCGAGCGCGTGACGGCATTCAGCGCCGTGCCGATGATGTCGCGTGAGATGCTCATACACCCCGATTTTGGCAAGTACGATACCTCAAGCCTGAAAAGCCTCGGCGGCGGCGGCGCCCCGGTGCAGCCCGACCTCACGCACAAAATGTTCACCGCCACAAAAAATGCTGCACCCAATGCCGGTTACGGCATGACCGAGACCTGTGGCATCATTGCCGCGCTCTCGGATCACTACCTGGTCGACCGCCCGAACAGTGTGGGTCGCGCTATGCCGACCTATGAGGCCAAGTGCGTGGACGGGCAGGGCAACACCGTCCCCAACGGGACGCCCGGCGAGCTCTGGGTGCGCGGTGCCTGTGTGATCAAGGGCTACCTCAACCGGCCTGAGGCCACCCTGGAGGCGATTACCGACGGGTGGTTGCACACCGGCGACATCGCGTATATGGATGACGATGAGTTTATCTACCTGGTGGACCGTGCCAAGGAGATGGTGTTGCGCGGCGGTGAGAATGTGTACTGCGCGGAGGTGGAGAGCGCGATCTATGCGCAGGCGTCAGTGGCAGAGTGCGTGGTGTTCGGCGTGGAGGACGAGCGCCTGGGCGAGGAAGTCGGCGCTGCTATCCTGGCCCAGCCGGGCCGGTCAATCGACATCAATCGATTGCGCGAGAGCCTGAAGGAAAAGTTGTCTCCCTACAAAGTTCCGCGTTACATCTGGTTGGTGAATACGCCGCTGCCGCGCAATGCCAATGGCAAGTTCGTCAAGCGCGAGGTGCGCGAGGCGCTCGCGCTGGCGGACGCGCGTTAGTCGGCCACGGGCAGCGGTGCGGCCCGACGGCGGCGACTGCGGCGCCGAGGGGCCGGGGCCAGTGAGGCCCGCGCATGTTCAAGCCAGTCGGCGCGCAGCAGCGCGGAGAGCGGCTGTGGTACCAGCGCCAGGTTATCAAGTGCCTGGCGCAATTGTTCATTCACACGCGAGACGGCTTGCGGCAGCAACTCGTGGGATGCGGCCCCGCGGCAGCTCGGCGCGCCGCAGCGGCAATCGAAACCCTCGCTGGGGCGCATGTAGAGCGTGGCATAATCGTTGGTGAGCTGCTCGCCGGGCTCGATATCGCGCAGGGCGACCTCGAACCAGAATTCGCTGCCGCCGCAGTTGGGCTCGCAGGAGTGGTTCAGGTAGCGCCCGTGGTCCCAGCACAGCACGCGCCGGCCGCGCCCGTCGTGAAACGTCCAGCGATCGATCAGCTTGTCGTAACAGGGCGGCATCGCGTTCATTTCGGAGCCGGTGAAGTGGCGGTCGAGATCGTCCAGCACCCAGGTAATCGTGCCGCGAGGGATGCGGCGGGTCGCGATGACTCCGCTGCCGACAATCTCGTCTATGGTTACGAGACGGGTATGTGGGTGAATCATTGAGCGCTGTTCACCGCGGCGTATTGCACCTCTTCTGGTACTTCGACAATGTGGAAATCACGTGACGAGGGCACCCAGGCGGCTCTCCCCGCCTGCATGGCTTCGATGAGTGGCAGGTCGCGCGGTCCCAGCTTGGCGTAGGGCAGCAGTGGCTGCGCAACGGTGTGTGCCAGGGCAAAGGCGCTGCGACTCTCGGCGTCCCAGCGCTCGAAGTGGCGCACGGTATCGTCGCGGTGAATCGTGCCGCGGCAGCTTGGCGCCCCGCAGTAGCATGTCATCGGCGTGAGCAGGTTCAGCGTGCCGTACTCGCAGGTGAGCTGCTCACCGGGCTGGACGTCGCGCACCGCAATCTCGAATGCATCGCCGACGCCGCGGCTGGTGGGCTCGCAACTGTGGTTCATGTAGCGGCCGAAATCCCAGCAGAAAACGAAGTTGCCATCGGCAGCCTGGTAGGAATAGCGGTCCACAATGCTGCGCAGCGCGGGCTGTAATGCGCCGACTTCGCGTGGCGAGAGAATCCTGTCGAAACTGTCCAGGACCCAGAGAAAAGTGCCGCGGGGAATTGCTTCCGTGGCGAATACGCCGTATCCCACTTCCGCTGAGATGAAGCGTAACTCGGTACCTGGATGTATCACCCGTTCACTCCCCTGTGAATGTTTGGCTGATCGCCCTTTTCTTATACGTGCTCGCGCAGAGTATGCATTGTTTTCGGCTTTATAAAAGGGGGGCGCGCAAAAAAATTTGCGCGCGGGGGAGCGTGCCTGTCGCGCCCGGTCAGGCGACGCGTTTCACGCAGTCGAAGTCATCCCACTTCGGTGCGGACATCTCCTCGACGAAGCGTGAATACGTCCAGGGCCAGCTGCTCGGGACGCCGTCCTTTCCGAGGTACCAGCTGCTGCAGCCGCCGGTGTACCAGACCGTGTGGCGGGCGGCTTCCGCGCGCTCGGCTTCGAAGTCGCGCAGCGCTTCGAGGCGCGGGGATATTTCGTCGTATTCGCCGCGCCGCAGGCGCTCGATCAGCTGGGCGATGTAGTGCCACTGGTGCTCGGCGATGTCGATCAGGGAGAAATTGCCGACCGGACCGTTGGGGCCGTTGAGCATGAAAAAATTGGGAAACTCCGGCAGCGTGATGGCCAGATAGGCCTTGGGGCCCTGTGCCCACAGCGACTCCAGGTCGGCGCCGTTGCGCCCGGTGAAGCGCATCGGCCGCATGAAGGTGTCAGCGTGGAAGCCCGTCGCGTAGACGATGATGTCCACCTCATGCAACTGTCCGTCGTGGGTGCGGATGCCGGTCGGTTCGATGCGCGCGATGTCCTCGGTCACCAGGGCCGCGCCGGGGTGCTGGATGGCCTGGTAGTAATCCGGCGAGAAGATCAGCCGCTTGCACAGGGGCTGGTGGTCGGGGCGCAGCCGCTCACGCAGCGCGGGGTCGACCACCGATTGCTCGAGGTTGGCGACACAGGCGGCAGCCATCGCTTTGGCGCCGTCCGATTCCGTGTCGATGATGGCCATGGTGTATTGCTCGACGGCGGCGTTGTACTCCGCGAAGTTCATCGCCTTTGCGAGCACAGCCGGGTCGCGGAAGGCGGCGCGTTCTTCCGCGGAGAAGTACCCGTTCTCCACTGGCATGATCCACTGCGGGGTGCGGACGTAGTGTTCCACCAGGGCGGCGCGACCTGCCAGGGCGGAGATGATCTGCACCCCGGTGGAGCCGGTGCCGATGATCGCGATCCGCTTGCCGTCCAGCGGCACGCTGTGGTCCCAGCGCGCGCTGTGGAACGATACGCCGCCGAAGGATGCCATGCCGTCGATGCTCGGCATCCGGGGCTTGTGCAGCACGCCGGTCGCCGCGATCAGGATGTCGGCTACATCGCGGTGACCATCCTTGAAGTCGAGCTGCCAGCGCCCGTCGATGAACGTAGCTCCGGTGGCCTCCTGGTTGAAATGCAGCAGTTTATCCACGCCGTACTTGGTTGTGGTGCGCTCGAAATAGGACTGGATTTCATGCCCCGGCGGCAGGTGCCGCGTCCAGTCGGGATTGCGCTCGAAGGTATAGGTGTAGTGGTGCGAGGGCACGTCGCAGGTGAGGCCGGGATAGGTGTTCTCGCGCCAGGTGCCGCCGATGCGGTCGGCTTTCTCGTAGATCGCCACGTCGGTAAACCCCGCTTCCTGCAGCTTGATGCCCGCCAGGATGCCCGCCATGCCCGCACCGATCACCACCACCCGCTTGCCCTGTTGCTGTGCCATGTCGCTGCCTCGTCCGGAGTGTCGATGGCGAGCAGCATAAGCGGGCGCAGTCGCAGCGCACAGGTTAATAGTGTTCAGTGATAACTACATTTATATCCACAATGGGCTACGCTGTGGCAGGCACAGCGAGAACAGGTGGAGGTGCTATGGGCAGGCGGAACCGTTCGGGCGTTGGCGCGCACCCGCAGTCGACTTTCGAACCGCTGGTCGCGCTGCTGCAGCAGGAGTTGGACGCGGCGGGAATCGTCTTCCCGCGACCGCGCACGCGCACACCCCGGCAGTTCACGCGTTACTACCTGGAGGTAGTGCAGCGGCTGGAAGCGCAGGTCGCTGCCGCTGATGCTCGCGCGCCGATGTCGCGCACCGAGGTGGAGCTGATGTGTCGCTGCGCGGTGACGGGCGCGACACTGGCGCAGGCCATCGAGCTGTGCGTGACGTACAGCGCGATGCTGCACCCACGCGCCGGCCAGCCCGCACTGACCGTACGCGGGGACACTGCTGTCTTCACGCTCGACTCGCTGCGCGGCGCCACGAGTACAGCTGCCAACCTGGTGGACATCACCGGTCTGATCGCGTTCCACCAATTGTTCCAGTGGCTGGTGGGTGTGGACTTCCCGCTGCTGCAGGTCGGCATCGGCCCGATCGAACGCGAGGACGTGCTGGCCTTCCTCCGGCTGTTTCGCGCGCCGGTGCTGGCCGGCGGCGACAGCTATGTGCTGACATTCAATGCCAGTGTGCTGCAATTGCCGGTGGTGCGCGGCAGCCATGAGCTCGCCGCGCTGTTCGAGGTGTTCCCCTGCGGGGTGTTCGAGCTCCGCGCCAGCACACTGCCGGAACAGGTGCTGGCGCTGCTGCACGCCTGGGTGCGCCAGGGCGACGGCGTGCCGAGCCAGGCAGCGCTGGCGCGCAGCCTCGGTATTTCACTGTCCACGTTTCGCCGTCGGCTCGCCGAGGCAGGCACGACCTTCCGGGAGTTACGCGAGCAGTGCCTGTTGCGCAGCGCCGAGGAACTGCTGGGCCGGGAGGAGTTGGCGATCAACGAGATCGCGGCGCAGCTGGGCTTCAGCGATACACCGGCGTTCCGGCGTGCGTTCCGGCAGTGGACGGGCCTGGCGCCCGGCGCGTGGCGCGGTGAGTGGGGTCAACCATTGGGTTGGCGGCGTGCGCGTGAACCGGCTCCTGAGTGTCATCGATCCGGAAATTGAATTTCTTTGAATGTGAAATTCCCGACACGTATACTCGCCGCCAGCGCCGCCAGCGCCGCCATAACGCAAGACGCAAGGTCTGCATGAGTCAAGCCGCGCGGCCCGTCGCTGCGGACGAAAACCCGGACTGTCATCCCGAGGAGATCTACGCCATGCCCCCTCCGCCTCACAGGGCCTTATCAGCCAGCAGGAGATCGCGCTGCGCCCGCTGCTGCGCACCGGCGATGTGATGGAGCTGGTGCCTGGCATGGTGGTGACCCAGCACAGCGGCACCGGCAAGGCGAACCAGTACTTCCTGCGCGGCTTCAATCTGGACCACGGCACCGATTTTGCCACCTATATCGACGGCATGCCGGTGAATATGCGCACCCACGGCCAGGGCTACACTGACCTGAATTTCATCATCCCCGAGACGGTCGATACGCTGGCCTACAAGAAGGGGCCCTATTACGCCGATGTGGGCGACTTCAGCAGTGCCGGCAGCGCGCACCTGAGCACGGCATCGCGCTTCGAACAACGCGAGATCGAGCTGGGCGCCGGCGAGGACGCGTACTACCGTGCGCTGGGACTCGGCAGTCATGCGTTCGCGCAGGGGACGGCGACGTACGCGCTGGAACTGAACAGCTACGACGGTCCGTGGAGCGATATCAAGGAAGATGTGCAGAAGCTCAACGCGCTGTTGAAGTACGGGCAGTCACTCGGCGACGGCGATGCCAGTGTCAGCCTGATGGCCTACGCCATCCGCTACGATGCCATCGACGAGGTGGGCCTGTACCAGACGGCCGGGCGCGCGCTACGAGTATTTCGATTTCGACGTGCACAGCCGCATCGATCGCAACGTCAACGGCGTCGACCTCGATGCCAACAGCGGGCAGGCCGATGCCGACAAGTTCATGCTCAAGGGCAGCCTGATCTACACCTTCAACCCCGAGTGGGAGGCGTATCGCTCGGCCGGCCAGGGCCTGCATTCCAACGATGCGCGCGGCAGCACCGCCGCCGTCGATCCGATCGAGGGCGGCGCAATCGATCCGGTGGACCCGCTGGTGGACTCATTCGGCTACGAGGCCGGCCTGCGCGGCTTCTGGAATGCGCGCCTCAATTCCTCCATCGCGCTGTGGAGTCTGGAACTCGACAGCGAACTGCTGTTCGTCGGCGATGCGGGCAACACGGAGGCCAGCCGCGGATCAAAGCGTGAGCGCGTGGAAGTGACGAGCTACTACCGTCTGACCGACCGGTGGACCGTGGACCTCGAATACGCATACACCGATTCCAAGTTCACCGACTACGCCCCCGAAGGCGACCACAGCTCCGGCGCGATCGACCAAGTCGTGCAGATGGGCCTCAGCGCGGAACTGGAAGGCGGCTGGTTCGGCAGCGTGCGCCTGCGCTATTTCGGCGAGCGGCCGCTGCTCGAGGACAACAGCGTCAAGTCGGACGACTCCACGGTGGTGAACCTGCGCGCCGGTTACGCCGCGCGCCGCTGGGAGGCGAAAGTCGACGTGCTGAACGTGCTGGACAGCAACGACCATGACATCGACTACTTCTATGCGTCGCGCCTGCCCGGTGAACCGGACGAGGGCGTGGAGGACATCCACTACCATGTGCTGGAGCCGCGCACGGTGCGGTTGTACGTCGGCTATACGTTTTAGCGTATTGCGTTCCCGCAGGTAGATTGGCTGGTGTGATTGCTTTCGGCGGCCGGGCCGGTAGAGCCCCCCACGACGAATATCTCAGCCTTCTGAGCCGTGAGGGGCTTCACCACACCGGCCGTCGAAAGCCTCAGGGCTCCAGAAAGCGATGCTGCAGGCCGCCGTAAGCGTCGATGCGACGGTCGCGGAAGTAGGGCCACATGCGGCGCAGGTATTCGGTGCGGCCGAGCTCGATATCTGCCAGCAGGAATTGCGCGGTGTCCGCACTGCTTTCGGCCAGCATATCTCCCTGCGGACCGCTGATGAAGCTACCGCCCCAGAACTGGATGCCGGCGCCCTGTCCGGAGGGATCGGGTTCGTGGCCGACCCGGTTCGCCACGACCACCGGCAGGTGATTAGCGACAGCGTGCGAACGTTGTATCAATAGCCAGGCGTCTTTTTGCCGGGCCTGTTCCGCTGCGGCGTCGTGTGGATCCCAGCCGATGGCGGTGGGGTAGAGCAGCAGCTCGGCGCCGGCGAGGGCCATGAGGCGGGCGGCCTCCGGATACCACTGGTCCCAGCACACCAGCACGCCCAGCTTGCCCGCGCTGGTCTGGATCGGGGTGAAGCCGCTCCCGCCGCCCACACGGGTGGCATCGCCCGGCGTGAAATAGAATTTTTCGTAAAAGGCCGGATCGTCCGGAATGTGCATCTTGCGGTAGAAGCCGGCCATGGTGCCGTCTCTCTCGAACACCACGGCGGTGTTGTGGAAGACGCCGGGGGCGCGTTTCTCGAACAGGGAGCCGACCAACACGCAGTCGTACTGCCTGGCCCAGCGCGACAGGGTCTGCGCGCTGGGGCCGTCGAGAGGCTCCGCCAGGTCGAACAGCGCCTGATCCTCCACTTGGCAGAAGTAATGCGTACAGTGCAGTTCCTGCAGCAGCACCAGCTCCGGCTTGCCCGCGTCCACCAGTTGTTTTAGCAGGTGTTCAGTCTCCGCCAGGGATTGCGCCTTGTCGGGCCAGGCGGGTTGCTGGATGACGCCGACGCGCAGGGTTTTGTCGCTCATGGTTGAACCTTTGCTGGAATCACGAAAGTTTCACAGTGCCGCACGGCAACTGCATGGTCGCACAGTGCGGGCCGCCGTACTGCCTGATCAGGTTCCCGCCAGGCACCGGCAGCAGCCGCTTGTCCGGGAAACAACGCTGCAACGTGGCCAGTGCCGCATCGTCCTCGGGGCAATCGAACACCGGCACGATCACGCTGCCATTCACGATCAGGAAGTTGATATAACTGCCGGGCAGGCGCCGGCCCGATTCATCGTGTTGCGGCTTGGGAAGGTGAATGGCTCTCAGTACGTAGGGCTCGCCATTGGTTTGCCGAAACGTCCTGAGTTCCGCCGCCATGGCCTGCAGCTGCGCGCTGTGCGGGTCATCGGCATCGTCGCAGATGGCGTGGACGATGGTGTCGGCGCTGGTAAAGCGGGCGAGGTTGTCGATGTGGCTGTCGGTGTCGTCCCCGAGCAGGGCCCCGCTGCGCAGCCACAGGCAGCGCTGCAGGCCAAGCGTCTCCAGTAAAAAGGCTTCGATCCGCTCGGCAGGGAAACCGCTGTTGCGATTGCTCTCCAGCAGGCAGCGAGTGGTGGTGAGCAGTGTGCCCGCACCGTCGGTCTCGATGCTGCCGCCTTCCAGTTCAAAATCCAGTGTCGTCAGCTCTGCGTTCCACAGTGCCGCGAGGGCGTGGTTGACCTGATCGTCCAGGCTGGCATCGTATTTGTCGCCCCAGCCGTTGAAACAGAAGTCCAGCAGTTTCAACTTGCCGTGGTTGTCGCAGGTGAGTGGCCCGTAGTCGCGGCACCAGGTATCGTTGTACGGTGCAATCACCAGTACGGGCACGTGCTCGCAGCGGTCGTGGAGCTGACGCAGGATCGACTCGCGGTGCGCTTCGTCCTGGCAGAGGATGATGGGCGGTACCTCGCGCGCGATGGCCTCGGCCAGCGCGACGTAATCCCGCTCAATGGGGGCCAGCCAGGGCTGCCAGTCGGTGGCGGCGTGGGGCCAGGCCATCAACACGGCAGCTTGTCTCGCCCATTCGGGCAGCAGGGAGAAGTGGTCGGACATCGGATTTGGCTGAACGTCGTAGTTGCGAGGTGCGAAAGTAGCCGAAATCCGACCCGGGGGAAAGCGTATCGTGGCCGGGCGTACGGCGATTTGTGGACGGCGCCGTTTCGCGTGGCCGCGCGCGATTCGCCGCAGGCGGACGAGGCTTGCCGCGTCGGTGCGTATGATGCAAGCTGGCGCCATGATAATAAACAGTACCTGGCTGGTCGGCATGCACCTGCTTGTGCAGGTCGGCGTGATGTTCCGAGTCCTGCAGCGTCCCAACCGCGAACCCGCGTCGCGCATTGCGTGGATGGTGGTGGTGCTGGCGCTGCCGGTCGTCGGGGTGCTCGCCTATGTGATGCTCGGCGAGACGAACGTCGGCCGGCGCAATCACAAGGCTATGCAGGCGGTGATACGGGAAGTGCGCGAGCGCGCGAGCGCGCACGCGGAGAACATGGATATCGATCCGGGGATTCCACCGCTCTACGCCCACCTGTTCCGCGTGGGCTATTCGATCAGCGGATTTCCCGCAGTACCGGGAAACAGCGCGCAGCTGCTGGCCGATTCCGTCGCGACCATCGACAGCATGGTGGCGGACATCGACGCGGCCCGCTGCCAGGTGAGTGCGCTATTCTACATCTGGCTTTCCGATGCAAGTGGCACCCGAATCGCGCAGGCGCTGCAGCGCGCGGCGCGCCGTGGGGTAACCTGCCGCGTGATGGTGGACGGGCTGGGATCGCGCCTGCTGCTCAAATCCCGCCTGTGGAAGGAGATGGACGCGGCGGGCGTGCGCACTGCGGTGGCGTTGCCGCTCGGGAATGTCCTGTTGCGCCCGCTGCAGGGGCGCGTCGACCTGCGCAATCACCGCAAGATTCTGGTCGTCGACAGCGACATCACCTACTGTGGCAGCCAGAACTGCGCGGATGCCGAGTTCCTCATCAAGGCCCGCTATGCGCCGTGGGTGGATGCCGTGGTCCGCCTGCACGGCCCGATCGCGCGGCAGAATGAACTGCTGTTCGCCACCGACTGGGCGGTGTACACCGGTGAGGATGTCCACGGCGACGAGCAGGCGAGCGAATGCCAGGTCGCGGTGCGACAGGAGGCGGGCGCGATCGCGCAGGTCATCGCCAGTGGCCCTACGCTGCGCCCCACCGCCATTCCGGAGCTGTTTGTCTCGCTGCTGTTCACGGCGCGCCGCGAACTGGTGATTTCCACGCCGTACTACGTTCCGAACCAGGCGATGCAGGCCGCATTGTGCGCCGCAGCCTACCGGGGTGTGCAGACCACGCTGATCCTGCCGGCCAGGAACGATTCCCGCGAGGTGGCCGGCGCCAGTCGCAGTTACTATGCGGAACTGCTGCAGGCCGGTGTGCACATCCGCGAATACCGCGGCGGCCTGCTGCACAGCAAAACGCTGACACTGGATGGCGATATCACGCTGATCGGTTCCGCGAACATGGATCGGCGCAGCTTCGAGTTGAATTTCGAGAACAATATCCTGCTCTACGACCCGCTACTGACACGGGCCGTCCGCCAGCGCCAGCAGCAGTACATCGAAAATGCCAACACCGTGACAGCGGAAGAGGTGGCGAACTGGCCGCTGCACCGCCGGCTGTGGAACAACTGCGTGGCCATGATGGGGCCGATACTCTAGAACGAGATCGACGCCTCGATACCGTAGCTTCGCGGCTGGCCCAGCACGAACGAGCCTGCACCGAGCGACTCGGTATTGGAGAACCCGCCCTGGTAATACTGCTCGTCGGTAACGTTGTCGACGAATACCCAGAGCTGCACTGCATCGTAGGCCGATGGCGTAAAGCCGAGTCGAAAGTTCCACAGGGTGACATCGGGAATAGTCGCCCGGTCGCGAAACTGCGCATTCCACGACGTCGCATCGAGGCCGGTGAAGAAGGAGTCCCGGTAGTACATCGACAGGCGCGGCACGACTTCACCGAACGCAGTGGGGATGATCACCATGCCGGAGAGTGAATAGGTGAGTTCCGGGATGCCGGCAAACGCCTCGTCGGAACGATCGACGGTGGACTGCACCGGCGGGATCGCCGAGGTGTCGACATCGGAGGCGATGAATTCGTCGTATTGCGCGTCGGTGTAGCCCATTGACGCATTCAGGATGATGTTCGGCGTGGGCAGCGCGGTCAGCTCCATCTCGAAACCCTGGATGGTGGCAGCGCCGGCGTTGTCAATGAACAGCAGGATGTCGGCGAAGGACAGGCCCTGCTCGGTGATGCGAATCTGGATGTCATCGTAATCCATGTAGTAGAGCGCGGAATTGAAGCGCAGGCGCTGGTCGAAGGCGTCGATCTTTACCCCGATTTCGTAGTTGGTCACGGACTCCGGCTCGAACTCGCTGATTTCCAGCCCCTTCATCTCGAATCCGCCGGACTTGAAGCCCTTGCTGTAGGTAAGGTACAGCAGGCTGCTGTCCAGCACGGTATCCGCCATGTACGCCTCGGGCAGACTGAATGCACTGGTGATCGTCGGCGTCCACTTGGACCATTCCTTGTCATCCTGGACTCTGCCGTTGTCGGCGACGATGTGATCGCCGTCCACGGTGGTGTACTCATCGACCAGCCGGACCGGCAGGAAGGACGGTGGATTGGCGTAGAAGCCGCTCGGATCAGGCAGGGACAGCACGTCGAACGCGCAGAGATCGACCGCGCCGGGCACGAGATTGGCGCTCACGATGCCTTCGCAGTCCGCTTCGTACAGCCGCGCTTGCCGATCGCGTTTCTCCGTGGTGTAGCGCGTGCCGACGGTGAGTTGGTACCAGTCGGTGACATCGTACGTGCCCTGCACAAAGATGGCGTAGCTGTCATTGGTGAGGTCGCTGCTGGTGCCGATGAGCTTGGGCACGAGGGTCGCCGTGTCGGCCTTGTAGGAGTAGCCGTTGTAACCCACGAAATTCCCCGACAGGTTGTCCTCGATCTCCTCCCTGGCGAGAAAGATGCCGGTGGTATAGGCCAGGCGTTCGTCAAAGGCATGGCCGGACAATTGCAGTTCCTGGCTGTACTGGTCGCGCTGCTCGGGATCGGGAATGGTGAAATCGCCGAACCCGGCATGCAGCGAGCGCTCGAGCGCGCCCCTGACCGCGAGATCGTTGGTGAGCACGCCCGTGATATCGGTGCCGTCGCTGTCGTCGACGACGGCGATATCGTCCTGTCTGCTCCAGGCGGTGATGCTTTTGATCTCGAACGCATCGAATTCCCAGCTCAGCGTCAGGCCGACGATCTGGCTGGTGAGCTCGAATTGGGTGGGGCCGTTGATCAGGACATCGGTGTCATCCGCCCGGGCCTCGCTGGCGTTGCAGCGGCTCTGGTAGGAGGCGGGCGCCGTGAAGCCCGGCCAGGTGAAGGTGTTGAATGAACTGCCCGGATTCTGGAACACGCAACTGAGCCCGGCGCCGTTCTCATTGATCTTCGACCAGTAATAGAAGAGGTCGGTGTTGAAGGTGTCGGTGGGCTGCCAGACCACGCGGGCGGTCGCGCCGAGACGGTCCTCGTCGCCATATTTTTCGCCGTTGTAGGTGCTTTCCATGTAGCCGTCGGTCTTGGTGCTGTTGAGGCTCACCCGCGCTGCCAGGGTGTCATCGAGCAGCGGCAAGTTGCCGCTCAGCTTCAGGTCGCGCCGCCCGAAATTGCCGAGCCGTGTGGTGACCTCTCCCTCGTAGGTGTCGGTGTGGGGTGCCTGCGTGGTGATGAGCAGCGCGCCGCCAGTGTTGTTCTTGCCGAACAGCGTGCCCTGCGGCCCGCGCAATACCTGGATGGACTGCGGATCGACGACATCCAGCAACTGGCTGTCGGTGCGCGCGATGTAGATGGAGTTGATGTAGACGCCGACGCCGGGGTCCAGCACCGCCGATGCTTCCTTCTGGCCGACACCGCGGATGAAGATCGAAGGCGCCTTGTTACCCATCTCGCTGAACACCAGGTTCGGAACGGCCTCCTGCAGGTCGCGCGTGTTGGCGATGCCCTGCACCTTCAGCGCCTCGGCGGAAAACGCGGACACCGCCACCGGTACGTCCTGCAGCGCCTCTTCCCGACGCCGCGCCGTCACGATGACTTCCTCCAGCGCCATCTGGCCCTGGTAGAGCTCGGGCGCGTCTGCCACTGCCCGCTCGGCGGGCGTCGCCTCCTGCGCGTGGGTGACGGGTGCTGTCAGCAGGGGGAGGAGCGCGAGGCCGGTGGCAGCCAGACGGTGACGGATGATGCCGGAAGTAGTGCGCAGCATGGAGACATCTCGTTCTTATAGCGGGCGTATTCACTGGCTGCGTAGCCGTGCCAGGATGAAACAAGCACTGCCTCTATCATGGCAGAATTTCCCGGCGATGGGTTACCCGCGGATACCCAACTCCCGCAGTATCTGGCGGGTGCCGCTCCCGAGTGGAGCCGCCCGGCCGGTGACTGCGCGCGCCGCAGGTTGCGCCACCTGCCCGGGTGCCACGGGCCCGGCGGCGTCAGGCTCGGCCACCGCCACGCAATGGGCGACCACCGCGCGCAGCGACACATCCAGCAGTACGCCACCGCCGTCGCGCCACGCGGCCCAGGCCAGCAGGGCGGCGTGCAGGCCGGCCAGCGGGTCGGCGATCGCATCGGAGCAGAACAGGTTGCGGCCGTGGCGCTCGCGCAGCAGCGAGCTCAGGCCGGCGTCGACCCCCGCGTCATCGCCGTAGGCGATCCAGTTGCCGGCCGGCGCGGCCCGGCCGTGGCCGGTGATCGACACCCACACCTGCCCGTCGCGTTCGCGCACGATGTCCGCCGCGTGTATGCCCATCTGCTCCAGTGCGCGTGGCCGCGCCGATTCCACGACGATGTCCGCGCGCGCCAGCAGCGCGCGCAGCTGCCGCCTGCCGCTGCCGGCGTTGAGATCGAGCGCCACGCTCTGCTTCCCGTGGTTGAGCAGGTCGAAGAACTGCGGCGGACCGAGCCGCGCGCCGTCCGGCCGGGACACGCTCTCCACCTTGATGACACGCGCGCCCAGCTCGCCGAGTAGCTGCGTGCAGAGCGGTCCGGCCCACAGGGCGCTGAGGTCGATCACCAGCGGGAGCGCGCGGCGCCCGGTGGCAGCTGTTCGCGCTGCGGCGAGTCGCAACCGCTGCGCGCAATACCAGGGAGCACGCGTCGCCGGCGGGCGCGACGCCGCCACGGCCAGCCCCAGCAGGCGGCCGCGTTCAACCAGTGCCGCGCAAGCACGCGTGCGCAGTGCGAGTGCGACATCGTCCCAGTCCTCAGTCGGCCGTTCCAGCCACGCCGGCAGCAGTTGCCAGTCGTCGGCGCGGGGGAGGTTGAGCGCGAGCTGCCCATCGATGCAGTCCAGCAGACGGCAGGCGCCGCCGGGCGAGATCGCGCCACGGCGTTGCAGCCCGAGCAGCGCAGCGCGCTCACCGAGCAACCGGTAGGCGGGAAAGCCGGGATCGAGCACACCGTCGGCGACTGCCGACAATGCCAGCCACGCACCCTGTGCGCAGCTCGCCAGCGGTGCGGGGCAGGCCAGTGGCGGTCCGTCGGGCTCGCCGGTCAGGTATTGAGCGCCGGACTGCGCCCACAGCTGCGCTGCGGGGCGCGTGTCGGCGCTGGCGATCGCAGGATCGTCGATGCCCAGTGTGTGCAAAAGATGGCAGGCGTAGTGGCCGGGTGTCATGGCAGTGATGCTAGGTGCAAACCCCGTGGCGGTGCAATGCAGTGCGGCGTTTCTGCCGGTTAGTTGCTTTCGACGGCCGTGGCGGTAAAGGCTCCCAAGGCTCAGAGGGCTGAGATATTCGCCTCGGGAGCCTTTACCGCCACGGCCTCGCAGGGAGAGCGTGCAAAATACCAACTGCGTTCGCGTTGCGAGCGATGGCAGTCAGGCTGGGTGCAGGTCGCTCAGCGAATATCTCAGCCGTCTGAGCTGAGCGGCCTGCACCCAGCCTGACTGCCGCACACAGCCTGAGCCGGTCTGTGCTTCAGAAATCGTAGCGAACCTCGACGCCCAGTGTGCGATTGGCGTACTTGGGTACCAGCTGGATGTAACCGTTCTGCAACAGGGCGGGGCTGTTGGCGTAGATCAGCGAGGCGTAGTTCTTGTCGAATGCGTTTTTCACGAAGGCGGTGACGCGATACCCGGTGTTGCGGCCTGCGAGCACCGTGCGCAGGTCGACGACGGTGTAGCCGTCCTGCCGCGAATACGGATCCTGCGAGAGCTCGTACAGCACGTCGTCCTGCGAACGCAGGTTGGCGCCCAAGATCACGTCGAAGGGCGCGTCCTTCAGTGCGATGGTGTAATCGGTGCTGAGGTTCAGCTTCCATTTGGGGATGTAGGGCAGGTCGCCACCGGCGAGGTCCTGGAAATTGTTCGGGCACTCGCCGCGGAATTTCTGCCCGCCGCTGCAGTTGCCATTGGGGTACTCGTCGATGCTGGCATCGGTCCAGGTGATGCCGCCGCTGAAGGTCCAGTTGTCCAGCGGCTGCGCCAGGAATTCCGCCTCCACGCCCTGGGTGGACACCTCGCCCGCGTTGGTGAGCACGATGGTGCCGAGCGGGCCGACATCGATCGAGGTCTCGGCCTGGAAGTCGTGGTATTCGGCGTAGAAGACGGCGACGTTGAGGATCAACCGGTTGTCGAGCCAGCGTGATTTCAATCCCGTTTCCCAGGAGTCGCTGGTCTCCGGCTTCACCGCCATGCCGCCGGTGATCAGGCCGGTGTCGAAGGCCGGCCCCTTGTAGCCGCTGACGTAGCTGGCGTAGAGCATGGCGTAGTCGCGCACATCCCACTGCAGCGAAACCTTGGGCGAAAAATCGCTCTCGTTCTGGGAGTCGCTGGCCTCGCCCGGCGGCGGAAAGATGAAGTTGTCGGTTTTGTCCGCCGTGGTGTGGTACTCGAGGTCGTCATAGGTGTAGCGCCCGCCGAGGATCAGTTGCCAGTCGCGCCACAGATTGAAATTGACTTCGCCGAACAGCGCGGCATTCTGGCTGTCGACCTGCGTTTTCGACTCCCGGGTGGTGGCGGGCACGATGGGCTCGAACAGCGCCGCAGTGGTGGTGTTGCTGGTGTGCACGTCCTGCTCGAAGTAGAACGCGCCCACCACATACGAGCCCCAGTCGGCCGGCGCCGAGGCCAGGCGTAGTTCCTGCGAGACCTGGTCCTGGTCGGTCAGTGGCGGGCCGGGAAAGCTCAGCGCCAGCGGGTTCCCGGGTGTGTCGTCGAAATCCACGATGCTCTCGCTCTCCCAGTCGCGGTAGGCGGTGATCGAGGTGAGTACGTGTTCTTCCAGATCCCAGTCGGCGGTGAGGGAGTAACCGCTGCTGCGAATATGCGTGAAGGTCTGCTGGTCGTTGTTCACGTCCTGGTTGTGATCGGAGGGCACGACAGGAAGCTGCTCTTCCAGCAGGGTCTGCTGGTTCGGGCCCGGGAGAATGTCGCGCACGCTGAGTGCGGTGCAGTTGCAGTCGCTCTTGCTGTAGTCGCTGGCTAGCATCAACTCCAGGTTGTCGCGCGCCTGCCACAACAGTTTGCCGCGCACGTTGTAGCTTTCGTTGTCGTTGACGGTATCGCCGTTGTAATAGTTGGTGGAATAGCCATCGTCGTCCACGCCAGAGCCGGTGAGGCGGTAGCCGAGGGTGTCAGTGATAGGGCCGGCGATGCTGCCGTCGAGGCGGTATTCTCCATCCTCGATGGCCGTGGCCGCCCCGGTGCCGCTCAGTTCGGGCGTCGGGTCGCGGGTAATGATGTGTACCACGCCACCGGAGGCGTTCTTGCCGTACAGAGTGCCCTGCGGTCCGCGCAGCACTTCCACGCGCTCGATGTCCACCAGGTCCAGGAACGCCATGCCGGAGCGGCCCATCACCACGCCGTCGAGCATGGTGGACACGCTGGGGTCGACGCCAGGACTGAACGCCTGCGTGCCGATACCGCGAATGTTGAAGGAGGACGTGGACGGGCCGGAGCTGGACTGCACGTTCAGCGTCGGCAACAGCGTGGCCAGTTCGGCGGCGTTCTTGAGCTGCGCCTCCTGCATCGCCGCGCCGGAGAGCAGCGATACGCCGACCGGCACATCCTGCAGATTCTGCTCGCGCTTCTGCGCGGTGACGATGAGTTCCTCGAGGATCGGCAAATCGCCAGTACCTGCTTGCTGGGCCAGCGCGGGGGGCGCCGGCAGCAGGGCGGCGCAGATCACGATGTGCAGTAGTGAAGTCAACTGATGGCGTGTCATCCTGCATCCTTCTTATTGTTTTATGGCGCGATGTAGCATAACGCGCGGCGACGGCAATAAACACCGTCGCCGCGCTTGCCGTAAAACTACCCGTGACGCTGCTTTTCACCGGCAGGGGCAGCGACTATGATGACGGCCCGACCGCAGGCTGGACACGAGTACACCATGACACAGGCATTACCGGGCCGATCGCGCCGCGCCCGCTGGCAATTCGTGCTGTCGGCGGTGGTACTGGGTCTGTTCGCGGTGGCAGGCAGCGCGGCGGATAAGCCCGCGCCGGCCCCCGCTGGTAAAGCCGCCGCCAAGACCACACCGAGTTCCACCGGCAAGTCCGCCGCCACGGGAGCGTCGAGTGCAACCGACAAGTCCGGCAACAAGTCTGCGGTGAAACCCACCATCAAGGCCGCCGCAGGCGAGCAGAAACCTGCCGACACAGCGGCGACCAAGCCCGCCTCGCCCGAGGCTGGCGGGAAGACCGCGCCGCCTTCGCAAGCGGAGACACCGGCAGTCCCGGCTGCGAATCCGGCGCCGCCCGCAACACCCGAGCCGCTGGTGCCGATCTTCGAGCAGGTGCAGGCCAAGGCCGAGAAGCTGTCCAGGAAACCGTTCACCGGGTATGACAACCCACTGCCGCCGTTCCTGTCGGATCTCGATTACGACCAGTATCGCGATGTGCGCTTTCGCCCCGAGCACAGCCTGTGGACAGCCGAGCGCCTGCCCTTTCAGGCGCAGTTTTTCTCGCGCGGCTCGATCTTCCGTGACCGGGTGCAGATTCACATCGTCGAACAGGGCGTGCCGACGCTGGTGGAGTTCGATCCGGGCATGTTCGATTTCGGTCGGCTGCCGGTCCCGATGGACGTGCCGAAGAATGTCGGTTTCGCGGGCTTCCGTCTGCACTACCCGTTGAATGTGCACTACTATTACGATGAGGTGATCGCCTTCCTCGGCGCCAGTTATTTCCGCGCCGTGGCGCGCGGGGGGATTTACGGCCTGTCCGCCCGGGGGCTTGCCGTGGACACCGGCCTGCCCAAGGGCGAGGAATTCCCGGTGTTCCGCGAATTCTGGCTGGAGAAGCCCGCCGCCAACGCGAAAGAGATCACGATCTACGCACTGCTCGATTCGCAGAGTGTCACCGGCGCCTATCGATTTGTGATCCGCCCCGGGGCGTCCACCGCGATCGCGGTGACGGCCAGGCTCAACATTCGCTATGACATCGCCAAGCTCGGGATTGCGCCGCTCACCTCGATGTTCTACCACGGCAAGACCACGCAGCACTACGTGGACGACTTTCGCCCGGAAGTCCACGATTCCGACGGTCTGCTGATTGCCGCCGGCAACGGCGAGCAGATCTGGCGTCCGCTCAACAATCCACAGCGCCTCGCATTCAGCAACTTCCGTATCGAAAATCCGCTCGGCTTCGGCCTGGTGCAACGCGAGCGTAGCTTCGGGCGTTACCTCGACCTGGAGGCCAAGCACCAGCGCCGCCCCAGCGCCTGGGTGGCGCCAGCGGGACAGTGGGGTGCGGGCTCCGTGGAACTGGTGGAAATCCCGACCGACGGTGAGGTCGATGACAATATCGTCGCGTTCTGGGTGCCGGCAAAGCCGATCAAGGGCGGGTCGACGCACACCTTCGAGTACACACTCTCCTTCGAGGACGAACCGACGCTGGACTCCCTGCTCGGGCGCGTGGTGTATACCGGCATCGGCCCTGGAAAGAAACGCGCCGCCGGCCAGCGCCTCTTCGTGATCGACTTTGCCGGTGGTGAACTCAAGCAGTTGACGGATACCAGCCAGTTGACTGTGGATGTTTCATCTTCCGTGGGGAAATTGGGCCCGGCCGTCCTGGAGCAGAATTCCTTTACCGATGGCTTCCGGGTGTTCTTCGAATTCACTCCTGGCGAGGAGACGCTCGCTGAACTGCGCTGCGTGCTGCGCTCGGGCGACACACCCGTGAGCGAAACCTGGACCTACCAATGGGCGAAAGAGAAGCACTGAGCGCGCCCGATGCGGGCGTGAACTGGCAGCGTGAGCTGCTGCCGGTGCTCCACGCCTACCTGCGGCAGGTGGGAGTTGCATCCCCCGAGGCCCGGGCGGGCTGGGTGGCGCATGTCTTGCTGGGCATGCAGATGCACCTGGAAGAGTTTGCCGCTGACGATGTCAGGGAGCAGGCGATCGAGCGCCTGCGCGAGACCATCGACGCGCGGCTGGCGCGCTTCACGGATCTGCATCCGGAGCGCGACCGCCGCGAGATCGCCGGCATACTGGCAATGCTTGGCGACCCGCGCCATGAAGGGCTTGCGGAAAAGGTTTTTGCAGAACACGGCAGTGCGGTCGATCCGGCCACGCGCTCGCAGCTGCTCGACGCCATCACGCGCGATCGCCCCCGGCCGCTGCCACCGCCGGCGCCGCTGGCCATGCCGGTGCAGACAATCGAGTTGCGTTCCGTGCGCGCACTGCTGCGCCGCCTGCGGGGGGCGGAATGAATAACGGCGCCACCCACGGTTGGCGCCGTACGCTGGACGGTGGTGTCTACGCCTGGCGTCGCACCACCTACCTGTTGCTGGTACTGCTGACCAGCGTGGGTGCGATGGTATTGCTGCGCGCGTCGTACACCAGTGGCGGGCTGACGTTGCTGAAACTGTTGCTGCTGATCCTGTATGCCATCCTCATCCTGTGGATTGCAGTGTCGTTCTGGTCGGCGACGCTCGGTTTTCTGGTGCTGTTCACGCGCTTTGATTACTTCGCCCGGCGCCGCGTGGCGGTGGCGGAGCAGTCCGGTCCGCTGCCAGCCGATGGACGGACCGCCATCCTGATGCCGATCTACAGCGAAGATCCCGATCGCGTGTTCGCGGCGATCCGCGCCATTGCGCGCTCTCTGGAGAAGACTGCGCACGCGGACCACTTCGATTTCTTCATCCTGAGTGATACCCGCGATGTGGATACCTGGATGCGCGAGGAGGCGCAATGGTACCGCCTGTGCACCGAAGCCGGCGCCCACGGTCGCATCTTCTACCGCAACCGCCGCGACAATCACGCGCGCAAGAGCGGCAATATCGCCGACTTCGTGCAGCGCTGGGGCGCTGACTACCGCTACATGGTTGTGCTGGATGCGGACAGCGTCATGGCTGGCGACACGCTGGTCAAGATGGTGCGCCTGATGGAGGCCAACCCGGATACCGCGTTGATCCAGGCGCCGCCGCTGCCGGTCAACCGCGAGACCCTGTTCGCCCGCATCCTGCAGTTTGCGAGTACGGCCTACGGCCCGCTGTTTACCGCCGGCGCCAGCTTCTGGCAGATGGGCGACAGCAACTTCTGGGGCCACAACGCCATTATTCGCGTGGCGCCTTTCGCCGCGCATTGCGGCCTGCCGGAACTGCCCGGGCGAGAACCCTTCGGCGGCGAAATCCTGAGCCACGACTTCGTCGAAGTCGCACTCCTGCGCCGCGCCGGGTGGCGCGCCTGGCTGGCGTATGAACTGGCGGGGAGTTACGAAGAGCTACCGCCGACCCTGATCGACTTCGCCAAGCGCGACCGGCGCTGGTGCCAGGGCAACCTGCAGCATTTCAGGCTGATCGGCGCCAGGGGCTGGAACCATATCAACCGCATTCACCTCGCCATGGGCGTGATGTCCTACCTGTCGTCGCCGCTCTGGCTGTTGTTCCTGGTCGTGACCAGTGTCGAGGCCTACATACAGAGCCAGGACATCCCCGACTACTTTTTCGGCAACCAGCTCGGCCCGGTGTGGCCGGTGTCGTTCACGGTCGAGATGAAGGTCGTGCTGATCTTCACGCTGGCCATGCTGCTGCTGCCGAAACTGATGGCGCTGATCCTGATCGCTATCAGCCGCTCGCAGCGGCGCGCGTTTGGCGGCATCCTGCGCGCCACCGCCAGTGCGCTGTTGGAAAGTGTGTTCTCGATCCTGGTCGCCCCGATCCTGATGCTGTTCCAGACCAAGTTCGTGTGGGCGATCCTGCTGCGTCGCACCATCGGCTGGCCTGCGCAGCAGCGTGCGGACCACAGCACGACATTGCGCGATGCGGTGGCGATGCACGGTGTGCAGACGCTGCTGGGCGCCGCCGCCGGTGTGGTGTCGTGGATGTACCTCCCCGATTATTTCTGGTGGTTCGTGCCGGTGCTCGGTGGCGTGCTGCTTTCTATTCCTCTCTCGATGGTGTCGAGCAGCGTCCGGTTGGGGCAGATCGCGCGCCGGCTGGGATTGTTTGTCACCCCCGAGGAGCGCAAGCGCCCCGATGTGCTGGTGGAATTCGATGCGGCGCTGGCGGCAAAAACCGCCTGGCCGCCGGCGCTGCGCGATGCGGTGCGCGACCCGCACATGCAGGCACTGCACCAGGCGCTGCTGCCGCCCGACGAGGTGCAGAGCCGGCGCCAGCGGCACTACGCGCAGGGTCTGATGTACAAAACCATGGAGGAGGGGCTGGAGGCGCTCAGCACCGCTGAGCAGCGCGAGCTGTTGTCGCGGGGCGAGTCGCTGCGCGAGGTGCATGACTGGGCCTGGACCACGTCACCAGAACGCTAGTCCGCGAGCGGCGGCGTATCCGCGGTTCAGCTATGAGGGGATGACGACCAGGAACAGCCAGGTGGCGAGCAGGATCAGGTGCACCACGCCCGAGAGCAGGCTGGCGCGGCCGGTACCGTAGGTGATCAGCGCCATCATGAACGACAGGGTCAGCAGCACGGCGCCCCCGGAGGTGACGCCGAGCGCCAGCGGGCTGCCAGTCCACCACGCAACCAGCGACACCGTCGGCACCGTCAGGCCGATGCTGGCCACGCCCGAACCCAGCGCGAGGTTGATCGAGGTCTGCAATTGGTTGTCGAGCGCCGCCCGCAACGCGGTCACGCACTCGGGCAGCAGCACGATGGCGGCGACGATCACGCCCACCAGTGCGGGCGGAGCGCCCAGATTCACAACCATCAACTGGATGAACGGCGATACCGCCTTGGCCAGCAGCACCACGGCCACCAGTGCGACGACCAGCAGCACCGATGCGATAGCGACCAGGCGCCCGCCGGGGCGGATGACGGGCGCTGCCGTCTCCAGCTGTTGTGGCAGGAAGTGGTCGCGGTGGCGCACCGTCTGCACAAATGTGCAGGCCAGCCACAGCAGCAGGCAGGCTGCGCTGACGAAGGCCAGCTGCGCGTGGCTGTAATAGGGCCCCGGCGCGGTGTCAGTGAAATTTGGCAGCACCAGCGTGATCGCCACCATCGGCAGCAGCACGGCCAGATACGCGTGCGCGCCCTGGGTGCGAAACTCCTGCTCGCGGTGACGCAGCGCACCGACCACGATGCACAGGCCGGCAATGCCGTGCAGCACCAGCACGACGACGGCGTGTATGGTGTCGCGCAGCAGTGTAGGTTCGGGCGTGTCGCCGAGCATGATGGAGACGATCAGGCCGAGCTCGATCACAGTGACGGCGAGCGCCAGCACGATCGTCCCGAACGGTTCGCCGACGCGCAGCGCCACGACTTCGGCGTGGTGTACAGCGGCGAGTACGGCGGCGAGCAGCGCCAGCACCAGTGCCGCGGCGGCGAGCAGGCTAGCCTGGCCGTGCAGCGCCAGGTCGGTGCCCAGCGCCACGATGGGCACCGCCACGGTCCAGACGGGCAGCTTGTCGGTGCGTACACTCATCAAAGCGACACCTCAGTCGGAGAAGTCAGCCGCAGTCGACTTCATCATCTCCTCCAGGAACCAGGCCGGAAACTGCCCTGCGAACTTCTGCATGTCCCAGTAGTCGCTCCAGCGGTAGACCAGGCCGTCGCGAATTTCATGCATGCTGGCGAAGGTGTGCGCGGCAGTCTCGCCCGTGGTGAAGGTCCAGGTCTCTGTGTGGTCGAGGAACACCACATCGCCGTCGGCGGCGATGTGGTGCGTCACCTGCTCCTGTTTCGTGAGGTGCCGGAAGGCAATCTGCAGACGCTTTACGCAGTTGTCCGGCCCGTGGGCGCCGGGGTCATCGCTGGGTACGTCGCGATAATGGATGTCGGGGTGCATGCACTGTTTCATGCCCTCCCAGTCCATCGCGCTGAGCGCCCGCCACATTTTTTCCACCACGGCCTTGTTCGGGTTGTCCATTGCGCGCAGTTGCTCCTGAATTGATAAGAGGCGGCATTGTGGCACGACCCTGTATGTCGCGGTCAACATATGTGATAGTAGCGCCTGCTACTGACTGACGCGTTGCGCCTGCATGTACCGGACCGGGACCAAGCTGCTGGAAGTTTTCATGCGAAGCGCACTGGCGCTTCTCGCCAGTGCGCTGATCCTGCTCGCCGTGTTTGCACTCTTCGTGTCGCGCGACAGTTCCACGCCTGCCGTGCCGTTGCAAATTCCCGGAAAAGACCTGAACGCGATGGTGGGAACGGCGGAGGTGGCGGGCGATGCGCTTGCCGTGACCGGGTACGAGTCGCGCGATGGTGAACAGGTGGCAGTGGCCGCCTGGCGCGGCAGTGTGCGTGCACAGGACTACCCGCTCCTGCGTTACCAGGTGGACGTGGAATTTCCAGGCCCGACACTGAATCTGATCTGGCGCACGGCGGATGAGCCTGCCGCTCTCAAGAGTATCGAACTCCCGCGTGGGCTGGATGAGCCCGTGTGGCTGGACCTGTCCCGGAACGAAAAGTGGCGCGGTACCGTGGTGGAACTGGGCGTCTATGCGTATACCAGCGATGCCGGGGACACGCTGGTGATTCGGCAACTCACGCTGGAGCCGGCGGGCTGGCGCGGCGAACTCGCCAGCTACTGGGCAGAGCTTGCGACCTTTCGCGGCTGGACGTCGCGCACCATCAACCAGATTTACGGCACGGTGGACACCACGGTGCTGTCGCCGGTGCTGGTGGCCGCCGCCTGGTCCGCGCTGGCGGTGCTCCTGCTGCTGGTGAGCGGCTGGGTCGGCGCGCCTGCCCCGGCTGCGGCGTTTGCCGCTGCGGTGCTGCTGCCGTGGCTGGCCCTCGACCTGTTGTGGCAGCGCGAACTCGCAGCGCAGCTCGTGCAGACACGGGAACAGTTTGCGGGCAAGACCGTAGCGGAAAAGCACCTGGCGGATGTGGACCGCCACATCTACCGCTACATCATGCGGCTGAAACAGGATGTGCTGCCGGAAAAACCGGCGCGCATCCTGCTCCTGCACGACTCGAGTTCGCACAATTTTGCCCGGCTCAAAGCGCAGTACTATCTCCTGCCGCACAATGTGTACAACTTCGGCAGGATTCCGCCAGCGTATGGTCTGGAGACGTTCGACTATGTGCTGCTGCTCGGTGAGACCCCGCGCGTAAGCTTCGATGCCGACGCGCACGCGCTGCGGTGGAAACATGGAAAGCGCGCGCTCGGTGTCGAACTGCTGGACGATGATTTTATGGGCCGGCTGTATCGGGTGACGCCCCGGCCCGGCAACGCGGGAGATGCACAGTGATGGAGACCTTCTCGCTGCCCGGCCTGCTGGTCGCGCTGTTCCTGCCCTGGGTATGCGGCAGCGTGTGGGCAGACGGGCTGTTGCGACGCACCGGGCGGTGCAACGTCGCTATCGTGCTCGGGCAGGGATATTTTCTCGGCATGCTGCTGGTCACAGTGTTGATTCGCCTGTGGGATGCCCTCGGTTTTACGCTGCACTTCTGGGGCATCGCGGCGGTGCTTCTGGGCATCGGCGCCATGGCAGTGGTGCTGCGCGGCGGGCGCGTGGCGCAATCGAGTCCGGGGCGCGGCGTGGAGCACATCCCGCCCTGGCATTTAGCGGTGGCGCTGGTGCTCATCGCCCTCATCGCCTGGCGCCACGTGACGCTGGCGCAGGAGCTGTTGTTGCGGCCGTTGTTCGCCTGGGATGCCTGGATGAACTGGGCGCCCAAGGCCATCGTGTGGTTTCATCACGGCGCTCTGGTGGATTTTGCCGGCCCCGAGCAGTGGTTGCTGGGCGGTGACGCCTATACCCTGGGCAACCGGCAGGCCACGCCCTATCCGATCACGCTGCCGCTCATCCAGCTCTGGAGCATGCTGGGCGCCGGTACGGCCGATCACAGCGCGCTCTACCTGCCGTGGCTGTTCGCGCCGCTGGCGCTGGGCCTGGCCCTGTACGGCCACCTGCGCCTTGCGGGAGTGCCGTACCTGCTGGCGGTGATCGGCTGTTATTTCCTGTTGAGCCTGCCCTACCTGAACGTGCACACGGTGCTGGCGGGTTATGCCGATCTCTGGCTGGCGGCGGCGTTTGGCCTCGCGGTGTGCGCGCTGTACGAATGGCGACAATGCCGGCACTGGGCGTATGCGGTGTTGTGGTTATTGCTCGCGTTGTTGTGCCATCAACTGAAGAACCCGGGTGTGGTACTGGCATTGATCGTCGTGGTGTTCGGAATACGTATCTGGATCGATTTGCCGGCGAGACTCGAACTGGCCCTGTGGGTGTGCGCGGGACTGCTCGCCGCGCTGGTGTTTACAGTCGGCTTCAACGTGGAAGTACCCGGCATCGGGCGTATGGCGGTCGATTCCGGCACCATCACCGCAGGGCGCTTTGGCGTGTTTGAACTTGCCTACCACCCGGTGGAGCCTGCTCTCCTGCAGGCGCTCTTCGCAATGATCAACTGGCACCTCCTGTGGTTCCTGGTGTTGCCCTACGCGGTGTATATCGCCTATCGCCGTATTGTCGCAGGAGCGGGTGCCCCGGAATTCCTGCCGGTGCTGGCGGCGCTGGGCTTTGTCATCCTGGTCTTCATGTTCACCAGCGAGTACCTGGCCGCACTGAACTTCGTCACGCTGAATCGGGCATTGCTCTACCCGGTGCCGGCACTCGTGTTCTGTCTGTTCCTGTGTTTTCGCCCGCGCGACGAGGCGTACTGGCCGCCTGCCCGGTGAGATCAGGGCGCCCGGCGGTGCCATCCCAGGGCAGCCGCCAGGGCTGCAAGCTTCTCCCGCCCGCTGCCTCTGCTGCGCAGTACTGCGCGGCAGTAGTTGCCGCGCACGGTGATGCGCCGCAGCAGGCGCCTGCCGAACGCGCGCCCGACGATCTCCTCGCGCAGCTCGAGCGCGGTAGGTCTTTGCGCGAGGGCAGGATGCTGGCTGAACAGTTTCGCGAACTGCTGTTTGCGCAGGCGCAGCAGGTACCAGCGTCCCAGCCGCGAAGTGCCGGCGTATTTGTTATTGCCGTGGATGCGGTAAAAAAAGCCCGGACGGTCGTCGTAGTATTTCTGCGCGCCAAATATCGAGGCGCAGCGCACGATCACGCCGTCGGCGGTATACCGGGATTTCGCCTGCTCGGTTTTGGAGATGCGCAATAGCCGCGCCCGCAGCGCCGGAATGGCGACGGCTTCTTCCTGCTCGGTGCGCAGTGCGATGATCCGCACAGCCAGCGATCGATGCAGCGACAGGCCGGAAGTGGGCAGGCCCACAAATTCTTGGAACAGCAGGGCGGCCCACTTGCTGGTACCAAGCCTGCCGGCGGGAAGTTCCAGCCGATGAAACAGTCCGCGCATGTTGTCGCAGCCGGCAGCGCTGTCGCCGCCGATCTCGGCGTTGGCGAAGACAAAGGAAACGTCCGGGTTTCCCCTATAGACCTCGCGCAGGCGCTCGAGGTAGCCGTCGAGGAAATAATCGTCGCTGTCGAGCAGGACCACGACCTCACCGCTCGCCGCCGCGATTCCGGCGCTGACCGAACCCATCTGGCCGCGATTCGCCTGTTCGATCACCCGGATGCCATGCTCGTGTTCATACCGGCGCAGCAGTGCAGAGGAGCCGTCGGTCGAACCGTCATCGACGACGATCAGTTCATCACCTGCGAGCATCTGGCGCAGGGCGCTGTCCAGCGCCTGGGGCAGATACCGCGCGTAGTTGTAATTGTTGATGACAATGGACAGGTGCGGCGCATTCATCGGCGCAGGCTCCGGAGCACTGTGGTGCTGATTCCCATCTCCTGGTGCGCCACGCGCATCGACAGGAACGCCCCGACCAGGCCGCTGGCGATACTGGCGAGCGCTGCGCCCACCGCGCCGTAGACAGGCACGAGCAGGGTGAGCGCGACGAGGTGCACGGCGGCCGCGAGCAGCATGATGCGGGGGACTCGCCGCTGCCGCCCGGTCATGATCAGCACATCCTGCGCCGGACCCATGGCGACGCCGATCACGTTGCCGATGGCCAGCGTGATGAGTGTCATCCGTGCCGTTGGAAAATCGTCGCCGAACAGTTGCAACAGGGGTGTGGCCAGTACGGCGAGGCCAATCGCAATCAGCAACGTGGGCCACAGGCTGCCGTGCGCGCTCTGCGTCACTATCTTCTGTACGCCTGCGGCATTGTGGGTGGCGTGGGCCGCCGCCATGGACTGCTGGTTGACCGAGCCGACGACGGACTGGGGGATCGCCGCGAGTTGGGCCAGCCGCTCGGCGGCAAAATACGCGCCGGCGGCCGCCGGCCCTGCGAGAAAGCCCACCAGCAGCACATTGGAGTAGCGAATCGTCAGCGCCGCGCAGCGTACGGCAAACACCGGCAGCGAGGTGCGAAACAACTGCGACGGGTGGTAATCGCCGGGTGCCGATGATGCGGTGCCGCTGCTGGCGGCGAGTCGACGCGAGCGCCGATGGAAGATGAACATCTGCGGCAACAGTACCGCCAGCACGCTGCCGCCGGCCAGGCCCATGACCAGTTCGCCGGAGAGCCTGGCGCCCGACAGCCACCAGGCACCATATACCAGCGCGCCGGTCACCAAGGGGCGCATGACGTTGAGCGGCAGCAGGGCGAGCCCGAGCCACTGCCGTGCCCGGCAATAGTCGAGGTACAGGTAGGCGAACGTGACGCCGGGTGCCAGCAGGAACGCGAGGCTCGCCACGTTCCGGTAGTGCTGCCCGTCGGGTGCGTCGCGCCAGGCGAGGTTGACCAGCAGTGCAACCAGCACCAGCACGCCCGAGGCGCGCAGCAGCAGGACGCGCGATGTGCGCACCACATTGATGATGCCCTGTTCATCGCGCTGCGTGCGCAGCGCTGCAATGAACCGGTTGGTGATGACGGGTAACCCCAGGCAGGCCAGCGAACCTGCCAGGAACATCAGCGACTGGCCCCACGCGTAGACACCGTACTCCTCGCCATTTCCGATGAGCCGTGCGAGAACGACCTGCAGCAAAAAGACGAAGAACAGCCCGCTCACCCGTATGACAGCAACGAAGGCGCTGCGCCGCAGAAAGTTGCGGCTGGAATACGTCGCCGCGCGCGGCGCGCCGTTACTGTTCATGTGCCTGTCGCCCGGCGCGGCGCAACTGCCGCCAGTGGCGCAGCGTGGGTGGCAACAGGCTCCAGGGCTCCAGCAGATAGCGCCGCCAGAGCCGCGCTGGGTCGTGCGCCAGGCGATACAACCAGGCCAGGCCCAGCCGGCTCAGCCACAGCGGTGGCCGGGCCTGGGCGCCAGTGTAGTAATCCAGCGTGGCGCCGGCCTGTGTGGCAACACCCACGTCGAGCGCGTCGAGATGTTCCAGCAGCCAGCGCTCCTGGCGCGGCATGCCCATGCCCACCAGTAGTACATCGGGGCGCTGCGCGTTGATCGCCCGCACCAGCGCAGCCGAATCGCTGCAGTAACCGTGGTGCAATTGGATGCGCAGCGCAGGAAAGCGCCGTGCAATCAGGGCACTGCCCGCGGCGACGACTGATTCGCTGGCGCCGAGGTAGAACACGGACCACTGCCGCTGTTCGGCGAGGTGCAGCAGGTCCAGGAAATGATCCATCAGCGAAAAGCGCTGTGCGGTGTTGGTGCGCACACCGAACGCCCGGAGCAACAGCAGCACCGGCATGCCGTCGATATAACAGTCGTCACAACGCGCGTAGAAGCGGCGCACGTCGGTATCTCGCGGCAGCTGGTAGAGGCTGTGCAGGTTGTGGTGGCCGCTCAACCACCGGCGCTGCCCGCTTTCGCGCACGCGTGCAATTCCCTCCACCCACTGTTCGAAGGTCTGCGGGTGGACGCGGGTGCCGAAGTACGGCTGGTTTGCATCCGGCTGTCGCACGGCGTCCGCGATGTTTACTGTAGCCAAGCCGCCAGGTCCCTGTTCGTCAACCGGCTGAGCTGCTGGATATCCGGTCGATAATACTCGCGCAGTGCCGCGCGACTGGCAGCGTCCATGGCCGGAAACTGTACGAGGTTCACCGCATCCACCTGCTGTTTGGCGCGCATCAACAGTCGATGCGGCAGTACGGCGCGCACTACGCGCTTGATCTGGTGCGAGCGTAACAGGCCGTGCAGCAGGCGGTTACGCGGCTGTCCGGAGCGGTTGTAACGCTTGTCGAAGGCGGGAGTGTGTGCTGCATCGATGCCGAGGAACGCACAGACTGCGTGCCAGACCGCCAGCGGATCGGCGCGCACGTCGTCGTGGAACAGCACCAGCAGTTGCGCCGCCGGAAAGGTTGACTGGTATTCCGCCAGCGCCGCGCTGTACAGGCCCATGCGCTGGTAGCGCAGCAGGAACTCCACATCGCCACGCTGTGCCTCCTGCGCGAGTGCCGCGGAAAAACTGGCGCAGGGTTCGAGATCGTCACTGCGGGCGTGGCACCACGCGGAGTAGGCACGCTCCACCGGGTCGCGCAGCATCACGACAATCTTCGCCTCGGGCCGGTAGTTGCGCAGCGTCTGCGCCATCCCCGGGAGCGCGAAGTACCAGGTGCTGGCTTCGCCGCGGATGTGTTGCAATGGCGTCGCCTGCTCGAACAGCTTGAGATACGCGCGTTCGCTGCGCACCACATACTGGCTGGCGGGCGCGGGCCTGCCATAACCGTCCGGGAAGGTATAGCCGGCGTTGCCGAACGCCAGGAAGCCCGGCTCCTTGGGGAACGACATGCACACCTGCGGATGCTGGCTGAGCCAGCCCGCCAGTGCGCTGGTGCCGGCTTTCTGTGCGCCGACGATGAATAGGTTCGGTCCGGACTCAATAGGCATTCTTGCCGCTCCATCCGGTGGCCAGGGTGAGCAGGATGATCCTGATGTCCAGCCACAGCGACCAGTGCTGGATGTAATAGAGGTCGAACTCGATGCGCCGTTGCATTTTCTCCAGCGTCTGGGTTTCACCGCGCAGCCCGTGTACCTGCGCCCAGCCCGTGATTCCCGGTTTTACCCGGTGGCGTTGCATATAGGCATCGATGCGACCGGCGAAACTCTGGTTCAGTGCCAGCGGGTGAGGGCGTGGCCCGACCACAGACATATCCCCGCGCAGCACGTTGATGAACTGCGGCAACTCATCCAGGCTGGTGCTGCGCAGCAGGCGGCCGATCGACGTGACACGCGGATCGTTGTGGCTGGCCTGTCGCGCATCGTCCCCCGGCGCCGGTGTATCCCGCATGGTCCGGAATTTCAGCACGTTGATGACCCGGCCATCCCAGCCGTGGCGCTGCTGCCGGAAGAATACCGGCCCCGGCGAGTCGTGTTTGATGAGTGCCGCGATCACCACCAGCAACGGCGACAGTGCCAGCAGCGCGACCATGGCGATGAGTTTGTCGACAGCGGCTTTGATCAGCGTGTTGTAGCCGGTGAGCGGTGACGCATTGAGATCGACCACGGTCATGCCCGCGACTTCCGAGGGCGCATGATTGAGCAGTGCCAGCATGGACAGGTCAGGGACATAGCGCACGGTCACGCTGCTGGTGCGCAGCACGTCGATCACGGCGTCCTGCCGGTCCGGCGCGGTGTTGTCCATAGCGATCCAGATTTCATCAATGTCGCTGCCGGGATTGTAGAGCCGTGCTTCCATCGCGTGAAGTGATGCATCCACCGTCGGCAAGCCATTGGCCACCTGGCGACCCGTGGCGAATGGGGCGACGATATCGACCACTTCCCAGTTCGCGTCCACCGCGCGCCGCAGCCTGGACGCCACGGACTGCGCTAACTCGCCCTCGCCGACGATCAGTATGCGCGTGGGTCGGGACACACCGAGGCGCAGCGCCTGTGCCAGGGTGGCGATGCCGAGGCGGAACAGGAACAGCGAGGCAAAGGTGTACAGCAGCCAGTACGCCATCCACAGGCGGGAGAAATACGCTGTCGTCTTGGTGAGCGTGCCCACCACCATGAGCAGGGCCGCGACCAGGCACAGGCCGGGCAGCGCATTGGCGGTGTTCTGCCAGTAGCGCCTTTCCCGCCAGGCGCGATAGGCGCCGGTGGCGGGGAATAACACCAGGACCAGCCCGGTGCCGAGTACCAGCACGGAGAGGTATTCCAGCGGCATACCCCACCGGTCCCAGCGTGTGGCATAGGCGAGCCATCCGGCGAACGCCACCCACAGGCCGTCGAGCAACGGGGCCAGGGTGACGGTGAGTGACGCGTTAGAACCGTTGCGCGGCATGCTGTGTGGCTGTGCGATCGGGACGACGGAGAGTCAGCGGAATACGCGAAGGATTCATCATGGGTCTGTGCAGCGATGGGAGCGGCACAATCTTAGCAAAACTTTGCCAAGCCCACAGCGTCCGGTCTATGATTGCCCACCGCAAATCGCCCGCTGATGGCGCCACCGCAGGGCCAGCATGTTCAACTGCAGTTCCACGTCACTGGCCGGATGGCTGTTGAGTTTCCTGTGTCTTCTATCATTGCCGCTGTGGGCACAAAATTTCACGGCTGAGCGACTAAACGGCGGCGAACCCATTCTCACCGCGCAACACTTCCGGCAACTCGGTGCGCCGGCCGCGGAGGGCGCCAATCTCAACGGTCCGTCAGTGATCCGGGTGCCGGACTGGATTCCCCCGGCACAGCGGGCCGCGCCCACCGCGCGCTACTATATGTACTTCGCACACCATGCGGGCGATTACATCCGTCTGGCCTGGGCGCACGACATCGAAGGCCCGTGGCAGCTCTACCGCACGGGTGCGAACGTGGCGCCAGGTGCGCGCGGCGTGCTCGACATGGGCGCCGAACGACGCATCGATCTGGGCAATGGCCTTGCCATCGTGTCGCACATCGCCTCGCCCGATGTGCATGTCGACCACGACGCACGCCGCATCGAGATGTATTTCCACGGCACCACGCAGCACACCGGCGCGGACTGGAGGGAGCAACAGTCTTATGTGGCGACCTCCACCACGGGGCTCGATTTTTCCGCCGGCATTGCGCCGTCTCCGCTGGCCGCCAGCTATCTGCGGGTGTTTGCGTTCCGCGACCAGTTGCAGGGCCTGACCAGGAAAAGCTATTGTCGCCCGCGCGACAGCAGCGCTCCCTGGGAGGCAGGTAACGCGGACGCCGGGATACAGCAGGGCCTGTGGAAGTGTCTCAAATCCCGGTTCCTGGAGTTCCCGGCAGGCCCTCGCGACGTATCGGTGGCGCGTAAACGGAAGCAGGCTCCTCGCCCTCGACACCTCGGCCTGTACCTGGCCGGTGACACGCTGTACGTCTTCTTTACCATGGCCGGGCACTCGCCCGAACGCATTCTCGCCACGAATGTGAAGCTGACGGAAGCCGACTGGTACGCGGCCGCGCCGCAGCAGTCGCCGGTCGAAATCCTGCGCGCGGAGCGCGACTGGGAAGGCGCGAGCCTGGCACCGCGTCCTTCGCGCGACGGTATCGCCCGGGAGCCGGAGAATGCGTTGCGTGACCCGTTTGTGTTCAGCGACGAGGGCAGGCTGTATTTGTTTTACGCCGGCGGCGGCGAGCAGGCCATCGGGCTGGCGCGCCTGACGCCGCTGACAGCGGGTGGATGAGAGGGTGGACATGGTAAATGACCGGGAGCCGACGGGCACAGGCAGCAAGGAACCGACCGCGCCGGGCGCTGTGTCCGAGCGCGTCATCTGCATTGGCATGAACAAAACCGGCACCTCTACGCTGAAACACTGTTTCGAGATCCTGCGCCTCTTGCCGATTGCCTCCCCGAACACGTATGACCGCTCTGCGCGACGCCTGATTCAGC
Organism: uncultured Halioglobus sp.; assembly: GCA_964461965.1. Taxonomy (GTDB): domain Bacteria; phylum Pseudomonadota; class Gammaproteobacteria; order Pseudomonadales; family Halieaceae; genus Marimicrobium. The sequence continues at coordinate 12,589 of CAYWWD010000010.1, read as the reverse complement.
ACTTCTACAAACACAAATCGTACGATGTGATGCTGGACCTGGCCGAACATTACAAGGCCTTTGAGGATCGGCCCTGGAACATGTGGAGCATGTACCGGCATCTCTACGAACGCTTTCCGGACAGCCGCTTCATCCTGACAGTGCGCGATCCCGAGTCCTGGTGGCGCTCCACGGAACGCTGGATTACGGTGACCAAGCCCGGTGTGATGGCGCGTTACGAGCAACACCTGCGAGTGCACGAGCCGGGCAAGGAGTCCATGACCGAGAGCTACCTGCGCTATAACCGCGAGGTGCAGGACTACTTCGCCGGTACCGGCAGATTGCTGGTCATGAATTTCGAACAGGGCGACGGCTGGGAAAAACTGTGCGGCTTTCTCGGGCTGCCGGTGCCAGACCGAGAATTTCCGCATGCCAACCGCCAACAGTACACGCCCCAGGATGCGCAGCTGATCGAGGAGAACCGGCGCCTCAAGCGCGGGCTCGAGTGCCAGGCCTGCCACCAGCGCACGGTCATCAAGAAGAAGTCTCCTGATGAAGCGGCGCCTTCGTCCACGGGCGTGAAAGCCATGCTTAAGCGGGTCATCTCCCCAACACTGTTGCGCAAGGTCAGGAGTTTCGGGCCGGAGCGTCTGCGTGAGTCGCCGGTGGCGCGCGGCGCTTTCTGTGAGCTGCAGGGCATGATCCGCGCTGTCCGCAAACCGCTGCGCCGCGCGCTCTCGCGCCCGGCCGCGCGCTTTTCAGCAGGGCTTCCCGAGCGCGAGCTGGCGGTGGTGTCCTGTTTTTTCAATCCCGGCGGTTCGGCCCGGCGCGTCAGTAATTTCCAGGCGTATCTGGCGGCCATGCGCGAGAGCGGCGTGCGCTGTCTGGTGGTGGAACTCGCCTTTGGCAGCAACGAATTCCGGATTGTCGATCACGAGGACGTGATCCAGCTGCGCTCAAACAACGTGCTGTGGCACAAGGAGCGCCTGCTGAATATCGGTATCCAGCAATTGCTCAGCGACGGCTATCGGAAGATCGCCTGGCTGGACGGCGATATCCTGTTCCAGGATGCCAACTGGCCATTGGAAATAGCCGATCGACTGGAACGGGCCAACCTGTGCCAGGTGTTCGAAACCATCGGTATCCAGACCCATGCCAGCGGGCCGCCCATCATCGCGCCCTCGGCAGTCAAGTATTTCCGCGACACCGGGCAGCTCTACCAGCAGCCGTCACGTCGCGGTCTGTCCATGCTCGGCGGTGTGCTCAAGGGTGGGCAGTCCGGTTTTGGCTGGGCGGCGCGAGCCGAGGTACTGCGCAGTGTGCCGCTGTTTGAAGGTGCCGTGGTCGGTGGCGGCGACAAACTGATGTACATCGCCAGTCTCGCCGGCGATTTTTCGGCCAGCCAGTTCCAGGATCTCAGCCAGTCGAAGTTTCCCTGCAGTGCCTGCGGGCATCGCAACCGCTCCGAGGCGTATCGCGCACAACTGCTGGACTGGGCACAGCGTTGGTCTGGCGCGATTGACGGCAAGGTCGATTACGCGCGCCTGCACCTGACGGATATGTTTCACGGCAAGCGCGAGGATCGTGGCTACATGACACGCCATGACATCCTGTACCGCAACGACTTCGATCCAGCGTCCGACCTGGTGTGGGACGCGTCCGGCTGCCTGGCGTGGCGCGAGGGCAGGGAGACGCTGAAGCGCGAAGTCGAAGCCTATTTCCTTTCGCGCCGCGAGGACGTGTAGCGAGACTATGGTGCATCTGCGCATGAACGGGTTTATCGCCGACAACCTGTTCCAGTACACGGCGGCGCGCCTGATTGCCGAGGATCTCGGCTATGCGCTCCAGGTGAGCCATTCGCGCATGCACCCCGAAAAAAACATCCCGCGCCTGCTGGCGCTTATGTCCCGTTTCCGGGATGCACCGCTCAGCCTGCCCGGAAAATCCTTCGCCCAGCCCGTGGATTTCAGCGCCAGCATGGGACACGAGGGGTTCGACGGCTTCAAGCTGGATCTGCCGGCCATACTGCGCCGGCGCGACGACCGCCGCATTGAAATGGCCGGCTATTACCAGCACTACGACCTGTTGCGCCCCCACAAGGCGCGTATACGTGAATGGTTCGATGTGGCGCCACAGAACTTCGGCCACGCCATTTCCCCGGACGACGTGGTAATCCACATCCGCCTCGGCGACAACGTCGTGCTGGGCTGGGCGATCAGCCTGGCGTTCTATACGCAGCTGCTTGACACACTCACGTTTCGCAAGCTGTACATTTGCGGGTTCGGCATCGACAGGGAGGTGCGCCGGATCTTCGCCCGTTATGATCCGGTCTATGTGCAGGGCGAGCCGGTCGATGATTTCCTGTTCATAAAAGGCTTCAACCGCATGATTGTCTCCAACAGCGGCTTCGCCTGGTGGACGGCATTCCTGTCGCAGGCTAGTGAGATCCATGTGCCGGACATGGGCGTCAACGCGCGGGAGTTCGACGCCAAGGCGATGCTGGCCGACCTGCGCGTGTACGACGAGCCGCGCTACCACTATGTCAGCGATGTGTCCTACCTGGAGCGCGCCTACACCCTGCGCGATATCGTCGGTGCGCGCGGGCAGCTGCGCAAGAAGCGCATCGTGGGCTCACTCGCGCGCCTGGTGGTGGACCGCCTGCGCGGGCGCGAGCGCCAGTAAGCGCGCGCCCGCGACCGCCTGCGAGTCAGTGGGCCGAGAGCGCGAGGTAGAACAGGTACATGCAGATACCGAACCCGACCAGGAAGATCAGCGAGCGCAACTTGTCCTGGTTGGCCAGGTAGGCCCCGATATACACGATGCGCAGTGCCACGAACACCTGCGCCAGCGTGGCGATGCGTTGCAGGTCGATACCGCTGATCGACACCGCCAGCACGGCCGCGCTGAACACTGCCAGCGCCTCCCAGCTGTTGCCCTGGGCGGCAACTGCCCGTGCGCCGGCTCCGGTCAGTTGCAGGGATTGGGTGCGCGGCTCCTTGTTGTCCACCTTGCCCAGCTGTTTCTGGCGGAAGTAACCGCCGATCCACGCGCAAGCCAGCGGCAGTATGCACAGGATGAGAAGGCTGCCGATCACTGTATTCATAAACCTGTTACTCCATGGTCAGTAGTGTGTTGTAGGGGGCAGTGCCAGTGAGGCTGCCGTCAGTCGCACGAGCGTTCGCCGGGAGGCGTCGAGAGTATCGATTCCAGCAGCAGCGGTTTATCCGTCATGATCGCATCCACCTTGAGATCGATCATGCGCAGCATCTCCTCGCAGGTATTGATGGTCCACACCTGCACCGCGAGATTGACTGCGTGGCTGTCCGCGACAAAGTCGGGCGTGACCACTTCCAGGAAGAAATCGTCTGGAATCTGCTCGCCGATCTGGCTGGTATCCGGCGGCACCTGGAAGGCGATGTGCTCCGGCACCGGTGGCATCACGCCGTCGCCAAGCGCTCCCAGCACCAGCGCCGTGCCCTGGTTCAATGGCACTGAGGTGTAAACACACGGCGCCACGGCTTTGAAGTTATTCGCCGCCTCGTCCACGAAGGAGGCGGCAATCAGGTCGGTGAAACGACCGTAGCGCTGCAGTACGTCGGCTATCTGCTGCTCGTAGTCGCCGCTCCCATCCAGGTCGGGCTTCAGTTCGATATTGATCAGGTTGTGCGGGAAGCGGGCCAGCGCTTCCTCCAGCGTCGGGATGCGGAAATCCTCAGCGCTGTAGCCCGGTGGTGGCGCTACCGCGCCGGTGGCGATACCGCGAAAACTGTAATCGGCGGCAGGGCGGTCGTGCGGTGTTCCCGCGCCGGTCACGAACCAGTATGCGGCATCGAGTGCGCGCAGTTCAGCCAGCGTCAGGTCAACCACATTGCCCTGGCCATTGGTGGTGCGGTCCACGTCGAGATCGTGCAGGATGACCAGTTGGTTGTCCTTGGTCTGGTAGACATCCATTTCCAGTACATCCGCGCCGGCCTTGGCCGCTTCTGCATACGCGTACAGCGTATTTTCCGGAAAGTCGGTGACCCCGCCGCGATGCGCAAAATTCAGCGGGTCCGCGCCATTGACCAGCCAGGGGTTGGGATCCTTGGTGAAGGGTTTATCGCATGCGGTGTCATCGTTGGCGATGGTGCCGAGTGCGGACATTGCGGTAGGCGCAGTGTTCTGCGAAGCACTGAAATTCAGCGTCAGCGTCTCCGCCGGTTCTTCATCGTCATCGCCGATCATCTCGACACTGATAAATCCTTCGATGGCGCCAGCCGGGATATTGAGATGGCCGGCCGTGTCCAGGTAGTCCTCTCCCGCGGTAGCGGTGCCGGCGACAGTGCTGTAGTCGATGAGTACTGGCCGCGGTTGCGGCGCAGTAAGGGTGACCCGGAACCTGAGCGGCCTGAGTTCGCCTGCAGCGCCCTCGGGCGCTGCCATCGGTACGATTGTCAGGGAGGATGGCGGCGTGTACTGGTCCGAGCCGTCGGAACAGCCGAGCAGGAGTGCGACAGGCAGCAGCGCAACGGCGATGTGCAGAATCTTCATGGTGGCCTCTCAGGGTGGGAACGGCCGTAGCAGGATACACCATGATCCCGACGGAGTGCCGCGATTATCGCGCGGACTGTATCGCGCGCGCCACCAGCGCCGGGTCCTGCATGGGAATGAAATGGTTCATCTCTGGCAGATACATTTCGCGACAATCATGCAGTGCCGAGGCGAGTTCCGGCCAGGTTGGCGACGCACTGAGGTCGGGTGGCGCCGCATCCCCGGGCGGGGCACGCAGCAGCGTGACAGGTGCGACGATGCGAGGCAGTTCATCGAGTACGATTTCGTTGCCTTTCTGGTTGAGGTAGATCGCCGCCTCGTGCCGCGGGTCGCAGGCTAAGCGGCAGAAGCCCTGGTCATCCGGCGCCGATAGCGCGTGCGCACAGTAATCGCGCAGCACGGCGGGCTGCCAGGTGTTGAACGGCGCGCGGTCCTGGAACCGCGCGACCATTTCGTCGGCATCGCGCCACTGGTTCCGGCGCCTGCTGACAGGGTGTGCGCCGGGATCCGTGGGCATCTGCTCGAACAGGGCGTAGCGCCCGGCGGACAGGATCACCGGGTCGATCAGCACCAGGCGCTTGAAGCGCTCGGGCGCGTGTGCGGCGGCGCGCGCGATCAGGTATCCGCCGATCGAGTGCCCCACACCCACCAGACGGGTGAGGTCCAATTTTTGGAGCAACTGCCGGATGTCCGTTGCCATGACGTCCCAGCTCACACGGCCTGCGTCGCCGCTGCGGCCGTGGAAACGCAGGTCTGCGGCGTAGATGTGACGTCCCGGCAGGAGTGTCACCACTTCGTTCCAGCAGCGGCTGTGGAAGCCGGTGGCGTGCAGCAGCAGAATAGGATCTCCGGCCCCCGGCCATTCAACTACCGCCAGATCGACATCGCCAACGGGTACTCGAAATTCTCGGGGTTCGGGCATGTGCAGTTGAACACCATGAGGTTGGAGACAGGAGGCGTCATTGTAGGGCACGCGCACCGCGACCTGTGTAATGAGAAATGGGAGTGTGAATATTCAGCACCTTCCGCTGTAGGTTCGGCGTTGTTGTCGTCGTTACACTTTGCCTTGCCCCGCGCACATCCAACGACAAGAGGCTCCGCAACCCATGAAAACACGTCTGCTCCTCCCGCTTCTGACCGGTATTTCGCTACCCGCACTGGCACTGCCACCCATGGGTGAGCCCGGTTTCGACGGCCTGGTGAACCTGGGTTATGCCGGCGGTGAAATCGAGACCAATTTCCTCGCGGAAATTGACGGCCCTAATATCGACCTCGGCCCGGAGCGTATCGATGACTTTGGCAGCCCCGAGTCCGAGGGACTCGGCATGCCCGTCGCTAACTTCGACATCGGCTATGTGTTTTCGGGCGGCAGGACGCGCCTCTCCATCGCCAATGATTTCAGCGACCTCATCGAGTTCGATCGCACCACGCGCCTGTCACTGCGCCACGACTTCGACTCGCTGGGACAGACGCGCCTCGACCTGCTGTCGCCCGCGGGATTGGCGACCCGGGTCTATGCCGATCCGTACCAGACGGGTGTGAACCGCAAGAGCACGGATATGGAGACCTCCGGCGTGCAATTGACCTGGGACGGCATGTTCGGTTCCGGCTTCGGTCTGGAAGTCGCCGTGAAAGAGCGCGATATCGATGATGAATTCAGCGGTAACGCGCTGGTCGCCAGCGACGATCTCGCGCCGTCCCAGCAGCATCTACTCGATCGCAATGGCGATATCACCACCGCCGAGGTGAGCTATTTTTACAAAGTGGATGAGCGCCACTCCGTGCGGCCTGCCGTTGCGTATGTGGATCGCGATCTCGATGGCGGCGCCATGTCGCAGGATGGCGTGGTGATCTCGCTGGCGCACAACTATGAAGGCCAGCACACGATCTGGGTGAATAAGGTGTCTTACACCGATCTGAGCGGCGATAAAACCAACCCGATTTTTGGCAACAAGAATGGCGCCAGCGGTTTCGGTCTCGCCTCGGCGGTCTCATTCCCGGGCTGCGTCGATTTCCTTGGTAAATGGTCGCCGACGCTCAGCGTCAACTATGCGGATCTCGACAACAATATCGAATTCAACGACTTCAGCATGTGGACAGTGGGCGCGTCACTGCTGCGCCGCTTCTAGGTGGTACCGGGCGCGCGGCGCGCGCTCAGTCCAGTGAGGCCCTGACTTTGGGGTTGTAATGCCGGCGCACCAGCGATGCCGGATAATCGCTGCTCGGTGGTGGCCGAGTGCCGGCGGTATTCGGTGGATCGAGTGGCAGCAGCGGCGGCCGTGTGCCGGGGTGTACCGGGTACGGCGGTCGCGGGCGATGCCACGGTCGCCAGCCGGGAAACACGGGATACCCGGTATCGACGACCGGGTTTGTGTAGTACTCAGCCAGCTCCGGTGTCGTGTCCTCAGCCGCAGGCTCTCTATCAAGCTGGCGCAACTCGGCGCGGTGCCGCTCCCGCGCCATACGATCCGCTACCATGCGGTCGGTTGTCTCGCGCATCTCCTGCAGTTGCTGCTGTGCTGTCTCGCCCTGGGGCGGTTCCCGTTCCTCTATGACCAGTGTTTCAACCAGGACGTCTTCCCGTGGTCTGGTGTCTGAGTAGGTGACCACGCCGTTGGCGTCGACGGATTTATAGATGGTTGCCGACATGACACTCGTGCAGCACAGCAGAGACAGGGCCGGGAGCAGATGTTGTACGCTGGTTCGTTTCATACGAGGGAGTATAGGTCAATCCGCAGCCCCGCACAGGGTGCGCGGGAGGGAGAGTTCGCGCCGCAGCAGTGACTGCTGCTGCGAAGGCGGTGTCAGGGTTTGGCCTGCAGCAACAATTCGAGTCGGCTGTCGGGGAGCAGCACGCTGCGCTCGAGGCGGAAACAGTGCAGCATTTCAATCAGCTCGCGCTGGCTGTGCGGTGCATATCCCGGCGGAGGAATCGCGCGGCGCCGGCAGCTGAGGGTATCGACCTGTTGGATGCCGTAGAGGTGCCTGCCCTCGGGCGCATTGCGATTGTGCACAGAAAATGCGTGAGCCAGGCTGTGCGGGTGGAGGTAGGGCTGCAGTCGTGATACAAATGCCCGGATGGCTTCACGGTCGAGGTAGTTAAAAATATCCCAGAACAGACAGATGTCGAAGCGCGTGTCGCGGGGCAGTCGCAGTAGCGCGGAGAATCGATCCAGTACGGCCAGAGGCGCTGCGTCCGTGGCGACGATCGGGAGTTCGGCAAACACATCGACGAAATGCAGCTTGCAGCGGTAGCCGCAGAAGAAGTCCACGGTTTCCGGTACGGCAGGGCCGACGTGGAAAACCGTCACCAGCGCTTCAGGGTCGAGTTGCCTGAACAATGACGGCAGTAGCTTGGATGCCTGGGTGGGCAGGTGATTGCGCAAAGGTTGAGCTGCGGGCATGAATGCTTACACCTGCCAACCGGCGAGCTCGCCGACTGGCTGTACTGCCATCAGACGCTTTTCAGGTCCAGGCCAGAGGCCTTCAGTGGTGTGGTCGGTGCGTGGAGGGTGTGCGGTGTTTTGGCGGCAGCGGCGCCGGCCGGGTCCATATCGATACTGCCTTTGAAAATAGCGCCGTCTTCCAGTGTGACGCGCGGCGCCACGATATTGCCATGCACATTGCCGGAGCGGGAAATAATGACTTTCTCGATACCGCTGATATCGCCGGTGACCTTGCCGTCCACTTTAATGACCTTGGCCTGGATATTCGCAGCGACCTCGCCGGTTTCGCCGACGGCGACCTGGTTGCCGTTCAGGTTGATGTTGCCCTCGACGCGACCCTGGATGAGCAGGTCTTCCGCTCCGGTGACTTCACCCTTGATGACGATGCTGGGTCCGATCATGGCAACACTCCTCGAGGCGACAGGGGCAGTGGGAACAGCAGGGGCCTGGGGAGTGAAATGTTCGTTGGGCGGAGTCGCCGGTGTTTTATTCCTGCCGCGGTCAAACATGGCTGTCGCCCCCGAAATTACGCTGGTGGCCGGTCATGCTACCAGTGTGCCTTGCGATCCACCAGTGCCCTGATTGGGTATAACATTTCATGCTCGCGAGTTTCGCGCACGCAGCTTTCCCGGATTGATTTGTCGTGGGGTATGCACTAGGTTAGCAGGGCTTTTTCCATCAATAATTATTCAAGAGGCAATGATCATGCTGCAACGTGCGTTGGTTTCCCTGGCAATGGTGATGCTGGCTGCCTGTGCCGCGACCACCAAACCGGGCTTTCCGCCCCAGAGCCCCGACGGCCTGGTACTGGTGCCGGGCACCACGGTGGCTGCGGTGTACAAGAAGCCCGGGGCGAACCTGAGTCAGTACAGCAAGATCGCGCTGCTGGAAACCTACGTTTCCTTCGCCAAAAACTGGCAACGCGATTACAACGAAGAGGCAACCTTCGAAAATCAAGTCACCGATAAAGAGATGCAGGCAATCCGTGCCAATGTCGCGCGTGAGTTCAACGCAGAAATGACACGGGTGCTCACCGCAGATGGCCGCCAGCTGGTGAGCACCGGCGGCGACGGTGTGCTCATCTTGCGCCCGGCAATTGTCAATCTGCAGGTCACCCAGCCAGACCTGATGACACCGGGTATGGAGCAGACGTTCGTCGCCAGCGCCGGCAGCATGACGTTGTATGTCGAATTTCTCGACGGCAAGACCGGCGACCTGATTGCGCGGGTAATCGACCCTGAGGCAGCCGATGATGCCGGCCTGGCGCAGGTTGCCAATGGCGTCACTAACACCGCCGACTTTGATCGCGTGGTGCAGCGCTGGGCGCAGCTGCTGAATTCCCACCTCGCTGCGATCAGTAAACAGTAGCAGCATCGACGCTTTGCACTGTGCCGGGCTGTCCGCATGAGCGGTGACATCCGCATCACCGATCTGGCACAGCCCATCCTCACTGCCACGCAACAGGGCGCGCTCGATTACGCGGACACGCTGCGGATCGAGCTTTCAAGCGCGAGCATTCTGCAGGAAGCGCGGCGCGCGACGGGCCTTGAGGATTCTGGTCCGGCGGAGTTCATGCACCGCCTCGACCTGCTGTGCGATGAGTGGGGGAGCGATACAGGTCTTACCAACCTCGGCCGGCTCTCGCTGCGCAATAAGCTGCTGCAACACGCCCGCAGCCGGCTGCTGATACAGGATGTGCTGAAGCGCCACCCCGAAATTCACCAGGTCGCGATACGTGCACCGATTATTGTCGCAGGCCTGCCGCGCTCGGGCACGACGCACCTCCTCAACCTGATGGCCGCCGATACCCGGTTGCGCTCCCTGCCGCTGTGGGAGTCCTATGAACCGGTGCCGCTGCCGGGAGAGCGACTATCGGCGAACGGTGTGGATCCGCGCTACCAGCGTTGCGCCGATCAGTGGCAGATGATGCAATTCATGTCGCCGCTGTTGGCCGCGATGCACCCGATGAACCCGGATCACATCCACGAGGAGCTGGAGTTGATGGGGCCGGACTTCGCCTCCTACAACTACGAGTGGCTCGCCGTGTCGCCGCGTTGGCGCGACACCTACTACGCCTGCGACCAGACCCCGCATTACGACTACATGAAGACGGTGTTGAAGATCCTCACCTGGCAGGACGGGGACGCCACCGGTGAGAACACCCGCTGGGTGCTCAAGTGCCCGCAACACCTCGAACAATTACCGGTACTGCGGCGGGTATTCCCGGATGCCACGGTGGCCATCACGCACCGCGACCCGGTGTCGGTCATCCAATCCGCCGCGACCATGCTGGCATACGGCCAGCGCATCAATCGCAAACGCGTGGATCCGCAGGCGTTGATTGCGTACTGGAGCGATCGCGTACTGCACCTGTTGCAGGCCTGTGTACGGGATCGCGATGTCATCCCGACTACCGAGAGCATCGATGTGCTGTTTCATGAGTTCATGGCCGATGACATCGGTATGGTGGAGAAAATCTACGCCAGGGCGCAACTGGAGCTGACGGCACCGGCGCGCACACAACTGCAACAATTTCTCGCCGGGCATGCGCGCGGCCGGGATGGTCGCGTGGTGTATGACCTGCGCGGTGATTTTGGCGTGGAGCCGGCGCAGCTGCGCGAGCGCTTCGCTTTTTACTTCGACCGCTTTCCCGTGCAGGTGGAAGTCGTTTAAATCAATCTGGTGTCACCATGAGAGTCCCACTCTACAAATCCCGCCCCGTCGAGCCCAACCCCGCGCGGTTTGGTGGTGAGCGCATTAATGATTTCATCGCCCTGTCCGAGGCGTTCTCCAACAGTTACCTGCTGCAAACGCCCGATGGAAACATACAGGTGAACGCCGGTATGGGGATCGAGGCGCCGGTCATTGCGCACAACTTCGCGCAAATCTCCAGCGCACCGCTGCGCTACCTGATACTCACCCAGGGTCATGTGGACCACGTTGGCGGCGTCGCGTACTTCCGTGAACGCAACCCGGGCCTCAAGGTGATTGCGCAGGCCGGGAATCCGGAGCACCAAGCCTACGACGGGCGGCTGGCGGCATTTCGCGGCAGCCGTTCCGCCTTTGCCTTCAGTGACAAATTTGCCAGCGCGTTCGAACACTACGCACAGCACAACCTGCAGGCATTTCCGCCGCAGGATGTCCCCGTGCCGGACATCCTGGTGGATGGTCAGTACGCGTTCGAACTGGGCGGGCTGCAGGTGGAGCTCATCGCCGTGCCAGGCGCGGAGACCAACGACTCGCTGATTGTCTGGCTGCCGCAGCACCGGATCTGCCTCACCGGGAATCTGTTCGGCTGCCCGTTCGGGCACTTTCCCAACCTGGTGACCATTCGCGGTGATCGCTATCGCGATGCGCTGACCGTGGCGGCCGCAGCGCAGAAGGTGCTGGATCTCGGTGCCGAGATGATTCTCTACGGCCACCACGAGCCGGTGCGGGGCGCCGCGTTGATTGAGACGGAGTTGACCGTGCTGCGCGATGCTATCCTCTACGTGCACGATGAAACAGTGAAGGGCATGAATGCCGGTGAAGACCTGCACATCCTCATGGAACGGATTCAATTGCCGCCGGCGCTGGAGGTGGGCGAGGGCTACGGCAAGGTCTCCTGGAGCGTGCGCGCGATCTGGGAGAATTACGCGGGCTGGTTCAAGCATCAGTCGACCACCGAACTGTACAGCGCACCGCGCAGCGCGATTCACGCCGACCTGATCGAACTTGCCGGAGGGCCTGCGGCTATCGTGCAGCGCGCGCAGGAGAAGCTCGCGCAACGGGACTATGTGGAAGCCCTGCACCTGCTGGATATCGTGCTGCCGCTGGGACGCGAAGCGCCGGGAGCGGTCGCTGCCGCCATCGAGGCGCATACAGCGCTGTTGCAGGACAGCGACAACTTCTGGTTGTCATCCTGGCTCAAAAATCAGCTGCGCCTGTTAGAGGCGCAGTTGCCCTGAATTCCACGGCGGGTATTCATTACCCGCGATTCGGATTATTACCGCAGCACGGGCTCGACCTGTGGCCTGCAAGCGTCTAAAGTACGCCCCTTTTTGCACGCCCGCCTCCTCGACACCCGAACTGAACGCCCCCACCAGGACCCGCCCGTGATTTCCACTGCTAATATCACTATGCAGTTTGCCGCCAAACCCCTGTTCGAGAACATCTCGGTGAAGTTCGGCGACGGCAACCGCTACGGCCTGATCGGCGCCAACGGCTGCGGCAAATCGACGTTCATGAAGATTCTCGACGGCAGCCTTGCACCCACGGCGGGCAATGTCTCCATTACGCCGAACGAGCGCGTCGGCACACTGCGCCAGGACCAGTTCGCTTACGAGCAGTACAGCGTGATCGACACGGTGCTGATGGGGCATGAGGAACTGTGGCAGGTGAAACAGGAGCGTGACCGTATTTATAGCCTGGCCGAGATGTCGGAAGACGAGGGCATGGCGGTTGCGGAACTGGAAGTCCGTTTCGCCGAGTTGGACGGTTACAGTGCCGAGAGCCGCGCCGGCGAGATCCTCATCGCCGCCGGCATCGCACAGGAATTGCATGACGGGCCAATGAGCCAGGTGGCGCCGGGCTGGAAACTGCGCGTGCTGCTGGCCCAGGCGCTGTTCTCCGACCCGGATATCCTGTTGCTCGAT
>CAYWWD010000009.1:0-70257 GCA_964461965.1 uncultured Halioglobus sp. | reverse complement strand
CGGGCGGCCATATTCCTCGGCGCACGCCACGACGGTATCGCCGATTGCGATGCGCACCGGCACCTCGGCTTTGGGCACCGTGCAGGAAAACAGACGCACCACCGGCGACGGGCTGGCGCGGCTGCCGGCGAAGCCGGACAAGCCCGGCGGCGTGGCGAGGCCGAGTCCCACCGCCTCCTTGAGCAGGATGCCGATGCCGGCCATCACCGGGTGCTTGGCGGCGATCTTCATCGCCACCTCGCGGCTGCCCTCGATCTCGCGGAATCGTCCGAACTGGCTCTCGGCCCCGATCAGTTCGATGCTGGTTTCACTGAAGTCCGGCAGGCCGTGGGTTTTGAAGGTATTGCGCGCCGCGGTGAACACCGCCTCGCCGAGCGCGCGCGCCTTGCGGTCGGCATCGATACCGTAGAACGTGAGGTAGGTACCGCCGCGAAATTCATCCGCGTACGTTGCGCTCACTTTGTAGGTGTCCGGCGCGGCGCGGCCGATCGCGCCGGACACGCGCACGCGGTTCTCGCCCACCTGTTCGAGGCGGGCGGTGGAAAAATCGCACACCACATCGGGCAGGATATAGGCCTGCGGATCGCCGATCTCGTACAGCATCTGCTCACTCACTGTGCCGACCGTCACCAGTCCGCCGCTGCCGGGTGGCTTGGTGCACACAAAGCTGCCGTCGGCGGTAATTTCCGCGACGGGGTAGCCGATCGTCGCGAGATCGCGCACCTGCTCCCAGTCGGTGAAATTGCCGCCCGTGGCCTGCGGGCCGCACTCCAGGATATGGCCGGCGAGTGAACCCATGGCGAGTTGGTCCCGGTCATCCCGCCCCCAGCCAAAGGCGTGAATACACGCGCCGAGTGTGACGGCGCTGTCCACACAGCGGCCGGTGACGACGATATCCGCGCCGAGCGTCAATGCCTGTGCGATGGGAAACGCGCCGAGGTAGGCGTTGATGCTGAGCACGGTCTCCGCCGCCGGGAAGGCGGCGCCGGAAAACATTTCGGCAACGCCCTGCGCGTGGAACTGTGCTTTTTGTTCCAGCAGGTCATCGCCCACCACGCAGGCGACCTTGAGTTGCAGTCCCTGCTGTGCGATCAGCGCGCGCAGCGCCGCGACACAGGCCTCTGGATTGACGCCGCCGGCATTGGAGATGACCTTCACACCGCGCGCGGCGATCGCGGCGAGATTGGGTTGCATGGCGGCGGTGACGAAATCCGTGGCGTAGCCCTTGCTGTCGTCCTTGGCGCGCGCGCGCGCGAGGATGGACATGGTGATCTCGGCCAGGTAGTCGTAGACGAGGTAGTTGAGTCCTTCGACGGCGAGCAATTGGGGGGTGGCCCGCGCGGAATCGCCCCAGAAACCGCTGGCGCCGCCGATGCGCACTACCTTGTCTGCCATGAGCCGTGTCCTGTGTCAGCGAATCGAGGATGGAACGCAGTATAGTAGCCGAGGCAGTGCTGAAAACGCACGCAGCCATGATCAGGACGAAACGCGTTCGGCAGCCAGTCGCAATCGAGACTTTTTTAGACTGTTAGACGTGAAACGCGACGTGGATTGAGGGATTCATCATGCAGGCTGGACATGGAGCAGTGGTGGCATTGCTGGCGATGGGGATGTGTTTTCTGGCCGCCTGCGGCGGAGGCGGCAGCAGTGGCGGCGGGAATAACCCAGTGCCGGACACCACGCCTGACGCCTTTGCCTTTGTCGAAAAACTCGATACGCCGCTCTCTGCGCAGGTAATCTCCGCACCGGTGACCATTACCGGTATCGACACGGCCAGCCCGATATCGGTGAGCGGTGGCTGGTATTCCATTGGTTGCACGCAGTTGTACGTGATGGAGGCCGGCACCGTGAACCCGAACGAGCAGGTGTGCATGCGGCACATCAGTGCGTCGACCCCCCTCACCCGCACCGAATCCGAGCTGACCGTCGGTGGAGTCAGCGCTACGTTCGCCAGCACGACCGGTGTGGTCGGGGACAGCACGCCCGACGCCTTTACCTTTGTCGATCAGGTCGATGTCCCGCCGTCGACGCGGATTACGTCCGCCGAGGTATCTTTCACCGGTTTGACCGCCGACACCGCCATCTCCGTGAGCGGCGGCGCCTATTCCATCGGTTGCACTGACTTTTTTATCACGGAGCCCGGCACCATCACCCCGTTCCAGTCGGTCTGTGTGCGCCACACCAGTGCGCCAACCGGCAGTACCGACACGAATACCGTGCTGACCGTGGGCGGCGTCAGCGGCACCTTCACCAGTACCACGGTGTCGGCGGAGTTCGCGATCCGCTTGCGTCGGGTATTCCCCGCGCTGAGCTTTTCGCGGCCGGTCGCGATGGCGCAGGTGCCGTACGATGCCAGCCGCTGGTTCGTGGTCGAACAGGGCGGAATCATTCGCGTCTTTGACAATACGGACGATGTTGCCAGTTCATCGGTTTTCCTGGATATCTCCGATCGCGTCGGCGACAGCAGTGGCGAGAAGGGCTTGTTCAGCATGGCGTTTGTCGGCAGTTTTGAGCTCGACGGCCACGTGTTCGTGCATTACACGCGGTCGAGTCCGTCGCTCACCTCGGTTATCTCGCGTTTTACCAGCCGCGATGGCGGCCGGACGCTCGATCCGGACAGTGAGGTCGTCATCCTCACGCTGCCGCAGCCCTATGAGAACCACAACGGTGGGCAGATTGCCCCTTGTCCAGTCGAGTCGCTGTGCG
This sequence comes from uncultured Halioglobus sp., assembly GCA_964461965.1. Classification (GTDB taxonomy): domain Bacteria; phylum Pseudomonadota; class Gammaproteobacteria; order Pseudomonadales; family Halieaceae; genus Marimicrobium. The sequence continues at coordinate 67,551 of CAYWWD010000009.1, read as the reverse complement.
TCGCGTTCGGTGACGGGGGATCGGGCAATGACCCGGAGAATCGCGCGCAGGATACGACCAACCTGTGGGGCAAGATCATTCGCATCGATGTGCGCACCGTGCCCTACACGATTCCATCGGACAATCCGTTTGCCGGCAACGCGCGCTGCGACACCGGCACCGGCACGGCGGCCTGCCCTGAAATCTACGCCTGGGGCCTGCGCAATCCCTGGAAGTTCAACGTCGACTGGGGCACCGGCTACATGTATGCGGGCGATGTCGGCCAGGGCGCGTGGGAGGAGGTGAACCAGATCGTGAACGGCGGCAACTACGGTTGGCGGATTCGCGAGGGCGCGCACTGCAATATCCCATTGAGCGGTTGCCAGACGTCCGGCCTCACCGATCCGCTGGTGGAGTACGGCCGCAGCGTGGGGCGTTCGATCACCGGCGGTTATGTATATCGCGGCACTTTGATGAACGGCATGATCGGCTCGTACGTGTTCGGCGATTTCGCCAGCGGCCGCATTATGCGCTTGTTCAATGCGCTGCCGCCGCTGGAAGTCATGCTGGACACCGACCTTTCGATCTCATCCTTTGCCGAGGATAACACGGGTGAATTGTATGTGCTCGATCACGCCGAGGGCGCCGTCTATCGCATCGAGGCAGCCGTCGACTGATGCGCCCGCGCGGCCACCGTCCGCAATAACACCAGCGCCAGCAGCGTAAAAATCGCCGCAGCAAAAAACGGCGCGCCGGGGAAGTGCACTGGCGCCCGCGCCGAACTGAAGTAGGAAAATAACTGCGTCATGAACGGCGGGCTCAGGATCGCCACCAGCCCGCTCATGCTGCCGATGGCGCCCTGCAGCTCGCCCTGCGCGTTGGCCGGGATGTGCGCGGACAGGATGCTCTGCAGCGACGGGCTGACGAAGCCCTGCAATGAACCTACCACGATGACCGGGTACATCATCCAGGCATACGGCACGAAGGCATAGCCGAGGAAACTTGCCAGCGTGGCGATGAGCCCCACGACGGCGGTCTTCATCGGCCCCCAGGCGGGCAGCACGATGCGGATGAGGTAGGCCTGTACGAAGATCATGGCCACGCCCACCGCGCTCAGCGACACACCGATGTCGCTCGGCGACCAGTTGAATTTCTCGATGGTGAAGAACGCCCACACACTCGGTAGCGCGAAGTGGCCCAGCATGTAGCAGAAGTACACCAGGATCAGCGCGATCACGGTGGGGTACTGCCACAACTGCCGGAACGCGCCCAGGGGATTGGCCCGCGAAAAGTTGAATGCGCGGCGGTGGTCGGGCGCAAGCGATTCCGGCAGCACCAGCAGGCCGTACACCACGTTGACAAAGGTCAGTGCCGCCGCCGCGTAGAACGGCGTGCGCGGGCCGTACTCGCCGAGGAAGCCGCCCAGCGCCGGCCCGACGATGAAGCCGGTGCCAAAACCCGCGCCCAGCAGCGCGAAATACTGGGCGCGCTTCTCGGGCGGGAAGGTATCGGCGACGTAGGCGTTGGCGATGCCGTAAGTGGAGGCCGACATACCGCCGATGAAGCGCCCGACGAACAGCCACAGCAGCGTCGGCGCCCAGCCCATCAACAGGTAGTTGCAGCCCATCGCCAGCAGCGAGCACAGCAGCACCGGCCGCCGCCCGTAGCGGTCGGACAGGTTGCCGAGCACCGGCGAGGCGATGAACTGCATGCTGGCGAAGGCGAACATGAGGAAGCCGCTGGTGCGCGCCGCGTGCGTCAGCGTGTCGCCGGAAATATCCATGATGAGTTGGGGCACGACCGGCATGATGATGCCGAAGCCGATGGAATCCAGCAGCACGGTGACGAAGATGAACGCGAACGCGAGTTGCGGACGCACGGCGCGGTTATCCTATTCCCACCAGGGATAGAAAGGTGGCATGTCGGTGGACGTGCGCTGACTGAAGACCGGCGCGCGTTTTTCCAGGAAGGAGCGCACACCCTCCTTGCCGCTGGTGCGGCTCAGGTAGTAGATGGCGAGCGAATCCACCTTGTGTGCCTCGATGGGATGGGGCTGCGCTGCGCAGCGGTACATCATCTGCCGCGACAGCGCGATGGCGACCGGGTCGTGCGCGGCGATGCGTCGGGCGATCTTGTACGCCTCCTCCAGCAACTGCTCGGGGGGCACCACCGCCTTGACGAAGTCGCCGGCCAGCGCCTCCTCGGCCTTCAGGATTTCGCCGGTGTACACCCACTCCAGCGCGCGTGAGATGCCGACGATGCGCGGCAGGAACCAGCTCGAACAGGCCTCCGGCGTGATGCCGATCTTGTTGAACACGAAGCCGATGCGCGCGTGTTCCGAGGCGAGGCGGATGTCCATGGCGCAGGTCATGGTGGCGCCGATGCCCACGGCGGCGCCATTGATCGCGGCGATCACCGGTTTGTTGCAGTCGTAGATCGCGAGCGTGACCCGCCCGCCGGTGTCGCGCACGCCGGCGATGATCGCGGGATCGTCGAGGCGCTGCTCCATATCCTGCAGCGTGGGTTGCAGCGTCTCGTTCAGGCCGAACACGTTGCCGCCGACGGAGAGATCCATCCCCGCGCAGAAGGCCCGGCCCGCGCCGGTCACCACCACGGCGCGCACCGCATCGTCGGAGCTGGCGCGGTTGAAGGCCTCGATCAGCTCGTGCGCCATCTCCACCGTGAACGCGTTGAGCTGCTCCGGCCGGTTCAGCGTGAGCGTCAGGATGTGGTCGGCGACCTCGTAGCGCAGGGTGTTGTAAGACATAGGGTTCTCCTCGGCGTGGCAGCGGATGGATAGAGGCTGGTCGGGCATTTGCGTATAAAGTGGTGGCGCTGCGGCGCGCGCATGCGGCAACCGGCGCCAAGCCGGCACTCATAATAGCGAGGATGCAGCGTTGCGCACACCCACTTCCAAAACCAGATCCATATCCACACCGGAACCCGACATCGACGCAGCCATCAGCCGGCGCGTCGCAGGCTACGGCCTGGCGCAGAGCTACACGCACCTGTTGCTGGCGCGCGCCTAGTTCTGTATGCCGGTGTCGATCCAGCGCCCCAGCAGTTTGCATTCTGCCGCGGTCGCCTGCGTCGGATGGGCAGGTCCGAAGTCGATGTCATTGCCGTACTGCTCGTCGGTGCGACCGTCCTGCCGCGAACCCACGCACTTCCAGTACAGCAGTGAGTCGCGCGCGAACTTGGCTACCCATTTGCTGGTGTAGGGCCGCGCCAGCTGGTAGTCGCCGCGCGGGCTGGTTTTGCGCGCCATCCAGGCCCAGTCGATCTGCTGGTAGTCCTGCGTCAGGCGCGAGTACAACAGGCCGTCAGTATCGCGCATGTCCTGGTGGCAGCCCGTGCAGCGCCGGTTCAGGATCGGTGCAATCTCGGCGAACGTGATTGGATCCTCGCCAGCGGGTAGCGGCGGAGTGTTGGCGGCGGCCAGCGTCGCCTTGAAGCGCTCCGTTGCCGGCAGCCCGATCTGTTTGGCGCGCTCGCTCGAATGTCCGTCGTGGCAGCCGTGGCAGGTGCGCGTTTCGCCGTCGCGCAGCGAGAGCAGCGTCTCATCGTGCGCGATCGCCATGCCGTTCTTGTCGGTGCCCGCCATCAGCAGCGGCGTCTCGCAGGGGACCTGCATCTTCACCGAGCCATCCGCCTCCAGCGGCTGCGAACCCAGGATGGCGATGGATTTGTGCCCCATGTTGTTGATGGTCGCGCGGTACGCGTCCTTGTTGCTCCCGCTGTAGGAGAAGTCCCACATCTCGGGCAGATAGACGGTCAGCGCGGCGATAGTCTGCGCGTGGAAGTTGGGGTTCTCGGTGTTCACCGCGCAGCCCTGCGTGTTGCACTGTTCATACAGCGTCTTCATCCAGTCGTAGGGGCGCGGGGCGTACAGCTCTGCCTTGCGCGCATCGACCACCTGCAGGTAGCAGGCCTTGCGCGCATCCAGCGCCGGCGGTCTGCGCGGCGCCGCCTGGCCGTACAGTGCCTGGTAGGTGGTGATCGCGCGCGCATCGAATGCCTGCCACTGGTCGCCGCCAGCGATCAATTCCATCTGCGCTGTGTCGAAGGGGTTGGTGACCATCGGCACTTTCACCTTGTAGATCGCTTTCTGGCAGGTGGGTTCGCCGCCGGTCCAGGTGCGGTTGGCGTCCTTGTTGGGGGTGATCTCGTAACACGAGCCCCGGGCGTGCGTGATCAGGAACTCGGTCTTCGACAGCGGTGCGGGGTAACCCGCCTTGCCGGCCGCGCGCCCGTCCTTGTGGCGACGCACGTTCATATCCTGATCGGTGCCGTAGGGTGTGATCGCGCGCAAGTTGCCCGGGATGTAGCGGCCAGAGCCCGGCCGCGCGCTCTTGTAGGTCCCGTCGGTGTAGCACTGTTCCGTGGAACAGCCTTCCACGTGCGGATTCACGTAGTCCATGCCGAAGATGATGCCCATGCTGCCGGTGTGATTGCCGCGGTAGTAATTGGTTACTGCCAGCTTGCCTTTGAAGATCTCGGCTGCGGAACGCAGCGCGCGCAGATGGGTCTCGCCCTCGCCGCCCTGGATCTCGGTCAGCCAGTTGCGCGTTTTCAGGGTGGGCGACTTGTGGCCGTTGAGAATGACGGTCGCATCGGCGCCATTGCCGTCCATGCGGCACAGCCACCACTTGTTCTTGGACGTTGACGGCCCCACGCTGCTGGCGGTGTCGAAGCTGCGATTGCCGTGCGCATTCCAGCAGGAGTAGAGGATGTCGCCATTGGTCATTACGGCAGGCGAGAGTGCCATCTGCTCGTGCGGCGTCAGGTTGCGCGCATTGCTGCCGTCGATGTCCATGGTCCAGATCTGCAGCGAGCGCCCCGCCGGGCCGTAGCCGTACTCCTGCGACACGCATTCCGGCGCGGCGAAGCAGCGCCCCGGCCCCTGGTGCAGCGGGAACTGGTTGCGGTAGGGGAAGGTGTTCCCGGCGTTGCTGGCGAATACGATCGTGTCGTTATCGACCCAGTCGGGCTGCCGGTCGATGACGCCCGGCGGGTGGTTGGGAATGGGGTAGCGGGCATTGGTGACGAGGTCGTAGATCCACAGCTTCGCCTCGGTCAGGGCCGGGATGTCGTAGATACCCAGCTTCACGCCCTCGTGCGAGACCTCGGTCAGCGTGCTGCCATAGCCGACGGAATAGACGATCCTGGTGCCGTCGGGGCTGACCCGCGCCTCCTGGGCGACGCAGATCTCGGGTGAGGTCGTGCAGTTGTGGATCACGTCGACCTCGCCGTTCAGGTGGTCTATCACCACGTCCGCTTCCGCGATGCCGTTGTTGATCCTGCCCACGTCGCTGGCGTGCTGCCAGTTGGCCGCTTCCTCGATCGGCGAGCCGGCTATGGGAATGCGCGCCCGGGGCTGGCGTGTGTAGACCAGCGAGGGTGTGTCTCCCTGGCTGGACAGCGGCCGCACCTTGAGCGCAGTGAACGCCTCGCTGGACTTCAGTTGCAGGCGCGGGATGGTGATCGTGCCATTGGACGAAACCTGCGTGCGGCCGGAGAGTGCCCCCAGCGTCCATTCGAGGTCCTGGCCCCGCCAGCGTTTCTGGGCGGCGCTGTTGCGCAGGGTGAGGTCGAATGTCGCGTACAGCGGCTGGTCGGGCAGTTTCCCGAGGTTGGTATGGCGGCGGTAGCGTATGGGAACCGAGAGCGTGTCCTGGGTGTTGACGATGCCGCTGGCATCCCATGCCAGGCCGAGGTTGTAGTGGCCGCGCACGCCCCAGTTGTTCGCCGTTGATCTGGTGAAGACCGGCAGCACCTGGTCGAGCCGCACGTCCTGTTGCGGGGAGTCGAACAACTGCCCGAAGGGCAGGTTGACGCCGGCCTCGGCAATACTGTGGCCGCCCTGGTGCCAGGTGCCGAAGCAGGCGATCCTGTGCTTTTCGCACAGGCGGAAGAAATCGAGATCGACGCGACCGAGGTTGTCATTGGTCGCGCCGTTGATGCGGTAGTAGATGTGCGCGACCGAACCGTTGGCCGCCGCCTTGGCGAAGTCGGCTTTGGTGATGTCGAAGTCTTCCCAGGCGAGGCGCACGGCGGGGTCGCGGAAGTACTGGCCGCGCTCATCGACGCGGTCGCCATCGGTGTCCGCATTCACGAACAGGGTGTGCGGGATATTGGCATGCACGACGGACACGAGGTTGCTGCCCTGCGGCAGCAGCATGCTCTGCAGGATGGCGCCCGTGCCGCCGTACGAGGTGCCGCGCAGAGTGAAGCCGCGGCCCAGGTCGATAGACTGCCCCCACTTTTCCAGCGCGCGCGCCAGCGATTCCGCGATGCGATAGCCGTTGCCATTGATGCCCTTGAAGATCCCCCACCAGTCCATCGGCAGTGAGCCCTTGACGGCAAATGCGCGGTGATCCGGGTAGTAGGCCGCGCAGTGCTTGATGACGATCGTGCCGGCGAGCGCCCCATTGTTGTCGGTGCAGCTGACTGGCAGTGCGGTATAGCCGTGCAGGTCCACCACGATGCGCGTTTTGGCATCGGCCGGCATCACGTGGGGAATGACGTAGGACGCCGGAAAGCTGCTGGTTCCACCCGGTGTGGTATAGGGCTCGCGCGAGAAGGTGCACTGCACGCGATCGTAATTGCGGTTGATCGCCACGCCCTCGTTGCACTTCATGGCCGTGAGATCGCCCGACATGGCGAACGTCGCCGGCGCCAGCAGCAGCCCCGCCAGACCCATCGCCCGCAGTGCGTTCTGCACCGTTCGCCCGTGTTGCTCTCTGCCCGCATGGCCTTTTACCGCTGCCGTTCTGCTCTTTGCCATTCTGAGACATCCATCACAAATGAGATTACTTGATGGCATGCTACATAAGGCGTCCGGTATCAAAAACGAATATCACAGGGAAAGTGTACATTTTTTGAGCAGGGGCGAAGTGCGCGGTGCAGCACCGGATCGGCGCCGCAAAACCCGGTCGAAAGCCAGAAAAGAAAGGGTCTTTTCAGAATGTGAGCGCTTGCACACGGCGGGGTGCGCCGCCGGTCCACGCGTTGGCGAACAGCATCCAACGGCGCAGGCAGGTGGGCGAGGAAACGCCCGTCGGTGGCGGCTGCAGACCGAGTGGTGCGGAGGTTTTCCGGCGCATTCCCGGAGCAGCCATGCTAGCCTGTGCCGGTAACACCCTGTGGAGTTAACCCGGCCGGAGGATGCTCATGAAGTACCGCAGTCTCGTCGTCGCGGGCGTGCTGGTGGTTGCCGCCTGCACCACGACCGACGAAATCATCATCGATGAAAAAGGCGTCGACATGAACGCGTACCGCCAGGATCTCGCCGACTGCCGTCGCTACGGCGGCCAGGTGAAGACCGGCGAAAAAACCGCCAAGGGCGCCGCCTCGGGCGCGGTGGTCGGCGGGCTTACCGGCGCAATTTTTGGCGGCGCCCATGGCGCTGCCACGGGCGCGGGCGCCGGCGCTGTGGGTGGCGGTGTGAAAGGTGCGGACGAGGGCGAACGGACCGAGGTCGATGTCGTCAAGCGCTGCCTCGCTGGACGCGGTTACCACCTGCTCAACTGAGCCGGAAACCGGCTGCGCACCCGATCCTGCTGGTGTTGCAACAGGCGGTGCCGGCTGTGGTATGTTCTGGAAGCGAGGACATCGGCGCGGGGCAGTGCCGGTTCTTCTGCCTGGGGTCACGATAACGATAAGGCATTGCTGGAGCTATTCATGACGATCCGCTACCCGAGATTCTCCCGACTGCATCTGGACGGACGCATTCATCCCGATTTCAGCGCCGTGGAAGCGGCGCTGCGCGAGCAGCTGCACCGTTACCCGGGTGGCGCCGCAGTCAGTGTGTTCCATCGCGGCGAGTGCGTGGTGGACTTGTGGGGCGGCTACAAGGACGACCGCGGCACACTGTGGACGCGCGACACCATGGCGCCGAGCTTTTCCACCACCAAGGGCGTGGCGGCCACGTTGCTGCACATTTTCGCCGATCGCGGACTCATCGATTACGATGCGCGCGTGTCGCGCTACTGGCCCGAGTTTGCGCAGGCTGGCAAGGAGGACATCACGGTGCGTCAGGTGCTGGCTCACCAGTCCGGTCTGTACCACATCCGGCAGATGATCGATCACGTGGATCGCCTGCGGGATTGGAAGTACATGATCCGCGCCATCGAGCGGACCACGCCGGCACACGCGCCGGGCGCGCGCACGGGCTATCATGGGCTGACGTTCGGGTTCCTCGTAGGCGAAATCATCCAGCGTGTCACCGGCAAGAAATTTTCCGATCTGGTGCAGAAGGAGATTGCGCGCCCCCTGCACCTCGACGGCCTGTTCATCGGTGCGCCGGCGCGCGAAATCCCGCGCGCGGCTACGCTGCTGTTTCCCGAGTCGACCCAGCGGCTCGCGAACACCTCGCTGGGCAGCAGGATCGAGGCCGGCGCCAGCCGGCTGAGCCGGCTGCTGCGGCGCGTGGGCATGGATTCGGATCTCGCCAGCCTGTTTGATGCGCTCGCCCCGCGCGGCGTGAGCAGCTTCGATTTCGGTTCGCCCGAAACCCTGCGGGTGGCGATTCCTGCCGCCAACGGGCTGTTCACCGCCCGTTCGCTGGCCAGGCTCTACGCGCTGCTGGCCAATGGCGGTGAGCTCGACGGCGTGCGCCTGTTATCGCCAGGCATTCTGGAACAGGCAACAACCCTGCAGAAACCGACCGGCAAGCTCTCGGTAATTCCTTTCGATATGCGCTGGCGCCTGGGCTACCATGGCGTGGCGACGACGCGCGGTTTCCCGCGCCGGGCCTTCGGCCACTTCGGCTTCGGCGGTTCCGGCGCATGGGCCGATCCCGCGCGCGACCTGTCGGTGGCGCTGATCGTCAACAGCGGAATGGGTTCGCCATTCGGCGACCTGCGCACTGCCCGCATCAGCGGCGCGGCGCTCTCCTGCGTGAACGCCCGCGACAGGAAATCGCGCCTGCAGCGGGCGCCGATGGTGATAACGGCCTAGCGCACGGCCGAGAGTGCCACTACTGCACAAAATTCCGGCTGTCGCAGTTCGCGCGGCGGCCGTAGACTGGCGCCAATTCCCGCCGGTTTCGCTGCAATGCCCCGTTCAACTTTCCTCAATACCGCCGTCCTGGACGCACTGGACGCCGTGCGGTTCCAGGCGCAGGCGCCGTTCCCCTGGGTGAACCCCCAGTACTTCATCGTCCCTGAGCGCTATCCGGAGTTGCTCGCCAACCTGCCCGATGTGGCGCGATTCGACGCGTTCTTTGGCAAGCAGCGCAAGCACGGCCAGGCGAGCCACGACCGCTATATCCTGGATTATGAGCGCGGTATGGACCTGGCCCCCGTGTGGCGCGATTTCATCGAAGAATTGTGCGGCGACACGTATCGACGGCTGATCTGCCGCCTGCTCGATGTGTCCCATGTGCACTTCCGTTTCCACTGGCATTTCACGCCCAACGGCGGCGAGGTCTCGCCGCACTGCGACTCCCGCGGCAAGCTCGGCTCACAGATCTTCTACCTGAACACGGAGCGTGACTGGAGCTGGGACTGGGGCGGCGAGACGGTGATTCTCGACGACAAGGGCAGATTCCCGGCCGACACCGCGCCGTCGTTCGAGGACTTCGACGCCGCTTACCCGGCTGCCACGCAGGACAACCGCAGCCTGCTGTTCGGCCGCCGCGGCAATTCCTGGCACGGTGTTCGCCGTATCCACTGTCCGCAGGACTATTACCGCAAAGTGTTCATCGTGGTATTCGAGGAGCACCGGCCGCTGCGCATGGCGATCAAGAAAACGCGGCGGCTGCTGACAGGACAACCGCTGGTGACACACAAAGAGAGCCTGATGTATTGAGCGCTAGCGCCGCTGCGCAGCGGCAGCGAGTTCCTGGTAAAGCGCGGCGTAGCGATCGAGGCTGCGCTGCTGGTCGACATGGTCGACGACGAACTGCAGGCCGCGCTCACCGCAGGCCTTCCGCAGTTGTGCATCCCGTAGCAGGCCCGTAAGCGCGCTGGCGATGGCCGCGCTGTCGCGCTCCACGAGTTGGTAGTGTTCTGCCGCGCGGCCGATGCCTGCGGAAATCCCCAGGAAGGGCGTGACCAGGCAGGGCAATCCCGTGGCCATGGCTTCCAGCACGGAATTGGGTGTGCCCTCGCGGCTGGAGGCGAGGACGAACACATCCGCAGCGCGCAGGTAGTTCTCAACGTCGTCCACGATACCGGTGAAGTGCACCTGGTGTGCCGCGCCCGACGTGGCAACGAGTTCGGCGAGTTCCGCAGCAAACTGTTGCAGCTTGGGGTCGTGGGTATCGGCGCGCGGACCGACGAACAGCAGGTGGGTGTCGGGAAACTGCGAGAGGATGCTGCGCCAGGCCTGCAGCACTTTATCCGGGCCCTTGCGCGGCATGATGGCGCCGACCATCGCGATGACCTTGTGTTGCTCCGGTATGCCAAAACGCGCGCGCAGCGCCTGCGCGTGCCGCCTCTCGTCGTCGGTCCGGGCAGGGTGGAAGCGCCGCAGGTTGACTCCGTTGGGAATGTACTCGATACGCGTGCTTACCCCGATATCGCGCAGGAATTGCGCGATCGTCTCGCTGTTGGTGACCAGGGCATCGAATGCGTTATAGACCTTCCTGTAACCCGTCCGCCGGAAGATGCGCTTCAGTGGCTTCTGCTGCCAGGTGGGGTACTGCGACACTGAATACACCGTCGCGACCCCGCTGTCCTTCAGCCGTTGCAGCCACGGCAATGCCTGCGGACGCATGTTGGTGAGCAATTGCGCGACGATGGGGCCGTCGGCTGGCCGCTGGCACACCTCTAGCAGCGCATCGTAGTAGATGCGTGTGCGCAGCCGGTTCTTGGTGTCCGGCAGCCGTATCCGTTCCAGCGCGGCGCCGTCGAGCAGCGTTGGTGGCAGCCAGCTACCCGGCGCCGCCGAGTACCAGTCCACCTGCGTATCGGCCTCGCTGCGCTCCTCGACCTGCGGCGTGCCGGTCATCACCCGCACGTCCAGTCCGCGCTCCAGCAGGCCGGGGATGTAGCTGCGATAGCGGTTCTGCGCCCCGCCGTACGTGGGATAAAAGTGCGGTGAGGTCAGCCAGAGTCGCGTGCGTTGTTGTGGCGTGGAGGCGATGTCGTTTGCTCCGTGACGTGCGCAGGGCGGGAGACGAAAGTACGCGCATTCTAGCGGAATGCACGGGGTCCGAAAACACTGTTGCGAGCCGAGTGCCGGGCTCGCGGCTCCGTTTGAAGCCTCTGAATCTGGCGATGCTGGACGGAACCAGCAGGGGATTTATAATGGCTTCGCATGCCAGGCGCGTGGTGCACGCGACCTCCTCCCGCAGTTTTACTAGACGCAGAAGATGATCGCATGGTGCTAAACGCAGGACCGATAAATCCGCGTCGGGTCTCCTTCCTGTTGGATAATCTCGATGGTGGTGGCGCCGAACGCGTTGTCCTGGAGATGGCTTCGGGGTTCGCCGCAATGGGGTATGGCGTCGATCTGGTAGTGTTCGAACGGCGTGGTGATTTATGCGACAGCGTTCCAGAGACTGTCAACCTTGTGGTGTTGTCACCGGTCAGCAAACCGGCGGGGCTGTTCAGCGCGGTGCGACTGGCGGGTTGGAAAGGACTCGGCGGTATCCTGTTCTGGCTTGCATCCGCCCGCAAAGTGCCCCGAAGTTTTCGCTACATTCCGGCGCTGGTTGATTACCTGCGGACCACTCATCCCGCAGTCATCTCCTCCGCGCTGAGCAAATCCGGGATCTGTATGGTGCTGGCGGCATCGACGGGCGATATTCAAACACGTCTGTATATTGGTATACAGAACGCCATCTCAAGCCGTGATGAGTACAGTCGCAAGAGTGGCAAGGGTCAGGCGAATAGCATGACACCGCTGTCCCGCTATTGTTTTCCCAGGGCGCATGCGGTGATTGCCTCCTCGCGCGGCGTCGCTGAAGACGCAATTCACTTTCTCGGGTTGGATGCGGCCCGTGTGCAGGTGGTGTACAACCCGGTGATCGTGAGGGAGTCGGCAGAGGATGCTGTCGCCAGGCCGTCGCATCCCTGGTTTTCACCGGGCTCGCCGCCGGTAATCCTGGGAATAGGGCGCCTGGTTGATCAGAAGAACTTCCCCTTGCTGATCAGGGCATTCGCCGCCGTGCGACGCCAGACTGTCGCGCATCTGGTGATCCTCGGTGGCGACGAGTCGTCCAACGATCAGGCGAATCACCGGCAGGAGCTCGTCGCGCTGGCAACCGAGCTGGGAGTTATTGACGACGTCGCACTGGCAGGTTTTCAGAGCAACCCACATATTTTTCTACGCGCGTCCCGCGTTTTCGTCCTGTCGTCAAGATTCGAGGGCTTTGGCAATGTGGTGGTCGAAGCGTTGCTGGCGGGCTGCCCCGTTGTGAGCACGGACTGCCCCAGCGGGCCGGCGGAAATTCTCGATGGTGGAAAGTACGGCGCGCTGGTGCCGGTCGATGATGTGCAGAGCATGTCCCGGGCAATTCTGGCGGCTCTGGCAACCGAGCCCGATCGGGACCAACTGCGTCAGCGCGGACAGGAGTTTTCGCTTGAGCGCGCAGTGGCTGGCTATCATCGCGTATTTTTCGGCGCATGACCGCGTTGTGCAGTGGGGGAATCCGTGGACGATTCGCCCGTCAAGCCGAGTTCGTATGCAATCAGGCAGGCCAGCGGCAGCCAGAGAATAATCCACTGTTCCCGTGGCCGCGTTACGATTCTGTCGGTATCGACCAGTACACAGACGAGGCCGAATACAAACAGGCACAGATACAGAGCGCGGCGTTGCGTCAACGCCATCCTGAGCGCAGCGCGTAGCGCAAAAAAATACAGCAGCAACAACAGCGCCAGACCCAGCAGGCCGCCATCGCGCAACGTAGCGAGAAACAGGCTGTGAGCGTAGTTGAACTCACTTTCCCCGCCGTCCAATCCCACCAACATGGTCACCTGGTAACCATGGCCCAGTAGCGGCGCGGATCGCCATGACTCCAGTACGTATTGCCAGATAGGCAGGCGGTTGACGAACCCCAGATCGATCGTTTTATTCATCAACCCAAGCGCCCATGCCAGATACACACTGGTAGCAGCGGCCATGACCAGCCCTGTGAACAGGGCGGGGCGAGCTGCCCCAGTGCCGCGATGGTCGGTCAGGTACAGCAACGAGCAGGCCGTGGCCATTGCCAGCAAGCCGGTATTACTCTGCGTCAGCATGATAAATACGACGATCACAGCAGCGCCGATGGCAAATACCTTCGCGAGCGCTCCACCGCGATGGCGGCGCGCAAAGTCGACCGCGACCACGCCGAAAAAACCGTAGATGAATGCGCTGGGATTCGGATTGCTCATCGTACCCAAACCGATCAGGCGATCGTCTGTCCACTCTGGTAGCGTGAGCAGGCCGGGGAAGGTTGCTACCGACACAGTCGCGGCAACGATCGCGATCAAAGCGACAATCTGCAAAATGGTATCCGGCAACCGTCGGTCACGTCCGAAGAAGTACAATGTCAACAGGATGAACGAAACGATAAACGCGACGTAGCGGATGTCACGCCACAGGATCGCGATAGAAAAGTTGTCGCTCCACAACGAACTCAAGAGCATATACGCCAGATATGCCAGCAGACTTAGCCAGATAGCACTTGCCCTGGTGAATTGCAGGGCTGCAGGCAACAGGAACAGGCCCGGCAGGAATACGGCTGCTACATAGAACTTGTAGAGATCCACGGCGTTTGGCACAAGGAAGTACCCTGCCAGGAACACTGTGTACGTGACGAATACGACGTTCGCCAGGCTCCAGCGTCGATCCGTCTCCGGCAGCGACAGCCTCAACATGAGGTTCTACCGGGACGGTAGTGCCGGTTGGGGATCTGCAGAATACCGGCAATCGTTCCCAACTGATCTGCGATGTTGAGGGCGTGCGGTAGCATCGCGCGACGCCCACGCCACGCGTTCGCCAGCAGATACAGCGCGTCTCGAAGGATGCCTGCCACGCAGAACAACGCCATCCGCAGGCCGATACGCGACGAGTGCAGCGCGGAGGTGGATTTCAACTGGCATTTGACATAGTGCTTCACCGTGCCGCGCCGAACGGCTTCTTGCCACATGTAGGCGAAGTTGGCGCGGTCGGCGGGAACCCACTCGCGAACCAGCGCAGACGCGGCCCAGGCGAACCGGTAGCGCTGCCGCTTCATCAACTGGAACAGCATCTTGTCTTCTCCGCCACTGAGTGCGAGCGCAGGATCAAATTGCAGTCCACCACTTCCAATCAGCCGGGCGCGGATCAGGACATTGCAGGTCGCTGCAGCGGGGTCGGGGTGCAGGTCATACAGTTCGTGCATGTTCGTCGGCTTGTAGAACACGCCGCCGGCTTGAACCCAGTCCGGCGTCCCGTCGGGAAACACCGGCAGCACAGGCCCGACGACCACATCGGCCCCGCTGCGGGCCTGGGCATCCAGCAGGTGATCAAGCCACTGCGCGGACGGCTCCTCGTCGTCGTCGATCATGGCGATGAAATTCGTGTCTGCTGGCACCGCCGCAATGGCGGCGTTACGGGCGTAGGAGATTCCGGGGCAGGGTTCGTGCACACAGTGCAGCGGCCACGTGGATTGGTGCGCCTTGAGGGTGGGTTCCGCATCACCGTCCGGTGAGTTATCCACCACGATAATCACCATCGAGGGCGCGGGACCCAGAGTGAACTGCTGCACTTCCAGAGCGGCGAGCAGCCGCCGCAACCCCTGTGGCCGCCTGAACGTGCAGATGCAGACGGCTACGCTGCGCTGTGTTGACATCGTGATGCTGTGCTCCTGTCCCGGCAGTTGGAATGACGCGTCGCGCGCGATGCGATGCTCGATTGCAATCGCGCCTCCGGGCTGGCGGTGTTACGTCGGTTAGCTGTCATGGTGGGAGCTTAGAGTTTGTGCACTTTCGGCCAGCGCCGTTTCAGGCAGATCCACTGCTCCGGGTATTCGGTGATCCACTGCTCGAACAGGCGGTAGGCCATCTCGGTGAGCGCCGCCGCCTGCTCTTTCACTGGCGCATCAGGAATCGGGCTCTGCAGCGGGTCATACACGGTGATGCGGTAGCGCGCATCGGGCAGCCGTTCCGCGCGCGCTGCAACCAGCGCGGCGCCGGTGCGCAGCGCCAGCCCGGCCGCGCTGGTGTTGCTCAGCGCTTCCACGCCGAAGAAGGGGATGAGTTTTCCGGTATCCGGGCGCGTGTCGATGGCCATGACGATGCTGCGGCCCGCGTTTAACTCCTTGATCAACGGGCGCGGCCCGGCGTCGGCGGCAATCAGGCGCTCGCCGATCGACTTGCGTAGCTGCAGCATCAGGTCATTCATCAGCGGATTGGATTCGGGAGCGTATATCGTGCTGATATCGAACCCATACTGCCGCGTCACCAGCGGCGCAACCTGCCAGGCGCCCACATGGGCGGTGACGAAGATCGTTGCGCGCCCGCTCTGCATATGCTCCAGCGCCCTGGGCTCGAGTACGAACTCGATGCGCTGCTCGCGTTCCTGCCAGATCTGGTCCAGCTTGATCAGCTCCGCCGCGGAGACGCCGAGATAGCGGAATATCTGCCGAGTGGTCTGTTTCCGCCACTGCGCGGAGCGCTCGGGAAAGGCTATGGCGAGATTTTCCCTGGCTTTGTTTGCCTTGTCCGAGCGTCGGCTGGCCAGGCCAAAGACCAGCGCCGACAGGCGCAGCGCACGCTCCACGCTGAGCTTGCGCATGAGCCAGAAGACGCTGCGGAACAGCGCGCTCTCGATGCGCTGCGCGAGCGCACCCACGAATGGCGCTTTGCGCGCCAGCCGCTTGGGTACCAGGTAAAACTCGGGCACCAGTTACTGGCTCAGTTGCGGTCCGGATCGGTGCGGAATACCCAGTCCCACACCGGTGAGCTCACGCCGTAGCGGCCGCCGTCGCTCGAATAATGGTGTTTGAGGTGATAGTGCTTGAGATATCTGGCCAGCGGGTTTTTCATCGGAAAATGATGGGTGGAGTAGTGGATGTAATCGTAGATCAGGTAGCCGATGATGAAGCCCCCGCAGAACGGTTGTATCCACGGCTGCGAAATGACCAGCCCGAACAGCAGGTACAGCACGATCATGATGGGAATGGCGCCGGCGGGCGGCATTACCAGCCGGGTTTTGTCCTTGGGATCCTCGTGGTGGTTGCCGTGGAACAGGAATACCAGCCACTTGCCGGCCTTGCTGCGCGCATCAAAGTGGAACAGGAAGCGATGCAGGCAGTATTCGCTGAACGTCCAGACCAGCATGCCGGCCAGCGCGATGGCCGCCACCGGCCAGACGGGCAGGTGGTAGGTCGCGACAGCGCGCCACAGCAGCCACGCCGCAATCGGGGCCCACATCACCAATGGTGTGATGGGGTGGACGTGGGAGAGGCGCTCCAGCAGTTCGTTCTCGAACAGGCGTATGGACTGGTGCGGCGCGCGCTCCTTGAGCGGATCGGAGCGCAGGGGCTCAGGATGCAGGGAATCAGGTTGCATAAGTATCGCGGCCGGCATTGCGGCCGACCTCCTCGGTTACGGGCAGTTTACTTTTTGGCCACAGGCGTTTTGAGCAGAACCAGTCTTCCGGGTGCTGGCGAATCCAGTCCTCGAATTGCCCGTGAACCTGCTGGATCATGTCGATCGCCTGGATGGTTTCATCGACGCGGGTATCGCGCGGCCGCACCGGCGGGTGAAACGTGACGCGATAGCGCGCGTCCTGCAGGCGCTCCACCTGTACGGGAATGAGTTCGCAGTTGAATTTCAACGCCAGTTTGGCTGGCATGATGGTAGAAGGTTTCTCGCGTCCAAAAAATTGCACGGGTTTGCCATCGTCGACGCGGCGGTCCATCACCATAGCCGCCGTGCGGCCTTCCTTCAGGGCCCGCATCAACAGTCGCGCGCTGTTCTCCGCCGGCAGCAGCTCGCAATTCAGGGCGCGCCGTGACTGCAACAGCATGCGATCCAGCAACGGGTTGGTTGGTGGCGAATATAGGCTGGCATTGGGCATGCCGAGTTTCGCCATGGCGGAGCACACCACCTCCCAGTTGCTCTGGTGGGCGGTGACGACCACGCAGGGTCGGCTGGGATTGGAATACGTCTCGATGGGCTCGCGGATATCGATCTGCAGGCGATCCGCGTCATTGAGGATGGTGGCCAGATGCGGGTATTCCGCGAGGACGCGGCCGCCTCGGCCCCAGGCGCGGGTCACCAGTTGCCCGAGTTCAGCGTCATCCATGTCGGGGAAGGCAGTCGCCATATTGGCGCGAAAGATGGCGGTTTTCTCCTTCAGCTTCGGGCCTATCCACCGGCCCACGGCATCGCCGAGCCGGGACGCGGTGTCTACGGGGAGCCACCTCGCGACCTGCATCAACAGCCAGACAAAGGCGAAATCCAGGCGCCACAGCGCCTCGCGCAGCAGCCGATGGTCGCGCGCCCATTTGCGCAGCGGATTACCGACGATGAATTCAGCCACGGGTGAAGTTACCTGGATGCAGTTCTGTCAAAAATGGCCTGCCATTATAGCCCAGCACTGTTGCCGGGTTCCCGGTCAAAGTGGCGGTATTTTGAGCGTTGCCAGGCCCGCGCTGAGAGTAACCAAGGGCACCCAGCCGGTGGCCGCAGTGATGGCGTTGTTGTCCACCACCCAGTCCGGGTGGCGCAATTCCCGCAGTTTGGGCGCAGTGAGCATGGGCGCGCGACCGGTGAGTCCGGCAGTGGTGCTATTCAGCACCGCAACGCCGTCCAGCAACCAGCGCGGCACCTGCCACAGGCGCACCGGGCGCGACCAGTACCGCGCGGCGATTTCGGCCAGTTCGCGCCAGCTGTAGCCGCCCGGCCTGCCGTCACACAGGGACAGCGTTTGGTGCCTCGCGCCGGGGCTTTGCAGGCAGGCGAGTATCGCCGCCACCAGGTCCGACACATGGATCAGGGCGGTGCGCGCCTCCGGCGCGCCCGGCACCAGGGCGATGCCCCTGCGCATCCACTGGAAAATCGGCAGCATCTCCCGGTCGCCAGGGCCGTACACGGCGGGCGGCCTCAGGATGGTCCAGTCCAAATCCGCCGCGCGCTCCAGCAGCACTTCCCCGTCCCGCTTGCTGTGGGCGTACCACGACAGCGCTGGTTCGCGGGCCGCAAGCGACGAGACCAGCAGGAAACGGGGCGGATGCGCTTGTGCCCTGGCTGCGGCCAGCATCGCCGCTGTGCCGGTGACATTGATGCGATCGAAATCTGCCTGCGAATTGCCGCGCACCGCGCCGGCGCCGTGCACCACCGCATCACAGCCGGCCAATAGCCGCAACAGCGCCTGCGAATCATCCAGATCCCCAGTGATAAGTTGCGCGCCGCGCTCGGCGAGTGCCGCAGCTTTGGCGGGATTGCGCACCAGGGCGCGCACCCGGTAGCCGCGCTCAAGCAGGAGCAGACAGAGACGGGTGCCGATGAATCCAGTGGCGCCGGTAACGGCGATCTGACAACCGCTGGGGATCAGGCTGAAGCGACCCTCAGGCGTACTTCCGCGCTGGCGGCGTCGAGTTTGTCGGTGTCATTGCCATTGATGAAGTCGATTCGCGCCTTGGAGCGCGACAGTTTGCCCGAGGAGGTGCGGGGCAGGGAGTGGATTGGCACCAGTTCCACATAGCAGTCCAGGCTCATTTCCATGCGCACCAGGGCAGTGAGGCGGCGAACCAGGTTGTTGCGTTTGACGGGATCTGTCTCACGGCACTGCACCATCAGTACGCAGAGTTCATCGCCGTCGCTGTTCGGCGCGGAAAACGCCACAGCGTCGCCGGCGCGCACTTCGGGCTGGGTTTCCGCCACGTGCTCGAGGTCCTGGGGCCAGATATTGCGCCCGTGGATGATGATGAGGTCTTTTTTGCGCCCGGTGATGGTCAGTACGCCGTCGACCAGATAGCCGATATCGCCGGTGTTGAGCCAGCCGTCTTCGCACAGTGCGTGGCTGGTCTCTTCCGGCAAGTTGAAGTAGCCGGACATGACGCTGGGGCCGCGCAGGTAGATCACGCCGCTCTGCCAGTCCTCCAGCACGCGGTTGTCGTCGCGGATTTCAATTTCAAAGTTGGGCAGGGGCGAACCGCAGTTGACGAAGTGCCGGCCGCGGCCCTGTTTGTCGTCTGCGTCCATCAGCACCGCCTGGTGGAAGTCCGAGAGGTGGTCGGCGTCAAGGTAGTGCGTGGTAAAACCCGACCAGAGCGGTGAGAAGCTGATGGCCAGTGTGCATTCCGCCATGCCGTAGCAGGCGAGGAATGCGCGGCGATCGAAACCGGCCGGCCCCATCATCTCGGCGAAATGTTCCAGCGTCTGCGGGCGGATCATCTCCGCGCCGATACCGGCGACCCGCCAGTTGCTCAGGTCGTAGGTTTCAATATCGCTGGGGCGGACCCTGCGCGCGCAGAGGTCGTAGCCGAACGAGGGCGCGAAGGAGATCGTGGCGCGGGTCTGGGTCATCAGCGTGAGCCACATGCGCGGGCGCATCGCGAACTCACGGGTATCGAGGTAGTCGATGGAGACCTGGGCCGCCATCGGCACCAGCACGAAGCCCACCAGCCCCATGTCATGGTAGAAGGGCAGCCACGACATCATGCGGTCATCCGCGTTCATCCGCAGGCCGTGCGCGACGATGCCGTGCAGGTTGGCCATGGCAGTGCGGTGCTTGATGACCACCCCGCGCGGGAAGCGCGTGCTGCCGGAGGTGTACTGGATATAGGAGATATCCTCCGGATCGATGGTTGGCAGCGGCTGGATCGCGCTGGGGAGGGCGTAAAAGGCCTCGGGCGCGTCTACCATGCGCAGGTCGAGCCCATTGCTGGCTTCCTGCAGGAAGGGCAGGTAGCCCTCGGAAGCGACGCCGATCGCGGCATCGCTGGATTTCAACAGCAGGTGCAACTGCGCCACATACGCGCAGTGCGCACCGACCTTGACGGACGCGGGCAGCGCGACGGGGATCAGGCCGGCGTACTGGCAGGCGTAGAAAAAGCGAATGAAATCCGGGTTGGTTTCCGCCACCAGTGCCACGCGATCGCCTTTTGCGAGCCCGAGGCCCAGCAGTTGGTGGGCCAGTTCCAGTGCCTGTACGCGCAATTCGGCATAGGGCAGGCTGGCGTAGATGGCGCCCCGGCCAGTGTAGAAATTGGAGCCGGTTTCACCCTGGGCGGCGTAGTCGAGCGCCTCGGTCAGCGTGCCGAAGTCGGCCGGACGAAAGGGTAGCGGGTTGCGGTTGGACGTGGCATTCAGATTGACTTGTGGCAAGGTCGATTCCTCGTTTGGGACGTCCCGTTTGCCGGAATGACAAAACCCGAAACAGGCGCCGCTCATCCCCTCAACGCAGAGGACTGAAGCTCATTTCAATAAATTCCACAGCTGGTTTTACGGGCCACTTGTTAGTCGTTTGTACAGGTTTGCGTACACGTGGACACCCTTCACTCAGGCCCTGAAAAAGGGTGACCTGATGGGAACTAATCCTAACATTCGGGGCTTGGCACCTTATAGGAAATAATACCAACGACCGGCGTGAACTATCCCCGAGAAACACTCCTGCACCCGGTGCAAACGCGTTCCCCGGGCCGTCGTATCAGCCTCGGCGCAGCGTCGCAACGGCGCGAGGGAATGTCTGCAAATTCCATGAAGTATGTGCCTTAAGCGCATGAAACTTATAAAAATGGGGATCGTCATATGCAGCGCGCAGCAGGCGAGTCTCACGGCGTGTACGTTCAGGTCATTTGTCAAGCCGGGCGCTTACCCCAATGTCCGCGCGGAGGCAGCGGGGTGACTCGGCGTTGCCGGGCTGAGGTGAGGGGTCAGGGCGGGGAGGACTGTGCCTGCCACCACGCCTGGAACATCAGCACGGACCACATGAGCTCCGAGTGATTGGCCCAGCCGTAGAGGTGCTGGTGCCACGCGTCCCGGACACTCCTGACATCGAACACGCCCTGCGCGCGCAGTGTGTCTTCCGCGAGCAGCGCTTCCGCCCAGTCGCGCAGAGGGCCCACCAGCCATTCCTTGATCGGCACGTTGAATCCCCGCTTTGGCCGGTCGATCAGGTCGCGCGGTACGTAGCGCTTCAACAGGTCGCGCAGGACACGTTTCCCGGTATTGCCGTCGAACAGGTACTCCCGCGGCAGCGACCAGGCCAGCTCCAGCACCCGGTGGTCGAGCAGTGGCGCGCGCGCCTCGAGACTCACGGCCATGCTGGCGCGGTCGACCTTCACCAGGATGTCGTCCGGCAGGTAGCCGATGTAATCGTAGTGCAACATCGACAACAACGGATCCTGCACATCTGCCCAGAGCGCCGGGTCGGTCAGCGGCGTTGAGGCGATGGTGGCCCGTGGCACGAATTGGTCGATGGCCAGGCACTTATTGAATTTGTTGGCGAGTATCTGCTGCGGCGAATTCGCCTCCCAGTTGCATGAGCGCTGGCTGACTTTCCCCAGTTTGCGTGTCCAGCGCGGCACGTCCTGGTCCCGCGCGGCATATTTTCGTGCATAGGCCCAGCTCCCGTTGCCCAGTGCGCTGGCGAGCGGACGCATTACACTGCGGGCACTTCTGGGTAGCCGCTGCACAGCCCGCCAGTGTGCCAGGCTGTTGCGGTAGCGCCGGTAGCCGGCCATCTGCTCATCGCCGCCGTCGCCGGTGAGCACGACCTTGAGTTGCTGGCGCGCCAGTTTGCAGACCAGGTAGGTGGGGATCTGTGACGAATCCGCAAACGGTTCGTCGTAGATGTGCGGCAGTTGCTCGACCACATCCAGTGCCTGCCCCGGTGTGACATACATTTCGTAGTGATCGGTTCCGAGGTGCCGGGCCACGGCGGCGGCGAACCCGGCCTCGTTGTAGTTCTCCTCCCAGAAGCCGATGCTGAACGTCTTGACCGGGCGATCCGAGAGCTTTTGCATCAGTGCCACGACCATCGAGGAGTCGATTCCGCCGGACAACAGCGCCCCCAGTTCGACATCCGCCACCAGGCGATCACCCACCGCCTCGTGCAGCACGCGGTCCAGCTGTGCAATCGCCGCATCGTAACTCCCTTCGAAGCGGTGCTGTTCGCCGCGTTCAGCGATGGCTTTCGCCGACCAGTACGCGGTGGGTTGCGCGGCCCAGGGCTGGCAATCGCTGGCAATGCGCAGCAGGCTGCCCGGCGGCAGTTTGCGCACCTTGCGGTAGATGGAATACGGTTGTGCCACCCACCCGTACTGCAAGAATCGCCCGAGTGCATCGCGGTCCAGTTCGCGCTCAAAGTCCGGATGCCTGCGCAGCGCCTTCAGTTCCGAACCAAACAGGAAGCTGTTGCCGCACCAGCCGTAATACAGGGGCTTTTTCCCGACGCGGTCGCGCGCCAGCCACAGGCAGCGCTCCTGCGTATCCCACAGGGCGAGCGCGAACATCCCTTCCAGCCGGCCGATCGCCGCCTCTGCGCCGAGGTGCTCTACGGCCGCGAGGATCACCTCGGTGTCGGAGTGGCCGCGAAACGGGTAGTCCGCGATGCCGTGCTCGCGGCGCAGCCGCGGGAAGTTGTAGACCTCGCCATTGAACGACAGGACATAGCGGCCAGAGTCGGACTGCATGGGTTGGGCGCCAGCCTCGGAGAGGTCGATGATCGACAGGCGGCGGTGGCCGAGCGCGATGGGGAAGGACGCGTCCACCCACACCCCGCTCGCGTCGGGACCGCGGTGGGCGATGGTATCGGCCATGCTCCGGCAGCGGTGGGCCAGCTCCTCGCGCGAGCCGCCCCGGTACTGGATCAAGCCGGTAATTCCACACATGCAGTAGCGCCTACACCCGCTTTGCGCCAGCCCCGGCTGTGCCCTGCCAGACTGCGGGATTGTCTTGCGGCGGTAGTGAACTCACGATTCGGGAATATCCGCTGGGTAAGCTGGGTCGGAAGAGCGAAGCGGGAGTATACACGGAAGGACCCTTTGCGCCCCAACGCCTGGCGGATCGTCCGGCACAGGGCGCACAGAACCCGTTGGCATGTAATAGTGTAAATACGCCACAGGCCCGGCCCCGCCTCGTTCTTCGGTACAGTGATCGTCTGTATACTTCCGGCGCATCCACCGCAGGCGGCGCACAGGCATGGCCGAAAGTAACAACCACGACGCGCCGATCCGCGTGGAGGTCATCTCCCATCCCGCACAATGGCGCCAGTTCCTGGCGCTGCCGCACCGCATCTACGCCGCCGATCCCGCCTGGATCGCGCCGCTCGACTTCATGAAGCGCGAGCAGATCTCACCGGCGAATCATTTTTTTGAGCATGCGCGCTGGCGCGCCTGGCTTGCGCTGCGGAACGGTCAACCCGTGGGCCGCATCACCGCCCAGATCGACGAACTCCACCTGCGGCATTACGGCGACGCGGCGGGGTATTTCGGCCTCCTGGAAGCGGAAGAAGACCCGAGGATTTTCGGCGCGCTGCTCGGCGCGGCACAGGACTGGCTGCGGAGTGAAGGGATGCAGCAAGTGCGTGGCCCATTCAATCTGCACATCAACGAAGAGGTGGGTCTGCTGGTAGAGGGGTTCAATACGCCCCCGTATGTGCTGATGGGCCACGCGCGCCCGTGGTACGGGCCGGCGCTCGAAGCACTTGGCTATGCCGGAGTGAAAGACCTCCTTGCTTACCACGTGCGACCGGACTTTGAAGCGCCCAGGGTCATGACGCGCCTCGCAGACAAGGTGTCGGACCGGGTGACGGTGCGGCCGGTGCGGCGCAAACAGCTGCTGGAAGATGCCGCGATCATGCGCGATATTTTTAACGACGCGTGGCGGAACAACTGGGGCTTTGTGCCGCTGGCGGAAAGCGAGTGGATGGAAACGGTCAGCACACTGACGAAACTGATGCCGGATGAGTACATCCAGATCGCGGAATATGACGGCGAGCCCGTGGCGTTCATCGTCGCCCTGCCCAACCTCAACGAGGCGGCGCGCGACCTGCGCGGCAAGCTGTTGCCCTTCGGCTGGGCCAAGCTGCTGTGGCGGTTGAAGGTGCGCCATCCCGCCACGGCGCGCGTGCCGCTGATGGGCGTGAAGCAGGCGTTCCAGCATTCGCGCCTGGGCCCTACGCTCGCCTTCATGGTGATCGATGCGGTGCGCAAGCCGCTGCATGCACGCGGTGTGCGCGACGTCGAGATGGGCTGGATACTCGAGGACAATGACGGCATGCGCAACATCATTGAAACGATCGGCGGCGAAGCGTATAAACGCTACCGCATTTACCAAAAAGAATTATAGGCATGCAGCTGGATCCTGAAACCCACCAAATGACGGCCATCGTGCTGGCCGGGGACCGCACCAAGGCGGATTCCCTGATCAACCACACCAAGGCCGGCAGCAAGGCCATGATCGATCTCGACGGCACGCCCATGGTGCGCCGGGTGCTGAGCTCCCTGCGCCGCGCGCGCGTCGTCAAGCGCATCTGCATGACCGGCCCGGAGGCCAGCGAGGTCGCCACTGACGCGGCTCTGCAGAAATGGATCGACGATGGCGAGATCGGCTGGACCGAGCCCGGCATCAGCCCCAGCACCAGCGCGTACCAGGCCATGCAGTTGGTGTCTCCTACGGAGGCGATCCTGCTGACCACCGCGGACCATCCACTGCTGACTCCCGAGATCGTCGACGCCTTCGGCCGCCAGAGCCTTGCCGACGACGTCGACGTAACGGTCGGGCTCGCGCCCTACGCGCTGGTGGCGGAAGCGTATCCGGGTATCCGCAAGACGGTGCTGCGATTCAGCGACGGGGATTTCTGCGGCTGCAACCTGTTTGCGTTCATCACGCCGGAGGGCCGCCGCGCGGCCCGGTTCTGGCGTCGGATCGAACAAGAGCGCAAGAAGCCACTGATGGTGATCGGCCTGCTGGGCTGGTGGGCGGTAATCCGCTACCGCATGGGCGTGCTCTCGCTGGAGGAGGCGCTGGCCAAGCTCAGCAAGCGGCTGGGCCTGCGCATGCGCGCGGTGATCCTGCCCTACGCCAACGCGGCCATCGATGTGGATTCCATCGCCGATCTCATCCTGGTGAAGGGCGCGCTGGAGAAGGCGGCAGCGGAAGACGCCTGAGCACCACTAGCGCCGGTCGATGCGCAGGCTCCGGGTGGCGCCTTCGTTAAACTCGTCCCGCCTGGGCTCATAGCGCCGGCTGTCGATCCGCACCTGCCAGCCGCCGTCGCTGCGCTGCACTTCGTAGCGGTTGTAGTGCGCGATATCCGTCCCGTGTAATCCCAGCGCGGACGCCGACGGCACCGCTATCACCGGCAGCGCGCCGTGGCGGGTGTGCAGTTCGTGGTACTGCGCGCGATGCCCGTGCCCGTGCAGAACCAGTTCGGCGCCGTATTCCTCCAGCACTGCCTGTACCTTCGCTGCGTCCGTCAGGCGCTTGCGCCATTTTTCCTCTCCCGCCACCGGGCAGTGATGCAGGTAGACCACGCGGCATAGCCGCGCGCGCCCCGTTTCCTCCAGCAGCGCCGGCAGGCGTTGCAATTGCGCCCTGCCGAGCGTACCGGTGGCCAGCAGCGGCGGCGTCGGGCAGGCGGTGGACAGGCCGATAAAGGCGATCTCGCCGCGCACCCGCAGGCTGGGGAACATCGCCTGTTCGTCCGCCGGCTCGCTGGATGCGTCCGAGGCCATGTACTCCCGCCAGAGCGCGAAGGTCGCGGACCAGGGCGCGGCGACACAGGCATCGTGGTTACCCGGCACCA
Organism: uncultured Halioglobus sp.; assembly: GCA_964461965.1. Lineage (GTDB taxonomy): Bacteria > Pseudomonadota > Gammaproteobacteria > Pseudomonadales > Halieaceae > Marimicrobium. The sequence goes on along the minus strand of CAYWWD010000009.1, from coordinate 41,895 downwards.
GGGCGACGTGCCGCGGTTCGCCGAGGCGCTCGAGCCAGTCCCGCGCCTGGCGGAATTCGCCGGGTAGGCCGATGTGTGTCAGGTCGCCGGTAACCAGCACCTGCTCCAGCGCGGTGTGTTCAAGATCGCGCAGCAGCGCGTCCAGCACTTCCGGGCGGTGTTCGAATCGCCGTTTGCGGCGCCAGGAGAGATAGCCGAGCGCACGCTTGCTGAACAACTCGCGCGCCCGCACCTCCGCCAGGGAGCTGAGGTGCGGGTCGGAGAGTTGGGCGAAACACTGTGGCATGGCTCACACGCGCTGGATGATCGCGCCCAGTTGTGCCAGCTTGGTGTCGATGTTGGCGTAGCCGCGGTCGAGGTGGTAGACGCGATCGATGACGGTTTCGCCGTCGGCCGCAAGAGCGGCGATGATCAGCGACGCGGAGGCGCGCAGGTCGGTGGCCATGACCGGCGCTCCCTGCAGGCGTTCGCGGCCGCGCACGATAGCGGTGTGCCCCTGCAACTCGATATCGGCGCCCATGCGCTGCAATTCCGCGACGTGCATGAAGCGGTTCTCGAAGATGTTCTCCACCACGGTGGCCGAGCCCTCGGCCAGGGCGTTCAGCGCCATGAACTGCGCCTGCATGTCGGTGGGGAAGGCGGGGTAGGGCGCGGTGTGAATATTCACGGCGGTGCAGCGCTCTCCGCCGGTGTCGAGGCTGATCCAGTCCGGCCCCAGTTCAAGGCGGCACCCCGCCTGTTCCAGTTTGCCCAGTACGTGGTGCAGGAAGCCGGGATTGGTGTCCAGCACGCGGATCGCGCCGCGCGTTGCAGCCGCCGCAGCGAGGAAGGTGCCGGTTTCGATGCGATCCGGCGGCACGCGGTGGCTGGTGCCGTGCAGCCGGCTGACGCCCTCGATCTGGATGGTGCTGGTGCCGGCGCCGCTGATGCGCGCCCCCATGCCGCCGAGCAGCAGCGCCAGGTCGCCGATCTCCGGTTCCAGCGCGCAGTTTTCCAGGGTGGTGATGCCGTCCGCCAGCGCGGCGGCCATCAGCAGGTTTTCGGTGGCGGTTACCGAGGGCACGTCGAAGGCAAAGTGGGCGCCGCGCAGTCGCGTCGCCTTGGCCTTGATATACCCGGCTTCGATGTGGATCTCTGCGCCCAGGGCTTCGAGCCCAGCGATGTGTTCATTGACGGGGCGCGAGCCAATCGCGCAGCCGCCGGGCAGGGAGACGTCCGCTTCGCCGAATCGCGCCAGCAGCGGCCCGAGCAGGAGGATCGAGGCGCGGATGGTTTTGACTAGTTCGTAGGGCGCACGCACCGAGTTCACGCCGCTGGTGTCGATGGCGAGCGACGTGCCGTCGCGTTCGCATTGCGCGCCGAGCAGATTCATCAACTGCAGGATGGTGCCGATATCCCGTACGCCGGGTACATTGCTGATGCGCAGCGGTTCAGGGCTGAGCAGTGAGGCCGCGATGATGGGAAGCGCCGCGTTTTTTGCGCCGGCCACGCGCACCTCGCCGTGCAATGGGCCATTGCCGTGTATGACGATTTTGTCCATTACTGAGCCTTGGTGGACGCGAAGAGACCGGCGTTCACCAGGCCGGCATAGGCGCCGATGATGGTGTCGATCTGCGCGCTCGAATGCGCTGCGCTGACGCTATTGCGCAGCAGGAAGTTGGTGGACGGCGACGCTGGCGGCACCACCAGGTTGACGTACACGCCGGCGTCCATCAAAGCCTTCCAGCAGTCGATGGTGGCGGAGCGGTTTGCCATCTCCACCGCGATCACCGGGCTCGCGGTAGGGCCGACGGGCAGGCCCAGCGCCTTGAGTCCATTGTAGAGGCGATGGGCATTGGCCCACAGCGTGTCGCGCAACTGCGGCTCAGCGACGATGATGCGCAGCGCCTCGCGCGTCGAGGCGATGATCGAAGGCGAAGAGGACGCGGTGAACATGTAGGCATTGATGCAGAAGCGCACCGTTTCCAGTTCCGCGTGCCGACTGGTGCAGTAGCCGCCGATCGCACCCAGGCTTTTGCTGAACGTACCGGCGAAGAAATCGACATCTGCTTCCACGTCGGCCGCTTGTGCGGCGCCGCGGCCGCTCGTGCCCAGCACACCCATGGAGTGCGCCTCGTCGAGGAACAGGTAGCCGCCGTACTCACGCTTGACCGCCGCGATTTCCTTCAGCGGCGCTACATCGCCCAGCATGGAATAGATACCCTCGGCGATGATCAGCGCTTGTCCGGCGCGGTCACCAAGGCGGCGCAGCCGTTTTGCGAGGTCGTCTGGATTGTTGTGTTTGTAGCGGATGATCTCGGCGCCGGAGAGTTTCACGCCGGCGTAGATGCTGGCGTGGCTGTCAGCGTCGAGGAGGATGACATCGCCGGGCCCTGCCAGCGTGGAGCACATCCCCATGGTGGCCGCATAGCCGGTGGAGAAAATGATGGCGTGATCCACGCCGTAGAATTGTGCGATCTCTTCCTCCAGCGCGCGGTGCAGAGCGAACGAGCCATTGGCCAGGCGCGAGCCCGTAGTGCCGGTGCCCCAGCGCGCCGCCGCGTCCTGCGCGGCCTTGATGCAGCGCGAGTCGTACGACAGCCCGAGGTAGTTGTTGGTGCCGGCGAGGATGACCTTGCGCCCCTGTACGATACCCTCGGTAGCGGAGAGAATCTGTTCCGTGACCGCGCCAAACGGCACGACCTCGCGCTCGGCGAGTTCAGCCTGGAAATCGGCCATGGCCTGGAATTTGTCGAACAGCATGTGTGCAACCTGCCTCGCTTCGTCGAGCGTTACAGATTCAGCTCCCTGACTTTTTTCGCCAGATCGCCGATCGTGTTCACGTCGGGGAGAATGTTCAGCGGAATAGAAATATCGAAGTGATCTTCGATCTTTTCGATGAACTCCATCACTTCCAGCGAACTGAGCCCGATATCGGCCACCAGCGCCGTGTTCTCATTCAGCACGACGTGCTTTTTATTCTGGGTTTCCAGTGCGCTGTAGAGGAATGTGAGGTATTCCTGATACTCAGTCATGTCGGACCGTCATGTCGAACTCGCCCTTGCGTCAGTCGGGGTAAGTCGCTAGATTTCAAAGGCTGGAACTATACCCACGGAACCTAGGCAATGCCAGTGATTTGGTTGATCGACGCCTATCGCGCAGGAGAGCGCGGACAGGTGCGCGCACTGGCTGACGCGCTGGGCTGGCCCTGCGAAATCAAGGAACTGAGTTATCGCAAATCCGTGGTTCTGCCGCATGTACTTGCCCGGGCAAGCCTGCGCGGGATCACGAAGGAATCCGCTGCCGTGTTGCGCCCACCGTGGCCGGACCTGGTCATCACCAGCGGTGTCCGCAATGAACCTGTCTGTCGCTGGATCCGCGCGCAGTCCGGGGGCCGCACACGCTATGTGCATGTCGGCCGGCCCTGGGCGGCGCTGCACACATTTGACCTGGTCATCACCACGCCCCAGTACCGCGTGCCTGCGCGCGCCAATGTGATCAACAATATCCTGCCCCTGCACAGCGTGAGCGCGCCACGCCTGGCACAGGCGCGCACCGAATGGGAAGTGACGTTCGCGGAATTGCCGCGGCCGCGCTTCGCCGTCATCGTCGGTGGCGACAGCGGCCCTTTCACGCTGGGCCCGAAGGCCGCCGGCCGGCTGGGGCGGGAGGCCTCGCAACTGGCGCGCGCCCACGGCGGCTCGCTGCTGGTCTCGACCAGCGCGCGCACCAGCGCCGACGCCGCGAACACGTTGCAGGCGGCGATTACCGCGCCGCACTATTTTTATCGCTGGGACGGTGGTGTCACGGCCAACCCCTACATGGGGATACTGGCATGGGCCGACCGCTTGGTGGTTACTGCGGACAGCATTGCCATGCTCGCGGAAGCCTGCGCCACGGGCAAGCCGGTGAGCATGTTCGACCTCGGCGGGATGCGCAATCTGGAGGATGAGGCGCAGCGCGATTTTCGCCTCGGCGGCACACTGTATGCGTGGCTGCTGCGCTGGTTCTGGCAGCCGCTGACCCGCGATATCACGCTCGTTCACGGCCGATTGCGCGAATCGGGCCGCGCTGCGTGGATGGAGGAAGTGCTGGTGACGGCGCGCGTGCCGGCCCAAACCGACCTGCAACGGGCGGTTGCCGCGGTGCGTACCCTGCTCGGTGCGGCGGATTAACCCGCGGCGTCTGATCGCACCGCGCGGCCGCCTGTCATCTGGTAAACACGATCTGCCGCGTCGACCAGTGCACGATTGTGGGAGATTGCGAGCATGGTGAGCTGGCCCTTGAGTGATTCGAGGGTCTGGCGCACGGCATGTTCACTCTCCCGGTCCAGGGCGCTCGTCGCTTCGTCGAGGATCAACAGGCGGGGCCGGTTCACCAGCGCGCGCGCAATGACAATACGCTGGCGCTGTCCGCCAGAGAGTTTGCCGCCGCGTTCGCCGACGACGGTGTCGAGTCCCTGCGCGAAGCTGTTGACGAATTCCCAGGCGCCAGCCGCTCGCAGTGCGCGCTCCACATCCGCTGTGGTGAGAGCCGGATCGCCCAGCGTTACGTTATGCCGCACGGTATCGTGCAGCAGTATGGTGTCCTGTGGCACATAACCAATCATGCGTCGCCACTGCGTGATGTCGAGTTCCTGCAGCGGGATACCATCGAGCAGGATGTTGCCGCGCTGTGGGCGCAGCAACCCGATTGCCAGGTCGATGATGGTGGTCTTTCCCGAGCCGGAAGGTCCCACGAGCGTGGTGAGTGAGCCGAATTCAATCTCTAGCGATAGACCTTCGAAAACAGGGTGCTGGTCGTAGCTGAAGTGTACGTCGTCCAGTTTCAGGCAGCGCTCAAAGTGCGGCGTCAAACCGCCGTCGAAGTTTTCCCGCGCGGTTTCGGCAGCGGTGATCGATGCAGTCAATGCCCAGTAGGCGCTTTCGCCCTCCACCAGCTTCTGGTGTTGCTTCTGCACTTTGCCGAAATAGGAAAACGCACGGCCCAGTGAGACCACCAGCACCATGACCGTGGACAGGGCCATGGAAAACAGCTCTATGGCGACATAGATCCCAAGGCAGATAAACGCCGTGAACATCAGTTCCTGCGCCGAGTTCAGCAGTGCGCTGCTCAGTACCTGCCTGCGCTGCGATTTGTTCAGCTGGTTGGTGTCGTGCGCCAGAACCTGATCGGCAAGGTTCTCGCGCCCCATCGCCTTCAGTGGTTTCACCGATTGCAGTGTGTCCGTGAGGTTGGCCATCAGCGAGGTCATCAAGTGGGTCTGCTTGAGGCCTGCCCTGCGCGTGAGATTCACCAGAAAGTGCGACAGGCCGATCACCACGGCACCCGCGGCAATGGCGGCCAGCGTGGCGCGCCAGGACAAGGCCAGCGCGACGCCGGCGTAGATGATTCCGGGGATCAGGAATGTGAGAGCCGTAGTGCCGTTGACGAAGGCGGCGGCGGCGCGCTGGGCTTCCGTCGCCATGGCATTGGTGAGCTTGCCCACGGGCTGGTGAAGGAAGTACTCCCACTTGCTGCGCAGAATCGCGCGCAGCAGTTGCAGGCGCAGGTCGGTGCTGACTTGTGCAGCGGTGTAACCGACCTGTCGCTGCGCCAGCAGCAGGAAGACAGTCTTGAAGGCGACGCCGCCGAGAATGACCAGCAGCATATTGCCGAGGGTCGGCGCGATGCCGAGGGTGTGCAGCGCATGGAGTATGCGCTGTTCAAACTGGCTGTCGCCACCGCCGCCGGCACCGGGGAGCAGGCTGTCGGCATCGGCGCCGAGCGCAATACTCAAAAGCGGCAACAACGCCGACAGCCCAACTCCCTCGGCGACGCCGGAAAGCACCAGCGCCAGCATCATCAGGATGGTTTGCCAGCGGTAGGCGCGGAAAAAATCGAGCATCAGTCCCATGGTGCAGACACTCCTCTGTGGAAGCCTGTTGCAAAGACTGCGTTCAAAGCGCCATTTGTGTGCCCGCTTGCCACCATCACCATCACCAGTGCATGCGCCGCCACAGGAACGCTGCGCAGGTGAGGATAATGAGGGTTGGCATGATAGCGACCAGCGGAATGTTCCAATTCAGTAGCTGACCCAGGGAAAAGATGATCTGTGTGCCCAGGTAGAACAGGATTCCCAGCAGGGCACCGATGCCCAGGTTGATGCCGAAGCTGCGATCCCGGCCCGCCGTGACACTGGCGCTGATCGGAGTTGCCAGCAGCACCATCGCGAGGACCGAGAGCGGCATCAAAAGCCGCTGCCAGAATGCATTCAGGTACTTTTCCATAGGTTGACCATTGCTCGCCAGGTACTGGCTGTATCGATAAAGTACTGACAAATACATGCTATCGCTGCGCTGCGAGAGTGTGGGCAGCTCATCGGGGGACCACAGGTTCGCAATCGTGAGTTCATCATGGAAACGCGTCTGCAATTCACCGTCCACCATGACTTTCTCCATGGCATTGTGAAATTCCCAGCGCCTGTCCTCGTACACTGTCGCAGTTTCCGCCCAGATGACGCGTTCCAGCGCGCCTGATTCGTCGAATGCAAAAAGACTGATTCTGCCAGGTACATTGTCCTCGGACAGTTTCCACAGATGCACATAGCGCCGCCCGTCTGTCGACCACGCGCCGCTTCCGGGCAGCCAGCCATCGCTTCCCTGGCGCAGCGATTGCTTCTGTTGCTCGGCCTTCTGTTGCAGTCGTGGTGTGACGTATTCCATGCTGACCCATAATACGATCATCAGCAGCGCGGTCGGGATCAACAGTGCCGCCAGCAATCGGGACGGCGGATACCCGGAGCAGCTGATGATCTTCAACTCGTTGTAGCGGTCGAGATTGGCCAGTGACACGATGCTCCCCAGCAACGCAATCACCGGTGCCAGGCTTACCAACTGATTGGGCAGCGTGAGCAGTGTGTACCAGGCGACCTGTAGTGCGTTGTAGTTAGCCTGCGTGCGATCCAGTTCCTGCGTAAAACTGATCAGGCCGAACACGGCGCCCAGCACGACCAGCACCAGCAGCCAGCCTTTGGCCACGCTCAGGCCGATGTAGCGTTGCAGGATCAATGCCGTTTCAACCGCGGTTGTGTCACCAGCACCACCAGCAGCGCCGCCTGCAGGATATAAGCGATCCACAGGCCTGGAATCGCGCCGAGACTGCCCTGCTCTATAAATGTGCGCAGCACACTGACCATGGCGAACAGTGCAATATAGGCGACGATAGCGATCGATACGTTGCGGAACCGCGATTCGCGCGGCGCCGAGCGCGCCAGTGGTACGGCAATCAATGCCAACAGCACCGTGGCCAGCGGCGTGGAAATGCGCCATTGATATTCGGCGATATCCTTGGGTTCGCTGGACTGAGCCAGGATCGGAGTGGTCTCTGCCTTGCGGCGGTATTTTTCCTCCGCCTCCTGGTTGGGGAGCTGTACCACCATCTCCTTGAACTGCACAGCCACGTCCTGTTGTGCCCGCTCGTCGAGAAGATAGTTGTAGCCGTTGTAGAAAATGGCGCGCGATGCCTGCCCGGGATTGAGCGTGGGCATGGCCGCGGATTGTGCAACGATGATCTCCGAGCGCTGTTTGCTGTCGTAACTCTTTTGCAGGAATACGCCCTTGTGCAAGCCCTTTTCCAGATCGACGCCGTCGGCGATGAAGGTGTAATCGCTGCCGTCGATAGTGACGAATTCCTTGGCGGACATCTGTTTCAGGTCAAACTGCGCCGCTGCCTGCGATTCCAGCGCGTAACTGGTTCGAAATGCCCAGGGGCGACCCAGCACGGACAGGAATCCCGTGGCGAGGGCAACCACCAGCGCCAGCTTGAACACCGCCCAGAGGATGCGCGCGCGGCTCACGCCTGCGGCGTAGAACGCGCGCATCTCTGAATCGCGGTAAAGGCGCCCGATGGCGGACAATACGGAAAAGAAAAACGCCGAAGGCAGCAGTATCTCCAGCGTGATTAGTGTGTTGAGCCCAATGAGCTTGAATGCGGTCAGCATATCCAGCTTGCCTTCGGCGGCGAGTGACAACTGCTGCGCTGCGGAAAAGCCGATGAAGATGAGCACCAGCAGCCCTAATCCGGTGCAGAAGGGTCGGATAATTTCCCAACTGATATGGCGGTCGATGATCAAGGGGAGCTGTGTTCCTGTTGGCTGGCGGCCATTGTACATGATGCCCCCATCGTCTGGTCATTTTGGCGTGCATCCCGCATAATTGCACGCCTTGCGCGCGAGCCGCCGCACCCTTGTGTCGAGTACCGAAGTGCATGTTCACTCTGAGCGATGGCGTCAAGAAGGCGCTGATACTCATTCCAACCCAAGTGCTGCCCACCGGCGCGCGGGTTGCGCTGCGTCGCAAATATCTCGCGCAACTGGAGCTGGCCAAGGCGCACCGCGCGAGTATTCTCATCATCGGCCACCCCAAGAGCGGCAATACCTGGCTCAAGGCAATGATCTCCCGGCTGTACCAGACACGGTACAACCTGCCCGAATCAAAGCTCATCAACACCGATGAGTTTGCGCGAAAAATACCTGAAATTCCCCGCCTGGCAGCCACCAACGGCTATTACAGTTACGAGGGTGAAGTCGGTAAATTGCTGGCCGTCGATGCATCCGACAACCCGTTGCGGCACAAGCCGGTGCTGTTTCTGGCGCGGCACCCGATCGACATCGCGGTGAGCTGGTATCACCAGTTCACCAAGCGCCAGTCGCGCGCCAAGCAGGAACTCATCAACCATTTCATCGAGCATCCTGTCGACCGACGCACGGTGCAAATGTGGGATTTCGTGCGCCACTCTGACATCGGCCTGTCCAGCCTCATCGCGTACCAGAACACCTGGGCGCGCAATGTGCAGGCGCTGGAGAATGGCATGCTGGCGCGCTACGAGGACCTGCGCGCGCATCCGGTGTCGACCCTGCACAAGGTCACACAACTGATGGGCGAGCAATTCAGTGAAGACGAGATTCGCGCAGCGGTTGAGTGGGGTTCCTTCGACAACCTGCGTAAGCTGGAGACCAGTGGCACGTTCAGCCAGGGCGGGATGAAACTGGTGGATGCGAACGATCCTTCCACCTACAAGGTGCGGCGCGGCAAGGTCGGTGGGTACCGCGAGGATTTCAACGCACAACAGGTCGCGGAGCTCGAGGCGCTGGTGCGCGCGGGCATCCTGCCGGAGCTCGGCTACTGCCAGGATGGCGCGGGGGCCTGAACGTGGCGCCTCGCACCTGGGTTGTCCTCGGCGACAAGCGCGGCGATAACGGCCAGGTAGAGACCATCGTCGACGCCCTGCCCTGGACCGTTGAGCACAAGTATGTGCACATGCGGCCGGAGTTCGTGCTCGGCAAGCCGCGCTACCGTCCTTCTCTGGATCACCTGGATCTCGCCCGCAGCGACTCGCTGGCGCCACCCTGGCCCGACCTGATCATTACCGTGGGCCGGCGGCCATCGATGGCGGCGCTGTGGGTGCGCGAACAGTCGGGCGGCAAAACGCGGATTGCATTGGTGGGCAAACCTTCCGGGCACATGCTCGATTTCGCACTGGTCATCGCCAGTGCCGAAAACCAGATGCCGCCACTGCCGAACTTCCTGCCGACCACACTGCCGCTGATGCGCGTGCAACCCGATGCCGTAGCCACTGAAGCGCGGGCGTGGCGGGACCGTTTCTCCGCCCTGCGCAAACCGCTCATCGCCCTGTTGGTGGGCGGTGAGACCAATCCATTCGTCATGAATCGCGCGGTTGCCGAAAAACTGGTGGCGACGGCGCGCTGGGTGGTGAATGAACTGGGGGGCACGCCCTACGTCACCACCAGCCGGCGCACCACGCCCGAGGTCGTGGAGGTGCTGCGCCGCGACCTGCCTGCGCAGGCAGTGTTGTATGCGTGGACGCCGGACGCGGGCGACAATCCGTATCGCGCGCTGCTCGGCAGCGCCGATGGTTTCATCGTCACCGCCGACAGCGTGTCGATGATGGTGGAGGTGATCTATCTGCGCAAACCACTGGCGATTTTCCCGCTGCCGGGCGGCGCTCTCGGCTGGCTGGACCAGTACCGTCGCTCGCTGGCCCACTGGTTGTTCAATCCCCGACTGGAATCACCCCGGGATCGCTGGCGCCACCGCCTCGCCCGCGGGGTGTATCACCTCGATGTATTCAAGATACTCAGCGCCACGCGGGATTTCCGCGCGTTTCATCGGCTGCTGGTGGACAAGGGTCTCGCCGTGTGGGCAGGCGAGGCATTCCGGCAGCCTGAAGCGGCGTTACCGGATGATGTGGGCAAGGTGGTGAGGCGCATCGAGGCCCTGTTTGAATCGGGCGTCAACACGAGGCAAGAGGGGAAGCGCGCTGTCTAGCGCATGCCCAGCACGTTCTTCATGAAGTGCGTGCCGAAGCGGCTGATCCGCTGCGCGGCAATGGCCAGCGGGCTCTGGTCCAGGTAATTCACCTGTACCATGCGACGCTCACCCACGTAGCGGGTGTGTCCGTGCCAGGAGTGATCGGTGCGGCGAAATGCCAGCAGCGTGCCGCCGTCGGGCGGCACCTGGGCTGCGTAGTCGTTGATGTCGTCACTGGAGCGCAGCAGGCGCAACTGCCCGTCCGCGTGTTCCCACTTGCCATTGAAATACACCAGCACAGTGATGATTTTACTCTTGTGGTCGGTGTGAATATTGCCGTCGGTGCGCTCGCAGTATTTGCGTACTGTCACGGTGGTGGGCAGTGCTGCAAGGTCCAGATTGAACTTCTCGCCCAGGATCGACGCCAGCGCAGAACCGCGCAACTCCTCCATCAGGGTTTCGAAAGCAGGGCCGAAGGTGAGATTGTCCAGCGCGTGGTTGGCTGCGGTGTCAATCGCGGGATAATCGCGATTGACCTCGGAGAGAGCGCCGGCACCGAGAAACCCTGGCACCACCAGATAATCGAAGGGGTCGGTCTGTAACCGCGCGGCGCGCAGTGCATCGAGGTTGATCAGGGACATGGGCGCATTTTAGTACGCCCCTCGCGGGCCGGGCAACAAACGGCACGGGCGCAGGTTGTTAATAGTGCGGTAAATCCGCGCTTGCACACGTAGTGCCCTCATATGTGAATTACGGTACCATTTGCCGCCTTTTCCGGCGGCTTTTCGAGGATGGTTCCGCACATGGCCGACAAGGCGCGCGTCGTGCTACGCCAACTCATCATGCTGTTCTGTTTCTGGCTGCCGCGCATGCGCCGCAAGCGCATCGAGCGCTGGCTGCGCGGCCGCGAGGAATTCAAGAAGCTTGAGCGTTGTGACTGGGTGCTGATGAGTTGGGGCAAGTCCGGCAGGACCTGGCTGCGCGTGATGCTCTCACGCGCCTATCAGCTGAAGGGTAATCTCGATGCCAGTACCCTGCTGGATTTCGACAATCTCAAACATCTCGATCCGTCTTTGCCCGCAGTGTTTTTCACCCACAACAATTACCTGCGCGACTACACCGGCAACCAGTATTCCAAGAGCCACTTCCGGGGCAAGCGTATCGTGCTGCTGGTGCGCGATCCGCGCGATGTCGCGGTTTCGCAGTTTTTCCAGTGGCAGTACCGCATGCGCCCTAACAAGAAATTCATCAACGATTATCCACCCCATGGCGCGGCTATCGGTGTATGGGATTTCGTGCTGGATAAGGACGCTGGCGTGCCGCGTATCGTCGATTACTTCAACGGTTGGGCGCAGGCTATCCCTGAGTTGCGCGACGTACTCATCGTGCGCTACGAGGATATGCGCGCCGATCCGGCGGCAGCGCTGGCGAAAATCCTGGACTTCACCGGCACTGCGGTTTCTGCTGAACAGGTTCGCGAAGCTGTGGAATTCGCCGCGCTCGACAACATGAAGAAAATGGAGCAGGACGAATTCTTCAAGGGCAGTGGCGCGCGGGTAAGGGCCGGCGACCAGAGCAACCCGGATTCGTTCAAGACGCGCAAGGCCAAGGTGGGCGGCTATCGCGACTACTTCGATGAGGCGCAATGCGAGCAACTGGCGCGCATGGTCGACGCGCTGGATCCCATGTTCGGTTATGGCGGGCCGCAGGCGTGAGGCTGGTCATCCAGAATCTGCGCCAGCTGTGGCAGACCGGCCGCAAGAAGTTGTCGCGCCAGTTGCTCCACTGGCGCATGCGCGGTCGGCCAGAGGCGGAGATCCTCGCGGCAGAGCGCAAGCTGCGCGGTGTAGAACAGTTCGACAAACTGCAGCGCGCCGACATCGTCATCGTGTCGTTCGGAAAAAGCGGGCGGACCTGGCTGCGCGTCATGATCTCGCACCTGTTCCGCCTGATGTACGGCCTGCCCGAAAACGCCGTGCTGGGCTTCGATAACTTCCACAACCTCAACAAGGCGGTCCCCAGGACATTTTTCACGCACGACAATTACATCAAGGATTTCACTGGAGATGCCGGCAGCAAGACGCCGTTCTACCACAAGCGCGTGGTACTGCTGGCCAGGGATCCGCGCGATGTCGCCGTGTCGCAGTTTTTCCAGTGGAAGTTCCGGCTGAAATCGTCGAAGGTCGCCATCAACAATTATCCGCCGCGCGATAGCGCTATCAGCCTGTTTGATTTCGTGATGGGCGACAATGGCGGCAGCATGCGCGCCGTCACCGACTACCTGAACCTGTGGGCCCAGGAGGCGCGCAAGCTGGAGCTTTTTCACCTGCTGCGTTATGAGGATCTGCGCGCCAGGCCGCGCGAAGAGTTGCGCCGGCTGCTGGACTTCATGCGCGTTGACGCCACTGACGCGCACGTCAACGGTGCGGTGGACTACGCCTCCTATGAAAACATGAAGAAAATGGAAAGCACGCAGCAGTTCCGGCTGGCTGGCGGCAGGATGATGCCACGCGACAAGGACAATCCTGACAGCTACAAGGTGCGGCGCGCCAAGGTGGGGGGGTATCGCGATTACTTCTCCGACGAGGAGGTCGCGGCGATCGATCAGCGACTGGCTGAGACGCTCGATCCGTTGTTCAACTACCACTAGACGCGGGTAGTCTTTGGCGGTAGCGGCTCTTTACAACTCAAGCGCCGACCAGCTGCATCGCATCCGCCCGCAAATGCCCCTGCGCAATTTCGTCGCGCAACAGCGACTCGGTGAGTTCGCCGTCCTCCAGCGCCTCGCGCACCAGCTTGAAGAAGAATGATTCCTGCCGGGGGTCGGGGTGCGCCGCGTAGGTGCCGGCGAATTTGTAGTCGCCGAACAGTGCGCGGCGGCCGCGGCGCAGCCAGTGTCGCGGCGGAAAGAGCTGGAACGTATCGGCTGGGCGATAGTCGATCTTGAGGCCGGTTTTCCACGGTTGGGTGATGCGCTTGGTGTTGTGCAGCAGTTTGGTCTGGTCGGTGAGATTGTCGAAATCGTTCCAGTGATTTTCGAACAGGCTGATGTTTGCAGGGTCTTCCAGCTTGAGCGAAACCCAGTCCATGTAATCCCGCTTCACGGGTTCGAACATCTCCGCAAAATCGCGTTCGAACTGCCAGTGCGTCAGCCTGGCGCAGTCGAGCAACATCACGCTGCTGGCGTAGGCGCCCTTGCGGCCCTTGCGCCCGGATTTGGGTCGGCACATGATCGCGGCGCCACCCATGTCGCGCTGCAGCAGCTCCCAGATATCTCCGTTTGCGAAAATGTCCGGATCAATGACTACCGCGCGTCCGGTGTAGTTCATCAGTCCGGGCGGTGCGAAACGCAGTGGTGTGAAGGATTGCAGATCCTCGTTGAGCCAGGGGCGCATCTCGCCATCGCGCAGGAACAGCTGCCCCTCGCGCTGCAGCATGCAGGGGTGATTCTTCACCTCGATGAACTGGATATCGAACTGCTCGTTGTGCGCAGAGTGCTTGCGCAGGGAGTAGCGGCTGACCAGGGCACCCAGCATCTGCTTGTGGTTGGTGTGTATGAAGACGGTGGGTTTCAATCTGTTTCTACTCAGGGCTAATCTGTAGGATAGTTTAGCGCCGACGCGCGATTACAGAAACGACTGGCTTTGGCATTTTTTGGAGCAAAGTCCCCCGGGGCGGTCACGCAGCCGGCCGCAACCATCACGATGAGGACAACGGGTGCGCGAAGAAGCGATCACAGTCTGGTGCCTGCTCGGCAAAAAGGCCGGCGACAACACCCAGGTGCGTGCATTGGCCGCAGAGCTTGGCTGGCGCTGCGAAGAGAAATACATCGTGGCGCGGCCCTGGGAACTGTTGTGCCATCTCGGCACGGGTGTGACGCTCAGTGGCATAGACTGCGCGCAGTCCAGCCGGCTGGACGCGCCCTGGCCGGATATCGTGATCAGTGCCGGACGCCGCAATGAGCCGGTGGCGCGCTGGGTGCAACGGCAATCCGGCGGCAGGACGCGGCTGGTACATATCGGCCGCCCCTGGGCAGCGTTGCACGTCTGGGACCTGATCGTTACCACGCCCCAGTATTTCCTGCCGCATCAAGCCAATATCGTGCACAACGGGCTGCCGCTGCACCGCCATGACCCGGCAATGCTTGCCCGCGCCGGGGAGCAGCTGCAGCCGCAACTCGCAGCGTTACCGCGCCCCTGGCTGGCGGTGCTGCAGGGAGGCGACAGCGGGCGCTTCGTCATGACGTGCGACAAATCACGCCGGCTGGGTCAGCTGGCCAGTACGCTTGCGGCGAGAGCCGGAGGCACGGTGCTGTTCACCGACAGTGCGCGCACGCCGCACGCGGCGGGCGACGCCCTGCAGCAGGCGTTGCGAGTGCCGAACTTCAGTTATCGCTGGCGCAGCGGCGACGAAAATCCGTACCGCGGCCTGCTGGCGCTGGCCGATGCGTTTGTCGTCACCGGGGAATCGATGTCCATGCTCGGCGAGACGGCCGCCACTGGCAGGCCGTTGTATATTTTCGATGTAGGTGATGCTGACACGCGCTGGTGGCTGCTGCCGCACAACTACCGTTACAAACCGCTCAGCCATCGCTTCGGTATGTGCGTCGGCCCGCAGCGCATGCGACGCGACGTCGGCAACATCCAGAACGCGCTGGTTGCCTCAGGCAGGGCGCAGTGGCTGGCGCCGGAAATGATTGACAGGGCGGCGCAGACGCTGCGCACCGAGCTCGCGGGGGGGCACGCAACCACCGCGACAACCGCGTCGATCGATCGGGAAGAACTGCGCCGAACCGCGCTGGCGGTCAAGCGCCTGCTGGCGCCGCCATGAGGGAATGCCGCGACCGTGTTCGTGCACGCCTTCCGCAACGCGGCACGCGACTGGACCAGGCCAGTTCCGGCCACGGCCTGGGGCTTGCGGTTGCCGCCGATATCATCCGCAGCTACGGCGGCAGCCTGGAGATAGTGACGAGTGACCGTGGCGGAGCACGGGTGGTGATTCGCTTTCCCTAGCCCGGCAACTGGAGTGATGGGTGATCCGCGCACCGGTTGCGGTGCGCGATGGAAATTGTTGCGCTACAGATTGCTGCGTCAGGCGCGAGTGTTCACGCCGCCTGTGACACCGCGCTCAGCGGGTGCAGCGGCGCTGGCGGCAGGTCCGGTGTCTGCTCCAGCACCGCGAGGGCGTCGTGGCGCACATGGTTCTGCGCCATTTCGTGGCGCAGGAAATCCTCGGAGATCCTGCCCTGCTGCAGGCACTCTTTCAGCAAGCCGAAGAAGAACATCTCCTGGTTGCGGTCCGGGTGCTGCTTGTAGTTGCCGAGGAAGGCGTACTCGCCGAACAGCTTGCGGCGGGCGCGCATCACCCAGGCAGCCGGCGGAAACAGGCGGAATCGCTCCGCCGGGCGCCAGTCGGTGGGCAACCCGGTTTTCCAGGGCTGTGTCTTGCGCCGCGTGGTGTGCAGCATCTTGGTCTGCAGCGTGAACTTGTCGAAGTCATTCCATTCCGGTTCAAAGAAATCGATGGTGTCGCGCGGTTCTTCCTTGAGGCAGACCCAGGGCTGGTAATCCTGGGAAAAGTCGAACATCGCCTCGAACTTTTTCTGCGCGTCCCAGTGGGTGAGCCTGGCGCAGTCCAGCAACATGACACTGCTGGCCATGCACTTGTCGACCAGTCCTTTGGGGCCTGAGCGCATACGGCACATGATGGACTTGCCGTGCATGTCCCGGCTGAGCAGTTCCCAGATATCGGCGACCGCGAATATATCCGGGTCGATGACCACGGCGCGGCCCTCGTAACCCATCAGTTTGGGCGGCATGAAGCGGGTGGGCGTAAAGGACTGCAGGTCCTCGTTCATCCAGGTGCGCTTGACGCCGTCGCGCAGGTATTCCCGACCTTCATGGGCCGCGAAAAACGGGTAGTCGCGGGTGTCCATGATCTGTACGTCGAACTTGTCATTGTTCCGGGAGTACCGGCGCAGCGCGTGTTCGGCGACGATCGCGCCGACGATCTGCTTGTGGTTGGTCTGGATGAATACGCAGGCTTTCATGGCGTCGCCGGGACTGTCGGGGATGGGGTCGTCTGGGTTGGAACTATAAAGGAATGCACGCCCGATGGCCATTTAGGGTGTAGGGCTTTGAGCGTGAATAGTTCGCGGGATGGCGACGCGCCGGGTTACTTGAAAATCCCGCGCCGGTACAGGCCCCAGAAGAAGCCCCACAGATGGAGCAGTGGCGCGCGCCGGACCTTGTCGGGAATCTGTATCGGCACGCCGGAATGGCGCTCCAGTTTCCAGGCGATGTAGTCCAGGCCGCCAGCGAAGGTGAACAGCGCTTTGACCAGTCGGGCGATGGACAACAGCTTGCCGAGGCCGCGCCGCAGTCCCCAGCTGCTGCGCGCGGTGCGCCGCTTCAGGTCGACCATGATGCTGCGGTAGTGCCATTCGTCGTTGCGCTGGAACAGTTCCAGCGGAAAGCCGAGCTGCCCGGCGAGCTGCCCGGTCAGGGCGTGGTAGAACCGCTCGTATGACTGCACCAGTTCCCCCGCACGGCCGCTGCGCTCGGTGCGCAGCTCCGTGGCATAGCTCAACGCCAGCGCGCCCTCCCACAGGCTCGCGAGCGTGCCCGCAGGCAGCAGCGCAGGAACCGCGTTGCGCAGCAGTGTGCGCGCGGCGTGCAGCAGCGCGGCTTCCACCTGTGCCTGCACCTGCTCATCGCGTACCTGCAGGATGCAGGTGGGCTGCGCGAAACGACCCCAGATATACGATTCGAACCGAGCGGGAGAGCAGCCGCGCTCGAAGTCACGCCACGAAATCACGGTCACCTTGGCGCGCAGGATGTCGCCCTTGGCTTCGCGTGCCGGTGCCTGCTCGGCGTAGTACACGTTGGGTGGCAGCACCCAGTTGGCGACGGCCGGCAGCGCCGCACCGTAGGCGTCGCGGTAGCTGTCGCAGATCAGGTAGAGATCCAGCAGGCCGTCGTAGATATCGCCGCTGCGCAGGCAGGAGCCGTATACCAGGGTGCAGCGGATTGCGCCGCGAAAGCGCGCCTGCAGTTGCGCGAGCAGCGCAGCGAGCGTGGGATCGGCAGCCGGGTCGGGGCCAGCCACTGGCGGGAGCGTGCTCACAGCCGCAGGAACGACAGCGGCCCGCTGGCGCTGACCGATGCGGTGCGGGCTACGTCCAGCAGTTCGCCATCCAGGTTGAGCTTGCCAGTCATCATCAGTGTCAGGCGATCTGTGTTGTGGCTATGGTAGCCACTGGAGGGTACGGCATTGCGATTGGGTCGGTTGCGCACGATGGACAGGAAGGTGCGTGCAAAGCGCGTGCAGTGCTGCTCCATCAGTGTCAGACGTATCGCGCCGGTTTCCTCGCTCCAGAACGGGCGCATGCCGAAGGACAGGCGGTGCAGGGTGCTCACCGCGAGGATGAGCGTGTCGTACTGCGCAGGTGCACGCTCGTCCAGGGTGAGCGTGATGTCGACATGGCGGTTGAACGCCGGGTCGTCGCGCAACACGCCCCACACCGTACGCACGGTGCTGAGCGCGAGACTGAGATCGTCGCGCAGGCCGCGTGAGTGAATTTCCCGATGCGCATACTCGGTGCCGTGGATGACCGCGCCGCCGCCGAGAAACATGCCGTGACGCGCCGGGGCGTCGTCTACACTGACGCTCATCAGCGCCCGCTGCACCACAGTGCCGGTGACGCGCTCGCCCTCGCACCACTGGCAGAAGCGCGTCACGGCCTTGTGCAGGGCGCCGCGCAGCCCGACGTCCCCTGCCGTGTTGTTGGCGGTACCGCCCGGCAGCACGATGAGCAGCGGCATCTGCGCGAAGGGCTGCGTGTGGAGCAGTTCGCCGAGGATGGCCGACACCGTGCCATCGCCGCCATTGATAGCCAGTACATCGACGCCCAGCGCCGCCAGCTCTTGCAGGGCGGGGGCGATCTCAGCGGTGCCGTGCGTGATGCAGTGACGGATAGTCGGGTGCCGGGCGATGCGTGCGCGTAGCTTCTCGAACTGGTCGCGATTGTGGCCGCTGGCAGGATTGCTGATCAGGCCGACCGGACCTGAGGGTCGTCTCACGGGTGCGCGGCCCTCGGGGTCGCGGACTTGAGATTGATGTCGGTAGCGCCGATGCGCGGCGCCGTGCCGCGCACCTGCAGCGGCAGGCCCGTGGCGCGATCGAACAGCAGGATGATGTCGCCCTGTAGCCCGAACAGGCTGAAATCATTCTCTGCCTCAGGTGTGTGCACCGGGGTGACTTGCAGGGCCACGGCCATGGTCTCGCGTTTGCCCTGCACCGGTCCGGTGCCGGTCATCGTGTAATGCGCATCGACCGGAATGCCATTGCCGCTCTTCAGCCGCACGCGGTAGAAATTGACATCGGTGTTCACCAGCACATCGAGGGACTTGCCTTCACCCTGCGCCTGCAGGCGTTGCGCGAGCAGTACCAGAACATAAGGGCTGGTCACCAGCAGTTTCTCCGGCTGATCGGGCACTGCAGGGTAGGGCATGTGCGTACTGCTGCCGACAGGCCATTTTTCCGGCGGCGTGCCGAAGTCCGCAGGGGGATTGCGGCGCTCGCGTACGATGTAATCCGCTTCGTACTGGTAGGATTTCAGGCGCTGCCCCTTGCCGCGACTGACGCGTGTACGCGCGACGGCGCGGCCGGTGGCGGCATCGAAACGCTCTGTGATCTGTTCGGAGTTGTTCACCACTGAGTTGGTGACGTCGAGCTGCCACAGCGCCGGATCATCCTCGACCGGGGTGATCTCCAGACGAGAGGTGGCGGTAGCCCAGTAGGCTTTCTCTTCGAACTCCAGCACCTGCCAGTCGGGGAGCGGCGGCACGCTTGAATCGGCGGCCGCGCTCGCCCCGCACAGCGCGAGGTACAGGTACATGAAAACAACTCCGGGAAACTTGGTCATGCCGCGCGGCCTTAGTGACAAAAATAGAGGGTTGCCGGCAGGTCAATTCCGACTCTAATTCCCTTGTTTATCAGTTGTTTGGAGGAGTGCGCGAAAGCCGTTAAAAATACCACGCAACCTTGAGAATGGCCTGATCATCCTTTACCCTTCGCCGCTCAATCTGCCCTGATCAGGGGAATCCCGCATGCACATGATTATCAAGCGACTGATCAAGTGGTTGGTACGCGCGATTTCGGTATTTTTACCGGAGCACAAAGCGCACGAGTTGCAACGCTGGCGACGCGGGAAGGAAGAGTTCTGGAAGTACAACCACTGCCAGTATATTTTCGCGTCATACGGCAAGAGCGGGCGCACCTGGGTGCGGGTGATGATCTCGCGCTACTACCAGCTGGTGTACAAGCTGCCCGACAATATCCTGATGGGCTTCGACAACTACTCGCGGCTCAACAAGGCCATTCCCCGCATCTTCTTTACCCACGACAACTACCTGCGCGGCTTTACCGGCAACGTGGATTCAAAGCAGGATTTTTACGATCGCAACACCATCCTGCTGGTGCGCAATCCGATCGATGTCGCCGTCTCGCAATTTTTCCAGTGGAAGTACCGCATGCGCCCGGAAAAAAAGGCCATGAACAAATATCCCGCGCATGAGGCCGACATTTCGGTGTATGAATTTGTCAAAGACCCGAATCAGGGGCTCTCGCACATCATCGAGTTCATGAACAACTGGGCGCGTGAATTGCCGAAGATCAAGAACCTGCTGGTAGTGCGCTACGAAGATTTGCGCACGCACCCCGAGCGCGAGATGGCGCGTATCGTCGAGTTTCTCGGGCTGCAGGCAAACCCGGAGTTCCTGCGCGATACCGTGGAGTTCGCCTCGGTGGAAAACCTGCGCCAGAAGGAGCAGGAAAATTATTTCTGGCGCAGCGGCAGCCGCGTGCAGGCCAAGGACAAGAGCGACCCCAATACCTTCAAGGTGCGCAAGGCAAAGGTCGGTGGTTACCTCGACTACTTTGACGACGATCAAGTGGCGGAATTGAACGCCATGGTAGATTCCCGCCTCCTGCCGCAGTTTGGCTACACCAGCGCAGAGAGAGGAGCCGCCGCGTGACCGGCAATTGTGTTTTCATTCACACCAACGAACGGCAGTGGCTGGGCGCACTGGTGGCCGAGTATTCCTTTCGCCGCAACTCCCTGCACGCCGACCAGTTTGAGGTGAAGTTCATCCACACCCGCGATTATCCGTTCCTCCGGGAGCGTGAGGGACAGTCTTTCCTGCGCGGCGGTACCCAGCGTGTGTGGCACATGGAGGACCTGCAGTCCTTCACCCCGTTGCGCTTCCTGCCGCCGAAGCTGATGAACTGGCAGGGCCGCGCCGTGGTGACCGACCCCGATGTGTTCGCGGTCGACGATGTGTATGAATTGTTGCAGATGGATATGCAGGGCGCGGCGGTGATGGGCCGCCACCGTTCCGACAAGGACGACAAGCGTGCGCAGGTGGCCACCAGCGTGATGCTGCTGGACTGCGCCCGCCTGCGGCACTGGGATGCTGAGCGCGACTTCGGCCAGTTGTTCCACGGTGAGAAGGATTACAAGGAGTGGATGGTGCTGGCTTACGAAGACCCTGCCAACATCGGCTACCTGCCTGACTGCTGGAACGATTTCGACCACCTCGATGAAAACACACGCCTGTTGCACAACACCAAGCGCAAAACGCAGCCGTGGAAAACCGGCCTGCCGGTCGATTACACACCGGCTGACAAGTTCAAGGACAAGCCGCTGCTGGCCGGCGTGAATCGCCTGCGTGCGAAACTATTCGGCGAATATGGCTTGTTGGGGCGCTATCAGGAGCACCCGGATCGGCACCAGGAGAACTTTTTCTTCGGCCTGCTCAAGGAGTGCCTCGAAACGGGACATGTGAGCGAGGCACTGGTGCGCGAGGAGATCCGCAAGAATCACGTGCGGCACGATGCGTTCGACGTATTGGCGCGCACACCGAAGCTGGAAGCGAGAGCCGCATGAAGTACCTGAATATCGAGAAGTTGCGCAACCTGCGCCTGGACGATTTCCTGGCGGTCAAGCCCTACCCGTACTTCAACAGTGGCGGCGTGCTGACGGAATCCGGCTTTCAGGAGCTGCTGGCGAACATGCCGTCGCTGGAGATGTTCGAGCAGAAATTCGGCTACGAGCGCCGCGCGGGACAGGCGCCGCACGACCGTTACTCGCTGGAGTACACGCGCGGCATGCCGGTGCCGCAGCCGTGGCAGGAGTTCATCGGCGAACTGTGTTCCGATGCCTATCGCAATGAGATCGAGCGACTGCTGGGTGCGCGCAAGGTGGAGTTCCGCTTCCACTGGCATTACACACCGAACGGCGCGGATGTCTCCCCGCACTGCGATGCAAGGCGCGAGCACGGGTCGCACCTGTTCTATTTCAATTCCACAGAGGATTGGGATCCCGCCTGGGGTGGCGCCACCCTGGCGCTGGATGACGGCGGCCGGCTCAGCTACGACTCCGCGCCGGCGCTGGAAGATTTCGACGACATTATCGAGTTCAAATCCTTCGGGAACTACAGCGCACTGATGAAGCGCACCGACCACGCCTGGCATGCCGTGCGCCCCATCACCTGTCCGGAAGGTCGCCTGCGCCGGGTATTCATCGTGGTGGTCAACCCCGACAGCCTGTTCTGGAAGATGCGCGACAAGGCGATCGGCAAGAACATTCAGCGCTTCTGATTCCCCGCGTCAGTCCAGAAAGCGCACGCCGGTCATCGCCGCGGAGATCTCCCACAACCGCCGGCCGTTTTCCGGCACCCTGGCAACGGGGTTCACGCGCGCTGGCGCCGGTTTGCCGGCGATCTCCAGAAAACCACCGGGGCCGTAGTAGTCCCCGCTCCGCACGCCGTCCGCGCAGGCGGCCATCACAGAAGAGCGCGCGGCGTTGGCGGGCTTTGGGATGAGTACCACCAGGCGATTGTTGAGCCACCTGCCCAGCGCTCCCTTGGGTGCGATTGTCGAGTTGCTGTTGTTCAGGATTTCAGTGGCGGCAAATCCCGGATGTGCGGCAACCGCGAGGATATCACCTCGGTGCTGCGTCAAGCGCCGGCTCAATTCGAGCGTGAAGGTGAGCAGTGCCAGTTTGCTGCGTGCATAACCCTGCATTTCGTCGTAGGGCGTGGTCTCCCAGTTGAAATCCTCAAAGGCCAGCTTGCCCATGCGGTGGGCGAGGCTCCCCACGTTTACGATCCGGCACTGTCGATCGGTGTGGAAGTACGGCAGCAGCAGGCCGGTGAGAGCGAACGCACCGAGGTAGTTGGTCGCCAGTTGCATCTCATGGCCCGCGCGATTGCGACTGAGCGGCATGGCGACGATACCGGCGTTGTTAACGAGCAGATCCAGGCGCCCGAAATCAACGGCGAAGCGGGTGGCAAAATCGTGCACCGAGTCGAGGTCGGAGACGTCCAGCGGCAGGCAGTCCAGGGCGATCCCTGGTTCCTGTTCCAGCAGTGTGCGCCTGGCCTCCTCCGCCTTGGCGGGGTTGCGACAGGCCATGATCACGCGATACCCGTGCTGCGCCAGTGCGCGCGTGGTCGCAAACCCGAGGCCCGCATTGGCGCCGGTCACGATGGCGATTTTCTCAGTCACAACGAGTCTCAGTAAGAACGTCCGGCCTGCGCGCACTATAACGGGAGACGCCCGCCTGATACACCGGGCGCGGAGGATTCCTGCTAGACTGCGCGCACCGTCACCGCCACTGCCGTTCTAACATGGTAATCGAAAAGTATTTCAGCGAGCCCAATGGACGCATCCGTTTCACGCGCGAGCAGGCCAGCCTGTTTGCCAAGCGCGTGGCGAACGATTTCAACCCGCTACACGACGTCGACGCCAAGCGGTTCTGCGTGCCTGGCGACCTGCTCTTCGCCGTGATTCTCGCCCGCTACGGCATCAGCCGGCAGATGACGTTCACCTTCTCCGGCATGGTGACCGACGACGTGGAGCTCGTGCTGCCGGAACCCTCCGGCGAGTTGCACATCCGGGACGCGCAAGGGCGCGATTACCTGCGCGTCACCCGCGCCGGGGAGACGACGCACGCCACACCGCTCATCAGCCACCTGACACAGAACTACGTGGCGTTCTCCGGCCAGACCTTCCCTCACATCCTGGTGCCGCTGCTGGCCGAACAGGGCGTGATGATCAACCCGGATCGACCCATGGTGATCTACGAGAGCATGGCCATCGAGCTCGATCGGCTGGATCTTGATCAGCCGTTGCTTGAAGCCGACTCGAACCAGTTCGAGATCAACGGCAAGCGCGGCAGCGTGGAGCTCGCGTTTCACCTCGTCGACGGCGGGAAAACCATCGGCCACGGCCGGAAACATATGCTGGTGAGTGGCTTGCGCGAGTACGACGCCGCCGTGATGGACGCCGCGATCAAGACCTACAACGACGGTAAGCAGGCGTTCGCGGCGTCGTAACGGTCAGGCCGCGCGGTACGTGGATATCTCCACCGCGTCCGGTACCGAGGTGTACTCGATGGTCGCCTCGCGGTGTTCGCAGTCGTAGTGCCCGCAATTGCGCACGTAATCGAGGTAGGCCTCCGGTGCGAAAATCTTGCCCACGTTGTCCGCCACCACTATGCTGCCCGGGCCGATCAGCTTACGATTTTCGATCAACTGCAGGTCGGGTTTGTACAAATCCTTCCAGTGATCGAGGAAAACCAGGTCGAAGTGGCCCTCCAGCGTGGGGATCATTCTGGTGGATGCGCCGTGAATGAACGTAATACGATCCGACAGGCCGGCGTGTTCTACATTTGCCCGTGAACTTGCGACAGCGTTCGCATCGACTTCGATGGAGGTGATGCGCGCGGCGGGGCCGAGCGCATTGGCGATCATGATGGAGGAATAACCGCAATACGCACCAATTTCCAGGATTCTGGCATTCGCCGGCAGCCGCTGCGCCAGTTCCCGGATCAGCGGACCTTTTTTGGGCCCGATGCTCATCAGCCAGCGCTCCTGCTTGGCAAACTGATCCAGCGTGCGCAGCACGTCGTCCGGGTCGCCTGCAAGCGCATGCTGGGCGACGTAGCGCGCGGCCTGCACCGGCCGGCTCGGGGCGCCTTTGAGTTTGTCGATCAGCGCCTGGATGCCAGTGCGGAGCGTGAACCCCAGTACCGAGGGCTGCAGGAATCGCCACAATTGCATAGGTCGTTTGCTCCGTTGGTGTCTGATGTTGGCCGTGCATTCGCGCGATATCGGCGGGTGCGCGGCTCCAGTGTAGCGGTTTTTCAGGTCAGTGCGCTTGCCAGCCGCGTTGATTCTCCACCATCTCGCGTCGCTTGGCTTCGAAGGCCGTGCGCAAGCGCAACAGCTCGTCGCGGTGGTGATCCGAGGTGTCATAGGCTTCGCGCGGGTCACCGTTGAGGTCGAACAACCATTCCTTCATCGGCATGGCGATACCCACGGGTAACTGGTCGGTGCCGTACAGTACACCGGCCGGGCCGCGGTATTTGAAGCGCTGGTCGCGCACGGCGAACAGCACCTCGCCGTCGTAGTAATAGAGATAGTCGTGGGGCGAGGGGCCGCCCTGTTGCAGCACGCTCAGGATGCTGCGCCCATCCAGCAGGCGGTCTGGCGGTGCAGGCAGGGCCAATAATTCCAGCACGGTGGGGAACAGGTCGATGCCCATGGCCATGGCCTGTTCAGTCCTGCCGCCTGTGATACCGGCGGGCCAGTGCGCTATGAAGGGCACCCGCATACCGCCTTCGAAAGTATTGCCCTTGCGCCCGCGCAGATTGCCGGCGTCGCCGAGGAACCAGGGGCCATTGTCCGAACTGATGATGATCAGCGTGTTGTCCAGCGTTCCGGTACGTTCCAGCGCGGCGACGATCGCACCGACGCTGTCATCGAGCTCTTCCAGGACGTCGCCGTACAGGCCGGCTCGTGAGCGGCCGCTGCGCTCACTGCGCACTGCCAGTGGGTCATGGGGAAAATTGTGCGCGAAGTAGAGGAAGAACGGTGCGTGTGCATGCTTGTCGATAAACGCCGTCGCTGCTGCGGTATAGCGCTCGGTCAGGTAGTGTTGGTCAGCGGGTGCGGGAAACGCCACCTCGCGGTTCTGGTACAGCGCAAACGGTTTCATGTCGTTGCTGTAGTAGGCACCGAAAAAACTGTCGAACCCGAGATCGTTGGGCAGCGAGGGGCTGTGGTCACCGAGGTGCCATTTCCCTACCATGCCGGTGGCGTAGCCGGCGGCTTTCAGCAGGTCCGCCAGTGTGATCTCCTCCGCCGGCAGACGCACATGGCCGTGCGGGTTGAACAGCGCGCGGTAGATCTCGTCGCGCAGGTTGCCGGAGGGAAAGACCAGGTTGGGCAGGCCGGCGCGCGGCGCCAGCCGCCCCGTGAGATACCCGGCGCGCGAGGGTGTGCAGACCGGCGAGGGCGAGTGGAAGTCGGTGAGCACCACGCCGTTGGCAGCGAGCTGGTCAATATGGGGCGTGGCAATCATCGCGCTGCCTGCGGCGCCCGCGCCGATATCGCCGTAACCCATATCGTCGTAGAGGATGAACACGATATTGGGCGCGCGCCGCCTTGCAGTCGCCTGCTCTGAGATGCTACGCAGGTACTCGCGCTTGCCGGCGAGGTGTGCGACGTCATCGGTCTGTTCGCTCGTCCCGAGGCGATAGCCGATAAACAGCGCGAGCATGATCGCCAGCGTCAGTAATGTACTGATCAGGGCGCTGAGTCGTCGCCACAGGAACGCGAGGAGTTTCATCGTGGCAGGCGTCTCCGGAAGCAGCGTGCCGAGCGCGTCTATTCGCGCACTGGGTATGGATACTTGCACATTCGCCGGCTCCGCTCAAATTCGCGATCGTGTACCATGCGGGCAGAACCGGGCCGTGGGGAGCGTGCGATGCACAATCTACAAGACAAAACCGTGCTGGTGTGCGGCGGCGCAACGGGTATCGGCGCGGCCACTGTGCGTCGGCTGTGTGCCGCGGGCGCCCGCGTCGGTATCGGCGACATCAACATCGCGGCGGCAGAGGCGCTGGCGGCGCAGTTGCGCGCCGGCGGCGCGACGGTTGCCGCCTGGCACTACGACCAGTCGGACGAGGCAGCCATCAACCGCTTGGTCGACACTGCAGTGGCCCACTTCGGCGTATTGCACGGCCTGTTTGCCAATGTCGCGGACCTGCAGGTGATCCTGACGGACGGCGACCTGCTCACGAATGCAGCGGCGATCTGGGAGCGCACCCTGCAGGTCAACCTGGTCGGCACTGCGCTGCTGCTGCGCGCGGTGCTGCCCCATCTGCTGGCCCAGGGCGGCGGCGCGCTGGTGCTGACCTCGTCGGATGCGAGTGTGGTGGGTGAGCCGGAACGGCCGGCCTATGCTGCCTCGAAAGCCGGCGTGAATTCACTGTGCCGCCACATCGCGTCGAAGTGGGGTTCAAAGGGTATCCGCTGCAATGTGGTGTCGCCCGGTTTTGTGCTGACCGAGCAACTGGAGGTGAATATGTCGCAGCAGATGAAAGATGCCATGCTCAAGGGCGCACGCAGCACCCGCCACGGTGCGCCCGACGATATCGCCGGCGCCGTGGCCTTCCTGCTGTCCGACGACGCCGAGTGGGTGAATGGCCAGGTGTGGCGAGTGAACGGCGGCGTGAGTTTCGCCAATTGATGGAGAGTGAGCATGATTACGGCTAACAGTGTTTCCAGTGATGAAATCGTGATCAACGCACCGGCCAACGTGGTGTGGGACGTGATCGTGGATTTCGCCAACTACGGCCTGTGGAACACCTTCTGCCCCAGCGCGAAGGGTGAAGCCGTGGTCGGCTCGCCACTGGAAATGCAAGTCGATCTCGGCAACGGCCTGCAGCCGCAGGTGGAGTACATCACCAGGGTGGAGCCCATCCACACCATCGTCTGGTCCATGGAGAACAAGCCCGGCGACCCCATTCACGCAGACCGCGCGCAGTACGTCACACCTGTCGATGCGCATAGCTGCCGCTACGTCAGCGTCGATGAGTTCAGCGGTGAGCTGGCGGGCGTGATGATTGAACAGATGGGCAAGGCAGTGGAGAAGGGGTTCAACACGTGTGCCGCCGATCTCAAGAAACGCGCGGAGGCATTGTACCGCGCGAGCGGGGGCTGATTGCACATGGCGCGGCGGGCCGGACGATGAAGGCGCTGCCGCGCGCGGTGTTCATCTCCCACGGTGGCGGGCCACTGCCATTGCTGGGCGATCCGGCGCATCGTGAGCTGGTCTCCTGCCTGCAGGGGCTTGCAGCGAGCATGCCGAAGCCGGAGGCAATCGTGGTCGTCAGTGCGCACTGGGAAGCATCGGTACCCACCATCACCGCAGGCAGCAGACCAGCTCTGATCTATGACTACTACGGCTTTCCTCCGGAATCGTACGCAATCGAGTATCCCTGTGCCGGCGAGCCGTCACTTGCGCGCGATATCCAGCATCTGCTCGGAAGCAACGGCATCGAAGCGAGGCTGGATGACGCGAGAGGCCTTGATCACGGTGTGTTCGTGCCGCTGAAGCTCATGTACCCGCAGGCGGATATCCCGTGCGTACAGTTATCGTTGGTGGAAACGCTCGATGCGCGCACGCACGCCGAAATCGGGCGTGCGCTGCAAACCCTCGCCGACCGGAAGGTGCTGGTGATCGGCTCGGGGTCGTCCTTCCATAATCTGAAAGCGTTCTTCATGCAGGAGAGACGCGAATTGCGGCGCGACAACGAGGCCTTTGAGCAATGGTTGCAGCGCGTGTGCACTGATCGGAAAATTGTCGAACACCATCGCTGCGAACTGCTTATCAACTGGGCCGATGCCCCCGGCGCCCGCTTCTGCCATCCTCGCGAAGAGCATTTGATACCACTCCATGTGTGCTATGGGATCGCGCAGGCGCCCTGCACCGAACGGATCGAGGTCACCATGCTCGATGTGCAATCGAGCCTGTATGTGTGGTGAGCAGCAAACGGCGAACGGTTGATCTATCCGGCCCGGTGGATCGTTCAGGTCGATAAACTGCGCCTGATGTTAAAACCCCCAACACAAAAGGAATCCAGACATGAAAATGAATTATTTCGTCTTCGGCACCAACAATCTGCCGGCGGCAATCCACTTTTACGACACGCTGTTCGAGGGCCACGGCATCGGCAAGATTCACTGTGAAGACCGGATGACGATCTGGGCGGGCGACGGCTTCATGTTCGGTGTCGCCGGGCCGTATGACGGCCAGCCCGCGACCAACGGCAACGGCACCATGCTGGGTATCAACCTCGGCTCCGCCGCCGAGGTGGAGCGCTTCTACCGGACGGCACTGGAACTCGGTGGCACGGATGAGGGCGAACCCGGCATACGCTCAGGAAGATTCTCAGCGTATGTGAGAGACCTGGATCGCAACAAGATCTGCCTGTTCGAATAGCGCCGCATGCCAGCGCATCCCGCATGAACCTCGTCTTCGACCTCGATGGCACGCTGATCGACAGTGCGCCGGATATCCAGGCCGTGGCTGCGTTCATTCTCCGCGATCGCGGCATGGAGGCATTGACACTGGAGCAAACCCGCAGCTTCGTCGGCGAGGGCTCGGCGAGTTTCGTGCGTCGCATGATGGCGGCGCGCGGCATCGAAGCGACGCCGGAGAGTTTCACGCGACTGCACGAGGATTTTCTCTCGCGCTATGAATTCGCGGTCGACAAAGCCGTTTTCTATCCCGGCGTGCTGGATGCGCTGTCCGCACTGAAGTCCGCCGGTCACCGGCTGGCACTGTGCACGAACAAACCGGAACGGCCCGCGCGAGCGGTGCTTCGCCACATGGGCTTGGCGATTTTTTTCGATGCGGTGGTGGCTGGCGGCATGCTGCACAGCCGCAAGCCGGAGCCGGACATGTTGTTGCACGCGATCAACGCGCTCGGCGGTGGCCCCGCGCTGTACGTCGGTGACAGCGAGATCGACGCGGAGACGGCGCACAGGGCCGATGTGCCCTTTGCGCTGTTTTCAGGAGGCTATCGCAAGACACCCATCGATGCACTGCATTATCACTGGGTTTTTGACGACTTTGGCGCGTTGCCGGCTATCGTTGCGGACGCACTGCGTAGCCGCTAGGCGCGCCCCGCTAGGCGCGCCCCGCTAGGCGCGTCCCATCAAATCCTTCCCAATCGCCACGATCTGCATCTCGTCGGTGCCGGCGTAGATCTGCAGGATCTTCGCATCGCGCATCAGTTGCTCGACGCGCGTCTCGCGCATATACCCGGCACCGCCGAACACCTGCACCGCTTCTGTCGTGACTTCCATCGCGGCCTGGGCGGCGTACAGCTTCATGGCGGACGCTTCGGCCAGCGTCATGTCCTTGCCCGCGGCCCGTAACTCGATGAAGCGGAACACCAGGTTTTCCAGGTTGAGTCGCGCCACTTCCATCTTCGCGAGTTTCAACTGGATGAGCTGGTAGTTGCCGATGGGCTGGCCGAACTGCACGCGGGTTTTCGCGTATTCCACGGAGAGCTCCAGCGCGCGTTCGACGAGGCCCAGCGCCATTGCGGCGACGCCGGAGCGCTCGGTGCTGAAAGTGGTTTTCGCGCCGGAGCGGCCGTAGCCGTCCTCGGACTCGCCCATCAGGCGTTCCGGCCCGGCCTGCACGTCGGTGAGGAACAACTCGCCGGTCGGCGAGGAGCCGATGCCCATTTTTTTGAAGGCCGGGCTCTGCACCAGTCCGGGCATGCCGGTGTCCAGAATGAAGGAGACGATCTTCCGGTCCTTGGGGTCGACGCCGGGTTCATCCAGCTTGCAGATGAACACGATGGTTTCGGCATGTGGGCCGTTGGTGATGAAGGTCTTGCTGCCGTTGAGTATGTAGCCGCCCTTGCCGTCGCGGCGCGCGGTGGATTTCATGCCGCCGAAGGCGTCCGAACCCGAGTTTGGTTCGGTAATGGCCCAGGCGCCGATCTTTTTGAGTGTCAGCAGGTCGCGCACGTATTTTTTCTTCTGCGCCAGTGTGCCTTTGGACATGATGGCGCCGGCGGTCAGCCCGACCGAGACGCCCATCGCGGTGATGAGGCCCTGGCAGCGGCGGCTGATCTCGATGACGGGCAGCACGTTCATCGCCACGGCGTCCAGCGCCTCATCGGTCACCGGGCCGCTGGTCGGTGCGCGGGCCGCCTTGGGCTTCTCGACGTCCTCGCCCCGGGCAATCGCCTCTTCGCGGGCGATCTGCTTGTCGAAATTGGCAGCGGCCATCTCATCCATGCCGAACGTTTTGTACAGCTTGCGCAGAATGTCGTAGGGCGGCACGCCGTTGTACTCGAGATCGTCGATGTGCGGCACGACTTCTTTTTCCACGAAGTCGCGCACCATGGTTCGGATCAATTGCTGCTGTTCGGTCCAGGCTATCATCGGTTGGTTCCTGTGATTGGGAAGGTAAATTTGGGGCTGCAATCACTAGTGTCCGGAGATTCTACGTCGGTCCGGATGTAAGTGGCTGATACAGCAAATAAATATGGCGTTCATGGCTGTTATCGATTTCAACTTGCGTAATGCTGCCGGATTTGTCCGGGAGCGGATTTATGCATGCGGGAAGGCTGGTGTTCGCCCAATTGATGGATCATGTGCCACTGCACACGTTCCGGCGCTGCGTTGCCAAGTACCCCAGTCGCTATCCAACACTCAGTTTCTCGCATCTCGATCAGTTCCTGAGCATGGCCTTCGCGCAGTTGACGTACCGCGAGAGCCTGCGGGATATCGAAACCTGCCTGCGAGCCAACTCGACCAAGCTCTATCACTTGGGGATTCGCGGTGGTATTGCGCGCAGCACATTAGCCGATGCCAACGAGAAGCGCGATTGGCGCATCTACCAGGACTTCGCCCTTAGCCTCATTCACACCGCACGCAGTCTTTATGCGCACGACAGCTTTGCGGTGGAGCTGGACAATACCGTCTACGCGCTGGATTCGAGCACCATCGACCTGTGTCTGAGCGTGTTCCCATGGGCGCGATTCCGCAAAACCAAGGCTGCCATCAAACTTCATACGCTGCTCGATTTGCGCGGCAACATTCCCAGCTTTATCCACATCTCGGATGGCAAGCTGCATGACGTGAACATCCTCGATCAGATCGCCTTCGAGGCCGGCAGTTTCTACATCATGGATCGTGGGTACGTCGACTTCGCGCGACTGTATGTCCTGCACCAAGCCCAAGCCTTCTTCGTCACGCGCGCCAAGTCCAATCTGCAATTTCGCCGCGTCCACTCGCATCCCGTCGACAAGCGTACCGGCCTGCGGTGCGACCAGACGATCATGCTGAGCGGTGTACGCTCCCAACTGGATTATCCGGTGCACCTTCGGCGAGTGAAATTCTACGATCCCACGCACGACAAGCTGCTCGTGTTTCTCACCAACAATTTCGACCTGCCCGCAGTGACCATCGCCAACCTGTATCGCTGCCGCTGGCAGGTGGAGTTGTTCTTCAAGTGGATCAAACAGCACCTGCGTATCAAGGCGTTTTTCGGAACGTCGGAAAACGCCGTCAAGTCGCAGGTGTGGATCGCCATCGCTGTGTATGTGCTCGTCGCTATCGTAAAGAAACGCCTGGGTTCAGATGCCTCGCTCTACACAATTCTACAAATCCTGAGTCTGACACTTTTCGAAAAAACTCCGCTCAATCAACTGCTTGCGAATATCGAAATCACACCGGAGAATCCCGCCCTGCATAACCAATTGAATTTGTTCACGTAAATGTCCGGACAGTAGTGGGCTGCAATATAAAATACTCGAGAGAGCGCGTTAAGTTTTATTTTCCCGAGAAAGCGGGAAAAAAGAGCCTTGGTATGGAAACGTTGAAAAGCGACGACTTCAGCGTATATTGCGGGAAATGTGTGTAACCGGGCAGCCTCAGGAGACAGCCTATGCTAAGCGTGATTCCCTCCGGCCAGGCCTGCGGCGCGACCGTGACCGGGCTGGATCTTGCCAAACCGCTGGACGCTGCGACCGTGCGCGCGGTGCGTACCGCGTGGCTGGAGCACCATGTGCTGGCCTTTCCGGACCAGCATCTGGTGAATGCTGATCTGGAGCGCATCGTGCAGTACTTCGGCGTGTTCGGCGCCGAGCCGTATTTCGTGCCGATGCCGGGCAGCGAGCACATCGTCGCGCTGACCCGCCGCGCGGATGAAAAAGCGCCGCTGTTCGCGGAGAACTGGCACTCGGACTGGAGCTTCCTGGAGGAGCCGCCGATCGGCACCTGCCTGTACAGTCTGGTCATCCCGCCGGTGGGTGGCGATACGGGCTTCGTCAACCAGCAACTGGCCCTGGCGCGGATGCCCGCTGCATTGCGCAAGCAGCTCGAAGGCCGCATGGCGTTGCATTCAGCGGGTGCGGCTTACGCGCCCGACGGCATGTACGGTGAGAAAGACAAGGCGGCGGGCCGCAGCATGGCCATCCGCTTCGACGAGGATGCGCGACAGGTGCGCCGCCACCCGATCATCCTCAAACACCCGGAGAGCGGCCGCGACACCCTGCTCGGCTGCATCGGTTACATCATGGGCGTGGAGGGCATGCCCGACGACGAGGCGTTCCAGCTGTTGCTGGAACTCTACGAGTGGCAGACCCGCGAGGAATTCCAGTACACCCACCGGTGGCAGGAAAACATGTTCGTAATGTGGGACAACCGCAGCACCCTGCACCGGGCGACCGGCGGCTACGACGGCTATGACCGCATACTGCACCGCATCACCGTGGCGGGCGACCCGCAAAAATTCCTGAATTTGCAGGCCGCATGACGGTCGCTTTTCGGTTTGGCAGCTTCCCCCCGGCCACCGCACGGGCCGTATCCGGCGCATGCGATTGCCGGAAATTCGTGCGGCGCCGCGTCTGCCTGATAGCTGGCGTGACCCCATCCGGAAGATTTGCCATACTTGGCACCGCGTACGGCCTACCCACTTAACTCACGCAACAGGATGCAATTGCCATGACAACCAGACTGCCTACCATTTTGTCCTCAGCCCTCGTCATTGCCCTCACCGGCTGTGCCGGCACCGAGCCGATGACGGGGTCGTCGCGGAATGAGGTGATTTCAGTACAGTACGGCACGGTTGAGAACGTGCAGCAGATCGCCATGTCACCCAATTATGCCGGCGGCTCGCTGCTCGGCGGCGCGCTCGGTCTGCTGGCGACCAGCACCCGCTCCGGCACCACGCAGGTGGCGGGCGCGCTCGGCGGCGCCGCGCTCGGCGCGCTGATCTCCAAGGAAACCGCGGGCACCGGCATGCAGTTCACCGTGCGCCTGGTGAACAACAACACCATCAACATCGTGACGGAAAACCAGGATATCCGCGTCGGCGATTGCGTTACGATCGAGCAGGGCCAGCACGCGAACATCCGTCGTGTGGCGCCGGTGATGTGCACTACCTCGCCCAGCGATCCCGCGTTCCAGTCCATGAATGCCTCGGCGGTACAGGAATCGCAGGAATGCCAGACTGCGAAGCGCGACCTGCTGGCCGCGACCACCGAACAGGCAACGGCCATCGCCTACAAAAAAATGCAGGCGCTTTGCCAGAGCTGAGCGCACCGCTGGCAGTGCTCCGATCGTGCTATCGGAGCGCTGCTGTCTCTCTTCACGAGTACGTCGCCAACCTGAAGCTAACGCGCCGTACCTGACTTTTTGTCCTCGAGTGCCCCACTATTGCCATGGAAAAAATCGCCCACGCCGTCGTCAATCCACTCAAGTCCCTGAACCTGCTGTCGCGGTCGGATATCGACGGGTTGACTAGCCGAGGTGGCGACCTGTTTGCGCTGTTCCGGCATTGCGCACTGGCCATCCTCAACACCGACAGCGACAAGGACAGCGCCAACGAGGTGCTGGCCGACAACTCTGACTTCGACATTCGCGTGGTGCCGCAGCCACGTGGCCTCAAGCTGGAGCTGTTCAACGCGCCGCCGCAGTCGTTTGTCGATGGCAAGATGATCCGGGGTATCCAGGAGCACCTGTTCTCCGCGCTGCGCGACATCGTGTACACAGATTTCAAGATCACCGCCTCGCAGACTGAACCACCCACCTCCGCGCAGATCACCAATACCGTGTTCCGCATCCTGCGCAACGCCAGGGTCGTGCGTCCCGACCTGCCGCCAAAGATGGTGGTGTGCTGGGGCGGCCATTCGATCCCGCGTGAGGAATACGACTACGCCAAGCGCGTCGGCTACGAACTGGGGTTGCGCGGACTCGACATCGTGACCGGCTGCGGCATCGGCGCGATGAAAGGCCCGATGAAAGGCGCCGCCGTCGGGCACGCCAAGCAGCAGATCAAGGACGGACGCTACATCGGCATCAGCGAGCCTGGCATCATCGCCTCTGAATCGCCCAACGCCATCGTCAATGAACTGGTGATCATGCCGGATATCGAGAAGCGCCTGGAAGCGTTCGTGCGACTGGCGCACACCATCATCGTGTTTCCCGGCGGCGTCGGCACTGTCGAGGAGATCCTCTACCTGCTCAGCGTCCTGATGCACCCACAGAACCACGCCGCCATCCCGATGGTGCTCGCCGGCCCGCTGTCCTGCCGGGACTATTTCGACGCGCTGGAACAGTTTCTCGTAGACTGCTTCGGCGCAGAGGTGAAGCGCCATTACACCGTAATCCTGGGCGGCCCGGAGTTGGTAGGACAGACGGCCAGGGCGGCAGTGGAGGGCGTTCACTCGCGCCGCCGCGCAACGGGCGAAGCCTACTACTTCAACTGGGAGCTGCTGATTCCCGAGGAGCTGCAGGCGCCGTTCATCCCCACGCACGCGAACATGGCGGCGCTGCAACTGCGCGCCGACCTGCCGAAGCATACACTCGCCAGCAACCTGCGCTGCGCGTTTTCCGGCTTAGTGGCCGGCAATATCAAGAGCTTTGGCATAGAACAGGTGCAACGCCACGGCCCCTATCGTATCGCCGGCGACAAGCGGTTCTTTGCCAGCCTGGACCGGCTGCTGCGGATACTGGTGCAGCAGCAGAGGATGAAACTGGGCGCGGACGCGAACAGTTACACGCCCTGCTACGAACTGGTGGGTTGAGCGGTGGCGCTGCGGCGTCTGTGATACCGCCACATGCCGATGAGCGAGGCGACGATCCAGAACAGCTCGATCACAAAACTTGCCAGGTTGAAATTGAAGCAGAGGCTGAACAACAGGAAGATGGCGCCCAGCAGGTTGAGCAGGTTATAGGCGAGGCCTTTCGGGTCGGTACGCTCCAGTTGCAACAGGAAATAGGCCAGCACCACCAACAGCGTGCCCAGCATGCCGATTGCGTCCGTGATCCAGTGAGCCATGGCGGAATCATCCAAGTGAAGGTGTAGACAGCGGGAGCAATCGACCATGGCGCATGACACCACGCGCTCGCCGCACCGGCCGATGCCCGGGAAGGCTAACACAGAACCTACCGCGTCCGTACCGGCTCCCGCGATGAACGCGGAGACAGTGCTGTGCTGAGGCTCAGTGACATCAAGCTGCCGTTGGATCATTCGGACGACGCGTTCACGGCGGCCATCGTCGCGCGACTTGGAATCAGCGTCGATGATGTGCTCGACTACCGCGTGTTCAAGCGCAGTTACGATGCGCGCAACAAGGCGCGTATCCTGTTCGTTTACCAACTGGATGTGGAGTTGCCCGCCGCGCTGGAACAACGGTTTCTGGCGCAATCATTAGCAGGGGTGGGCCCAAGCCCCGACACCCGCTACCGGTTTGTCGCTGAGGCGCCTGCAGACTTTCCCGCGCGAGGGCAGCAGCGGCCCATCGTCGTCGGCTTCGGCCCCTGCGGCATCCTCGCCGCACTCACATTGGCGCAGATGGGCCTCAAGCCCATCGTGCTGGAGCGTGGCACCGCTGTGCGCCAGCGCACCCAGGACACCTGGGGCCTGTGGCGGCGGCGCGAGCTGAACACGGAGTCAAACGTGCAGTTCGGCGAAGGCGGCGCGGGCACGTTCTCCGACGGCAAGCTGTACAGCCAGGTGAAGGATCGCCGCCATCTCGGGCGCAAGGTGCTGGAGGAATTCGTGAAGGCTGGCGCGCCGGAGGAAATTCTGTACGCCAGCAAACCGCACATAGGCACCTTCAAGCTGGTGGCGATGGTGGAACAGTTGCGCGCCGAAATCATTCGACTCGGCGGTGAAATTCGATTCGGGGAGCGAGTGGACGCCCTGTTGCGTGACGCCGGTAGCGATGGCAATGGCCGAATCAGCGGCGTTATCACCGGTGCCGGTGAGACTCTGCTGAGCGATCATATCGTGCTCGCCATCGGCCACAGCGCGCGCGATACGTTCCAGATGCTGTGGGATACCGGCGTCTACATCGAAGCCAAACCCTTCTCTATCGGCTTTCGCATCGAGCACCCGCAGTCGATGATCGACACCGCGCGCTTCGGCGCCTGCGCGGGACACCCGATGCTCGGCGCGGCGGATTACAAGCTGGTGCACCACTGCGCGAACGGCCGCAGCGTGTACAGCTTCTGCATGTGCCCCGGCGGCACCGTGGTGGCGGCGACGTCGGAGGCCGGACGCGTGGTCACCAACGGCATGTCGCAGTATTCGCGCAACGAGCGCAATGCCAACTCCGCCATTGTGGTGGGCATCAGCCCGGAGACGGATTATCCCGGGCATGCGCTGGCGGGCATCGACCTGCAGCGCCAGTTGGAAACGCAGGCGTATGAGCTAGGTGGCAAAAACTACAACGCGCCGGCGCAGTTGCTGGGCGACTTTCTCGCAGGCAAAGCGTCCACCGCGCTGGGCAGCGTGGTACCTTCCTACCAGCCCGGCGTCACGCTCACGGATTTGTCCGCTGCCCTGCCGGCGTATGCGATTGCCGCGATTCGCGAGGCGCTGCCCGCGTTCGGCAAGCAGATCAAGGGATTTGCCATGCACGACGCGGTACTGACTGCGGTCGAGACGCGCAGCTCCTCGCCCATCTGCATCAAGCGCGGTGAGGATTTGCAGAGCACCAACACCGCAGGACTCTATCCGGCGGGTGAAGGGGCGGGCTATGCCGGAGGGATCTTGTCCGCAGCGATCGATGGGATCAGGGTGGCGGAGGCGGTGGCGGGAAATATTCTGGGGGGACGAAGAGGGACCTGAACGGGGACGGACTTCAAGTCCGTCCCCAAAGGGATGTTACGAGCTGAACGGGGACGGACTTGAAGTCCGTCCCCAAAGGGACGTTACTGCGAGACGGTTTTGTACGCCGCTTCGCGCGCCCGATTGATCCGGGCCCGGGATTCTGTGCTGGAGTCGATCTTCACCGAAGGCAGGCGAAAACTGGTGTACAGCACCCGCCGCTCGCGCGCCGAAGGCGCCTGTGCCATGTGGTGCGTGCAGCTCAGGTGCACGGTGACATCGCCGGTTTGCGTGGGCAGATCGATGACGGGCAGGCCGTAACTCTCGGGGGCACTCAGCAGTGCCGGCCACATCAGCACGCGGTGCGAGCCGGCGATTACGCGCAACTGCCCCGAGTCCGCATCCGCGCCGGTCACGGAGACGCCCACTGTCAGGCTGCAGCAATCAAAGCTGTGCCGGCCCAGGCTGCAGTCTTTGTGCCACGGCAGGTCGGAGATGCCCTGCACCACGCCCAAGGGTTTGACCAGCGCTTCGATCGCATTCCCCTCCAGGCCCATATGCACATGCCCGTCGCCGCTGATCTGGCCGAGTTGCTTGAAGCGCTCGTCCGTGAGTAGCGCACGCGTGCACTCGGAGTAGCGATCAAATTTCTGCAGACGCACAAGGCGGCGTTCGCCGCTTTTGGTGGTCGCCCACCAGCTGCTGCCATCGCCTTCGTAATACCGGTCGTGGTACTGGTCGATGTCGCGGGAAATGGCAGCCATTTCTGCTGGAGTGAACACACCCTTGATGTGGAGAAACCCGGCGGTCTCGAGGAACTGCCGCATCTCGTCGAGCGGGTCCGAGAGGTGGAAGGAGCGCTTCAGGTCGAGCGGTTCACCGCTGTGATCCAGAAACTCGAGCGCGCCACCGGCATGAATCGCGCGCCGGTCGATGACCGCGCGCAGGATCAGCCACCAATCGAGGAATGCGCCCATTTTGCCGCGCAGGATGTTCAGGGTGCCGCCGGCGAAAAATGTCATCGGCGTGTAGAGATCATTGATCAGGCCGGAGAACTCGTCTGTGGTGAGTTTCACCTGTAAGCCTGTTTCACCCACACCAGCCGCCACCAGGATTTGCCCATCGACCGCGCACAGGTGCCAGCAGGCGCCACCGCACTCAATGCTCAGAGGGTCAGGAGAATGACTTGCGAGCCAGGGTTGCAGGTAGGCCGCGGCGTGTGCCAGCAGCGCGGGAAAGGTGTGCGAGAAAAATTCCGAAATATCGATGGTCGATAGGTTGCTGTCACTGCGCGAGCGGAAATCCACGGTCACGATGTCACCTGGCTTGTTGTGTGTGCGATACCGTGACCATACGCTCCGGAGACTAAAACGCAACCCTATGCGGAGGCTGCGCGGCCGATGCCACCGACCCCACCCAGGGCTCCAGGCGCTTACCTGTATGCAGCTGCACGGTATACCGCGGTGGACGCGATTCACTGCTCTTGCCTTCATCAGAATCGCGCTGTGCAAACTGGCTGAGCTGCCGAGACCAGGGCAGAGGGACATGGATGGACTCGATGCTCAGGCGGTCGATATGTCCGGCAACGCGGTGCTCATCCGGGTACGCTCCGATTTCGCCGCGCCACAGCAGATATCTGCCGTTGTCCGGATACTTCTGCCGCAGCGTCGCCAGGTCCAGACCCGCGTCAATGACAAACAGCCGCGAGTCCGACACCTTTAGCTGCGCAAGCTGTCCTGTCTTATACGATGCCAGCCGAGAGTACTCGTTGTTGTCAGGATACCGCCTGGCTTTCTCGCTCGTGCGGGCAACTTCTTCCTCAAGTCTTTGCAGCGCGGTCTGATACGCCACACCGTCATATTCCAGTACCAGAATCACGTCTTTTCTGCCGGCCAGCTCCCAGTAGTTCGAGTCTATGCCCTCAGCTTTAAGCGTCCGCAGGTCGAAGCCGAGTGCGGTGAGCTTCGCATCGTCCAACCATGCGGGCGATTGTTGGTAGGAACTCGAATACTCCATGCTGTCACGGCGATACAGCGTCTGCCATTGCACCTGAAGGGAGGTGCCGCTGTTTTCGTCCGCGATTGCCCATGGTCCTGGCAGCCGCAGTTCGCGCTCGGTCAGTTCGATGGTCGATGCAGGGCCTCCGGAGCGGTTGTAGGCCACGCCCGATAGCACCACCAGATTGGTGAGTAACAACAGGGCTGCCGCTACGATGACGATTCTATTCATGGCTCACCCCTGTCGCCTGGCTGTGCAGGCGCATGCGCTTGTACACGAGCAGCAACAGCAGCGAAGTCAGCGCGATCACAAGGAAGAACAGGTACTTCGGCATGATCTCCCACCACCAGTCAAAAAATTTGGTGTACAGGAACAACACGAAGAAGGTATTGCCGGTGCTCACCACGTCGGGCCATTGCCTGCGTATACCCAGTGCAATCGCGGCGGCGCTGACGAGGAAGCCAACCACCTGGTAAAAACCCTCGATAAGCGTGCCGGACCATGGCAGGTAACTGCCCGCACTCCAGTTGGACAACACCAGCACCGGGATAAAAAACATCAGGCAGCCGAACACGCGGTAAATGGGTGTGAAACCCGAAAAACGTTCCTGGCGCAGCCACAGCGGAACGGAAAAAATCATCAGCGCCGGCGCGAAGAAGTTTTCTGGTCGCTGACCCACGTCCAGCCAGTACATGCCCGACCACGTGCCCACGCGGATGGCGATAAACGCCGCCAGGCTGAGAATGCCCATGGCCAGCAGCAGGCGCACGTCGAAGGCATAGGCCAGCAGGAAGCCATACGCCGCCCACGCCAGCAGGGCTTTGTCGGAGGGCGCGATGTTGAAAATCTGTCCCAGTGTGGCCACGTTCAATACAAAGCAGGCGAAGCTGACCATGCTCAGCAGCTTGGCGAAGTAGCCTGTCGTCTCGCGCCGTGACACCCACCAGCTCATGGCCAGTGTGAGCAATGGTGCCACCACCAGGATGGCAACCTGCACCGGCGTGCTGAGAAAGCCCCAGAACTGGTAGAACATCAGGAACACGCTGCTTGCCAGCGCCAGCGCACCGATCAGGGACGCGAATTTCATCCCGGCAGATAACTGCTTCTGCCGCGATGTGGTGTCGATGTCAAAGCTTGCGGTCAGCGACGTGAGCAGCTGCTGGTGATAGCGAGAAATGGCGGTGCGCTGCTCGTTGCCCAGCTTGCATATACCATCGACTTCGAGCATTTCCAGCTCGTCGTTGAACGCCCTGACCTGGTCAGCGCGCTGCTGGGCCTTCTGTTTGTTGTCCATGCTCTCCCTCCGTTGGAGAGTCGGTTCAGGCCGATACTGCCAGCGCCTGCGGCCCGACCCTAACCACGTCCCCTCAAGCCTTCACGGTGCTCCATCACAGTATCAGGCTCAATAGGCTGTTAATATTTCCTAT
The DNA here is from genome assembly GCA_964461965.1 of uncultured Halioglobus sp. Taxonomy (GTDB): domain Bacteria; phylum Pseudomonadota; class Gammaproteobacteria; order Pseudomonadales; family Halieaceae; genus Marimicrobium. Next base: position 1,184 of record CAYWWD010000009.1, on the reverse strand, counting down.
ACTCGCGCAGGTGTTTTATCCCTTCAAATCGCAGTTCACGCTCGGCAGGAAGTCGCGGCAGGCGCAGTGATCGCCGCTTTCGCTCAATGTCCAATATTGACATATATGAACATGACGCGCAGGCTTGGCATTCATTTATTTGCCAGGAGGTTGATCGATGAATATCAGCTTCACGGAGAAGCAAGCCGCTTACATCGCGTCGCAGGTGCGGGATGGCGACTACCAGAATGCCAGCGAGGTAGTGCGCGATGCCCTGCGCCTGCACCAGATCTTCCGTCACCGCGTGATTGAAGAATTACGCGCGGAAGTTGCCAAAGGGTGGAATGGCGACACCAGCACCCGCAATGTCCAGGATATCGTCAAAGCCAAGGTGGCAGCGCGTCAGTCGTAGTGGGCAGAAAAGTTACTGGCTACGAACTGTCTTCAGAGGCGGATCGGGATGTAAGTGATATTTTCGATTACACCGAGCTGGAGTTTGGCGTGGAGCAGGCCGTGAACTACTTGAAGCAACTGGAGCGCTGCTTCAACGCCCTGGTAGACAATCCGGAAAGTGGGCGGCGGAGGCAGGAAATCCGACGTGGTTTGTACAGTACCGTCAGTGGCTCACACGTGGTTTTCTATCGCATCCGAAGGGATGTCATCAGAGTAATACGAGTCCTGCACGGCAGCCGTGATCTACCGCGATATTTTGAAGACTAGACGCCCGCGCATTGATGCATCTACTACACAATTACTGGAACCCACCCCGGCATGTTTGAACAAGCCTTCCGCAACATCGACGACATCCTGAGGAAAGAAGCCGGCTGCACCACCGAGCTCGACTACACCGAGCAGACCTCTTGGCTGCTGTTCCTGAAATACCTCGATGGCCTCGAACAGGACCGCGCCACCGAAGCGCAGCTCAGCGGCCGCAAGTACGCCTGGATTCTCGATGCGCCCTACCGCTGGGAAACCTGGGCCGCGCCGAAGGACAAGGCCGGCAAGCTCGACCACAACAATGCGCTGACGGGTGACGACCTGTGTGATTTCGTCAACCACACGCTGTTCCCCCACCTGCAGAAGATCAAGCAGCGCGCCAGTAGCCCGGCCACCATCGAATACAAGATTGGCGAGATATTCGGCGAGATCAAGAACAAGATCACCAGCGGCTACAACCTGCGCGAGATCATCGACCACATCGACGA
>CAYWWD010000008.1:0-81409 GCA_964461965.1 uncultured Halioglobus sp. | reverse complement strand
CTGTATGGCGTGCTGCTGTGCAATGCGCGGGCGATGGGCGAGTTCGGCGCGGTGTCGGTGGTCTCCGGCCACATCCGTGGCAAGACCAACACCATGCCGCTGCATGTCGAGATTCTCTACAACGAGTACAACTTTGCTGCGGCCTTCGCCGTGGCCTCGCTGCTGGCGGGGCTGGCCCTGGTAACGCTGGCACTGAAGTCGTTTTTGGAGTCGCGCTACGGCGCGGAACTGGCACGCAGCCAGAAACACTAAATTAGAAACTACAAGAGCACCCGCACATGGAAATTTCACTGAGCAACATCAACAAGCAATTCGGCGCGTTTCGCGCCCTGGATGACGTGAATCTCACGATCGCATCCGGCGAACTGATCGCGTTGCTGGGGCCATCGGGCTCCGGCAAGACGACGCTGCTGCGCATCATCGCCGGCCTGGAACACGCGGATACCGGCGTGGTCTCCTTTGGCGGCGTGGATATGGCCAGCACGCCCTTGCGCGAGCGGCAGATCGGGTTCGTGTTCCAGCACTATGCTTTGTTCAAGCACATGACGGTGCGCGAGAACGTCGGCTTCGGGCTCTCCGTTCGCCCGCGCGGCAAACGCCCGCCGGCGCGCGAGGTCCGCCGCCGCGCCAATGAACTGCTGGATCTGGTGCAACTGTCCGGCCTTGGCGATCGCTATCCGCACCAGTTGTCCGGCGGACAGCGGCAGCGCGTGGCGCTGGCCCGGGCGCTTGCCATCGAGCCGCGGGTGTTGCTGCTGGACGAACCGTTCGGCGCGCTGGATGCCAAGGTGCGCAAGGAACTGCGCCGTTGGCTGCGAGAGCTGCACCACAAGACCGGCGTCACCACGATTTTCGTGACCCACGACCAGGAGGAGGCGCTGGAGCTGGCCGACCGCGTCGTGATCATGAGCCGCGGTGCGATCGCCCAGGCGGGCACGGTCGACCAGGTGTACGAGCACCCGGCATCGCCGCTTGTGTTCGATTTCCTGGGCAGCACCAATATCATTCCCGCGCAATTGTCCGGCGGCAACCTGCGTGTCGGTGGAAAGATCGTGGCGCAGCACACCGACTCCTCGCTGCCCGAGGGTCCAGTCGATATCTACGTCCGCCCTGGCGACCTGCGCGCCAGCGATCGACATCACTCGGAAGGGCTGGTAGTACGGGTGCTGTCTGTCCATCGTACCGGGCCTGTGGTGCGCGCCAGCGCCGCCGTCGAGGGCGCGGCACTTGAGATCACGGTCGAGCTACCTCACCTGCATCATGATGTATCGCAGTTCCAGGTTGGCACCGCATTGCGGCTGCGCCTGCAATTGTTCAGCGTGTTTGCGCGCGCACCGAAACTGAGGCCATCGCTGGTCGGGGTGGCGTCACCGGTACTGATCGGCCGCGAGCGGGCCAGGGCGTAAATCGACAGTCGTTGCCGGCGCTTTCTGTGGTTGGTGCTCTGGGGTCGCTCGCAACGCTATACTGATTGAGTCATCGCAAGCACGATCGGAAGTCATACGGTCAGCGAAGGAAACCGCAACATGGGCAATCACATCGAAGTCAGCGACTACCGGGTGCCGCCCGAGAACAGAGTCAGTTTAAAGAAGTGGCCGACCCGCGTCTCACCGCTTTACCAGTCCGATGAAGACTATGAGGAACAGCTTGCCGCGTGCAAGAAACAGCTCAGCGAGCAGCAACAACTGCTCTATGCGCACAACCGCTATGCGCTGCTGCTGATCTTCCAGGCCATGGATGCAGCTGGCAAGGACGGCGCAATCCGGCATGTGATGTCCGGCGTGAATCCGCAGGGCTGCCAGGTCTTCAGCTTCAAACACCCCAGCGCGCAGGAACTCGAGCACGATTTCCTCTGGCGCACGCACGTGGCGCTGCCGGAGCGCGGCCGCATCGGCATCTTCAACCGCTCGTATTACGAGGAAGTGTTGATCGTCAAGGTGCAGCCCGACATTCTCAAGGCACAGGGTCTGCCGGATTCAGCGTTGCAGGACACGCATTTCTGGAAGGGCCGCTACCGCTCCATTGTGGAATCGGAGGGTCACCTGCACCGCAATGGTACCCGCATCCTGAAGTTCTTCCTCCACTTGTCGCGCGAGGAGCAGCGCCAGCGATTCATTGCGCGCATCGACGATCCGGACAAGAACTGGAAGTTCAATGTGGCCGACATCGCCCAGCGCGAGGCGTGGGACGGGTACATGAGTGCGTACGAGGACTGCCTCTGTGCCACCAGCACGCACGACGCGCCGTGGTTTGTCGTGCCGGCGGATGACAAGAAAAATGCCCGGTTGATCATTTCCCACGCCATCGTGGAAGCGCTGCGCGAACTGGACTTGGGCTATCCAGCCGTTAGTGCCGCGCAGCGCCAGACCTTGCAGGCTGTCCGGCGCAGGTTGATGGAAGAAGGGAAATCGGCATGAGCACGGTATCGAGCGTCCAGCGTAGGCCCTGTCGCGCCGCATCGCTCAGCGGACGATCTTGATCCATTCCCCCGCGCGCGGCTCGCCACGCGGATAGAGACCGTTGAGCAAGCGTAATTGCGCCTCGGCATTGGGCATCGGGACGCCGGCGGCGAGGCTGGCCATCGTGGCGCCCTGGGGCACCTGGATGTAGTGAAGGTGGTAGCCCGGCCCCGCGCCCTGGCGCTCCGCCGGGTGCATGGGCCGAAAACTTTCAATCATCGACCGCAGGGCGGCATCGCTGGCGGCGAAATTATTGCCTTTGCCGTCAAACACATAACTCAGATTCTTGTATTCGATCACCGCGACACGTCTTGCGCCCGCCGTCGCGGTGTAGCCCTTCAAGCCGGCCTGGTCCAGCTTGGTGCCGGCGTCGAGCGCGCCGAATCCCTTGCTTTCCAGCACGTCGAGCGGTGATGCGCCCGGCTCGCGGCGCGCGACCGTAATCGTCATCTGTGCGCTGCCGTCAGGGGCGTTGGCGACGATGGCCTGCGCGCCCGCGTTCACCGTCCACCCCGGCGGGTGCTCGAAGGTGAACGCCAGCTTGTTGTGATAGTAGCGATTTTCGGTGCGCGTGCTCTGCACGCTCTCACCCCACACCAGCCCTTCGAGCTGTCGCTGGAATTCGCCGGGCACGGAGGGATCGTCAGGCTGCGCACCGCCTTTGAGTTCACCGGCAGCGCTGATGACTTTTTGCAGGCGCTGGTCGTTGCGCGGGTGGGTCGAATACAGGCCGTGGTAGGTTCCCACCTTCTTGCCGCCGGACTTGGCCTGCACGAGCTGGTACCGCTCATAGTCCTTGAGCACGCCGATCACTTCCAGCAGGGCGTCGGGGTTGTAGCCGGACTGGTACATGTATTGCGCGCCCAGCCCGTCGGCTTCCAGCTCATTTTCCCGGCCGTAACCGCTCACCAGCTCGGTGCCGTACATGTTGGACGCCGTGGCGAGCTCTCCGCTGCCGGTGAGGATATACGCGGTGGTGGCCACCACCTTGTTGGTGACCGACGCCGCCTGCTGCTCGCCGTGGTGGCCGGCGGTGATATGGCCGATCTCGTGTCCCAGTACGCCGGCCAGTTCCGCCTCGCTTTCCATGTAGGCGAGCAGGCCGCGGCTGATGTAGACGTAACCGCCGGGTAGCGCGTAGGCGTTGATGTCCGGGCTGTCGACGACAGTGAACGTGAACGCCGTGCCGGACTCGCCGCTGTTCGCCACCAGCCGCTGGCCGACGCGGTTCACATACGCCTGCAGCGCGGCGTTGTCGTACACGCCGCCCTGTTCGACGATCTCCGCGTGCATCTCCTGGCCGACCGAAGGGCTGGCGGCGCAACCGCCGAGCAGGCCCGGGGCCGTAATCACCAGGGCAAGTGCCAGGGCGCCGCTGTGTCGCATGAGTGCCTCCTAATGCTCGCTGGAGAGAAATTCCAGCAACTGCACGCCGATCGCGTCGCAGGCCGTACCCTGCACCGGCGCGATGATGGGTATCGGCACGATCACCGCCGGCATGTAGGACTGGCCGGTGGCGCTAGTGTTGACGTGCCCGACCTCCGCCTTGTCGGTGAAGTCCCAGATCACCGCCTCGTAGTTGGCGTCGTTCGACCAGGTGCCGAATCCGAAGCAGCCGCCCAGGCTGCAGGCCATCGAGCCGCTGCCGTCGCCACGCACGGTCGAGCCGTCCAGCCAGATCAGGTACTCGACTTTCAGTGCCGCCAGCTTTGCCGCGACCGGCGGCTGCGCCAGCAGGCGCTCGACGTCGGCCGGGTGCAGGGGCGCGGTGCGCGGTTCGAACCACGGGTAGAGCGCGTTGAGGAATTCCAGTTCGTTGATCACGGTGATGGATGTATCGCCGGAGGCGATGTGGTCGCCCACGCAGCGCACGAAATCCGGTTCGGTTTCGTAATCGCTGGCGTGGCGGCGGCCGAGGATCACCACGCTGTTGTCGCCGATACCGGCGGCAGGTGCGTTGTAGACCATCTCATCCACCGTGGAGGTGACACAGGCCGAGAGCAGCGCGGAGCTGGCGCAGAGCAGGGAGATTCGAAGCGGGTAGGGAGGTGTCATGGTCTGGTTAACTCTAGCGCCTGGTCGTGTGAAATCAAGAACCGCGATGCCCTCCCGATCCGCACAGCGATGGCCGCAGGTCGGCGCGTGCGATCAGCACCGGTACTGTTGCCGGGCGTACACCTCTGGGCATCTGTTTCCTTGACGGAAATCAACATTCGCTCGCCGCGCCAGCGCTACGATGAAGACGTGCCAATTTTTAGTGCAGCGCGGAAATCCACAGCAGGGAGAGGATCATGTCAGATCAAGAACAGGGCGATTCCGGTCAGGTGCCGATGATGCAAAAACTACTGGATAACCCCTTCCTGTTGCTGTTTCTGGGAGTAGCGATCCCGGCACTGCTGTATCTGGTGTGGGGCATCATGGAAATCGTCACCATACCGGCGCGTTGATCCGTGTAAGCATTGGACTGCGCACCGGTAGGTAATACCGACAATACACTGGAAGACACGAATTATGTCCAGTCTGTTACCACCCGCCAGAAAGATCTGGTGGAACGAGCCAATTCACAAATCCGAGTTGTTGTGGATATCGATTGTTTTCGTATGGGGAATGGTCATGACGTTCATGATGCCCTACTGGCACGTGGTCGGAAAGCAGAACCTCGGCACCGAAACATTCAAGACCACACCCAAGGATTTCCAGGCAAGCGCCCAGGCGTTCGTCGACCAGTACACGGTGCGCCATGAAGGCCCTCGCAACAATCCGGTAGTGGCGCCGCCCGCTGGCGGGGATGTCTACATGATTGCCCGCCTGTGGGAATGGTGGCCGATTATCGAGCTGAAGAAGGGGGAAACCTATCGCTTCCACCTGTCTTCCCTGGACTGGCAGCATGGCTTCTCGCTGCAGCCGGCCAACATCAATATTCAGGTGGTACCCAATTACGAGCACGTCTTCGAGCTGACCCCCGATGCGGCCGGTGAGTATTCCGTCATCTGCAATGAGTACTGCGGCATCGGTCATCACCTGATGATCGGCAAAATATTGGTAGTGGAATAAGGGAACAGACATGCCGAACACCACGTTTAGAGTCTGTCCGGATACTGGCCTGAAGTTCCATGGTCCGGCGGAAAACCTGATGAAGGCCAATGCGGTCGCGGCGGTAGTGTTCCTGCTCATCGGCGGCACCTTCGGCCTGATGGTAGGGCTGACGCGATGGCAGGCGGTGCATCTGCTGAATGCGCAGGATTTTTACATGGTGCTTACCGCACATGGAATCAACGTCCTGATCTTCTGGATGATCTTTTTCGAGATCGCGATTCTGTATTTTTGTTCGGCGGTGCTGCTGGGCTGCCGGATCGCGACTCCCAAATGGGCGTGGACCGGGTTTGTCCTCATGGTGGCTGGAGCCGTCATCAATAATGTGGTTGTGTTGCAGGGCAATTCCAGCGTCATGATGACCTCCTATGTGCCGCTGGAAGCCCACCCAATGTTCTACCTCAGCCTGATCCTGTTCGCGGTAGGCGCCCTGATCGGATGTTTTGTCTTTTTTGGCACGCTGGTCATCGCCAAGGCGGAGAAAACCTACGAAGGCTCCGTGTCACTGGTGACGTTCGGCGCCATGACTGCGGCGATCATCGCGGTATTCACCATCGTCAGCGGCGCCATCATACTGATACCGACTTTCCTGTGGAGCGTAGGGCTGGTCGGTGAGATCGATACGCTGGCTTACCGCCTTGTCTGGTGGGCGTTTGGGCATTCCTCCCAGCAGATCAACGTCGCTGCACATATCTCGGTGTGGTACGCCATCGCCGCCATTCTGTTTGGCGCCAGGCCGCTGTCCGAAAAAGTTAGCCGTACCGCCTTCCTGATGTATATCCTGTTCCTGCAGATCGCCAGTGCCCACCACCTGCTGGTGGACCCGGGGATAAGCTCCAACTTCAAGATGTTCAACACCAGTTACGCCATGTACCTCGCGGTGATGGCAAGCATGGTGCATGGGTTGACGGTTCCCGGCTCTATTGAAGCGGCACAGCGTGCGCGGGGTCACCGCGCGGGCCTGTTCACCTGGTTGCGCAAGGCGCCCTGGGGCAACCCGACGTTTTCCGGCATGTTCATTTCCCTGGTCGGATTTGGCTTCCTGGGTGGCATTACCGGTGTGGTGATGGGTGCGGAGCAGATCAATATCCTGGTACACAACACGCTGTACGTGCCCGGCCACTTCCACGCCACGGTGGTGGTGGGCAGTACGCTGGCCTTCATGGCGCTGACCTATTGGCTGGTGCCGATACTGTTCCGCCGGGAACTGATACTCAAGGGCCTGGCCAGGTGGCAGCCTTACCTGTTCGGGCTGGGCATGTCCGGTGTGTCCCTGTTTCTGATGGGTGCTGGCACCCTGGGTGTGCCGCGCCGGCACTGGGACATCGGTTTCGCCGGCACCGGTGGCGTCACCCACGAGTTTCCCGCAGCGGCCTACACCATGCTGGCCCTGAATGGCATGTCGGTGATCGTGGCGGTTATCGGCGGCGCAGCGTTCTGCGTGATCATTGTCGGATCTTTGCTGTTCGGCAAAAAACTCGGCGACCAGCCGATGGCGCAACCCTGCATCGTGGCGCCAGTGACGGACGAGGAATACAACGCCAACGGGGGGAGTGCTTTCGCCGTGCCCGGTACGCTGGTCCTCACCATGGTGTTTTTCGTCAGTTTCGCGCTCTACTATTTCATCAACTGGAAATACCTCGCCGAGACGTGGGGTATCGGCTAGGCGATTTTTCGTCAGCGAGTTTGCATGCACCCGTATCGATGGCCGGCATTTGTCGGCCTTTTAATTTTTGCCGCCGTCGCTCAGGCGCAGACAGATCCGGATTTCGCGCGGTTCAGCCACGATGAGAGCCTGGCTTATAGCCAGGCGGCCATCGACACCACGCTGCAGGGGATTGAACTCGTCAACTCGGATGGTACGCCAGTCTCACTGCAGAGCTATCGGGGCAAGCCACTGGTGATCAGCATGGTCTTCACGAGTTGTCACTACGTCTGCCCCACCACTACCCGACATTTGGCGGAAGTGGTCCAAAAGGCGCGTGCCGTGCTGGCCGACGACAGCTTCCAGGTAGTGACCATCGGCTTTGACACCGCGCATGACAGTCCGCAGCGCATGGCCGAGTTCCGCGCCAGTGCCGGGGTGACGGATGAGCACTGGGATTTCCTGTCTGGTGATGCCGCCAGCATGGCTGCGCTGGTGCGGCAGCTGGGCTTTATCTACACGCCCTCTGCGCGGGGCTTCGACCACCTCATTCAGGCCACGATCGTCGATGCCGACGGTGTTATATACCGGCAAGTCTACGGCATGTCGTTTCCCACACCAGTGCTGATCGAGCCGTTGAAGGAGTTGATCTTTGGTGAACGCAGGACAGCATCGAGCCTGGAATACCTGGGAAAACGCATACGTCTGTTCTGCACGGTGTACGACCCGGCAACCGATTCCTACCATATCGATATCTCGGTCTTCATCGGGACGTTCGTCGGCATCATCGTGTCGCTGGTGTTTGGGTATTCGCTGGTCAGGGAGTGGCGCCGCAGTATGAGGGCAGGGCAATGAAAGCGCTGTTGAGACGGGGCTTCAATGCGCTGGACAGCCTGTGTTCCAGGATTTTCACGCCCGCCTGGAACCCCCTGTACCAGCTTGGGGCCCTGTCGTTCTTCTATTTCTGGATCGTCGCGGTCACGGGCGTCTATCTGTTCGTGTTTTTCGAGACCAGCATCGGCGGCGCCCATGCTTCCGTGGAGCGCATCACGGTTGAGCAGTGGTACCTGGGTGGGGTCATGCGCAGCTTTCACCGTTACGCGTCCGCCGCCATGGGCATTACTGTCACCCTGCACCTGTTGCGCGAGTTCGCCAGGGATCGCTACAGCGGCGTGCGCTGGTTCAGCTGGGTGTCGGGTATACCGTTGCTGTGGTTGCTGTTTGCCTCGGCAATCGGCGGCTACTGGCTGGTCTGGGACATTCAGTCGCAGTACATCGCGACCACGACCGCACAGTGGTTTGACTGGCTGCCCATCATGGTGGACCCCATGGCCAGTAATTTTCTCAACGAAGCCGCCCTGAGCGACCGTTTTTTCTCGCTGCTGGTGTTCCTGCATATCGGTATTCCACTGGCCCTGCTGCTGGGCATGTTCATCCACATCAAGCGCATTACCGGTGCCCGCAGTAATCCCGCCCGGGGCCTGGCGGCGGGCACGCTGTTGGCCATGCTGGCGGTATCCTTGTGGCGTCCCGCACTCAGTCAGGCGCCGGCAAATCTGGATGTGGCGGTGACCGAGGTCGGGCTGGACTGGGTATTCCTCAACGCCTATCCGCTGATCAATCGCTGGGGGCCGGGACAGGTATGGGCCCTGCTGGTGGGCTTATCCACGCTCCTGGCAGTGTTGCCATGGCTGCCGTCAAAACGACCGCAACAAACGCCCGTAGCCGTGGTGGACCCGGACAATTGCAATGGCTGCGGCTGGTGCCTCGCAGATTGTCCCTATGAAGCGGTCAGCATGAAGGACCATGATTACAAGACGGGCCACAGACAGTCCGTGGTCGACCCCGACCTGTGTATCAGCTGCGGTATCTGTTCCGGCGCCTGCCCGTCGTCATCGCCATTTCGCACTGTGGACGAGTTGACCACCGGCATCAGCATCCCCGGCTTTCATATCAAGGAACTGTTGTCGCTGACCGAAAAGAAATTGTGTGAACTCGATACCGGGAGGCCGCGCATCATGCTCTACGGCTGTGACCATGGCAGCGTGGTTGACGGGCTGGCCAGTGACAGCGTGGCCGCTATCAGCATGCCTTGTGCAGCACTGTTGCCGCCGGCGTTTGTCGACTATGTGCTGCGCAACGAGCTGGCAGAAGGCGTCATCGTCAGCGGTTGCTGTGAAGGGGATTGCTACTACCGCCTGGGGAATACCTGGATGGACAAGCGTTTCGCCATGGAGCGCATGCCGGTGCTGCGCGCGCGCGTGCCCAGGGACCGGGTCCGGTTGCACTGGCTGGGTGCACAGGGCACTTCGCAGTTGCAGGCGGAGGTGGCGACATTCCAGGCGCAACTGCAGCAGGAAGGTGAGCCGCTGCCGATGGACACTGCTCATGGATAACGTTGCACGCTATCTGGGGCAGGCCGTGTTATATGCCCTGTTTTTCGTGCCTCTGGTGTTGGTGACGCACCGGCCCATACACCGGAACCTGGCAGAGGATATGGCCCTGCTCAAGGTTGCCGTACGCCATGCCGGCGCGCTGCTGGAGGAGTGCGCGCCCATTGCCACCACCGGGTCAGCACAGCAGCCGCCCACGATGCAGCGCACCGAGACCTGCCCCCGGGAGCGCTCGCCACTGCAACTGCAGTTGATACTCGACGGCAGTACACTGTACCGTGCCTCAGTGCCCGCGTCGGGATTGCGCAACGATGGTGTATCCAGCATGTACCGGAGCTTCGAGGTGCCCGCCGGGCCCCACCATATACAGCTGTTGATGAATGACGATGTGGCCGTGGATGGATTTACGTGGCAGCTCAGTCAGGACGTTGACCTGAAGCCTGCCCAGGTGATGGTTGCCACGTTCAAAGAGGGGTTCCGGTTACAGTGAGTCCGGAACAGGATTACAGCCTGGATGTGCCAGGGGATTCCCGGCGCCTGTTGGCGGTGGGTTGGCTGTGGCTGTGCGTGCTGGCACTGCTGGGCGCCGGCGTGTTTTCTCTGCTGCTGGTTCTGTCGCGCACGCCTTACCTGTCGGACATCATCCCGTGGATCGATTTCTTCCACTCGGCGCTGGTGGTGCATGTAAACCTCTCCGTGCTGGTGTGGAGCCTGTCCTTTGGCGGCATCCTCTGGAGCCTGAACCAGCGCCCGGGACACGCCTGGCTGGCCTGGACAGCCCTGCTCCTGGCCAGCCTGGGCGCTGCTGTCATTATCGTGTCGCCCTTTGTGCACGACGCGCAGCCCCTGATGAGCAACTATGTGCCGGTGCTGCAACACCCGCTGTTTTTCTGTGGTCTGCTGGTATTTGCGCTGGGCTTTACGCTGCTGGTGCTGAACAGCATGGTGTTCATGGCGCCGGTCGGGCCCTGGATGAGCGGCCGCGGGGCGCTGCGCTTCGGCCTGAATACGGCCGCCGTGTCGGCCGCCGTGGCCCTGCTCTGTTTCGTATGGTCCTATTTCAGGATGCCCGGTTACCTGCTGGGCCAGTCCTACTTCGAACTCCTGTTCTGGGGCGGGGGTCATGTACTGCAGTTCACCTACACCCTGTTGCTGCTGGTGTGCTGGCTGTGGCTGTCGCGTGCCGCAGGTCTGCAGCTGCCAGTCACCCCGCGGGTAGTTCTGGTCATCCTGTTTACGGGCTTGGCCTGCGTATTCGTGGCACCGCTGATTTACCTGGCATTCCCCATCACCGCCCTGGAGCACGTTGAACTCTTTACGTGGCTGATGCGCTGGGGCGGCAGCCTGGCTACGCTCCCGCTCGCGCTCGCGATCATCGTTGCACTGTTGCGTTACGGCGGCGAGACGCGGCAGGAAATGCTGGCGCGCTCCGCCTTGCAGTGCTCGCTGTTCCTGTTCGGCATTGGCGGCATGATCGGGTTCCTCATCTCCGGTAGCAATGTCACGATACCGGCCCACTACCACGGTTCGACCGTGGGCGTGACCATCGGGCAGATGGGTGTCTGCTACCTGTTGCTGCCGCGATTGGGCTACCCGCTGCGCAACCTGACGATGGCCATCTGGCAGCCCGTCATCTACGGTGGCGGCCAGTTGCTGCATATAGGGGGGCTGGTCTGGTCCGGCGGCTACGGAGTACAGCGCAAGGTGGCGGGAGCGGAACAGGGACTGGACTCGATCGAGCGGATACTGGGTATGGGTCTAATGGGTTTCGGGGGATTGGTTTCGTCCGTCGGTGGTCTGCTGTTCCTGATAATCGTGTTGCGCGCCCTCACTGTCGCCCAGCATGGAACGCATCAGGCTGAAAGCCGGCAGTGACAACGCCAGGAAGATGATGAAGAACACGATGTTGCGTTGCGGCAGCGGGTCACCGTGCATCCGTTCCAGCACGTTCAGCAGAGCTGTCGTCGCCCAGTACAGTGCAATACCGACCAGTGTAAAGAGAATAATTTCCACAACGCACCTCCGGCTGAGCCCTGCCGCAGATGGTGCAACAGGCGGGAAGTCATGACAATGATGCACACCCGGAAAAATCGGTCGCGGCGCTGGCGGCATGGCGTCCTGCTGCTGTGGCTGCTGGCGCTGACAAGCTGTGGCGAACAGCGATTCGAAGCGGTGGAAGCTCGCGACTTCACCCTGCCGTCACTGACTGATGGCAACACTGTTTCACTGCACGAGTTCCACGGAAGCGTGGTCTACCTGACGTTCTGGGCCTCCTGGTGCGTCCCCTGCCGCCAGGAAATGCCGTACCTGGCGCAGCTGTGGCAGCGACATCACGCTTCCGGTTTGCAGGTCATTGGCATCAATGTCGAGGAAGATGCCGCCCTTGCGCGTCAGTTCGCTGCAGAACTCGACCTGCCCTTCCCACTGGCGTGGGACCAGAACCGCGCTGTGAGTGAGCTGTACCGCGTGCCCGGCTTCCCCACGCACTTTATTGTGGATCGCCGCGGCAGGATTCGCTTCTCGGGGCTCGGCTTCAACCTGGCCGATGTCGAGGCTGTCAGCCAGGAGGTGGAGACCCTGCTGCGGGAGTCAGCTGGTGTAACAGAGTGACACAGCCGACCAGCAGTCCTGCCGCCAGTGCGTTGTGCAGTGTCAGCAACAGCAGCGGCAACGCGAGCCAGACGCTGGCTACACCGATTGCGATCTGGCTGATGGAAAGAACCGACAGAGCCAGCACGGTTCCCGCCAGTACAAAGTAGGGTTTCAGCCTGCGCACCAGCCAGGCCAGATAAGCTGCGGTGGCTAACGCCAGTGCGCGATGCGCCAGGCTGATGAGACCCAGCGCGTCGGTGCGCAGCACCTTCCCACCCGCATCCAGCGTAACCTGGCGCAGAGGATTGAAGGCATCCGCCAGATTGCCCGCCGCGAGCAGATCGCCATTGCAGCGCAGCAGACCCGGGCAGTTGGCGGATGCGAAATTGGCGCTGGCCCAACCACCCAGCGCGATTTGCAGCAACACCAGGCCCAGTGCGAACAGCGCCAGCGGGCGAAACCGCGCGGCGTCCACCGGCACCGCCACCGCGCCAGACTCGCGCCGCAGCAGCCACCACAGCAGCGCCAGCAGTGACATGCCTCCCAGCAGGTTGCCCATCGTGATCAGCGGGTTGCTGCGCGTGGGTGTGTAATACCCGAGCAGGGACAGGAAAACCGTGATGCCGAAGATTGCCATCGGCACAAGGAGCGTCGTGGCGCGCGCCCTGCCCTGGCGCAGTGCGACGATGACAATGCCCACGATGAACAGGCCGAGCACGCTGGCGATATAGCGGTGTGCCACCCTGGCGCCGTAGTACGCCATATCCCGCCCCTGTTCCGTGAGTACGGTAATGCCTTTCTTTTCGGAGCCTGTGTCGAGTCGTGCATAGCACGCCGGCCACGGTTCGCAGCCAATACCCACGTCGGCCAGGCGGATATAGGCGCTGAGCATCACCATAAGCACGGTGAGTACCAAGGACGCGGTGACCAGAGCGCGATAGATGCTGGCGATCTCCTGAGGATGCCGAGGCCAGAGGGTATACCAAAGCGGCCAAAACTCAAGGCAACCCTTGCGTTGGCAGTCGCTCCGCGCGCGGTGTACCGGGTGTTCTGCTCGGGCCTCGTGAGCACCTGGTTATGTCTGGCCGGGTTCTGGAGCCGCCTGTCCTTTTTGACTTATGCTGGCGGCTGTTGATTTCAGGTGGAACGGGAGGGGAACACGATGCTCACGATTGCAGGGCGACGCGAGCACGGCGCGGCGGGCAGCTACGCGGTACACAACCCCGCACGGCCGGCGGAGGTGGTGCAGGAAGCGCCTGCTGCATCGCTCGCACAGCTCGATGCTGCCGTCGCCGCCGCGCGGCGCGCGCAGGCTGCGTGGGCCGCGCTACCGTTTGAAGAACGCCTCAGCGCCGTGACGCGAGCCGCCGAAACTGCGGGTGTGGCCGCGATCGAGCGCGACCTGCCGCGCCTGCTCTGCCGCGAGCACGGCAAGGTGCTCGCCGATGCGAGTTTCGAGGTCGCGGCTTTCGGTACCTTTCCCGCCGTGTTCGCCGATGCCGCACGGGAGGTACTGCAGGTACGGCGCACACCCGAGGGCATGAGTGTCATCACCCAAGAGCCGGTCGGTGTGGTCGCTGCCATCCTGCCGTTCAACTGGCCGCTGGCCGTGCTCGGGCTGAAGGCCGTGCCCGCGCTACTGGCGGGTAACGCGCTGGTGGTGAAGGCGCCACCGAGCTGCCCGGGCGCGGCGCTCGAGATGGTGGCGCTGCTCGCACAGGGATTGCCCGACGGGCTGGTCGCCGGTGTGAATGCACCGGGCGCGGAGTTTGGCGAGGCGCTGGTCAGCCATCCGGGCATCGACCTGGTGTCGTTCACCGGCAGCGTCGCCACGGGGCGCGCGGTGATGACGACCGCTGCGCGCACGCTGAAGCCGGTGGTGCTGGAACTCGGCGGCAACGACCCCGCCATCCTCGCACCCGATGTCGCCATCACCGATGGGCTCGTCGATCGCCTGTTCGACTGCGTCTTCCCGTCCAGCGGCCAGGTCTGCATGGCGATCAAGCGCCTGTACGCCCCGGCTGCGCGCGTGGGCGAACTGGTGGCAGCGCTGGTCGCGCGCGGTGCGCGTGAAATTGTCGGCGACCCGCTCGCCGACGGCGTGACGCTGGGGCCGGTGCACACGGCGCGCAGCCGCGACTTCGTCGAGGGTCTGCTGACGGAGGCTGCGGGCTGCGGCGCACGCGTGCACCGCACCGGCACGCTGCGCGACGCCGATGCGCACACGGGCGGTTATTTTGTCCTGCCTGCAGTGGTGGAGGCGCCCGCGCGCGAAACGCGCATCGTGCGCGAGGAGCAGTTCGCGCCGGCGCTGCCCGTGCTGCCGTACGATGACCTCGACGATGCCGTCGCGCAGGCCAACGACAGCGAATACGGCCTGTCCGCGTCGATCTGGACCGCCGACGAGGTATTGGCGACGTCGGTGGCTGCGCGCCTGGAGGCGGGGAGCGTGTGGATCAATCACCACGGCACCGGCGCGGTCGACCCGCGCGTACCGTTCGGCGGCTGGAAGCAGTCCGGTATCGGCCGTGAGCTCGGTGTCGAAGGCGTACTCGCCTACACGCGGCCGCGCGGGATTACCCGGCACCGGTTGCCGCGCGGGTAACTGGGAGACTGATGCGGCGTTTTACGAGGTTTTGAGCCATGCCTGATTCAACTCTGCGCGACGAACGCGCGATCCTGAACCTGCTGGGTGAATTCGCCCGTATCCTCGACCGCAAGCAATGGCACCGCGTTGGCGACGTGTTCGCCGATGACATCACGTTCAACTACGGCGATGGTCAAGAGCAGGCTGGCAGGGCTGCATTGCTGGTGAATTTTCAAAAATTTCTCGATCGCTGCGGCGCGACCCAGCACCTGCTCGGCAGCATCCAGATTGAAATCGATAGCGACATCGCGATCAGCCGCGCTTACGTGCAGGCGCGGCATCAGGGCCTGGGTGAGAAGTCACAGGCGATCTTCGATACCTGTGGCGAATACACCGATCGCTGGGAGCGGCGAGCCGAGGGCTGGCGCATCGTGCGACGCGATGCGCGCTGGGATGTGTTCAGCGGCGACAGCTCGGTCTTGTTTTAGCGCAAGGCTGCTGTGGCTGCGCTGCCGGTTCAGGGCATGTAGGCCCCGCCGCTCACGCTGATCAGTTGCCCGGTGATATAGCCCGAGAGATCGGAGGCGAGGAACAGCGTGAGCCAGGCGATGTCCTCGGGCCGGCCGAGGCGCGGGATCGGCAGGCCGCTCATGTTGTACAGCGTGCCATCCTCCAGCGCTTTCTCCATGTCGTCGGGGCGGCCCATGGTGTCGAAGCCGAAGCGGTTCCAGAAGCTGCCGCTGCCCACTTCCTCGGCCTTGTGCGGCACGATCCAGCCGGGGCAGATGTTGTTCACGCGCACACCCTTCTTGGCCCACTCCCAGGCCAGCCCCTTGGTGAAGCTGTTCACGAAGCCCTTCACACCGCCGTAGTGCACGATGTTCGCGGCCGCCTCACCGAGCAGCGAGGAGTTCGAGGAAATGTTGATGATGCTGCCGTGCTGGCGCCCGAGCATGTCGGCGGCGACCGCCTGGCAGCAGTTCACCACGCCGTCGATGTTCAGTGCGATTTCCCAGCGCCGGCCCTCCTCGTCGAACTTCTCGAAATCGGACGGGTGGGCGACGCCGCCGGCGTTGTTCACCAGCACGTCGACCGGGCCGAACTCGCGCCGGGCCTGCTCGACCATCGCATCGACGCTGTCGCGTCGCGTGACGTCGGTTTTCACCGCCAGCACCCGGCCTTTCAAGCCCAGCGCGCGCGCCTCCTCAGCCAACGCACGGCCGGTGGTGTCGTCGCGCGAGGCGCTGACGACATTGCAACCCTCGCGCGCGAATTCGAGTACCAGCCCGCGGCCGATGCCGCCGCTGCCGCCGGTGATGATGGCGGTCTTGCCGCTGAGTCCAAGCTCCATGATGTGCGCTCCTCTGTTCTGTCGAAGGTTGTCGAATCAGTCGATCCGTGGCGAGGCCAGGCGTGCGTGCACCGCCCCGTCCACAGGCACGACCGCGCCGTTGATGTAGTCGGCCGCGTCGCTGGCCAAAAACACTGCGGTGCGCGCGATGTCCTCTGCCGTGCCGAGGCGCCCGCTTGGCACCTGGCGGGCGTAACGCGCCAGCCCGTCGTCGTACGTGTCGAGCCACGCACGCACCGGCGGTGTGTCCATGGGGCCGGGAGAGATCGCGTTGGCGCGGATCCCACGGCCGCCGTACTCGGTCGCGATACTGCGCATCAGGCTGATCACGCCGGCCTTCGCTGCGCCGTACACCGCGAGGCCTTCGACAGCGTTCATGCCGGCGCCGGAGGTGGTGCCGAGGAAGCAGCCGCGACCCTGCGCGAGCATCACCGGGAGCGCCACATGGATGGCGAAGTACACCGAATCCAGGTTCAGCGCCATGATACGCCGGTAATCCGCCAGCGGCTGCTGTTCGGTGGGTGTCGGCATGGCGCCGCCGGCGTTGCAGAACATCACGTCGAGCCGGCCGAAGGCGGTCGCCGCGTGCGCGACCATCGCCTGCACCTGCCCGGCGTCGGCGACGTCCGCCACGTGGGCGGTGACCTGTCCGGCCGGTAGCGTTGCCAGCGCCGCCTCCAGCTGCCCGGCGGCGATGTCCACCGCCAGCACCCGCGCACCTTCCGCGGCGAAGGCCCGCACCGAGGCGAGGCCGATGCCGCTGGCGGCGCCGGTGATCACGACGCTCTTATCCCTCAAACCGAGATCCATGCTGCGTCCTCCGCTGGCCGGGCCGGGGTGCGATCGCTCATGGCGTCGGCTCGCGCTGAATCAGGCCTTTCTCCCGCAACCACTCCTGCACCGCCGGCTGCTTCGGGAATGTGGTGGCGAAGTGGGCGCCCGCATCGCGCAGCGCCATCACGGCAGCCAGGTTGACCGCCTCCTGGTCGCTCTGCAGAAAGGCCGTCGGCGTTTTGCCGTAGCTGCTCATGGTCCACTCGGCAATGCTCTGCCCGTCGGGGCGCAGCAGTTCGAAGCGGTAGCGCATCCAGATCTCGTACACCTTGACCTGCGTGTGGGTGGGGATGGCGTACTGCAGTTCCTCGACGTGCGGAACCAGCACGGCGTCCACACCGCCCGCGCCCGCTGGCGGCGGGCCACTCAGGGGCACGACCTTGCTGAACATACCGGCCAGCAGCGTATTCCACATCTGCACCTGGGCCTCGCCGGTGTTCACGATCCAGCTCGATTCGTGGCGGCTCTTGGCTTCGTCGAAGATTTCGTGATGCGTAAACTCGTCGTCCATCCACACGCCCAGCGTAATAGGCAGGGGCTCGATCAATGGCGCGGGAAACTGGCCCTTAACCACGACCTTCTCCGGGCCGCAGGCTGCCAGCAGGGTGATACACAGGTACAGCAACGCGTGCCTAACGGTAATCATTGAGCCCCACGAAGGTGCCGCCATTGCGCCACGCGAGCTGCCGCATCAGGTTGGCGAACGCGAGTGCGGAGGGCGTCACCTGCTGTGCGGCGAGGTAGGTCTGGGGGAAGCCGATGCCATGGATACGCACCAGCCGGTTGCCCTTCGCATCCGCCTTGTTGATGCGCTCGACGTAGCGCACCAGGCGTTCCGTCGAGCCGCCCATGAAATCGTCGCCGAAGACGTAAATGCTGATGCGCTTGCCGGGTTGATAAAACGTCCTGATCGCCTCCACGATGCCTTTCTCGGGGTTGGAAGGGTCGAACACATTCCAGTTGCGCAGATTGGCGAGCACCTGGGCACGAATCCGGGGTGAGTCCTTGATCCAGCGGCCGCGGTACGACGCGAACATGTAGGTGCCGACGCCGTTCATGATCTGGAAGCCCTTCACCTTGGGGTAGATCGAAAGTACGTTCTCGACCTCCTGCACCACGCGCGGCCAGGCGTACTGCATGGAGCCGGAGGTGTCGATGATGAAGATAATATATTCGCTGTCCACCGGGATACCGCCGATCAGTTGATTCTTCGCCTGGTGCTGCGTGCCGAGCAGGCGTTTCATCTCCTCCGTCAGTTGCTGCTTCGCCTCCGCCAGTTCCCCGGCGATGGCCGCGTCGCTGCGGGTGTCGACCTGCAGTCTGTCGTAGCGCGATTTCGCGCTGGCCAGTTGGCCGCGCAGGATGGCGATGCGCTGCTCGTACTCTGACAGCTGTTCCTGTTTGGCGTTCAGGTCGCGGTTGAGGGTGTCAGTCTCGCCGCGAATGTCGAACAGCTGGTCCTGCAGTTCGGCGAGGCGGCCCTCGAGGTTGACGGTGGAGGCTTCGATGATGCGCGGTTCCACGGTCTTGGTGATCATCAGCAGCAGGATGATGGCACCGAAGCCGCAGCAGATGACGTCGAGGAAGGACATGGAGCCCTCCGGCGGCGCTCGTCGTGCGCGCCGCGCCATCAGGGCCAGTCCCGCGCGGGCATGAGCAGCGAGCCGTGGGTGGCCATGGCGAGCTGCCAGAATTCCGCCGCGGCCATCGGGTCGCCTTCCATCGGCGCCAGGATGACATTTACCGGCACCTTGCCGGGCAGGTGCCGCACCGCCTGCGCAAAGAACTTCTGCCGCTGCGGCCCGCTGACTTTGTTGTCGCGCGATGGCGAGCCGCCCTGGGTGGGCAGGCCGTCGGTGATCAGGAAGATGTTGTCCGGCGGCGGTGACAGCGTGCGCAGCGCGGTGAATGCGTTTTCCAGGCTGGTGCCGCCGGCGGGCGTGAGCTTGCGCAGCGCAGCGCTGACCTCGCCCAGTTGCGCCTGGTTGGCCACCTCCAGCCACTTGCCCTCGGTGCCGGGCAGCGCCGCCTTCGCCTGGGTGTTGAAGGTGATGACCTGGTACTTGCTGCCCACCGGCAGCTGCGCGGTCAGCCAGTCCACCGTGTCCAGGCTGCGCGTCCACTTTTCCGCACGCCGCTGCGTGGCGGCGTCCATGTTGCGCAGGCGGATGATCTGCACCAGCTTGTCAGACAGCATGCTGGCCGAGGCGTCGAGCAGGATGGCGATGTTCTGCCCGCCGAGCTTGAGTCCCGTCAGGTACTGGCGATTGCCCTCGCCGATAAAGGCGCGGGCGTTGCCGCCTTTCTGCTCCTGGCTCGCCTGGCGCAGCTCCTCGACTTTTTCTTCCAGCGTGAGCAGTTCGGCCTTGAGCTTGTCGATCTCGCTGTTGTCGGAAAATCCCTCGCGCTTGCGCGCCTCGACCTGCGCCTCGGTGCGCGCCTTGTCCTCGTTGATGCGTGTCGCGAGCCCCTGCGCCTCGGCCATTTTGTCATCCAGCTCGGAAAGCGTATTGCGCAGCCGGACCAGCCCGCGATCGCCTTCCCGTACATCCTCATCGAGCAGGTCGACTTCGGACAGCAGGTTCTCGTTCACCGTCGCCACGCGCGCGTCCACCGCGTGATTCATCAGCAGAAAGATCAGCAGTACCGCACCGAAGCCACAGCACATGATGTCCAGGAAGCTGAGGCTGAAGGTGGTGAACTCGCGCGTCTTCCTGGCCATGGCGTCAGGGGACAACCTCGATCAGCACTGCGGGGTCACCGGCGCCGATGGCGATGCTGTCGCCCGTGCCCAGCACCTGGTCGCTGCGGTAGGGCGCGCCATTCACCGTGGCGCTGCCGCCCGTGCCGCGCAACTGCCAGCCCGCGCCCGCGCGGTAGAGCTCCCAGCCGTCCCACAGCGCGGTGCCCGACTGCGATAGCGGGCGCGCCACATGCCGGTACAGCAGGTGCGTGGGCCGGCTGGCCGGGCGCGGCGCCGCCAGCGGCGAGTGTGCAGCAGGTACCGGCGGCGCGGGCGGCGGTGTGTTGGGCCTGGCGCTTGCGACGCTGGATTCACCGGATGGTTGCGATGCAAGGCAGGGCAGGGCGGTGACGAAATGCAGCGCCTGCCCGCGCTGGACCAGGTGCTCCTGATGCTGGCGCAGGGCGCGCTGGATAGCGTCCGCCGCCAGCAGCTGCAGCGCTGGGAACGCGCCGGCAAGTCCCGGCAGCAGCGCGCCCAGCGGGTCGGCAATCACCCGGTCGCTGTCGCGCGCAACGCCCATGGCGGCACGCGCGCTGTCGAACAGGCGCTGGCCGGCGCCCTGTAGCTGGTGGGCGTTGAGCCGCACCTGATAGCCGTTGACGTCGAGATTCGTTTCCAGCGCATCGTGCAGGTTGCGCAGGGCAGCAGGCAGCGCGTCGTACAACTGCTGTTCAGTGGCCGCCTTGCGCCGCGGGTCGAAGCGGGTCTGGCGCACAAATTCCCCGGCGATGATTTCGACCAGCCGCTCCTGCAGGTGCAGCAGTCCGCAGCCCGGCAGCGGCGTGCTGCGCTGCAGCTCGACGGTGTTGTCGTGCGTAGACAGTTCCGCCACCAGTGCCTGGTGCAGCTGGAGCTCCAGATGGAATACCCGCTCCCCGGGCTGGTAGAGGCTGGCCAGCGCCACGCTGCGATTCACCAGCCCCACGGCGCTGAACGGACACTGCTCGATGATGCCGAGCAGCAGGGCGAGCTGCTCGCGCTGCATGCTGCCGGGGACCGCCAGCAGGATCTCGCCGGGCGCATTCGCCTCACGATGCAACTGCAGCAGGTGGGCGTGGACCAGATCGCCGGTGTGGCGCGCGCGCCCGAGTGCCGGCTGTAGCGCATCGGTGCCGAGCTGCCACCAGAAGCGCGTGTTGATGTCGCGCGGCCGCAGGCGGGCGGCGGCGCGCGCCGGCGTGCCGAAGAGGTAGTCCTCGCCCTGCAACATCGCGTACCCGGGGCTTTGTATACGCACATCGCCGTGCCACAACTGCAGGTTGCAGTCGTTGAGGTCGAGAATAGCGACGCTCATCAGTGCGCGACCAGGAAGCGCAACAGGCTGCGGTCGGCGTAGCGCTGGCAGTCCAGCACCAGCCGTTCCTGCGACAGTTGCAGATGGTGCAGGCAGAACATGATGATCATGCTGAGGATCAACGCGACGAAGGTGCTGTTGAACGCGACGCCCAGGCTGACGGTGACGCCGGAGATGTCGCCTTCCATCGCCTTGTAGGCCTGCTGCAGAGCGTCGCCGATCCCGCGCACCGTGCCGATGAAGCCGATGGACGGAATAGCCCATGTGACGTAACGCGCCATGGACATCTCGCTGTCCAGCCGTTCCGACTCGATCTCGCAACTCTCCTTGATGGTGTCCGACACCGCCGGGATGCTGCCGGTGGTGGCGAAGCGCTGCAGCGCCGTGAGCAGTGTGCGTGGCAGCAGCAAGTCCTGTTCCGCTTCGGGCAGCGCCTCCAGCGCGCGGCTGTACTCGCGGGCATCCTGCGGCAGTACGCTGGTGCCCTCGGGAATATCCAGCAGGCGCCGGTCCAGCATGGCCCGGTCCTGCTTGACCCGCCGGACTTTGTAACCCATGAACGCCAGCACCCAGATGGTGAGGATCACCTCGGCTTCCTGCTCGTAGTCGCCGATGATCACGGCGAAGCTGCGCGTGGGGACGAAATCCTCCTTCGACTGCTGCAGTGCCGCTTCGCGTTCGATGTGCGCGCGCGCAGTCGGACGCACCCAGCCCACGTACAGCGAGTGCACCACGATCACCGTGATGAGCAGGGCGAAGACCTGGAAAATAAATTCGGATGACATTCTCTGCTTCATCAGTACGTCCTTGGAGTGCGCTAGATGTCCGCCGGAAAGGAGACGGGAAGATCCTCGGAGATCTGCTCCGAGGCGCGGTAGTCGTAGGGTGAGCCCTTGCCCGTGCCGGCGGGGTCGCGCGGTGATTGCGTGGGTTTGTCCTTCCCGTTCGCTGGCGCTGCAGCGGGCGTCGCTGTTTTCGTGCCGCTCGCCGCGGCCGCAGGGGGCGCCTTCGCCACGGGCTTCGGGGCCTGCGCGAGCACCGGCATGGACACCAGCGCCAGGGCGAGGCACAGGGGGATGCACTGTCGTGTCGTCATGCCTTACTCCGCGTAGCGCGCAAGGCGAAATCCTACGTCATCGCGCCCGGCTTGCCCATAATCGCGGTACGCCAGGCGCAGCTCCGACAGCCGCGAGTGCGTCCAGGCTGCGCCGCGAAGTGTGTAGTTGTCGCCGGACTGTGCGCCCAACGGATCGGTTTCGGTGGGGCCGTTGGCTGGCGGGATGGCATATACATTGTTCACCCACTCGGAGACGTTGCCGCCCATGTCGTACAGGCCGTGCTGATTGGGTTTGAAGGAGCCTACGGGCGCGCTGGGAGCGTGGCCGTCCTTGTAGTTGGCCAGCGCGCGCCCGGTGATGAAGGCTGCGCTCTCGTCGGCGTAGTTTTCCACCACCGTGGTGGGCGGAAAAGTGTCGCCCCAGGGAAACAGCAGCAGGTTTGCGCCGCTGGCGCGGGCGGCCCAGGTCCACTCCGCCTCCGAGGGCAGGCGGTAGCCGGTGGCGTTGGCATTGAAGCCGGTGATGGCGCCGTTGCTCTGGCGGTAAAACGCCGGCAGGCCCTCCTTCGCGCTGAGCCAGTTGCAGAAAGCGGCGGCCTGCTGCCAGCTCACGCGCACTGCGGGCTGTTGGTCGCCGTTGAGGCTGGTGCCGTTGACCGCGCCGGAGTCGTGGCCAGGGTCGAACTGGCGGAACTGCGCGTTGGTCACCTCGGTGGTCTGCAGGTAGAACATGCGGCGCAGTGCAACCGGCTGCAGCACCTCGTTGGCGCGGCGCCCGGGCTCACGGCGCGAGGCGCCGAGCGTGAAATCCGCAAGCGGCGATTCGCCGGGCTTGAACAGCCGCAGCGTCTGGCCGAGTGCAGTGCTGATCTCGGGCTTCCCGGTGCCAGTGCCGCCGCGCGTGCTGCTGCCGGCGGTGGTGGCCTGCGTGTCGAGTGTGACTTCTACCAGTTGCGGCAGCCCGGGGCGCGGCGTGACACGGCGTCGCTGCGTCGCAAAGCCCTCGAGGCTGACCTCTACCGTATGTTCCACCGCCGGCAGCGAGATCGACTGCCGGCCCGGCTCCAGCGGTGCGCCATCGATGCGCACCACCGCGTTGGCCGGGTTGATGCGCAGGCGCACTTCGCCGAGCTGGGCTTTGAGCGTCACGCTGCGCGCATCGGATGTGGCGGCGGCCATCGTCACCACGTCGTCGTAGCGCGCGTAACCGGGCTTGGAGATGGCGAGCTGGTGCGCGCGCCCCGGACTGATCTCCACGTTCAGCGGAGTCTGGCCCTGGAAATCGCCGTCGAGCGTCACGTTGGCACCGCTCGGCACGCTGGTGAGTGCGAGTCGACCGGGGGCGGGCAACAGCGTGATCCGGCCGAGATCCTGGTCCCGGCCCGCCGTCACACGCAGGGCTTTCTGCCAGTCGGCGAACGCCGGCAGTTGCAGCATCACCTGATGCTCACCCTGCAGCACGTCCACCGCAGCCGGCGTTTTACCCACGGCCTCGCCGTCGATGAGAATGCTGGCACCGGGCGGCTCGCTGTCTATCGTCAACCCCGCCCAGGCCGGCAGCAGGGGCAGGGCGAGTGTCTGCCGCACGCCGCGGCCGGTGACGTCAAGTGTCTGTTGCAGCGGCAGGTGCCGCGCCTCAGTCAGCGTCAACCGGTGTTCGCCGCCGGGCAGCGGCAGGTCGATGAGCGGCGTCCTGCCGACGGCGTTGCCGTCCACCGTGACGGTGGCGCCGGGCGGTGTGCTGTCGATCGACACGAGGCCTGGCAGCGGTTGCAGCTTCAACTCCACGACGTGATCGTCGCGCTCGTCCACGGTCACGCTCGCAAGTCCGGGCAGGTAGCCCTCAGCCGTTGCGCGCACGGTGTAGTCTCCGGGCAGCAGCAGGTAACGTTTGCCCAGCGGCAGGGCCAGCCCCGAGACCGAGACCTGCGCCGGCGCCTCGGCGTCCACCACGACGTGCAGCGCGCGCGCGCGGAACAGGAACAGCATCGCGAGCGCAAACAGCAGCAGGAGCGCGATCAGCAGCGCGCGCTTCGGCCGGCGCGGTCGCGGCGCGACGGGAACTGCCTGGTCGAGCGGTGTGAATGCGCTGGGCGTAATCGTAACCGGGGCGGTCGGCGTGGGAGCAGGCATGTCAGATACGTTCGCTGCAGACGACGGTGACGGGCGCCGGCGCCACACCCGGCTTCACGGTAAAGGTCTGGCGCACGTCGCGAAAGCCATCGCGCGTGCCCACGGCGGTGTAGTTCCCCGGTCGTAATGCGAGCGCCTTTTCCTGGAATCGCCCCAGCCTCGCGACTTTGTACAGCGTCACCTCGGTGGCGTTGTCGGAGCGCAGCGCGATGTCGATCTTGGTTTCGGCCTGGCGCAGCGCGGTTTCGAGCTGGGTGATCTGTTGGCCGAGCACCGGTCCGCGCGCGCTGACCTGCTTGGCCTCGGCCAGCAGGCGCCAGGCACCGGCGGCGACGCCGGTATCGGACAGGCGCAGCGGGTCGTCGATGACGGCGCGCAGTTGTTTATCCAGCGCCGCGCGCGCCTGCGCACGCGCCAGGCCCTCGCGGGCAAACACCACGCTGCTGTCGATCTTGCGCGCCTGTTCGTACGCGGCCACGGCCTGCGGCCACTGTTCCCGCTGCTCGGCGCGCTCGCCCTCCCGCTGCAGGCCCGCGAGGCGCTGCCCGGACTGTGCGTTCGCCACTTCCTGCAGAGCGCTGGCCGCCTCCCTGCTGCCGGGCTGCAGTTTCGCCGCGGTGTCGAACGCTTTGCGCGCGCTGTCGAACTGCCCCGCCTTGAGCGCGGCGTAGCCCTCGCTCATCGCCGCGTTGAAACCCCGGTTGCTGAGCGAGGCCGCGATGCGTTGCAGGTCCTGCTGCGCGCGCGCCTGCCCGGCATCCAGCGCAAGTACCTGTTGCAGCAGCGTTTGCGCACGCGGAAGATCGCCCGACGCTTCGGCCGCCCTGGCCTGCTCCAGCAGTGGCAGCACCTCTGGCAAAACCTCGGCGCGTTTGCGCAGCGCGGGAATCTCCGCGTTGTCCGGGGCGAGGAGAGCAGCCGTGGCGAGTGCGGCCTGCGCGGCGGTGGCATCGCCTGCGGCCAGCGCCTCGCGCGCGGTGACCAGCAGGCGTTCCAGCACCTGCGGCTGCGAGGCTTCCAGCGCTTGCAGGGCCGCCATGCCGTCCTTGTAGCGGGTCAGCGCCGCGTCGTACTCCCGGTTTTTATAAAGTGCATCACCCTCAGCCGCCAGGCCCTTGGCGCGGGTGAATTCCCCGCCGGCCCACTGCTCCACACCGCGCTGCTGCAGCGCGAACTGCAAATCCAGCAGTGGCTGCAGCACGTCCTGTGTTTCCCGGCGCGCCCGCGCCTGCTGCGCATCCGACCAGGGTGCAGCCTCTGCGTCCGCCGGTGCCGGCGCGCCAGCGGTGCTCTGTGCCGGTGCGGGCGCCGCTGCCGGTGCGTTCGCGGCAGGCGTCGGTGTGCTGTCCTGCGAAAGCAGGCCGGGCAGCATGAACAGCACCAGCATTGCCAGCAACAACAGCAGGCCCATCACCGGCAGTACCCAGGCGGGCGTGCCACGGTGGGCTGCACTGGTGGGGGCGTCGACTGGCGCGCCCTGGGGTGGCGCCGGTTTTACTACCTCGAATGGAATCGGCCGGACTGGATCGTGGTGGGAGGGCATGCCGTGGTCGGGGGCCTTGCTGCTGGAAGAACGGGGTCAGAGTGTACCATCAGGGCCGTGGCATTTCGTCACGGAGTTGTCGTTGCCGCCGCGTCCTCGGGCAGCTCCAGCGCGCCGATCTCGGCGCGGTAGATATCGCCCAGCACCGCCCGCCACTGGTTGTACTGCTCCTCCACGTTGCCGCTCAGCGTTACCGTGTTGTCTTCCAGTTCGATCACCTGCGGCGCGACTTCGGCTTCCAGCGATGCACCCAGTTCCTCCAGCTCCGCCACGTGCAACTGCGCCTCGTTGCGCTTGTCGAGCCCGCTCTTCAACAGGTAGCCGCCGCCGAGGATGCCGACCTGGCCGGCGGTGCGCGTGGCGGCGCTGTCACCGGTGCTGGCCGCCGCGATGCCAGCGATCACCGCGACGCCGCCGAGGATCAGGTTGCGCGTTGCCTCGGCCTGCAGCTCCTGCATCTGGATCACTGCGTGATAGCTGTTTTCCCGCCACTCCTGGTAGGGCGGCTCCATCCGGGTGTCGAAGTTGACGTAGTACGCCTGCAGCGTGTCGACGTAGACCCGATCGCGCTCGCGAATCTCGCGCACGCGCAGCAGCATGGGGTCGTCCTCGGCGGGCAGACGCTTCACGATGTATTCGCCCTTGCGGCTCCTGTCCAGGTAACCGTCAAAGGCATCCGGCGAGAAGCTGCGCGCGAACACCAGCTCGGTCACCAGCCGCACATCGCTGCGCTCGCGTGGCTTGAGATCCTCCAGTTCCCGCAACAGGTCGTTGGCGATGGTGTTGTACACCGCCTGGAATGGATCCTGCGGGTTGCGGGTGGTGGCGTCGTAGGCGTAGCGGCTCGCATTGCCGACGTAGGTGTTTTCGAGCCAGACACGACCGCGCGCATCGGTGGCGGTGATGCCGAGCCGCAATTCCTCGCCGTCGGAGTGCAGGATCTTGCCGCGCACGGTCAGGTCGGCGATCTGGGTGTCATTGGGCACAACCCGCACCGCGCCCCAGGCGCCGCTGTCCTGCATCGCCTCGGACAGCAGCAGCGGCATGAAGCGCGCCTCGGCCTGGCGCACCTCGGGGTAGACCAATGACTCTTCGTCCTCCTCGATGTCGTCGAGGCCAGGGTCGAATACCACCACCGCCACATCGAGCAACTGCTCCTCGGGCACGGCGGTTTTAGGCGTCGCCACGGGCGGCACGGAGGTGCTTTTGATCGTCTGGTTGACGCAGGCGCTGAGCAGCAGGGCCAGCAGCACCGCGTATACGGGGCGCAGGTGAGTCATCAATCCAGGCCCTTGTACTTGCGGTATTCGTCCCAGAGTTTGGCGCGCACCGCCGGGTCGGGCTCGCGTTCGGCCGCCTCGCGCAACTGTCGCGCGACGACGTCGTCGTCATCGCCGCTGGGGATGTCGGCGGGCGCCGGGTACTTGGCGCCGCCGCGCGGCGCACCGCCGGCGCCGACATTGCCGGCGCCCGCGCCGTAGCCGCCGGCATCGGCCGTGCCGTCGCCGTAGGGATTGTCACCGCCCTCTGTGCTGCCGCCGGTGCCGTCTTCCCCGTCCGCGCCGTAGGCGCTGCCGCCCGCAGCGTCGCCCGCGTCGTCGCCCTCGCCCGACGCCGCGCTCGCAGGACTGGTGCCACGGCTGGCGGCCGCCGCGCGCGCTGCTTCGCGCTGCTCAGCCTCCGTCTTGAGAATCATCCGGTCGAACTCCCCGGCGCCCTTCTCCAGCCGGGCATCGAGGATCGCCACCTGCTCGGCGGGGGTCAGCCCGCCATAGTTGCCCGTGCCCGCCGCGCCGGCGGAGGCTCCGCCGTCACCGCTACCACTGCTGCCGCCGGCCATGCCGCCCGAACTGCCGCCGGTTGCACCGCTCTGACTGCTGCCCGCCATGCCGCCACCGGGCATTCCAGCACCGGACATTCCAGTACCGGACATTCCAGTACCGGACATTCCAGTACCGGGCAAGCCGCTCGCGGCCTGGCCCCCGGCTGCGCTGCCGCCACCGGCGGCAGGTGAGCCTGGCATGCCGCTGGCGCCGACCGGTGTATCCTCCAGCGTCGGCTCATCGCGCAGGTCCGGCAGCGCTTCCTCGCCGGCAGCGTCGCCCGTCTCTGCCGCCGCCGAGCCCGGTGTGCTGTCAGCGGATGGCCCGCCGCTGGCACCGGTTGCCGGTGATCCAGACGATCCCGCAGACCCGCTGTTCCCACCTGCGGCACTGCCGCTGGTGCCTATCGCGCCGCCCGATGGCATACCGGAACCCGCCGTCGGCATGCCTGCACCCGCCGAGGGCTGGCTCGCACCGCTACTGCCGGCAGCTCCTGTGCCGCCGCCTGAGCTCCCACTCGGCAGTGGCGTGCTGATCGGCGGTGATGACTGCGGCTGCGTCGGGGTGCTGGCGCTGGGGCAGCCGGTCAGCAACAGGCAGGTGCAGAGCAGGCCCGCAATACCGGGCAGCTCCCGCCATGCGGTGCTGTTATAGATGGTAGGCCTTGACAAGTTTTTGCGTCTCAACGGGTTGTCCGGCCTCGAAGCGGGGCCGGAAGGTGGTTTTGCGCAGTCGTTTCATTAGACGGTAGGCCTCGCTGTCGAGTTCCTCGTTGGTATCCAGGCGCTCCACCTCCTGCACCCGGCCCGAGTCGCTCACATTGAAGGTCAGCGTCACATTGCCCTCTTCCGGGGCGACCGCGGGTGGCAGCGAGTTCAACCCGGTGATATCGGGCAGGGCGACCGGCTCGCCGAATAACCGCAGTTCCTGAGCTGCGACATCGCCACCGCGCGCCAGTTCAGCTTCTGCTTCGCGATAAGCCTCCAGCGCAGCGTCGGTCTTGCCGTTCCACAACCGCCAGTCGCCGAGCATCACCAGCGTGCGCGCCAGCGCGGCGTCGTCTGGCGTGGCGCTGTTCTTCTCGATGGTGGAGATCGCCTGGATGATGGCGTTGCCCTGCTCAAAGCTTTTGACACGGTAGCCGCGAAAGCGCAGCAGCGATTCATCGATCTGCGGCATCTGTTCATCTTGCGTGAAAACCGGCGACTCCTCCCGCACTTCGTGGCGCGCGATCAGGTACTCGGCTTCCAGCATGCCGTGCAGGGGCCCGAGGAGGTTGGGCGAGCCCTCGCCTTCGCGCGCCACCACATCCTGCGCCGCCAGTTTGTACTGGTCCATCATTGCCATCAGGCGCTGGTGACCCTGCTCTTCCAGCCCGAGCTGGTAGGCGTCGTAGTGCCACTTCGCCTGTTGCATGAAGGCATCGGTGAGCGCCGCGCCGCTCTTGAGTGCCCGCGTCTGCACGCGGTACAGGTAGGTCTGGCGTTCATCGGCTGCCGCGTAATCCTGCACTGCCTTGTAGCTCTCGATTTCGCCCTGCAGCAATGGAATCTGCTGCGTGCAATACAGGCCTTCATTGATGCGCGCCAGGTGTACACCGCGCCGCAGGACCTTGATGGCCTCCTGGTGCCGACCCTGGGATTGCAGCTTGAGGCCGAGGCCGAGCAGCGACTCCGACAGTCTCCCGGCATAGGCGCCCTCGCTGGATTCAATGTCTGCAATCGCTTTCAGGAATACCTTGTCGCCTGCGGTGTGTTCTTCCTCCATTACAGGTGCAGGTGCGTCGTCGACCGTCGCAGGTGCTTCACTGGCTGCCGTGGTTGCGGCGTTGGTCGTGGTGTCCGCTTCGCTGCCCTGGCTGTTCACCGCGGGAACGTGCAGGGTGGCCAGTGCAATAAGTAGAGTTAGAGGCGCGGTCAGCAGGCCGCGGGGAAAGGACGTTTTGTTCATCTCACGCTCCCTGCGCATTCACGCCGCGGCGAGGTGAACGGCCGCGATCCGCTGCGCATACAACGGGTTCCCGGGACTATACATTACCGGGGCAGGCGGACAAAATACCTGCCCGTTGCAGTATCGGCAGCCGCTTGCCGGACAGGGGAATAGTATGGGGCAGTTTGCGCGGGAATCCGCCGTGGTGCGCATCGGCGAAAACCGGTATCGCGGGAATTTATGCGAGGGCTGGCGCATCGGCGCGGTGCCCAACGGCGGCTATGTACTGGCCGTGGCGGGCCGCGCGCTTGCCGAGGTTTTGCCGCACAAGGATCCGCTCTCGATCAGTGCGTTCTACCTCGCGCCCACCGTGCTCGGGCCGATCGACTGTGAAGTAGAGTTGCTTGGCGGCGGACGCAGCACCAGTTTTGCGCAGGTGAATATGCGCCAGGACGGGCAGCTCAAGGTGAAGGTCACAGCAGCGTTCACCGATTTGGACAAGCTCGACGGCGAGTCATGGTCCGCAGCCGAGCGGCCGCAGTATCCCGCCTGGGAGGAGTGCGAGGAGCCGCCGGACCCCGGTATTGAATTCCGGCAGCGCGCGCAGATGCGACTGGTGCCTGGCCGCCGGTTCTCGAAGGAGCGCAGGCCCGACGGCAGCGGCGAGTACCAGGGCTGGGTGCGCCATCGCGACGGCAGCGACACGGACACGCTATCCCTGCTGATGTTCGCCGACGCGTTTCCACCGCCGGTGTTCACCGTGTTCGGCCCCGTGGGCTGGGTGCCCACGGTGGAGCTGACAGTTCAGGTGCGCGCCCACCCCGCGCCGGGGCCGCTGCAGGTATGCCTGCGCACACGCCACCTGACGCGCGGTGTGCTGGAGGAGGACGGCGAGTACTGGGACAGCGACGGCAGGTTGGTCGCCATCAGCCGGCAGACGGCGAAGGTGCGTGTTTCGCCGCGTTGACGCACTCTGCCACGGAGCTTACTGTGGCGCGAACTGCGCGAACACCTCCGCCTCGGTCAACACCTGCGTGCTGTTGGCGAACGCATAAAAATCCGGTTTGCGGTCGATGAAGATTTGTTTCGTCAGTTCGAATGCCTCCTGCTGCCGGAATAATCCCGCAGGAACTTCGTACCCATCGCTGGACTTGATGCGATAGAACAGGTGCGTGCCGCAGACGCGGCAGAAACATCGGGTGGCCCAGTCGGACGACGCGTACTCCGCGATATGCTCGGCACCCCAAATCGCAGTATCCGCACCGCAGTGGATGCTCAGATATGGGCCGCCGCCCCACTGGCGACACATGCCGCAGTGGCAGGCCTCCACCTCTCGATTCAGGCGCGCTTGCAGGGACACGGCGCCACAGAGACATTTACCTTCCATCGACGGTGTGTTCATTGCGGTTCTCCCCCTGGCATGTCATCGGTCGTTTCATCGTCTACAGTACCAGATCAGGTCATGGTGGAGGGCTCGTTATGGAGCAGGTGGAATTTGAGCTAATGGGGACGCAATTGGGAGCTAATGGGGACGCAATTCAATTGCGTCCCCATTAGCTCCCAATTGCTCACTCATTTATTCCCATTCACGCCGAGTGCTACCGTTGCTGCTGCGCAGTCAACGCGTAGACGAGCAGTCCGCCAAGCAGGGCAGCGCCCAGCAGTGGAAAAGCGATGCCCATCGCCAGCAGCAGCACGGTGAGACCGGAACGCAAAGGCAGCGCCGCGCGGCGCGGCGGTGCCGGCAGCCACCCTGAGCGCGCCGGGCGCCGCAGCCACCACATGATCGTGCCGCTGATGCACAGGAAGATTACCGACAGGCAGGCCAGCAGATCGAGTGCGAGACTCCACGTGCCAAAGCTGCCCTGGTGCACCGCAACACCGACCGCCATGCTTTTCGCCAGCAGCGAGTAATCCGCGAAGCCGACTGCGGCCACGATCTCGCCGCTGTGGCGGTCGAGATGCACCGTGCGTTCATCGCCAGGGTGGTCGATATCGCCTGTCATGGAGGTGCTGCTGATGGTATAGACGCCGCTTGGCTCTGTGGGCAGGTTGATGCGGTAACGCGGCCCGAAGCCGAGTTCGCGTGCTCTCAGGTCGGCGGCGTCAAGGTCCATGGTCTGGCTGGCGTGATGATGCGCGGCGGTCGATGCCGGCAGCGGTGTCTGCTCCAGCCCCCAGGGTACTGCCTTGTGCGCACCGTGGTTCATATCGCCGTGCGAGTTGCCGGACACTGGCACTGGCCCCCATTTCTCGGCGGGGAACGAGCCCCATGCCTGCACCAGCTTGCCGCCCCAGACATCGGTCCAGGCCAGTCCTGACAGCAGGAAGAAAATCAGGATCACGGCAGCGTACAGTCCGACACGCTGATGCCAGCGGCGCCAGCCGCCGCGCCCGGACCCCTGCTGTGCGGGGGACGCGGCGCGTTGCTGGAACCACATATAAATGCCGGTGGCCAGCATCAGCAGTGCGAGACCGGCTACGACTTCCACCACCGTGTCACCGAGATCGCCGAGCAGCAGCGTGCCGTGGATGCGGTGCGCCAGTGCATAGAGCGTGCTGTCCTTGTCCACTACGCGCAGCACGCGGTTGGTAAAAGGATCGACATCCACCGTGTACGCCCGCTCGGCCCGGATCAGTTCGAACTGCACCGGCTGGTCAGGAGAGGGTGCGGGAATGAATGTCGCAGCCACGCTGCCCGGCAGGGCTTGCTCAACCGCAGCCCGTTGCTGCATGGGTGTGGTGCGCATCGCGCCGGCGGTGACCCGCAGCTGCTCGCCCACCGGCGTCTGCACGGCGGTGTAATACAGCATGATCAGCCCGGTGGTAGCCAGCACCAGCAGGAAGGGGATCACCACCACGCCGGCGAAAAAGTGCCAGCGCCACGCCGCTGCGTAGCGCTGCGTGGCCGTGGCTGCAGTGGATTTGTGTACGCGGTTGTTCATGGCCGACTCAGAACCGTACCAGCGCGCCGGCGTAGAATGACAACGGGGCGCCGGGATTGAGGATTTGTGCATCGGCCGCAGCGATATCGCGAACGCTCAGCGTCGAGACATAGTCCGTGTCGAGCATATTCTCCACTTGCGCGAACACTTCCCAGCGTTCGGTCGTGTATCCGCCGCGCAATCCCAGCAGATGGTAGCTGTCCACAGTGTAGGAATTGGCGAAGTCGGCGTAGCGGCTGTCGACCAGGTCGAAGGTCGGGCCGGCATAAAAGCCGCTGGCGTGGCGGTACAGCAATTCTCCGCGCAGTGCGTAGCCCGGCGCTGCCGGCAGCTGGTTGTTGCCGTACACCGGGTCGTCGTCGAAGTGGAAATCATTCACCGTGAGGCTGAGTGTCGGCTCGAGGCGATGCAGTGCGGCATCGTCCACACCCAGGCTTGCACCCCACAGCGCTTCGATGCCGGCGTGCAGCGTGTTGTCCACGTTGGTCGAGAGACTGGTTCCGGGTGCGAGCGGATCATCCACCGACAGAATCTCGTCCTCGATCCAGCCGTAGTACAGTGAGAGTTCCCAGTGCATGTCGCTGGCCCGAGGCAGCGCGTGAGCGCCGCGGCTGCCGAGTTCAACGACGGTGCCGTGCATCGCCTCCAGAGTCTCCTGGCTGGCGCGCACGTCGTCTTCCAGTTCAAAGTTGGTCGGCGGCTCGTACACCCGGCTGACATTGCCGAACAGGCTGATAGCGTCGACGAGGTCGTAGAGTACGCCTACGCGCGGATTGGTGCTGCTGTAGCTGGCCTGCGGAGCGCGCGTCTCGCCGCTGCCCGCGTCGGTAATTTCGATACTGCGATCGGCCCACACCACCTGTGCGCCATAGACCAGCGTCCACTGCGGCGCCAGCGCCCAGCGATCGATCGCGAAGGCCTCCATAGTCTGCGCGCTGTTGTCGACCTTCTCGGTCAGGCCGTTCCGGTGGCCGTTGTCATTGCGATAATTGCCGCCGGTCACCGTGCCGTCCGCGGCGTTGATGCCGAGCAGCAGGTTGTGCTCGCCCACGATCAGATCGTAGCGCGCCATTGCACCGGCGTCGCGGTGGTCGGTGTCGATCAGCAGGCTGAACACTTCCTGCGGCGGCAGGGAGCCGGGGCCGTCGAAGTCGACGAGGATCTTATCGACGATAGGGTGGTAGAGCGTCTGTTCTTCCCATGAAATACCCGCGGTCAGTGCGCTGTTCTCGGTGAGCGTCCAGCGCGTGCGGTCGGCGACGCGCCACGACGTCACCTGCTTGCTGTAGTTTCCCCCCAGCGCGGTGGTGGAGGCCTGGTCCGGATCTTCGTTCATCTGCGCTGCGCTGAGCGCGCCGGGTAGTTGCATGTCATCATCCATCCAGGCGGCGTACAGGCGGGTAGTGCTGTCTTCGTCAAACTCCCAGCCGGCGTTGCCGAACACACCGGTGCTGTCATCCTGGCTGTGGTCGCGGTAGCCGTCCCAGTTGTTGCCCTGCACGGTGAGCAGGCCATCCAGCCCGTTGCGCCACACACCGGCCGCCGTCGCCCGGGCATGCTGTCGCCCGTGGCTGCCGCCGTTGAGAAACAGTTGCAGCGGCGCGCTGTTGAGCGCGGTGGGCGAGCTGAAATCGATCGCCCCGCCCAGCGTGCTGGCTCCGTATGTCAGGGCGTTCGCGCCGCGGGCTATCGTTGCGTAACGCGTGCTCAACGGGTCTACCAGGCGGTTGTGGTTGTTGCCGTCGGCGGTGGTGATCGGCAGGCCGTCCTGCAGCAGCTTGATGCCGTTGCCATCGTAGTCGGTGGCGTCGAGGTTGGAGCCGCGCGCGGAGATGAACACGCTGCTGCCGCCGCTGGCGCTGTCGGACCACACGCCGGGCGCGTAGCGCATCATCTGTGCGAGGTTGGGGACATTGCGCTGGAACAGCAGCGCACTTTCAATCACGGTGACCCCGCCGGGGGTGAGAGCCTGTTCGCGGGTCAGGTCCAGATGCAGTTGCCGGCCGTGAATTTCTATGGTTTCCAGGGTTGGGGTGGCGGGGCTGTGTGCGTGATCGGCCCGCGCCGCCATCGATGCCAGACAGATCGACAGCAGCATGCACAGTAGCGTCGCGCGTCGCCGTCGACGGGCTCGCGTAGTCGCCTGAGGCAGTCGCGCGCATGGGGGCGAAGGTCGGGAATGGGCAATGGCCCGTGGCACTAAAGGCAAGCGGAGTCCTCTGCAAATGTATTTATGGCGAGCGCGCCACTCGTGCGCCGGCCCGTGCCAAACGCTGCGCAGTATACGGGCGCGGGCGCGCCCGGAGGATGCGACAAATTGTCGCATCGGGGGAGGGAGGGTATGAGCGCCTGGCAGCAGGCGCGGTGCGGGCGTCAGTGATGCCTCAGATGCCGGAGGCTGGGGCGCCCGAAGTGTTCGATGTCATCGGCATGGCGACAAGCCGGGACAAGCACAGTGGAGCCGTTATAATCCACACGGTGAACCCATTGCATCGCTTCAGCCATACCCCTTTCAGCCCTTCGCGGGCCAACCTGCGCAGCCTGTTGGCCATTCGCGCGATCGCCCTGCTGGGACAGGCGGGTGTGTTGGCCTATCTGCATTTGGTGGGCCGCATAACGCAGGGCCTGACGGGGCTGGTATTGGCATGGCTCGCCCTGGCACTGCTCACCGCGATCAGCCTGTGGCGCACGACGCAGCCGTGGCCGGTGTACCAGCGCGAGTTTCTGTTGCAGCTGATGATGGACGTGGCGGGCTGGACCGTGCTGATGTTTTTCAGCGGCGGCGCCGACAACCCGTTCGTCTCCTACTACATCGTGCCGCTGGTGGTCGCCGCAGCCGTCCTGCCCTGGCGCTTCGCCTGGCTGGTGACAGCGGTGTCGCTGGTGGCGTACAGCTCGCTGTTCGTGTGGTACCGGCCATTCCCGTTGTTTGCGCCCCACGCCGGCATGGCGCACAGCGCTACTTTCAGCGTGCACACGCTCGGCATGTGGTTCAACTTCCTCTTCAGCGCGGGGTTGATCACCTACTTCGTGGTGCGCATGGCCACCGTGCTGCGCCAGCACGAAGAGCGGGAGACCCAGCGCCGCGAGGTTGCATTGCGCAACGACCAGATCATGGCGGTCGCAAGCCTCGCTGCCGGTACCGCGCACGAACTCGCCACGCCGCTGTCAACCATGACCGTGCTGGTGGAGGAGATGTTGCAGGACCAGACGCTGGGCGCCGTGGCGCGCGCCGACTGTGAACTGCTGCAGGGCCAGTTGCGCCAGTGCCGCAGCACGCTGGCGGCACTCAGCCGCACGGCAGAGACGAGCAGTATCGGCGAGCTGCAGTGCGCGTCCGCGCGCGACGTCGTGCATTCAGCCGTGGAACGCTGGGCGCTGCGGCGGCCGCGTGTGCCGCTGCAGTTTGATTGCAGTGGCAGTGCGCCAGTGCCGCCTCTCGCGTTCGATCCCACCCTGCAACAGGCGATCGAAAACCTGCTCAACAACGCCGCCGACACCGGGTCACGGCACATCGCTGTCAGGCTCGACTGGAATAAGGATCTGATCTTCCTGGAAGTGCGGGACTGGGGCCCGGGTGTGCCGCCGGAACTGTTGCGCACGCTGCACAGCGGCGCCCGCTTCAGCGAGAGCGACGGCCTTGGGATAGGGTTGCTGCTGTCCAGTGCGGCGATCGAGCGTCACGGCGGTCACCTCGATCTCGCGAATGCGCCTGACGGCGGCACTATCGCGCGCGTGACCTTGCCGGTGGCGATGCCGCCGGCCGAGGCCGTGGCATGAACGAAGATCAGGCCAGCCTCCGTATCCTGCTGGTGGATGATGACGAGGTGTTCACATCGGTGATGGCGCGCGGCTTCGCGCGCCGCGGATTCCAGTGCCTGTCCCGTCACAGCGCGCGCGCTGCAGTGGCGGACTGTGCCGCATTTGCTCCCAGCCATATCCTGCTGGACCTGAACCTGCCGGAGGAGTCCGGCCTGGTGGTGCTGCCCGCCCTGCTCGCGGCGGCGCCGGACGCCAGGCTGGTAGTGCTGACCGGCTATGCCAGCATCGCGACCGCAGTGGAGGCGACGCGCGCCGGCGCCTGGAATTACCTGTGCAAGCCCGCGACCGTGGATGAGGTGCTGCAATGCTTCGAGCAGGGCGCGCCGGCATCCGCCGCACCGGTACCGGCCAATCCCACCTCCCTCAACCGGCTGGAGTGGGAGCACATCCAGCGCGTGCTGCGCGAGAACAACGACAATATCTCCGCTACCGCGCGGGCGCTGGGGATGCATCGGCGTACACTGCAGCGCAAGTTGCAGAAACGGCCGGTGCGGGAAGAGTAGGGATCGCGCGGGAGAGCGCGCGTCACGATGACACAGGAGTCGACTAATGAACGTTGAATACACGCTGAGCAAAAAGCCCCTTGTGGACGCCATCGAGG
This sequence comes from uncultured Halioglobus sp., assembly GCA_964461965.1. Lineage (GTDB taxonomy): Bacteria > Pseudomonadota > Gammaproteobacteria > Pseudomonadales > Halieaceae > Marimicrobium. The sequence continues at coordinate 44,562 of CAYWWD010000008.1, read as the reverse complement.
TCAAGCCACTGCACAAGGGACATTGCCACTGTGGCAGTGTCAGGTTCACCGTGCGACTCGATCACGGCCTGGTCGATGTGCGCCGCTGCAACTGTTCGATGTGCAGGCGACGGGGCGCGGTGGTGGCGTCCGTGGCGCTCGCGGATCTCACTATCGATGCTGGCGAGGATGTGCTGAGTCTGTACCAGTTCAATACGCACACCGCGAAGCACTACTTCTGTTCGAGATGCGGCATTTACACGCACCATCAGCGGCGTTCCAATCCTGCGCTGTACGCCTTTAATATCGCCTGCCTCGACGGTGTCGATCCATTCGTGCTCCGGCATGTTCCCGTGCTGGATGGCGAGGATCACCCCAGCGACCGGGCGTTGCAGGCATAGCCTGCTTTATGCCGTCCGGGAATGGCGTACACTGCCCCTGGCCGCTAAACAACACGATGGGAGAGACACGATGAGCACAGGGCAACGAACCTCGAATACTGCGGAGCAGTCCCCGCCCGAGATGGATGACTACAGCGGCCCGTTCCGCTCGCGCGTCGATCTCGACAGTTTCTCGAAAGAGGGCTTGAAAAAACTCGTACGCATCGGCGGCAGCATCTACGGCACCTGCAATCGCAACTGGTATCTCGCAGTGCTGGAGGAGTTCGGGCCAGAGGTTGCTGACAGATTGCATCACAAAACCTGGTTCGCGCCCGGCGGCACTGGCGATCACGAAAACAAGATCATTAGTGAGTTCATGCGCTTTGGCGACGAGAAGGAAATGACCACGGCGCTCAAAGTGTGGCAGTGCCTGCCGGCCATGATCCAGGACATGGAGCTCACATTCACGCAGATCAGCGAGACCGAATGGGAAATGCACACTCCGCGCTGCCATGTGCCAGAAAAGGGCGAAGCCGGCGGTCCGGAGTTGATGAGCTACATGGTCAACAAGATCTGCGGGCATCTCGAGTTATTCGGCTTTCGCCACGGTGTCGCGCGCTGGAACCCGAACATCCGGGTCGACCCGGTCAAGCTGCCGCCGCGCGCCTCCAGGGACGAGCCGCACTGCCGGTGGCGCATCACGCTCACCGACGGGCCGGTTGACTACGCGGCAGAGCCCGGCACCTATGTGACCGCACACAAGTTGCAGCGCGACGCCGATACCGAAATCGTCACTGTGCAGGAAGCGGGAAAGTACAGCCGGGGCGCGTTCGATTGTTGAGCAATCGGCCCCTGTAGCACGGCATCTGTTCCGGCTCCCGCTTGCGCGCGTGATGGCCCGCCGTCAGCGTTTTGAGCGGGCCGGCTTCTTCTTTCCTGGAGGGCGAACCTCTTCTGCCGACAACGCCGCCGTGCAGAGGTCGATGAGCGCCTCGATGCTGGACATGCGCGTGTAGTTGGGGCGGAGGATGAACGCGATCCGCCGATGCGGGCCAGGTTCGTTCAGGTGTGCCGCGCCCAGTTGCTTGTGCTGCGCCACCAGTTGTTGCAGCGCCATCGCCGGGACAAGCGTGGTGCCCATCTTTCCCAGTACCATCTGCACCAGTGTATTCAGGCTGGTGGCGCCAAATCCATGGTTGGCCGACTGCTCGGACAGCTTGCAGGCGTCCAGGATGTGATCCTTCAGGCAGTGACCCTCGTTCAACAGCATCAGGTTGCTGTCCAGCAGTTCCTCGCTGGTGATCTCCTTGCGCTTCGCGTCTGCATCGCTGGTGAGCGCTACCCAGTAAAAATCTTCCTGCCAGAACTCCATCGTCAGTAAGCCTTCGCAGGGATACGGCAGCGCCAGGATTGCGGTGTCGATCTCGCCGGTGCGGACCAGGTCAACCAGCACCTGCGACTGATCCTCCACCACGTGGAGCCGCGCCTGCGGGAACCGATGATTGAGCCGCGGCAACAGTCTGGGCAGGAGAAACGGTGCGATAGTGGGAATGATACCCACCGTCATGGGGAAGCTGAGCGGGGCTTTCTGGCTGTCCGCCAGGCGCTCCAGCTCCTCGATCCTGAGCACGATATCGCGAGCCCGGTTGAGCACTTCCTGGCCGAGAGGGGTCACCAGCACCTTGCGGTTGTCGCGTTCGAAGATGTGCAGGCCCAACCGGGTTTCCAGCTCGTTCAGGGCGGTGCTGAGCGCCGACTGGCTGACGTGGCACAGTTCCGCCGCCTTCCTGAAGTGCAGGGTTTTCTCAACCGCCAGTGCGTAAACCAGTTGCCGGGTGGAAATCATCATCAGTGCCCTCGGGTGTCGGATCTAATGTTCTTAATAATAGATCATAATAATAGTATTAATCTATTTTACTGAATATACCGGTAAACCTATCATGGCCCCATTGCAGCGCGCTTGCGAGCGGACCGCTCAATACCAACCGATCCATCAACAGCAACAGGAGGCCGACATGGCACTTATCAACACCAAAATCAAACCGTTCAAGGCCAGCGCATTCCGGCAGGGCAAATTCATCGAAGTATCCGAACAGGACGTGCTGGGCAAATGGGCGGTGTTCTTCTTCTACCCGGCCGATTTCACCTTTGTGTGCCCGACCGAACTGGGCGACCTGGCCGATCATTACGCGGAACTGCAAAAGCGCGGTGTGGAGGTGTACTCCGTGTCCACGGATACCCACTTCACGCACAAAGCCTGGCACGACGCGTCCGACACCATCGGCAAGATCCAGTACACGATGATCGGCGACCCGACCGGTGCCATCACCCGTAACTTCGAAGTGATGCGTGAAGAGCAGGGCCTGGCGGATCGCGGCACGTTCCTGATCGACCCGGACGGCGTGATCCAGGCGATGGAAATCACCGCCGAAGGCATTGGCCGCGACGCGCAGGACCTGGTGCGCAAGGTGAAAGCGGCGCAGTACGTGGCGTCACACCCGGGTGAAGTGTGCCCGGCCGCTTGGAAGGAAGGCGAGGAAACCCTGGCGCCATCGCTCGACCTGGTTGGAAAAATCTAGCCGCGACGGATTTCGGGCTAACCATCCCGGGCTCAGGCAGTGAGCCGTCCCTTGCGAGCCCGGGTTACTTCAACAGATAGACGACAGATGAATAATGTCGAATTTCCAGTGCTAAAAGAAGGAGACTGAACGTGTTGAGCAAAGAGATTTTACAGGCACTGAAGGGCTACACCGACGCCATGCAAAAGCCCGTCAGCCTGGTGTTGCAGACCGGTGAACACAGGAAGCGCGAAGAGCTCAAGGCGTTCCTCTCCGGCATCGCGGGCGTGAGTGACAAAATCGCACTGTCCGAGCGCGATACACAGGGCAAACTGCGCAGCCCGATAAGTTTCTACCTGGAGGTGGATGGCGCAGACAGTGGCATTCGCTTCTCCGGTATTCCCTCCGGCCATGAGTTCAACTCGCTGGTGCTGGCGATACTGCAGGCCGGCGGTTCTCCGCTGAAGCTGGATGATGGCCTGAAGGCCATGATCGCCAGCGTGCCTGGGGAGCTGCACTTCGAGGTGTTTGTCAGCCTCAGCTGCCACAACTGCCCGGACGTGGTGCAGGCGCTGAACCAGTTTGCGCTGCTCAATCCACAGCTCAGCACCGAGATGATCGACGGCGGCTTGTTCCCCGAGCTGATCGCCGAGCGCGAGATACAGGGCGTGCCCTGCGTCTACCTGAATGGCGAGCTGTTCGCCAACGGCAAGGTTACAGCGGCGGAATTGATTGAAAAACTGATGGCGCACAATCCCGGGATTGCCGATGCCGCCGACCGCGCGGTACTGCCGTTGCAGGATGTCACCGTCATCGGTGGCGGCCCCGCCGGTGTCAGCGCGGCGATTTACAGCGCGCGCAAAGGCCTGAAGGTGACGCTCATCGCCGACCGTATCGGCGGCCAGGTGAAGGACACCATGGGCATCGAGAACCTGATCTCGGTCCCGAGCACGACGGGGCCAGAATTGTCGAACGCCCTGCGCGCGCACATGAATGAGTATGAGGTTACCGTAAAGGAGCACCTGAAGGTCGCGCGAATCGAACCGGGCGACATCAAGACGGTGGTGCTGTCCTCGGGTGAAACGATTCACAGCAAGACCGTGATCGTTGCGACCGGCGCCAAATGGCGGGAGCTTGGCGTGCCGGGCGAGCGCGAGAATATTGGCAATGGTGTCGCCTACTGCCCGCACTGTGATGGGCCGTTCTTCAAGGGCAAGGATGTGGCCGTGATCGGCGGCGGCAATTCGGGTATCGAGGCGGCACTGGATCTGTCCGGCATCGTGAAGTCTGTGACGGTGTTCGAGTTCCTGCCCGAGTTGAAAGCCGACAAAGTGCTCATCGACAAGGCCGAGGCGAAAGCCAATATCACGATTCGCCGGAACGTGGCGACGAAGCAGATCGTAGCCAGTAACGGCAAGGTGAGCGGTATCGACTACGTCGAACGCGCGAGCGGCGAGGAGAGGCAGTTGCCGCTGGACGGCGTGTTCGTGCAGATCGGCCTGGTGCCGAACAGCGGCTTCCTGGAGGGTGTCGTGGAGCGTACGCGCTCCGGTGAAATCGTGATCGATGCGAAGTGCCAGACCTCGGCGCAGGGGATTTACGCCTGCGGAGACGTGACCACGGTGCCGTATAAGCAGATTGTGATCGCCATGGGTGAGGGCGCAAGGGCGTCGCTGGCAGCCTTCGAGTACCTGCTGGCCGAGGGCGATCGCCTGAACGCGGTGTTTGAGGAGCGTGTCCTCGCCACTGCCGCCTGATGTTGCGCGGTTCAGTCCGGTATCAGGGTCGCTGTTTCAGTACAGGCAGGTTCAGTAGCCTGCCACCCAGCCGCCGGGTCGCCGCGTATCCGTGGCGCCGAGCAACCACCCATTTTCCAGCATGATGGAGTTGGTGCGCCCGGTAGTGCGCCCGGCGAGGTTCACCGGCTGGCCCATCTCGCGCAAGAGCTCGAGGGTGTCGGGGCTGAAACCCTCTTCCATCTGCAGCACGTCCGGCATCCACTGGTGGTGGATGCGCGGCTCTGCGGCGGCGGTGGCGACGTTCATGTCGAACTCCACGGTATTCAGGATCACCTGCAGCACCGTGCTGATAATGAGGCTGCCGCCGGGGCTGCCGGTGGCCAGCCAGGGCTTGCCATCGCGCAACACGAGTGTGGGACTCATGGAGGAGAGCGGGCGTTTGCCCGGCTCGATCTTGTTGGACTCGCCCTGCACCAGGCCGAAGGCGTTGGGGTTGCCGGGGCTGGTGGCGAAGTCGGCCATTTCGTTGTTGAGCAGCATGCCGGTGCCCGGCACCACGATGTGCGAGCCGAAGCTGAAGTTCAGCGTGTAGGTATTGCTGACCACATTGCCGAAGCGGTCGGCCACGCTGTAGTGCGTGGTGTCCGTGCTTTCGTGGCCGAGCAGCTTGCCCGGCGCGATTTGAGTGGCGGGTGTGGCGCGCTGGCTGTCGATGCGCTGTCGCTGGCGCGCGGCGTAGGCTTTGTCCGTAAGCTGTGCGACCGGCACCGCGCCGTACTCCGGGTCGCCCAGGTACTGGCTGCGATCGGCGTAGGCCAGCTTCATGCTCTCCGTGAGGTGGTGCAGGTAGGCGGCGGAATTGTGGCCCATGCTTTTCAGGTCATAGCCTTCCAGGATGTTGAGCATCTGCAGGATGTGCACACCACCGGACGAAGGCGGCGGCGTGGACACGATCTCAAACCCGCGATAGGTGCCGCGCACGGGCGCGCGCTCCACCACCCGGTAGGCAGCGAGGTCCTGTGCTGTGATCAGGCCGCCACCTGAAGCCATGTCCGCCGCAATGCGCTGCGCCACTTCGCCACGGTAAAAATCATTCGCGCCGTGCGCGCTGATCCGGCCCAGCGTCCAGGCAAGGTCGGGTTGCTTCCAGGTATCGCCCAGCGCGTAGGGCGTACCATCCGCGCGAAAGAACACCTGCGCGGCCGCAGGATTCTCCCGCAGGCGCTGCGCGCTCGCACTGAGTTCGAAGTAGAGGGGAAAGGTGACGGGTATCCCGTCGGCGGCCAGTGCGACGGCCGGTGCCAGTACCTGCTCGCGGCTCATCGTGCCGTATTTTTCCAGCGCGTAGAGCAGGCCCGCCACCGTACCCGGCACACCTGCCGCTTGCCGACTGAAGTATTCGCGTGCGTGGTCGAGCTCGCCCTTATCGTTCAGGAACATATCGCGGCTGGCCGCAGCGGGTGCGCTCTCGCGGTAGTCGATCAGCGTCTGCCGGTTACCTGCGGCCAGATGAATGAGCATGAAGCCGCCGCCGGCGAGGTTCCCGGCGCTGGGGTAGGTCACCGCCAGTGCAAAGCCCGTGGCGACGGCCGCATCCACGGCGTTCCCGCCTTCGCGCAGGATTTGCGCGCCCACTTCAGCGGCCAGTTGCTCGGGGCCGGACACCATGCCGTGGCGTGCCACGATCGGGACAAAACGCTCGCTGAGATCGATGATGGGTGCAGCCGACAGCGACGCTGCGGCAGGAATCGACTCCGGTGTGCCGGCAGGATGCGCGGATGCTGCACCGGCATCGCCGCGCTGTTCAGCGGCCGTGCAGGCGACGAGCATGAGGCCACAGAGGCTGATGATCAGGAGTAATTGCCGCAGACTATTCACAGGTCAGTGTTCCAAATGCAAAGCCCAGACTTTAACGGTTTTGGTTTGCAACGCATACTCGAACGCGGATTCTCACCTCTCGCGATTGCCGGCTTGAGCCTGCGCCGACCAGGGCTCACCGGAACCGTGCGGCGACAGGGATGTCGCCGCCCGAGCCTCTACAGGGATGTAGGCTTTTTGGCGTGTTCCGGTGAGCCCTGGTCGGCGCAGGCGAATTCGGAGCTGGAGCAATGAAGATGAACACACTGGAAGCAGAACTTGAGATGCGCTGGAGCGCCATGTTCACCACACTGGCGGCGGGCGGGGATGTTCCGCCCGCCCAGCGTCTGCGCGCCGAAGGCATGATGGAGGCCGCCGCACTGCTCGGCATCGCCACGCCTGCCGCGCTCACCGCGGCGATGCAGCGCTGCTATCGCGCGGCCTTCGGGCGCGGCATCGAAGCGGAATTCGGCGCAGACTGGCAGGAGTTCTTCCCGTTTCCCCAGATACCCGCGATGGGTGTGCGCGCGCCGGTCTACCCGAGCACGCGCGACTGAACGACGCATCGAGCCGCGCTAGCGCGCGTCGCGCCACATGAACCAGGCCGTGGGGCCGTTCTTCCCCACGGCCTGCTGGCTGCGCACTTCAAACCCGTGGCGCTCGTACAGCGGCACATTGCGGCGGTTCGAACACTCCAGGTACGCGGGCAAGCCGCGCTCATCGCAAATTTTCAGGCCCTGCTTGAGCAGGGCCGCGCCAATGCCCCGACCCTGGTCGCCGTGGCGGCAGCCGATGAACTGCAGGTAATAGTGCGGTTCGCGCGGCAGGTGCTGCGCGAACACCGCGCCCTGCTGGTGCACGCGCCACACCGGGCGCAGGCCGCCGTGGCGCACCAGCTTCAGGCCGAACTTGAGCAGGCCCAGTCGCGGGGCGATCTGGAAGCGTTTTTCCGGCGGCAGCCATAGCGCGGCCGCGCGTCCTCTTGCCTCGATATGCACGATGCCGCGCGGCAGGTATACGTCGCGCACCAGCATGCGAAAGAAATACGGATACAACTGCGTCCGGGGAAAGACCCAGTTGAACATCGGGTCCCCGGAAAAACTGTCACTCAGCGTGTCGACCAGGGTCTCCAGGTCCCCGTCCACGGCATCGCGTATTATCGGTGCGTGATCCATCCGGCGGAACTTGGCCTCCCCATGTCACGCGGCTACTATAGCGTGAGGACAGCGCGGCAGGATAGGACAGTGCACTACGAGACGCTCAGGCGCGAATACGCCACCTCCGCTCTGATGCGGGAGAATCTGGACGCCTGTCCGCTGCGCCAGTTTGAACGCTGGATGGAAGAGGCGGTGAGCGCCGGGCTGGACGATCCCACGGCGATGGTGCTCGCGACGCTCGATGAGCACGGTGCGCCGTGGCAGCGCATCGTGCTGCTCAAGGGCGTGTCGGATGCCGGCTTCGTCTTTTACACCAACCACGGCAGCGATAAAGCCCAAGCCATCGTGCGCGCGCCGCGTGTGTCGCTGCTGTTCCCGTGGAATGCGCTCAATCGCCAGGTCATCGTCGCTGGCAGCGCACTGCGTATCAGCTCTGCGGAGGCCGCGGCGTATTTCGCCACCCGGCCCCGCGACAGCCAGGTCGCGGCCTGGGCGTCGCGGCAGAGCCAGCCCATCGCCGACCGCGCGGCGCTTCAGGCGCAGGCCGCGCGCGTGCGTGAAACGTTTGGCGACGGCGAGATTCCCATGCCCGACTTCTGGGGCGGATACCGGGTGGCGCCGCAGCGCATCGAATTCTGGCAGGGGCGCGAGCACCGGCTGCACGACCGCTTCGTCTACACGCGCGAGGCGCACGACCCGTGGCGTATCGAGCAGTTACAGCCGTAAACCGGCATTGAACTTGACTCCCTCTTAAATTGGTGACACCGTATTGTCACCAATTTAGTTGCCGGAGACCGTTGCAATGCAGTCGAACACGAGTCGAGCCACAGAACCCGTGGATTTTGATCCTTACCAGTCCGAGCTGGCCAAAAATCCCTACCCGATGTACCAGCGCATGCGCGAAGAAGCGCCGCTGTACTACAACGCACAGTACGATTTCTACGCCGTGAGCCGCTATGACGATGTGAGGGCCGGCCTCTTCGATCACCAGACCTTCAGCTCCGCGCGTGGCGGTATCCTGGAATTGATCAAGCTGAACATGGAACTGCCCCCCGGCGTGTTCATCTTCGAAGACCCGCCGCTGCACACGGTGCACCGCGCCATCATCGCGCGGATGTTTTCACCGCGCCGGATGCGCGACCTCGAGCCCATGGTCCGCGAGTTCACCGTGAGCACCCTCGACAAGCTGGTCGGCAGGCAGGAGATCGACATCATCGCCGATATCGGCGCCGAGATTCCGATGCGGGTGATCGGGGCTCTGCTCGGCATTCCGGAGACTGACCTGCAGACCATCCGCGAATCTGCGGATGCGCGCATCGTCACCGAGGAAGGCAAGCCGATCGATTACGAGACGGCGCAGATCGGCGGTATGCCCGAATTCGAGCACTATATCGACTGGCGGCTGCAGAACCCCTCCGACGATGTGATGACCGAGTTCCTGAATGTTGAATTCGTGGACGACAAGGGCATCACACGCAAACTGAGCCGGGAAGAAATCCTCAGCTTCTGTAATGTGCTGGCCGGCGCGGGCAACGAAACCACCAACCGCCTCATGGGATGGAGCGCCAAGGTGCTCGCCGACCACCCCGACCAGCGGCGCCAGCTGGCCCGGAATCCCGCGCTCATTCCCGAGGCCGTCGAGGAAATCCTCCGCTTCGAGCCGATGGGGCCCTTCACCGCCCGCTACGTGACGCGCGACGTCGAGTATTACGGGCAGACGGTACCCGCCGGCAGCACGATGATGTTCATGCTCGCGGCCGCGAACCGGGACGAGCGCCGCTTTCCGGACCCCGACCGTTTCGACATCCAGCGCGACCGGGCGCCGCACCTCACCTTCGGCTACGGCATTCACACCTGCCCCGGCAATGTGCTGGCGCGACTCGAGGGCCGCATCTTCCTGGAAGAGATGCTGCGGCGCTTTCCCGAGTGGGAGATCGACCTGGCGCGCGCGAAGTTGACGAGCACCTCCACGGTGCGCGGCTGGGACACACTGCCCGCTCGCGTCAGGGCGACCTGAGACGCCTCATCGCTGACACCAGCGTCTGGCTCGAGGCGCGGCGCTGAACGGCGCACCGCACACTAGCGCAGCCGACGCTGGTCGAAGTAACGCGGCTCCTGTTCGATGCCCAGCAGCATGCGGCGCAGCATGTCGAGGCCGCCGGCGGCGACCATGGTCTGGAACAGCGTGCGCTCCACCGGCCAGCACAGGCCGCGCGTGCGCAACGTGTCGCGACCGCCCCAGGCCAGCCACACGGTGCCGACCGGTTTCTCCGCACTGCCGCCATCCGGGCCGGCGATGCCGGACACGGCGATCGCATAATCCGCGCCGCTGCGCGCGATGGCCCCCAGCGCCATCTCCCGCACCACTTCTTCGCTGACGGCGCCGTGCTGCGCCAGCGTCTCCTCCCGCACGCCCAGCACCGACTGCTTGATGGCATTGGAGTAGGTGACGAAGCCGGCGTGGAAGGCATCCGACGCGCCGGGCACGCGGGTGAGCAGGGAGGCGATCAGTCCGCCGGTGCACGATTCCGCTGTGACAAGGCTGGTGCCGCACTCGCGCAGCAGCGCCAGGACTTTCTGCGCCAGTGTGATATCGCCCTCGCCAATGATGTGGTCGCCGAACAACTGTTCCAGTTGCGCGCGGCAGCGCTGCTGGGCCGGGCGCGCTGCAGCCTCGGCGATGGAGAGCTTGATCTCCATCTGCGGCGCACCGGCGCGGAACCCGAGTTCCACCTCCGCCGGCCAGTCGCGCACACCGTCGTCGATGATTTGCTGCGCGGTGGATTCGCCGAGGCCGAACGTCTGCAGGCGCAGCACGCTGCGCGCAGACGGCTGCGGCAGGCGCGCCGCGAGTTCCACCACGATGCCGCCCAGCATGGCGGCCAGTTCGCCGGGCACGCCGGGTGTACAGATGACGCGACAGGTACCCAGCGTCAGCGCAAACCCCACCGCGCTGCCGATGGGATTGTCCACGATGTCGGCGCCCGCCGGCAGCAGTGCCTGTTTCAGGTTCGCGGCGTTGAGTTGCAGGTTGCGCTCTGCACACCATCGCCGCAGGTGCAGGACGGCCCGCGGGTGTTCGACCAGCGGCACGCCTGCAACGCTTGCGAGCACCTGTGCCGTGAGGTCGTCGATGGTGGGGCCAAGGCCGCCGTTGACGATGACTACGTCGGCGCTGGCGCTCAGTGCCGCCAGTTCCGAGGTGAGCAGCGCGATGTCATCGCCCACCGTAACCTTGCGGTACACGCCGAGGCCGGCCTCGGCCAGGCGCTGCGCGATCAGGGCGGAGTTGGAGTCCACCGTATCGCCGCTCATGATCTCGTTGCCTGTGAGCAGTAGCTGTATCCGCAGTGGTGTGTGTAGCATGCAGGGCTCGCGAGGGTGCGTAGGGCGCCAGCATAGCCTCAATGCTTTTCCCGTGGCAAAGTACGGGCGTTCTGGCACCAGGAGCGCCCGCTTGCCACAGTTGAACTTTTGCACCGAGTGCGGCGGCCCCCTGCTGCGGCATGTCGTCGGCGGTGAAGAGCGCAGGCACTGGTTTTGCCAGCGCTGCCAGCTCGAACACCACGACTATCCGCGCGTTGTCGTCACCGCCTTCGTGTCCTGCGGCGACCGCCTGCTGTGGGTGCAGCGCGCCCAGCCGCCACAGGCGGGCAAGTGGGCCATTCCCGGCGGGTTTCTGGAGCAGGGCGAAACGCTGGCCGAGGGCGCGGCGCGGGAGCTGCGCGAGGAGTCCGGCATTGTGCTGCCGCCCGAGCGCCTGCACCTGTATATGACCGGCAGCATCACGTTCATCAACCAGGTGTACATGGGCTTCCGGGCTGCGGTGGAGACGCCCGACTGCCTGCCCGGTGTGGAATCCCTGGACTGCCGGTTTTTAGCGCGTCAGGAGTGTCCCTGGGACGAGGTCGCCTATCCGCAGGTCAACGACGCGATCCGGCGGGTGTATGCGGACCTGGACAGCGGCCACTTCGACGTGTGGCAGGCGGAGATGACTGAGACCCGCTACGAACTGTGGCCGGTGCGCCAGGGCCGGTTCACAGGCAATTGATATCCGCCTGGTTGCCCTCGTGGTCCGACGGCCAGCAGATGGCGTCCGGCAGCGGGCCGCAGGTCGGTGTGAACGGGTTGGGATCGTCGGCAAAAATACGCGTGGCCAGGCCATCGCCGTCATCGTCGCGGTGCGAATCGAGCGCATAGCGGCACGCCGGGCCGCCAGAATCGTCAGGCCACTGCACAAACAGATAGTCGATGCGACTGTCCACACCGTTGGCCGGTGATTCCTGGCCACTGAGGTTGTCGTCCTGGCGCCCCGACGTGCAACCAAGGCCGCTTTCCGGGTCGCACTCCGGGTTGCCCGCCGCAAGGTAGGCATCCTCCCAGCCGTGCTGTTCCACCAGCAGGCGATAGACGAAGGAGCCGGGATCGGAATTGAAATCGCCGCCGAGCAGGCGCAACGAGCCGGGCGCGGCGCGCTCTTGTGTGAGGCGTGCGATCTGAACAGCTTGGCATTCACGCGAGTTGGCGGCCCCGGCGTTGCGGCACTCCTGCGGGCAGGCGGCGTCGCAGGGCTGCAGATCGATGCCGGCGGCGAGGTGTGTATTGAAGACATCGATGATACCGGTCGGGTGGTCGATCTGCGCGTGCCAGAGTATGCGCAGCCCGCCCATGAGCTTGTCCTGGCTGGTCTGCAGGACGGGATACCGCGTGAGCGTGTAGTTCTGGCCGAAGGCCGCCGGCGGTTCCAGTATCTGGTACACACCACCGCAACGCGTGGCAACGCGCGCTGCCAGTGCAGTGATGACGCGCGGCCCGGTGATCTCCTGCAGGAACATCACGTCGGGGCAATCGATGGACTCGATCCAGTCGAAGAGCAGGTCCTGGCGGTCGTCGAGCCGGCAGGCGGCGGTTTCCGGCGGGCAGGAGAGACCGTGCAGCACATTGAGACTGGCGATGCTGACATCCGGCGTGTCTGCTGTTGCGCGGACGTCGACGGCGTTGTCGCTGCCGTCGCTGCAGGCTGTGAGCGTCCACAGCAGCGCGCAGCCGAACACGGTGCTTCCTGCGCGGCGGGCGAGCCACGCCATCACGTTGCTGCAGTCAGAGGGGGATGCGGCTTCGCTCATGGGGCCCACCTGTTTTCGAGTGTGTTATTGAGGTTGCCGGCCGGCAGTCCAGAAGATAGGTGCACCGCCTGGGGGTGTCCAGCTAAAAGCCGCCGTGTTCTGCGAGGTAGGCCTGTTCCTCCGCGCTCGATGCGCGCCCGAGGATGGCGTTGCGGTGCGGAAAGCGGCCGAACCTCGCGATCACGTCGCGGTGAGCAGCGGCATAGCGCGCGAAGCCGTCAAACTGCTCGTGGCGGACCTGCCGCGCGAGCGCCTCGAACAGGGCGACACACTGCTCCTGAGTCGCGAGGTCTTCGCAGTGCTCCAGCGGCAGGTAGAGGAAGACGCGGTGGATGGCGGGCAGGTGCAGGTGGCGACCGCGTTCAAGCGCTGCACGCGACAGTGCCAATGCCTGTGCGTCGGCGGCATAGGCCAGTGTGGTGCCGCGGTGGATATTGCGCGAAAACTGGTCCAGCAGCACCACCAGCGCTACCAGCCCCGGGTCGGTCCGCTCCCAGTCCGTGAACTGTCCCGCGCGCGCCAGCGCCCTGCCGAATTGCTCGCGACAGGCGACGTCGGTCTCACTGCTGGCGCCGAACCACAGCGCGTTACGGTCGCTGATGCACAGGCCGTTGGCATCCAGCTCACCAAACCAGAACGCGTGAATCTCCGCGATCTTCATCTCCATCTGCTCCGGCATGCGCGCGAGTCCCGCTGAATGTTGGGTGTGGTATGGTTCGGCCTTTCCTGTGGACAGCATAGCGGAAGTTTTCCATGGTGCTCTCTCCCTCGGTGGCCACTATCAACCTGCCGCGCATCCTGCGCGTCGGCGCCGGCGCCAGCGGCCAACTGCTGGCGACGCTGCGCGAACTGGGCCTGACCTGCCCACTGCTGGTGACCGATCCCTTCATGCTCGCCAGCGGTATTGCAGCGCGCGTACAGGCACCCCTGCATGAGGCAGGCATCCGCTGCGCTGTGTTCGGTGAGTGCGTACCCGACCCCACCACAGACAGCGTCGACGCCGCACTGGCCGTACTGCGCGACGGGCAGTACGACTGTGTGGTCGGCCTCGGCGGCGGCAGCTCGCTGGACACCGCGAAGGCCGTTGCGGTGCTGGGCGAGCACGGCGGTGCGATGCGCGATTACAAGGTGCCGCAACAGGTGGACAGCGGCCTGCCCATCATTGCGATTCCCACCACGGCCGGCACCGGTTCCGAGGCCACACGCGTCGCAGTCATCACGGACACGCAGACGCAGGAAAAAATGCTGTGCATGGGTCTCGGGCTGATGCCGGTGGCGGCGCTGGTGGATTACGAGCTGACCCTCAGCATGCCGTTTCGCCTCACGGCGGATACCGGGCTCGACAGCCTGTGCCACGCGCTGGAGGCCTATGTCAGCCGTCGCGCCAACCCGTTCACGGACAGTATTGCGCTGACTGCCATGTGCGCCATCTACGGGAATATTCGCACGGCCTGCGCCGAACCCGGCAACCGGCAGGCGCGCGCGGCCATGATGCTGGCGGCAACCCAGGGCGGCATCGCCTTCGCCAATGCCTCGGTAACACTCATCCACGGCATGAGCCGCCCGCTCGGCGCACTGTTTCATGTGCCGCACGGCCTCGGCAACGCCATGCTGCTGCCGGAGGTCACTGCTTGGTCGGTGGAGCATGCGCCGGCGCGCTACGCACACTGTGCTCGTACCATGGAGATTGCGCAGAGCGCAGACTGCGATGCGCAAGCCTGCGCAAAACTGGTGCATGCGCTGCGCGCACTGGTCCGCGACTTACAGGTGCCGGGCCCGCAGGCCTATGGCATCGCCCGGGACGACTGGTTCGCTGCGCTGGAACGCATGGCGCGGCAGGCGCAGGAATCGGGCTCGCCCGCCAACAATCCGCGCGTGCCGACGGACAGCGACATCATCGCGCTCTACCAGCGTCTCTGGTAACCGCGCTGAACCAAATTGGATCGCGCCCTGTCCAAGGGACACCGTGGCTGTTGCCGTTGCGCGCTTACATTGGCGAACGCCATTGGCTACACTGACCACACAGCACACTGTTCACCTCCTCACGATGGATGATCTGCCTATGAAACGCGTCGTATTCAATCAGAAAGGCGGGGTCGGCAAGACCAGCATCGCCTGCAACCTGGCGGCGATCGGTGCGGCGATGGGCTACCGCACACTGGTGGTGGACCTCGACGTGCAGGGAAATACGACGCACTACTTAGTGGGTGAAATCGACGCCGATGCCTTTCCCGCGGAAGCGCAGGGTGTGGCCGGTCTGTATCGGCAGACGGTGGGCCCGCGCAAGATGCGCAAGAACCCGGACTCGTTCGTCTGGGAGACGCCGTACGAAAACCTGTTCCTGCTGCCCTCCAGCCCGGTGCTGTCGGAGATGGAGGCCGAGCTGGAGTCGCGTTACAAGATCTACAAGCTGCGCGATGCGCTGGCGAAGCTCAACGACGAGTACGATCGCGTCTATATCGATACGCCGCCCAGCTTCAACTTCTACTCGAAGTCGGCGTTGATCGCGGCAGATTCGGTGTTGATCCCGTTCGACTGCGACAGCTTCGCGCGCCAGAGCCTGTACTCGCTGCTGGACAACATCGGCGAGCTGCAGGAGGACCACAACCCGGAGCTCGAGGTGGAGGGCATCATCATCAACCAGTTCAACGCCCAGGCGCGGCTGCCGGGGGAACTGGTGGCGGAGCTGGAAGCCGAGGGCTTGCCGGTGTTCAAGTCCTACCTCAACAGCTCCGTGAAGATGCGGGAGTCGCACCGCGACCACCGGCCGCTGATCGACCTCGCGCCCAGCCACAAGCTCACCTGCCAGTTCCTCGACCTGCACGCCGAGCTGGAGAAAACCGCGCCGCGCGCGGCCGCCTGAGCCCGGCTGCGGGCTCCACTCGCGCGGACTATTGGCTATATCCTTATGTCCGGAGGTTATTTGAATCTCCGGTTTTGATTCTATAAAGTGCCCAGCCTGATGCCCCCTTCTCCGGTGCGACAGCCGCGTGGACCTCGACCTCGACAGCATTAACCAGCAGTTGCGCCACGCCAGCGCTGGGGAGATCGTGACGTGGGCTCTCGGCCTTGGCCGCCGCACCATCGCCACCACCAGCATGGGGCGCAACGCCGCAGTGATGCTGCATGTCGTCAGCGAGGTCGATCCCAACGTGCCGACCATCTGGGTCGATACCGGTTACAACCTGCGCGATACCTACGTCGTCGCGGAGCGCCTGATCCGCGATCTGCACATCAACATCCACGTGTACTCACCACAGATGACCTCCGAACGCCGCAACGCCATCATGGGCGGCATCCCGACCGTGGATGAAGAGGCGCGCCACCAAGAGTTTACGCAACAGGTGAAGCTGGAGCCGTTCAACCGCGCACTTGAGGCATTCAAACCCGAAATCTGGCTGACCGGCATCCGGCGCGAGGAGACCGAGCTGCGCAAGAGCCTGGATATCGTCTCGCTCGACGGTCGCGGTATCCTCAAGGTTGCGCCGCTGTTCTACTGGTCAGAGGACGACGTGGACGACTACATGGCGCGCTTCGCCCTGCCGACCTGCAAGCACTATTTCGACCCCACCAAAGTGCACGATGGCCGTGAGTGCGGATTGCACACGGCGGCCTGAAAAACCCGAGTCAACCCATCACGATGCCCACGCCAACTGCCAATGCGGCGGTAAAGGCGATAAAACACCCGACTACCATCATCAGCCGGCGCATGGTGCGCACATCCTGCAGTGTGTCCTCAACATTGTGGTGCTGGGTCATGGTAATACCCCCTGTCAGTGATTCTCACGAATTTCTGTCCACAGGGTGTATCAGGTGGTGTGGTGCCGCATTGACCGGGGTCAAGATCGGTGCGTACTGGCCATGTGGCGTCAGCTATCGCTCAGCCGGTGGCAGTAGCCGAATCAATGGGCGTGGATGGTTCAGGCGTCGATGCGAATGTACGCGCGGCGTTTCATCTTGCCGCTGAGGCTGGAGAAAAAATCTGCCGTCCACATCTGCCAGCCGTACTTGCGGCGCAGTGCGTCGAGGGCGAGTTTTTGCTCTGCGGGTGTATCGAGCACCACGGCGTGCGTATCGCGCCACGCGCCGGTCAGCGTGCCGTTCATCGTGCAGGGCGCGATGCGCACTTCGCTGAAATTGCGCAGGCGCTTGATTTTGCCCGCCCCGCCGGCGCTGAAGACATACAGGTGGCTGCCATCCGGGGCGAACCAGACAGGCGTGGCCACCCACTCGCCGGAGCGTTTGCGAGTGGCCAGGCTGAGGTAACTGCCCCGCATGTTTTCGGCTGGATTGGCGTTCATAAAAATTTCTGTTGTAAGCTTGTTGCGCGGACGGCGAGAGATGCCGTTATTTAACCGGCAATCGCCGGGCACCACAATAGTTGCAAGGGAATAATCAGGAGACAACAGGGCATGAACCGCTTCAATGCAACCTCCACTACCGAAGAGGTTATCGAAGGACTTTCTCTGGCGGGCAAGTTGGCCGTGGTCACGGGGGCCTCGTCGGGCCTGGGTGTGGAAACCTCGCGCGTACTGGCCGCGGCCGGAGCTGAGGTGATCCTGGTGGCGCGCGACAGCGACAAACTGGACGCGGTGGCCCAGGACCTGCAGCGTGAACTGCCTGCGGCGAAACTGTCTACTCAGCAGATGGACCTGGCGGACCTCGACAGCGTGCGCAGCGCCGCCACCGAGATCCTGGTTCACCACCCGACCATCCAGTTGCTGATCAACAACGCCGGCGTCATGGCCTGCCCGCTGCTTCGGACCAAACAGGGGTTCGAGATGCAGTTTGGTACCAACCATCTCGGCCACTTTCTGTTCACGGGGTTGCTGTCGGAGGCGTTGCTCGAGGGCGCCCCCGGCAGGGTGGTCAACCTGAGTTCGGGCGGGCATCGCTTCGGGCGTTTCAACTTCGAGGATCCGTCCTACCAGAAGCGCGACTATGACAAGTGGCAGGCGTACGGGGAATCCAAGACCGCGAATATCCTGTTTACCGTGGCGCTGGACCACCGCACCCGTGAGCGCGGCGTGCGCGCCTACGCCGTCCACCCCGGCGTGATCATGACCAATCTCTCCCGACACATGCAGGCAGAGGATCTCGCGGCGCTACAGGCGCGCAATCCCTCCGGTGAACTGAAGTTCAAGACGCTACAACAGGGCGCAGCCACCACCGTGTGGGCGGCCTCTTCGCCGGAACTCGCACGGCGCGGCGGCATCTACCTCGAGGACTGCCAGATCGCGTCGTCCGCAGGTCCTGGCAAGGAGTCCGGTGTAGAATCCTACGCCGTCAATGCAGACTCGGCGGAGCGCCTGTGGACGCTGTCCGAGGAACTGGTCGGCCAATCCTTCGAATTCTGAACACAGGAACATCTCATGCGAAAAACCATCACCACGACACTGGTGGCGCTGCTGGGCGCGGCTCAGTTTGGCGTCGCCGCGCGCGCCGACGACAAAGCGCTGATCGATGCCAACACCCAGCGGGCGCTCACGTTCATGCGCACGTCGGGCGGCGAAACCGCCAAACTGCTGGAGCGCGCGGCGGGCGTGCTGGTGTTCCCCGACATCGTCAAGATGGGATTTGGCGCAGGCGGGCAGTTTGGCGAGGGCGCACTGCTGGTCGACGGCGAGACCGTCGCCTACTACGCGACCGCCGGCACCACCTACGGCAATCTACCGGATGCGGATTACAAGGCTGAAGTCATCTTTTTCATGACGGAGGACGCGTTGCAGGCGTTTCGCAATTCGCCGTCGTGGAAGGTCGGCGAGAACGCGACAGTGCCGGTGATGACCGACGCTACAGCAGCGCTGGCGACGTCGGAGCCCGCGCCCACACATATCGGAGTGATTTTTTCCGAGGATGGACTGGTGAGGAATTTGAACCTTGACGGTGCTCGGGTGAGGCGTATTGCCCGTTAGTGGGGTCGTTCTCGTTCCAACCGGCTCCCAGCCCCAAAGCCTCTATCGCAGTTCGAGCAAACTTTGGTTCCGCGATCTACTTCATAGCCGGATCGACCTCTGGATGGGATGCAGTATCCGCAGGGATGTGCGCGGCAGGGATGCCGCGCTCAAGCCCCCATGGACGGGTTTACGGCGTTCCCGGTGGATACTGCATTCCATCCAGAGGTCTCGGGGGAAGAAAGATCCAAATAGAATGTCCATCGCTGGCAGCTCGAAACAGCTTTAGGTAACCTACGCCGCAACCGAATCCGCCTCGACAGTAAGCTACTATCATGCCGCAACACCATCCCATCTCAGCAATCCTGAAGGGCCAGGTTTCGCTCGGTTCACAAGTTACGGTGAAAGGCTGGCTGCGCAGCAAGCGCGATTCGAAGGCCGGGATTTCGTTTCTTGCGGTGCATGACGGCTCCGCATTCGATGCAATCCAGGCCGTGGCGCCGGAATCACTGGAGAACTACCAATCGCAGGTGCTGCCGCTGTCCACCGGCTGCGCAGTAATTATCCGCGGCGAACTGGTGTCTTCGCAGGGCAAGGGCCAGAGCGTGGAGATTCTGGCGGCAGCGGTTGACGTCGTCGGCAGCGTGGAAGATCCTGAAACGTATCCCATCGCCAAGAAACGCCATACGTTCGAGTACCTGCGGACCCAGGCGCACCTGCGCCCGCGCACCAACACGTTTGGCGCGATCACCCGAGTGCGCAACACGCTGGCCAACGCCATCCACAACTACTTCTATCGCAACGGCTTTCACTGGATCAACACGCCGATTATCACTGGCAGTGACTGCGAGGGCGCGGGCGAGTTGTTCCGGGTCAGCACGCTCGATTTAGCCAATCTGCCACGCACCATGCAGGGCTCGGTGGATTACCAACAGGATTTTTTTAGCGCCGAGTCCTTCCTCACTGTGTCGGGGCAGCTGGAACTGGAGGCGTATTGTCTCGCGATGAGCAAGGTCTACACCTTTGGGCCGACGTTCCGCGCGGAGAACTCCAACACCAGCCGGCATCTTGCCGAGTTCTGGATGGTGGAGCCAGAGATTGCGTTCGCCAACCTGGACGACAATGCCGCGCTCGCGGAAGACCTGCTCAAGCACGTGATCGCCGCCGTGCTCAACGAGCGGGAGGACGATATGGCGTTCTTCGCGCAGCACATTGACGACGCGGTGATCACCCGTTTGCGCGGCGTGCTCGATCATGCGTTCGAGCGCCTGGAGTACAGCGAGGCGATCGAGATCCTGAGAAACTGCGGGCGAGCATTTGAGTTTCCCGTCGCCTGGGGGTTGGACCTGGCGTCGGAACACGAGCGCTATCTGACAGAGCAACACGTGGGCAGGCCGGTTGTGGTGGTGAACTACCCGAAGGACATCAAAGCCTTTTACATGCGGCTGAACGACGATGGTCGAACAGTGGCGGCGATGGATGTACTGGCGCCCGGGATCGGCGAGATCATCGGCGGCAGCCAGCGCGAGGAGCGACTGGAGATGCTGGAGGCCCGCATGCATGACGATCTTCGCGAAAACCTGTGGTGGTATCGCGACCTGCGCCGTTACGGCACAGTGCCGCACGCGGGGTTTGGCCTGGGTTTCGAGCGGTTGCTCAACTACGTGACCGGAATGGAAAACGTACGCGATGCCATTCCATTTCCCCGCACGCCGGGAAATGCCGGCTTCTGATTCCCGCATTACGGATGTGAAAATACTGCCCCAAATGGGGGCGTTTACGCCAGTCTACGGTAAAAAACGCGGAATAATTACCCAGCCCGAAGCCGAAGCTTGCGGATTGTGGGCCATACTGAAGGTTCCCACCAAGGAGCAGCAGAAAGCGGAGGCTTATGCATGCAGCGCGCTTACAAACACAGTGACGCGGCACCTGTTTCTGAGATGGCCATCGTCAATACGTTCACCAAACTGATTTTTGGCGAGGATACATATAACGCGCGCGAGCTTGTCATCGTCGACGGGTTCCGCGCGGTGGAGGCCGATGTCCTGCGCGACAGCTTCGAGGAAATGGGTGAGTACCTGCGCAATCTCGGGGTACGGGAGATGATCCAGCTGGTTGCACGCCTGCATCGGTACCTGGCCGAATCTGTCGATATCGCTTCGTCGCGCAGCACCAGCGCGGCAACTTCCGCCACAACCGCCGAGCTGCCGGGCGAAAATCCGCGAAGCTAATTACTTCGGCGGCTTCAAGCCGCAGCCGGCAACCGGCTGGAACAACGCCCGGTACAATACTTCCTCATCCACCGCACAAAACTGCAGCTGCACGGGTTGGTTCAGCTGGAAGCGGCGCGTGGTGCTGGTGAGGCTGGCCGTCCACTTGTCGTAGCTGAACTTTTCCTGTTCCTTGCGCAGATCCACATAACCACTGAGGCCGGTGCCTTCGAGCCGTACGCCGAAACCGCCGCTGGAGACATGTGCAACAGTGGCCTCGAAGACCCGGGCGGGATTCTCCCCGGCCAGTTTTTGCAGGTAGTTGCTGGCGAGCCAGCGTTCCGCTTCGAGTGTGGCGATCCGGCTCGCCGCCAGTCGTTCCTTCAGGGCGGCCAGCATCTGCACATCGACGAGCCGGGGAGGGGCGCCGGCGAGGACGGACTTGATCTGCAGGTGCACCAGGAAGTCCACATACTTGCGCAGTGGCGACGTGCAGTTCGTATAGTGTGGCAGGGCCATGCCCATGTGTGCCGCAGGTTCGCTGACGAGATCTGCGCGCGTCAGCAGGCGATTGACCATGGCGCGCAGGGGCAGAGCTTTATCCGGCGCGCCGAGGCCGCGCATGATGTCGCGATAACCGCTGGCCGCCTGTGCATCGAGGTGCGCCAGTTCCGGTGCATGCATGGCGAGGAACTTTTGCAGTTCATCGGCACGATCGGTGCGAAACCCGGGATGGGAAACGAAGGGGCCGCTGGCATGATGCGCGGCCAGGAAGTCCGCCGCACAGCGATTGGCCGCAACCATGCACTCTTCCACCAGTTTTTGCGACACCAGCTTTTCGGTCGGTTCGATGCTTTCGATCTGCTTGTTGTCGTTCAATATCCAGCGGAATTCCTGCCTGTCGTCCATGACCAGGTCGCATTCCTCCCGCCGGCCGCGCAGCGCGCGATACACCTGGTAGAGGGCTTCGAGCGGCGTGGCGTGGCTCATGAGCTCGTCGTACTGCCCGTTGAGGTAGCGATCAACCGCGTAGTACGACAGCTTCGCACGCGAGCGCACCGTGGCCTCGATGAATTCGAA
Source organism: uncultured Halioglobus sp. (assembly GCA_964461965.1). Lineage (GTDB taxonomy): Bacteria > Pseudomonadota > Gammaproteobacteria > Pseudomonadales > Halieaceae > Marimicrobium. The sequence goes on along the minus strand of CAYWWD010000008.1, from coordinate 22,582 downwards.
AGCGCCGAGCTCACCGCTGTCGCTGACGGCGATCTTGCACACCAGAGCGGCGCGATCCACGCCCTCGGCGAGCGCGCAGATGTCCTGTGACAATTCCTCCGGCAGCATGGGCAGGACATCGCCGTGGAAATACACCGAGGTACCTCGCGCGGCGACTTCTCGATGCAGGTTGGAATCGATCGGGATATAGGCCGTGGGGTCGGCGATGGCGACGAACAGCGTCCAGCCGTCGCTGCTGATTTCCGCGTAGAGCGCATCGTCGATATCCAGCGTTTTGGTCGCATCGATGGAGACGAACTCGAGGTCGGTGAGATCGCGCCGCTTCTGCGTCTCGAGCGGCGTGCGGCTGGCCAGGGCCCGCTTGAGGTCCTCTCGGCTGCCACCGCTCCACTTGGTCGCGAGGCCATACTTGGCCATGCAGTAGAGGTTTTCGATCCCCGGGGTGCTTTCGTTGCCGATGACGCTCAGTACCTTGGCCTGTGGCTTGCCGTCGCGAATAGGGTGACGCAGGATCGCGCAGCGCAGGAGATCGCCTTCTTTCGCGCCATTGCGCGCCTGCGGCGGGATGAATAACCAGCGGCTCAGCTGCGGCAGGTCGGGTTGCACGAAAATGGCTTTGTCCTTGCGCACGCAACGCCCGGTGAACTCCGCAAGCGGGCTGCTCACCAGTTTTTCAATGTCGGCGATGGTTTTGTTGTCCTTGGCCGGGCGAATGCAGACCCGGACGCGATCATCCGGGAAGACCTTGAGCATTTCCTGCGGTGGGATGAAAATTTCGCGGCCATCGTCCAGCACGGCAAACCCGTAGCGGGCCTGGGTGCCCTTGATCACCGCTTCGGTGCGCTCCTTCTGGGCTTCCATCTGGGACTTCAGCCCCTGCAACTGCGACAGCGTTTCCTGGCTAAGCATTGGTGGGACAACTTTTAAATAGATAAGCCCCGCATCCTAGCCCAAATTGCCACGCCTGTCAGTGAGCGATAAGCGCAAGCGCAGCGCCGTCGCGTGAATGGCGAGTCCCCACGTTGACAGGCCCGCGCCGGCAGTTTAATAATCGGTCGAAAGCGGATGCACTCCGCACGGGACGCGCCATTGATGAATTTTTGCACGCCGGCCGGTCGGGCCCTCCGACGTTGGCCTGTGTCGCTCAACAGGCATCATCGCACCGCCAGCGATTCGCCGAAGCTGGGGGAGCCCATACCCGCCGAAGACTTCGCACGGAATCCTGCACACTCCCATCCACGTTCTACCCGACCGGACGCATCGGGCTGCTCGTCGTACGCAACCTCTTCACATATTGCTGAAAATTCGAGGACGACTCCATGGACTCAGGTTCTACCCTGCGCGTAGAAAAAACCACACCCCTGAAACCCGTTATCACCAAGACGTATGTGCTGGACACCAACGTCCTGCTGCACGACCCCATGGCCGTCACGGCCTTCAAGCAACACCATGTGGTCATTCCCATGACCGTGCTGGAAGAACTGGACCACATCAAGGACCGCCACGACAAGACGGTGAGCCGCGAGGCGAGGATCGCGATCCAGATGATCGACAAGGTCGTGGAGGCGGCCTCGCCGCAGGAAATCCAGGCCGGCGTGCCCGTGCCAGGCTCCGCGCTGGAAGGCGCGGCCCCCGGGACGCTGGCGATCTACCCCGACCAGCGCCTCAGCGCGAACTCGGAAGTACCCTACCTCGACGGCACACCCGACCAGGCCAACGACAACCGCATCATCAATGTCGCGCTGCGATTGCAGGCGGAGAGCCCGAAAGACTTTGTGTGCCTGGTGACCAAGGACATCAATATGCGGATCAAGGCCAAGGGATCCGGCCTGATGCACGTGGAAGATTATCGCCGCGACCGCGTTCTCGATGATATCGACCTGCTCGCCACCGGCTATGAGCACATCAATGGCGATTTCTGGTCGACCATCAGCGAGGTGGACACGCTGCGCGAGGGCGACTGCACACTGCACCGCATCCCGCGCAAGTCACTGCCCCAGGCCTACCCCAACATGTTCGTTTACGACGACCAGGAGTTCATGGCGTTCGTGAAACGCATCGATCGGGATTTCGTCTACCTGCGTTGCGACAGCCGCGACAAGCTCATGCACAAGCGCTTCTGGGGCCTGGCGCCGCGCAATCTGGAGCAGGCAATGGCGATGTCGCTGCTCGATGACGACGCGGTGGACATGACCGTGATGACCGGCCCCGCCGGTTCCGGCAAGACGCTGCTCGCACTGGCCTACGGCCTGCACGCCATACTGGAGCAGCGCAAGTTCAGCAAGCTGATCGTTGCGCGCTCCACACCGCCGATCGCCGAGGATATCGGCTTCCTGCCCGGCACCGAGGAGGAAAAAATGGCGCCGTGGCTCGCAGCTTTCGACGACAACCTGGAAATCCTGCACGGTGCGGACGAATCGCCGCACGGCAGTGTGAACTACGTGAAAGAGCGCGCGAACATCCAGTTCAAATCACTCAACTTCATGCGCGGCCGCTCGTTCAACAATGCCTACATCATCATCGACGAGGCGCAGGGCCTCACCCAGTTCCAGTTGAAGTCGGTGATCAGCCGCGTAGGCGCGGATTCCAAGATCGTCGTGCTCGGCAACCTCGCGCAGATCGACAACAAGTACATCTCGCCGCTTACCTCGGGGCTGACGTACCTGGTGGAGAAGAGCAAGGTCTATCCCCACGCCGGCATCATGCACGTCAACGGCATTGTCCGCTCGCGGCTGGCGGCGTTTGCCGAGGAAAATCTATAGGGAGAGTTGCGCAGCCCCGCACGCCATCGCCACAACGGCCGATGGCCCGGCACGCATCAGCGTCAAGCTGGCAGGCTTGCAGAAGTATTAGTGACGCCGGTTATTGATGCGGGGCGGCGTTGCGTAGCTGTAACCCGGCAAGCAGCGTCTCGGGAGTGATGTCCTGCTCGTTGGGCCAGGTGACCGCGCCAAACACGATTCCCACTTTCGCGAAATAGGTTTTATCCAGCAGTTCGCGGAAAACGCCTTTGTTCAGGTACGGCTTGAGGTCAAACACGCCTTCTCGGCAATTCTCCCGCAAGCACTTCGCCATCGTCAATCCGAATCGAAGCTTCGTGCGGAGCGTACCTGGCATGAATATGCGGCGTGCCTGCCGGTCGCTGTCGCATTGCCACGTCGTTTTCGACCGCTACCCTCGCGGGGGGCAGACAAGGTAACAAATTGACGGCGGCGGAACTTGGCTCGATCCACGCTCAACAACGTGTCAGAATAATTTACAATGACGCTGGCAGGCCTGCCGTGTCGCATGAATCTCATGGATTGATGCGGCGTAAATTCTGCGGAAAATAGAATTTCTTTCGTGGCGGCTGCACTCGACGCTCGGCTATATCAGCCCCAATGAGTATGAATCCACGAGAGTTGAACTGAAGAAAGCGGCTTAACCGGGCTGTCACAAAATGCTTTACCACTCCAGTCCCCATCACAAGATACGCTCACGGCCTGGGCAATCCGAGGTCTCGGCAAATCTTACGTGCAAGATGGTCATTGATCTCTTGATGGCGCGGAACTGCTGAGCGTTTGTTTTGGAGAGGGTTATGCCACCAGGAGTGCCGGCCACCTTCCCGGAGTAGCTCGCAACCATGAGATTCGAGATGTCGAATCAGGTCGCTTCATAACGCTATTCTCAGTTCCTCGAAGCCTTCACCTGCGGCACGTAGGGCGTCATCCCTGTTGAGTTCAAGCGCTTCCCGGAGGGTAACCCTCAGGGACTCCATCAAGGCTTCCTTGGAGGATTCCTGGCAATTGACGCCCGGTACCTCTTCGATCCACCCAATCCACCACTCGTCCTCATTCTTCACTACAGCGGTATATTGCGTATTCATGCAGTGCGTCGACCCAAAGTTGGATTTGCTGCCTACCATACCACGTTTGTGGTAAAGGGCGCGGCACTGATGGCGGCACCGTTCACTCGTTGCGGAGCGAGTGCTGACTGGTAAAACACCAATCGCGCAGGGCCGCGGGCGAAATCATCTATTGAGTAAACTGTCCCCCAATTGCGCGGAACGAATTGACGAGATCATTTCTGCCATCGCTGTTCTGGCCAACAATCCGCTGATCGGGCGGCCAGACGCAGCCGGTAAACGCGAGCTGGTCATTGGTAAACAGGCGCATGGCTATGTGACGCTCTACAGCGATCTGGCGGAATTGAATTCGGTATTTGTGCTGGCGATCTGCAGCCAACCGGAAGCGGGTGTTACAGGTTTCTGATCATTCGAAATCACTGTCCCCATAACCACTGTTGCCAAATTTTGCCAACCGGGCTAACCTCGTACGATGAGCACCATGAATATTTCCCTGCCTGACACGCTCAAGTCCTTCGTGGATGAGCAGGTCAATAAAGGTGGTTATGGCACAAGCAGTGAGTACGTGCGCGAGCTGATCCGCAGGGATCAGGATCGCCTGCAACTGCGCGGCCTCCTGCTCGCGGGCGTGGCGTCCGCACCAGCGGCCCCGATCGACCCAGCCTATTTTGAAGGTCTGCGTAAAGGGGTGCGCAAGGCGACCAGGGTTGGCGCTCGGCGCCGGTGACAGCCAAGCCCGTAGTCCCCCGTGCGCTGGCCAACCGGGACATCGATAATGCAATTTCCTACTACCTAGGTGAAGACGCCGGACAAGCGGCGTTGGGTTTCATCGACGCCCTGGAGCAGGTGTATGCGCACATCAGTCACCATCCCGCTACCGGATCGTCGCGCTACGCCCACGAATTGAACCTTCCCGGCCTGCGCCTCTGGCCGCTGGCGCGTTATCCCTACCTTGTGTTCTATGTCGAGCGTCCAGATCACATTGATGTCTGGCGCGTGCTGCACGGCCAGCGTGACATACCGGCGTGGATGCAGGAGGTCGAGCCCATCTGATTACATGGGAAGCGTGCTCGTTACGTATCGAGTGCGGACTGGCAAGCTCTCGCGCCGGCAAGGGCTGAGGATGAAATTGTCTTGTGAGGTTACTGCCCCCAATTTGGGTTTTAAGACATCGCAGCTCCGGTTACGCGGAGCCGCGATAACGCGTTACACTGCCCGCCCATGGACCGACTATTTATATTGTTTCAACACCTGGTGCCGCAGCATCTTTTGTCCCGTTGCACTGCGGCGCTGGCCGAGCTGCGTCACCCCATTTGGTTGAAGAACTGGGTCATCGCGCGGTTCATCCACGTGTTCGGCGTCGACATGGCGCAGGCGCGGGAACCGGATGCCACGCGCTATGCCTGTTTCAATGAGTTCTTCACGCGCCCGTTGCGTGATGGTGCGCGCCCTCTGGCGGACGCCGATATTCTCTGTCCTGCCGACGGCGCCATCAGCCAGTTGGGCGCAATCAGCAACGGGCTGCTGTTCCAGGCTAAAGGCCGTTACTTCTCCACCGAGGACTTGCTGGGCGGCGATGCAGCGCGCGCGGCGCAGTTCAACGGCGGGCAGTTCGCCACTATCTACCTATCGCCGAAGGATTATCACCGGGTGCACATGCCGGTGGCGGGGCGGTTGACGGCAACAAACTATATCCCTGGAAAATTATTCTCGGTCAACGGCGTGACGGCGGACAACGTCGACCGGCTGTTCGCCCGCAACGAACGCCTGGTCTGCCATTTCGACACCGAGCGCGGCCCGCTGGCCATGATCCTGGTGGGCGCGATGGTGGTCGCCGGGATCGAAACCGTCTGGGCCGGGCGCGTGGCGCCGCCGCCGAAACATCCTGTGACCGTGGATTACGTAAATCCCCCCGAACCCGTGACGCTTGCCAAAGGCGAGGAGATGGGGCGCTTCCTGCTCGGCTCTACCGTTATTTTGTTATTTCCCGCAGGTGTGATGACGTTTGATTCGCGTTATGAGGCGGGGGCTTCGACGCGCATGGGGGAGCAGTTGGGGTCGTACCTGTAATTTGTCGATCAATATGGTTCGGGAATTTACCCCGGGTTGTCGCCGGCGCAGGGCAAGCGAGCACGGCCATAACGAAATTCGTCCAATCCGGCTGTTGCGCAACTCGACCAAAATTGCTGCGCAATTTTTGATTCGAACACGCTAAGGCGTGTTCTCACCCTTCGGGCGACCTAACGGTCGTCTAAAATGCTGTCGCATTTTATGGGACTCGTACAGTGCTCCGGTGTGCCGGACCAGCAGAAAGACTCCGGATTGGACGAATTTCGTTAAGCATGGCCTACAGCCCGCTTGCCCTGTGCCGGCGCCAACCCGTTCCGTTCGATTTTCGACGTTTGAATTTGAGAGCGAGAGGAGGTCCGAATGTCTGGTTGGGGGTGGGTGAACAATAAGGCCGCTGCTTAAGCTTGTCCGCCATTTCGGGGGCTCTCTGCGAGCACTGTACGAGTCCCTAAAATTGCGCAGCAATTTTGGTCGAGTTGCGCAGCAGCCCGAAATGGCGGACAAGCTTGCGGCCGTTCACCCACCCCCAACCAGACATTCGGGCCGTGCGCCACGCAAGGAGCATGAAACTCAGTCGTCCTCCAAACCCGCCACAATCCGCCGATAGCTCTCCAACCGCCGTTCACTAATCGAGCCAGACTCAACCCCTGTCAAAACCGCGCACCCTGGCTCAATCTCATGCCGGCAATCGCGAAACCTGCACGTGCCCAGCAACGGCCGGAACTCGCGAAATCCCTGCTCAACCTGCTCCCTGCTCATATGCCACAACCCGAACTCCCGAATCCCCGGCGAATCGATCAGCGTGCCGCCGCAGGACAGGTGAAGGAGCTGCGCCGTGGTGGTGGTGTGCATGCCCTTCTGCGCAATTTCCGACAATTCGCCCACGCGCATCTCCGCATCCGGCAGCAGCGCGTTCACCAGTGAAGACTTGCCCACGCCGGACTGCCCCACGAACACACTGGTGCGCTTGCGCAAGGCATCGTGCAATTCCTGCAGCCCGCCCTGCTTGATCGAGGTGTGCAGCACCGAGTAGCCCAGGGCGGGATAGATCGCGAGCAGTTTTTCAGTGGATGATCGCATGTCGGGTGAAGTATCCAGCAGATCCGTCTTGTTCAGCAGGATCACCGGCTCGATACCGACGGCTTCCGCCGCGACCAGGTAGCGGTCGATCAGGTTGCCGTGCGGCTCGGGGATGGGAGCGATGACAACGAAGATCTGGTCAATGTTCGCCGCGACGGGTTTCAGTTTGCCGTACGGATCGGGGCGCGACAGCACGCTGTGGCGTTCGCGCTGCGCCACCACCACGCCCATCGGGTCGCCCTCGCACCACACCACGCGGTCTCCGGTGACCAATCCGTCCAGATTGGCGCGCAGGTGGCAGCGCCTGCTGTGCCCTGGCTCGGATTCCACAGCGACCTGTGTACCGTAATGCGCGACAACCAGTCCTTCCTGCTCCGGCCCCAGTTCGCCGCCGGCGAGCGCGTCCTGCGCGTCGGCGTCACGCCGCGCCGCGCGCTTGGCGCGTTCCCCCTGGATTTTCTCGATGCGCCAGGCCTGTTGCCGCGTGAGTTTACGTTTTCCCATGCGTTCATTATTCGGTTGCCGGCTTGGTCTGTCGAGGCAATTTGTTACACTGCCGCATCGCGCAATGCTTCAGGACAATCCCGCATGTACGACGCCAGCAACCTGATCTGGGTGGACATGGAAATGACCGGTCTCGACCCCGATCGCGATGTGGTGATCGAGATTGCGACCATCGTCACCGATACCCACCTCAATACGCTGGCCGAAGGCCCGGTGATCGCCGTGCACCAGAGCGAGGCGCGCCTGCGGGCAATGGATGAATGGAACACCACGCATCACACGCGTTCCGGCCTGATTGACCGCGTGAAAGCGAGTGCATACGACGAAGCGCGTGCGGCACGAGAGACCATCGCGTTTCTCGAGCAATGGGTGCCGGCGGGCGTTTCGCCTATGTGCGGCAACACCATCTGCCAGGACCGGCGCTTCATGGTGCGCCATCTGCCGCAACTGGAGGCTTACTTCCACTACCGCAACCTGGATGTTAGCACGCTGAAGATATTGATGCAGCGCTGGCGCCCCGAACTCGAAGCCGGCTTCCTCAAGACCGGTACGCATCTGGCGCTGGACGATATCCGCGAATCCATCAACGAGATGCGGTATTACCGCGAGCACTTTATCAGGCTGGCGTGACGCCATGTTGTTGCAAGGCCCAGAGAACGTGTTCCCGCACCAGCGGTGAGTCATCGTGCTCGCGTTGCAACAGCGCGTGTACGACCGCGTCCGCGCGCGGCGCATTGCCGAGAGCCACCGCCAGGTTACGCAGCCAGCGTTCGAATCCGATCCGACGGATCGCCGAGCCCTCGGTATTGGCCAGGAACGTGCCTTCGTCCCATAGAAAGAGTGCTACCAGATCGGTATCCGCCAGTCCGTGTCGGGGCTGGAAATCACCCTCGCCAGTCGGCTGCGCGAACTTGTTCCACGGGCAGCATAACTGGCAGTCGTCGCAACCGAATATGCGGTTGCCCATCAGCGGTCGCAACTCGGGGTCGATGCTGCCGTGGTGCTCGATCGTCAGGTAGGAGATACACCGGCGGGCATCCAGTTGAAACGGGCCGGTGAAGGCGTTCGTCGGGCAGATGTCCAGGCAGGCGGTGCAGGTGCCGCAGTGTTTGCTCACCTGCGGCGGATCCACCGGCAGCGGCAGGTCGGTGAATATTTCGCCGAGGAAGAACCAGGAGCCGGCCTCGCTGTTGATCAGCATCGTGTTCTTCCCGATCCACCCCAGCCCCGCGCGCTCGGCGGCAGCCCGCTCCAGCACCGGCGCGCTGTCGACGAATGCGCGGTAGTGGCCTGCGCCGATTTCCTCTTCGATGCGGCGCGCCAGATGGGCGAGGCGGCCGCGAACCAACCGGTGGTAATCCCGCCCCAGGGTGTAGCGCGAGATATACGCCTTTTCCGGCGAGGCGAGCGCCTGCAGCGGCTGCGTGTCCGGTGGCAGGTAGTCCATGCGCAGTGAAAGCACCCGCAGCGTTCCCGGTACCAGTTCTTCAGGGCGTGAGCGCTTGCTGCCGTGACGCGCCATATACGCCATCGTGCCGTGATATCCAGCGTCCAGCCAGCGCTGCAGGTAGGCCTCATGCTCACCCGGATCGATGCCGGTGATGCCGAGCTGTTGAAAGCCGAGTTCGACGGCCCACTGGCGGATGTTGTGCACCAGTGCAGCGGAATCTTCTGGCAGGAGCGGCTGCGGCAATGGGGAACGACCACCGGGAGGCATGTGGGTATAATTCTGACAGAACCGAGTTTGGTTCGTGTTGCTTTTTCATCCTTGCGATTGCGCTATCCAAGTGGATAAAAATCTGCTTGTGTAGCGAAAGCAGGTGGTAGAAGGCAGATTGCGGCTTGTTGGGCCGTGCGAGGCATGGATGCCGAGCTCGAGTGCACATGGATGTGCTTGTAGCGTGCCCGGCAAGCCGCAATCTGCCTTCTACCACCGGTGCCACAAACAACAGACTTCACAACTACAACCGAAGGCAGCAGATACATGCTAGGCACCGAAAACCTCTACACCGCCGCGCAAACCCGCGCCCTGGATCACTGCGCCATTCACGACCACGGTATCCCCGGCATCGTGCTGATGTCGCGTGCCGCGCAGGCGGTGTTTCGCCACTTGCTGCAACTGTGGCCCGAAACGAAGCGGATACAGGTGCTGTGCGGCACCGGCAACAATGGCGGCGACGGCTTCCTGATCGCCGATCTGGCGCACAAGCGCGGTTTCGATGTCACCGTGTACCAGGTCGGCGAACCGGCAAAAATTGCAGGTGATGCGCTGCTGGCGCGGCAGCAGGCGGCGGCGAATGGCGTGACGATCGCGCCGTTCACGAATGCGCCGCTAGACCGTGAAGGGGTGATCGTCGATGCCCTGCTCGGCACGGGTCTTGGCGGGGATGTGCGCGGCGCATCTGCGCAGGCCATCGCCGCGATCAATGCGAGTGATGCGCCGGTACTGGCGGTCGATATTCCCTCGGGGTTGTGTGCGGATACCGGCAGGGTGCTCGGTAGTGCGGTGCACGCTGCCGCCACGGTCACCTTCATCGGGCTCAAGCGCGGTCTGTTCACCCTGCAGGCGCCGGATTACACCGGTACGGTACATTTCTCCGATCTGGCGGTACCTGCTGCGGTGTACGAGGCGGTGCCTGCGAACTGCCAGCGGCTGGAACTGGCTCCCCTGCTGCAGCGGTTGCCGCCGCGACCTGCGACGGCACACAAAGGTCTGTATGGCACGGTGCTCATCGTGGGGGGTGACCACGGTTTTGCCGGCGCGGCCGCACTGGCGGCTGAGGCGGCGCTGCGTTGCGGTGCTGGGCTGGTACAGGTGGCAACCCGTGCCGAGCACGTGGCGGCAATCGTGGCGCGCACGCCGGAAGTGATGCCGAGGGCGGTTCACGACGGTGACGATTTTGCGCCGCTGCTCGCCGCTGCCGATGTGCTGGTAGTGGGGCCAGGGCTCGGGCTGTCGGCCTGGGCTCTCGAGCTGTTGCAACTTGCGCTGGCCAGCGGCAAACCCGCAGTGCTGGATGCCGATGCGCTCAACCTGCTCGCCGCCGGGGTGCTGGTGGATACTCCGCCCTGCGCACCGAGGGTGCTGACACCGCATCCGGGCGAGGCCGCGCGCCTGCTGGCGTGCACTACCGCCGACGTGCAGGCCGACCGCTTCGCGGCCGTGCTGGCCCTGCAACGGCGTTATGGCGGTGTGCAGGTGCTCAAAGGCAATGGCAGCCTGGTCTGCGACGGCGACAGCGTCCTGCTCAGCGACTACGGTAATCCCGGCATGGCCAGCGGCGGCATGGGCGATGTGCTCAGCGGGGTCATCGGCGCGCTGCTGGCCCAGCACCTGCGGCCGGTAGAGGCGGCGGCTCTGGGTGTGTGTCTGCACGGCGCCGCGGCGGATATTGCCGCCGGTGACGGACAGCGCGGCCTCGCGGCCAGCGATCTGATGTCCCACCTGCGGTCGCTGCTGGGATGACAGCCCCGTCCTTGACCTGTGCGGTGCCGGATGAAGCGGCGATGGAAGCGCTTGGCCGGCGGCTGGGCACGGTGTGTGAACCCGGCCTCGTGGTGTTCCTGCAGGGCGACCTGGGGATGGGAAAGACCACCTTCAGCCGTGGCGTGATCCGGGGGCTGGGCCACTGCGGTGCGGTAAAAAGCCCCACCTACACGCTCGTAGAGCCCTATGAACTGAACGATCTGCAGGTATTTCATTTCGATCTGTACCGTCTTGCCGATCCCGAGGAGTTGGAGTTCATGGGAATCCGGGATTATTTTGGTGATTTTTCCGTTTGTCTGGTGGAATGGCCCGAGCGGGGCCGTGGCGCTTTGCCCTCGGCGGATTTAGTCATTAACATAATGTGGGCAGATTCGGGGCGTCATCTGGCATTGACCGCCCCGACCGAGCGGGGCAGGCAGACGCTGAAGCGTTGGCTGGTGGAACCCGGGGCATAGAACCCCTGACCCCGTGACGATAAAAGAAAGTGGGCGGGTACAATATGGGCAGGGCGTGGTGGAGAGCGGCAGTGCTGGCACTGCTGGTGGCGCCGTCGGCGTGGTCCGCTGAAGTGCGGGACGTGCGCCTGTGGCGTGCACCCGATCACACCCGGATCGTCTTCGACCTCAGCGGCCCGGCCCAGCACTCGATCATGTCCCTGTCCGACCCCCACCGCATCGTGCTGGATATACGCGATGCCCGCCTGCGCACCGACCTGGCCAGCCTCAAGCTGGCAGACACTCCGATCTCGTCGATCCGCTCCGGTGTACGCGACGGCGACGACCTGCGTGTAGTACTGGATGTCAGCGGCCAGCTCGATCCCCGCAGTTTCACGCTGGGGGCAAACGACCAGGCCGGGGAGCGCCTGGTACTCGACCTGTACGATAAGCGGGCCAGCACTGCCAAGGTCAAGAAGAGCGTCAAGCAATCTGGCAGGCGCGACATGATCATTGCCATCGACGCGGGGCACGGCGGTGAGGATCCCGGCGCCCTGGGTCCCGGGCGCGTACAGGAAAAGGCGGTAGTCATGGCGATCGCCCGGGAATTGAGCGCGCTCTTTGCGGCGGACACCGGCTTCAAGCCGACGCTGATCCGCAGCGGCGACTATTACATCAGCCTGAAGGGGCGACGGGACCTGGCGCGTGAACGCCAGGCCGACCTGTTCGTTTCCATCCATGCGGACGCCTTCGACCGTGCTGAGGCGCACGGTGCATCGGTCTACGCGCTGTCCACGGGCGGTGCCACCAGTACCGCAGCGGAATACCTCGCCGAACGCGAGAACGCAGCGGACCTGGTCGGCGGCGTGAGCCTTGCCGACAAGGACGATGTGCTGGCCGGCGTGCTGGCGGACCTGTCCATGACCTCGACACTGGATACCAGCCTGAAACTGGGCGACAAGGTGCTGCGCAATCTCGACAGCATTTCCCAGTTGCACAAGCAGCGCGTCGAACAGGCGGGATTCGCGGTACTGAAGTCCCCCGACATTCCCTCCATCCTGGTGGAGACCGGGTTTATCTCCAATCCGAAGGAGTCCAGCCTGCTGGCCACCCGCGCCTACCAGAAGCAAATGGCTGTGGCCATTCATCGCGGTATCCGCGACTGGTTCATTGCCCACCCGCCCTCGGGCACGCTACTGGCAGCGCAGAAGGAGCAGGGCGGCCAGGAGTACATCATCGCGCAGGGTGATACACTGTCCGGCATTGCCGACCGCTTCAGTGTCTCGCTGGCCGATCTCAAGAGCTACAACAGTATCAGCAGCAGCTCGAAGATTCTGGTGGGACAGAAGCTGACCATCCCCGAAAGCTGACCTGCGGTTTACATGCCCCGAATCCAACTGCTGAGTTCCCGGCTGGCCAACCAGATTGCCGCTGGCGAGGTGGTCGAACGCCCGGCCTCCGTGGTGAAGGAAATCCTGGAAAACAGCCTGGATGCCGGCGCGACGCGCGTTGAGATCGACGTGGAGGCCGGCGGCGCCAAGCTGATCCGGATACGCGACAATGGCTCCGGTATCCCCGCCGAGGACATGGGCCTCGCGCTGGCCCGGCACGCCACCAGCAAGATCGCGTCACTGGAGGATCTGGAGCGGGTGGGCAGTCTCGGCTTTCGCGGCGAGGCGCTGGCGAGTATCGGCTCGGTATCGCGGCTGACACTGACGAGCAACGCGAGCGCGGTGGGCAGTGAAGGCCAGAGCGCCGCCTGCGAAGGGCGCGAAATGTCCGTTCAGATCAAACCCGCGCCCCACCCCCGTGGCACCACCGTGGAGGTTCGCGACCTGTTCTTCAATACGCCGGCGCGGCGCAAATTCTTGCGCACGGAAAAAACCGAGTTCAGCCACCTGGAAGAGGTGGTCAAGCGCCTGGCGCTGTCGCGATTCGAGGTCGCGTTCAGCCTGCGCCACAACGGCAAGGTGGTGCATACGCTCAAGGCGGCGACGGAGCAGGCCGAGCAACAGCGTCGCGTGGCGGCGATCTGCGGGCCGGCCTTCATGGAACAGGCTATCGCAATCGAGTCGCAGGCGCCGCCCTTGCGCCTCTCGGGCTGGGTCGGGCTGCCGACGTTTTCCCGCAGCCAGCCTGACCTGCAGTACTTCTTCGTCAACGGCAGGGTGATTCGCGACCGGCTGGTCGCGCACGCAGTGAAGCAGGCGTACCGCGATGTATTGTTTCACGGGCGTCACCCCGCCTTCGTGCTTTTCCTGCAGCTGGACCCCGCCCAGGTGGATGTCAACGTGCATCCCACCAAGCACGAGGTGCGCTTTCGGGACGGCAGGGCGGTGCACGACTTCATCTTCTCCAGCCTGCACCGCGCCCTGGCACAGGTGCGCCCGGGGTCGGAGGCGGTACACCCCGCAGCCCGCTTCCCGTCGCATGCAGCGGACGACAGCCTGGCCGTCGACCTGGCCACCGGTGAGATTCGCAGCCAGGCGGCGCTGGCCTGGGGTGCGCCCGGCGCGAGCGGCTTGAGCGGCACGGCGGGTCCGGGGTCGCGTTTCGGCTATACATCGCCGCCGGTGGCCACTGTCGGCGAGCAACTGCGCGGTTACGCACGCCTGCACAGCCTGCCTGCGGGCGATGCGCCCGAGGCGACTCCGCCGCTGGGATATGCGCTGGCGCAATTGAAGGGTGTGTACATCCTCGCCGAAAACGCGCAGGGCCTGGTGCTGGTCGATATGCATGCGGCGCATGAGCGCATCACCTACGAGCGCCTCAAGAGCGCTCGCGATACGGCTGGTATTCGCAGCCAGCCCCTGCTGGTGCCGCAATCGATTGCCGTCAGCCAGCGCGAGGTGCAGGTTGCCGCCGCGCATCGCGAGCTGTTCCAGCGCCTGGGCCTTGCTGTGGAGGAGGGCGGGGAGGAAAGCCTCGTCATCCGCCAGATTCCCGTGGCGCTGCGCGATTCCAACGTCGAGCAGCTGGTGCGCGATGTGCTGTCCGACCTGATCGAGTTCGGCAGCTCGGAGCGCATCGAAGCGCACCTGGACGAAATCCTCGCCACTATGGCTTGCCACGGTGCGGTGCGTGCCAACCGCCGCCTGACCATTCCCGAGATGAATGCACTGCTGCGCGACATGGAGGAGACCGAGCGCTCCGGCCAGTGCAACCACGGCCGGCCCACCTGGATTCAACTGGGCCTGGACGAGCTGGACAAGCTGTTCCTGCGCGGCCGGTGAACCCGTTGAGTGCGCCGCGCCCCCGCCTGATCTGCCTGCTGGGGCCCACCGCCTCGGGCAAGACCGAACTCGCCGTGGCGCTGGCCCGGCGGCTGGACTGCGAGTTGGTGAGTGTCGATTCGGCCCTGGTCTATCGCGGCATGGATATCGGCACCGCGAAGCCGGATTACCCGCACCACCTGATCGATATTCGCGACCCGGCCGAGCCCTACTCGGCGGCGGATTTTGCAGCGGACGCCAGGCGCGTCGTGGCCGACATCGTCGCACGCGGGCGGACGCCGCTGCTGGTGGGCGGAACCATGCTGTATTTCAAGGCGTTGCTCGACGGACTGGCGCCGATGCCGGCAGCGCAACCCGGGATCCGCGCCGGGATAGCGGCGCAGGCTGAGTTGCACGGATGGCCCTCGGTGCACGCGCAGCTGGCTCAGGTCGATCCCGAAGCCGCCGCGCGTATTCATCCTCACCACACGCAGCGCCTGAGTCGAGCGCTGGAGGTATATCTGGCCAGCGGCGTGCCGCTGACCGAGTGGCACCGGCGTGGCGGCGGCGACACGCTGGAGCGCTACCGAGTGGTGCAGTTCGCCCTCTGCCCGGTGCCACGGGCGTTACTGCACCAGCGTATCGCCCTTCGGTTCGAGGCTATGTTGGCGGCGGGCCTGCTCGATGAGGTGCTCAGGCTCAGGCGGCGGCGGGACCTGCACCCGGGCCTCCCGGCAATCCGGGCGGTGGGCTACCGGCAGTTATGGAAACATCTCGACGGTAGCTGCACGTTGGAGGAAGCGACGCAGCAGGCGATCGCCGCCACCCGGCAACTGGCCAAACGCCAGCTGACCTGGCTGCGAAAATGGCCAGATCTTGAGTGGATCTACACAGATAATGCGGGAAATGTGGTCCCGGATGACGGTTGCGGTGCTCTCCAGGCAGACGCGGGCGAATCGGCATTGGATCTCACCCTGAACTATCTTGGGCGTCTCCCACTATAAGTGCGGGGCAAATGCATTATACTGTGGCTGGCAGTACCGAAAACCCGATATCCACTCTGAAAACCGTTCGGGATGGTTTGCTCAGATTGATAAGAGGTTGTATTAATAAAATTTTCGGCTCGATTTGAGCCATTAGGAGAGACTTATGTCAAAAGGGCATACGCTACAAGACCCTTACCTGAATATCCTGCGCAAGGAACGAGTACCGGTTTCCATTTATCTGGTCAATGGCATCAAGCTGCAGGGGCAGATTGAATCTTTCGATCAATTTGTCGTACTGCTGAAGAATACCGTCAGCCAGATGGTCTACAAACATGCGATATCCACCGTCGTCCCCTCGCGAGTCGTGCGCGTGCCCTTGCAAAACCCACCGGACGATGACGAAGACGCCAGTTAGCACTGATGCTGGCGTTATTCGGGATGCCCAGCGCCGGTTGATCCCGACTTGAAGAGGTAGTTTTGTTTTTTGACCGTCCCGAGTCGGGCGAGCGGGCTGTGCTCGTTCACCTGAATATCGCCAGCGAGGCGCAGCGCGAGGATCCCCGCGAGCTGGAAGAGCTCGTATTGTCCGCCGGCGGCGATCCGGTGGCCTATGTGATGGGCGCCCGGCCCGCACCGGATGCCCGCACTTTCGCCGGCAGCGGGAAACTGGCGGAAATCGGCGAGCAGGTGCGGGTGCATGACGCCGAACTTGTCATCTTCAACCATGTTCTGAGTCCCAGCCAGGAGCGCAACCTCGAGCGGGAGTTGCAGTGCCGCGTCGTGGATCGCACCGGCCTGATCCTGGATATCTTCGCGCAGCGGGCGCGGACTCACGAGGGCAAGCTACAGGTCGAACTGGCGCAGTTGCAGCATTCCGCGACCCGGCTGGTGCGGGGCTGGACCCACCTCGAGCGACAAAAGGGCGGAATCGGCCTGCGCGGCCCCGGGGAGACCCAGCTGGAAACCGATCGCCGCCTGTTGCGCGCGCGAATCAAATCCATCACCGCCAGGTTGGAAAAAGTGCGCGTGCAGCGCGAACAGGGGCGCCGCTCCCGTACCCGTGCCGAGATACCCACGGTTTCCCTCGTGGGCTACACCAACGCCGGCAAATCCACGTTGTTCAATCGCCTCACCGAATCCACCGTGTATGTCGCCGACCAGCTGTTCGCGACGCTGGATCCGACGCTGCGACGGGTTGAACTGGAACACATCGGCCCCGTCGTGCTCGCCGATACCGTGGGGTTTATCGCCCATCTGCCTCACAAGCTGGTGGAGGCATTCAAGGCAACACTCGAGGAAACCCTGAATGCGGATCTGCTGCTGCACGTGGTGGACGCCGCCAGCGAGAGCCGGGACAGGAATATCGAGGAGGTGCAGGATGTGCTGGCGGAAATCGGCGCCGAGCATATCCCGCAACTGCATGTGTTCAATAAGCTGGATCTTCTGGAGCAACCGCCGCGCCTTGAGCGCAACGCCGAGGGCGTGCCCGTGAGGGTGTGGGTCAGCGCTGCCAACGGTGCGGGCACGGAGCTGCTGTTACAGGCCGTTGCCGAATTGCTGGGCCAGGACATGGTCTCCGAGGACATCACCATCGGGCCGCGGGAGGGCAGCCTGCGCGCTGCTCTTTACAGTCTCGGCGCGGTGGAAGCAGAGAACTACGGCGATGACGGCGTGGCTCACCTGACTGTACGACTGCCCCGTGCGGACTGGAATCGCCTGATGAAAAAAGGCCCCGATCCCGCGTTCTAGCGCAGTACAACCGGTTCTGCTCCCCCCCGGGTTACGCAGCCCCCGGATAAAAAGTTTGGTAGACTGCCCTGCCGAAGAAATCAGGAGTTAATTATGGCTTGGAACGAACCGGGTGGCGGTAACAAAAAACCGCAGGACCCCTGGGGCAGCGGCAACCAGGGGCCACCGGATCTCGACGAGGCGCTGAAGAAGCTGCAAGCCAAGCTCGGTGGTCTGTTCGGCGGCGGTTCGGGTTCGGGCGGGGGAACACCGTCAGGCGTATCGGGCGCGGCACTGGGTGTGCTGGCGCTGGTCGCGCTGCTGATCTGGGTGGCCATGGGGGTATATCAGGTCGACGAACAGGAGCGCGGCGTCATCCTGCGCTTTGGCCGTTATCACGATACCATGCCGCCTGGCCTGCACTGGAATCCGCGCTTTATCGACGATGTCACACTGTTGAACATCACCAAGGTTCGCTCTGTCAGTTTCCGGGAGACCATGCTGACCCAGGACGAGAACATCGTCGAGGTGAAGCTCTCGGTACAGTATGTCATCAATGATCCTGTGAAATTTGCGCTGAAGGTGCGCGACCCGGAGCGTTCGCTGCAGCACGCCTCGCAAAGCGCGCTGCGCCATGTCGTGGGTGGAATCAGTATGGAAATGGTGTTGGGCCGCGCACAGATGGCCTCCGAGGTGCAGCAGCGCCTGCAGGAATACCTCGATCTCTACCAGACCGGGATACTCGTCAGCAAGGTGACCGTCGATGAATCCAAGCCACCCACGCAGGTGCAGACCGCGTTTGACGATGTGATCCGGGCTCGCGAGGACGAGGAGCGGGTACAGAACGAAGCGCAAGCCTACGCCAACAGCGTGGTGCCGGAAGCGCGCGGCGGCGCACAGCGCCAGATCGAGGAGGCCAATGCCTACAAGGAGCAGGTCATCGCCAATGCCGAAGGTGAGGCGGAGCGTTTTAGCCGTCTGCTGACCGAGTACCGCAAGTCGCCGGAGGTCACCCGCGAGCGGCTCTATCTCGACGCGGTGCAGACGGTGCTCAGCCAGAGCAATAAAGTTATGGTGGATGTGGAGGGCGGCAACAACGTGATGTACCTGCCGCTGGACAAGCTCGCACAGCCGGGCCAGCGCGCCGGCGCCACAGGCGAAGTCAGGCTGGATAGCTCCCATATTCGCGAGTTGACCAACGCCGTTACCGAACAGCTGCGCGCCGATGCCGCGGCGGCCGACAATCGCCGGGGAGTGCGTTGATCATGTCCGGACGCAATTTGACGCTTACTATTATTGCGCTGGTGCTGCTCCTCCTGGCCAGCAAGTCGCTGTTCGTCATCAAGGAAACCGAGCGCGGCGTGCTGTTGCAGTTCGGCGAAGTGATCAATCCGAACCTGGAACCGGGGCTGCATTACAAGATCCCGTTCGTCAACAGCGTGCGCAAGTTTGATGGGCGCGTGCTGACAGTGGATTCCACGCCGGAGCGGTATTTTACGCAGGAGAAAAAAGCCCTGATCGTGGACTCCTACGCCAAGTTTCGCATCGCCGACACCGCCAAATTCTATACGGCAACCAACGGCGAGGAGTCGCGAGCCATGTCCCTGCTGGCCCAGCGTATCAATGATGGCCTGCGCAACCAGGTCGCAGTGCGCACGATCCAGGAGGTGGTGTCCGGTGAGCGGGACGAGTTGATGCAGGCCCTCACCGAAGAGCTCACCGGCGTCGCCCAGGAGGGACTGGGCGTGGAGGTGATCGATGTGCGCGTGAAGCAGATCGACCTGCCGCCGGATGTGTCTGAATCCGTTTACCAGCGCATGAGCGCCGAGCGAGAGAAGGAAGCGCGTGAGCACCGGTCCCAGGGAAAGGAACTTGCCGAGGGCATTCGCGCGGCGGCGGATCGCGAAGTGACGGTCATCAAGGCCAACGCCTACCGCGATTCGGAACTGATTCGCGGCGAGGGTGATGCGGCTGCCACCGCTATTTACGCACAGGCCTTCGACCAGGATCCGGAGTTTTATGCTTTCACCCGCAGTCTCAAGGCGTACCAGGATGCATTCCAGGGCAACGGCGATCTTCTGCTGGTGCGGCCGGACAGCGAATTTTTCCGCTATCTGAAAGACTCCAAAGGCGGCAATTAGCGGCATTGCGCGGCGCTATCCCGGTTCGCGGAGCATGACTCACTCCGCCCGGATGGCGCTGTGCCCGCGTGTGCAACGATGAGGGCTGGCGTGGATTTCTGGCAGGTGCTTCCGATCGCGATCGCCCTGGTATTCATCGTGGAAGGACTGCTGCCATTTCTGAGTCCGGCTCGCTGGCGCGCCATGCTGCTCATCGCGCAGCAGATGGATGAGCGCACCATCCGCGGCTTCGGCCTCGGCAGCATGGTGCTGGGTGTGGTGATGTTGTATCTGGTGCGATAAGGCTTAGTAGAGAGAATGACGACGGTAAATCACTGGCAGCTTCCGGACGGGGTGGAAGAGATTCTTCCCGTGCAGGCCGAGGCTGTGGAATCCCTGCGGCGAGCGCTGCTCGATCTGTACCGCAGCTGGGGCTACCGTCTGGTTATCCCGCCGCTGGTGGAATTCACCGAATCCCTGCTGGTGGGTCTCGGCGAGGACCTGGACCTGTTGACGTTCAAGCTGACCGACCAGCTCAGTGGCCGCACGCTGGGGATTCGCGCCGACATCACGCCCCAGGTGGCCCGCATCGATGCGCACAGCCTGGCGGAGGCGGGTGTGACCCGCCTGTGCTATGCGGGATCCACCCTGCATACCAGGCCCAAGACGCTGCTCGCCTCCCGCTCTCCCATTCAGTTGGGCGCCGAATTGTATGGCGACGACAGTCCGGGCGCGGATGTGGAGATCGTGCGCCTGATGCTGGCGACGCTGGAGGCCGCCGGCCTCTGCGGCATCACGCTGGACCTCGGCCATGTGGGCATCTACGAAGCCGTGCTGGCCACAGCCGGTCTCAGCGCGACGCAGGAAGGCACTGTGTTCGAAGCCCTGCAGCGCAAGTCGATCCCGGACCTGCACCAGGCATTGGTCGATGTGCCGCCAGTGGTTGCGAAGCTGATCATCGGGCTTGCCAGCCTGCACGGCGATGAGTCGGTGCTGGATGATGCCCGCCAGCTATTTGCCACCGCCGTGCCCGACGCGCTGGCGGGTATCGACGCGCTGCGGGAGGTGGCAGCCGCTATCCGCCGCCAGCAGCCGGACCTGAACATTTACTTCGACCTGGCTGAATTGCGCGGGTACCACTATCACACCGGGCTGGTGTTCGCCGCGTATGTCGCCGGCTGCGGCCAGGCGCTGGCCAACGGCGGGCGCTACAATGATGTCGGTGCCGTGTTCGGTCGGGCGCGGCCCGCGACCGGATTCGCTGCCGATCTCAAGGCGCTGGTCGCATTGCAGCCATCCGCCACGGCGCCCGGCGGCGCCATCAGTGTGCCGGACAGCGACGACCGCGAGCTTGCGGCCCTGGTGCATGCACTGCGCAGCGCCGGCGAGGTCGTCATCAACTGCCTGTCGGGCGCACCCGACCCGCGCTGCGATCGCCATCTGGTTCTCGACGGCGGCCAATGGCAGGTGCGCCCGCGCGATCCTGATGCCGGTGCGTAAGTCATGCCGCGTGCACCGTTACTACACTCCTTTTCCATACAAGAGCCAATGCAATGAGCAAGAACGTGGTAGTCCTCGGCACCCAGTGGGGCGACGAAGGTAAAGGCAAGATCGTCGACCTGCTGACCGACCAGGCCAGTGCCGTGGTGCGTTTCCAGGGCGGGCACAACGCTGGTCATACGCTGGTCATCGACGGCAAGAAGACGGTGTTGCACCTGATACCCTCGGGTATCCTGCGCGATAACGTCGCCTGCCTGATCGGCAATGGCGTGGTGTTATCGCCCGAGGCGGTTCTCAAGGAGATCGCCGAACTGGAGGCTGCGGGCGTGCCGGTCCGCGAGCGCCTGAAGATTTCGCCCGCCTGCCCGCTGATACTGCCCTACCATGTGGCGCTGGACCAGGCACGCGAATCGCGACGCGGCGAAGACAAGATCGGCACCACCGGTCGCGGCATCGGCCCCGCCTACGAGGACAAGGTGGGCCGGCGTGGCCTGCGCCTCGGCGATCTGCAGGACGAGCAGCGTTTCGCGCGCAAATTGCGGGACGTCATGGAGTACCACAATTTTTTCCTCGAGCATTACTACCGGGTCGAGCCGCTGGCGGTGGACAAGGTGCTATCGGATACACTCGCGATGGGCCGGGAGTTGTTGCCGATGATGGCGGACGTCGCCGGTATCCTGCACCAGTATCGTCGCGATGGCGCGAATATCATGTTCGAGGGCGCGCAGGGCTCGCTGCTGGACATCGACCACGGTACCTATCCCTTCGTCACCAGCTCCAATACGACGGCCGGCGGCACGGCGACAGGTTCCGGTTTCGGCCCGCTGTACCTCGATTATGTGCTGGGCATCACCAAGGCCTATACCACCCGCGTCGGCTCCGGCCCCTTCCCCACCGAGTTGTTTGATGAGACGGGTGCGCACCTGGCCAAGAAAGGGCACGAGTTCGGCGCTACCACGGGCAGGCCGCGCCGCTGCGGATGGTTCGACGCGGTCGCCCTGCGCACTGCGGTCAACATCAACTCGGTCAGCGGCCTGTGCCTGACCAAGCTCGATGTGCTGGACGGGCTGGAGACGATCCGTATCTGCGTCGGCTACACCCGCGAGGACGGCAAGCCGGCGCTGAACCCCATGGATTCGGATGACTATGCAGCACTGGTGCCCATTTACGAGGAGGTGCCGGGCTGGAGCGAATCGACCCTGGGCGCGAAAACCCTGGCGGAGCTGCCCGAGGCGGCGCGCAGTTACATCCGGAAGATCGAAACGGTGGTGGGGGCGCCCATCGACATTATCTCCACGGGCCCGGATCGCGTGGAAACCATCGTCCTGCGACATCCGTTTGCAGGTTGAAGCCTGGCCCCGGGCGTCGACACCCTGCCTGACACCAACAAGGATATAAAAGCACCATGCATTTGCGGAAACGGATACTGGTCACGGGCGGCGCGGGGTTCCTGGGCTCGCACCTGTGTGCGCGGCTGGTGGAGCAGGGGCACGACGTCATCTGCGCGGACAATTTTTTCACCGGCACCAAGGACAATATTGCGTCACTGCTCGGCAAGCCCAATTTTGAGTTGCTCAGGCACGATGTCACCTTCCCGCTGTATGTGGAGGTGGACGA
>CAYWWD010000007.1:0-82355 GCA_964461965.1 uncultured Halioglobus sp. | reverse complement strand
TGCTGAGCGGCGCCGCCGACGGCTACGCCCGCATGGCGCGCAAACCCGCCTCCACGCTGTTGCACTTAGGCCCCGGGCTCGGCAACGCGCTGGCGAATATCCACAACGCCAAGAAGGGCCACGTGCCTGTCGTGAACATCGTGGGCGATCACGCCACCTACCATGTGCAGTACGACGCGCCGCTGACGGCGGATATCGAGGGCATTGCGCGGCCTGTTTCGCACTGGGTGCGTACTTCGGTGTCCGCGTCCGACATCGCGCGCGATGCGGCCGAGGCCATCCGGCAGGCCAACATGGGGCATGTCGCCACCCTGATGCTCCCGGCGGACGTGTCCTGGGGCGACAATCCCAACGGCGCGGAACCGGCCGTTGAGCGCGAGACGCCGCTGCCCGTGCCGGCCAGCCGCATCAAGGAGGCGGCAGCCCGGCTCACCTCTGGCAAGAAATGCATGGTGATGATCGGCGGGCGCGAGATCACACGCGAGCAGGGACTGCTGCTCTCCCGCATCGGCAAAGCCTGTGGCGCGCGTGTCAGCACCGAGGTTTTTCCCACGCGGCAGGCTCGTGGCGCCGGCACGGCGGTGGTGGAGCGCCTGCCGTATCTCGCAGAACTCGCCATAGACCATATCAAGGACCTGGATCACCTCATCCTGATCGGCGCAACAGCGCCGGTGTCGTTTTTCGCCTACCCGGGCGTGTCCAGCCGCATCGCGCCGCCGCAGTGCGAGGAGTTCCTGTTGGCCCGCCCTCACGACGACATCGACGCGGTACTCACTGCACTGCTGGAGGCGCTGCACGGCGGGAAGGTTGAGCCCGAAGTGCACCCGCTTGCGCTGCCGGAGCTGCCCACCGGCGCGCTGGACGCCTTCAAGGTGGGGCAGGCCGTGGCGCACTACCTGCCCGAGAACGCCGTCATCGTGGATGAAGCGAATACCAGCGGCCTGGCGCTGGCGCCGGCGACCACCACGGCGCGCAGTCACGACTGCCTGAACCTCACCGGTGGCAGTATCGGCTGGGGCCTGCCGGCGGCGGTCGGCGCCGCCATCGCCTGCCCCGAGCGCAAGGTGGTGAACTTCGAGGGCGACGGCAGCGCGATGTACACGCTACAGGCGCTGTGGACCATGGCGCGGGAAAACCTCGACGTGACGGTGATCATCTTCAACAACCGGAAATACAGCATCCTGGAGCTGGAATTTTCCCGCACCGGCGCGCGCGGCGGCACGCCGGGCCCCAAGGCGGCGAGCACGCTGCGCATCGATGGGCCGGACCTGGATTTCGTTGCGCTCGCTCGCGGGATGGGTGTGGAGGCGGGGCGGGCCACGACCGCCGAGGAGTTCAATGCGCTGTTTGCCGCCGCGATGCAGCACAAGGGGCCTCGTCTGATTGACGCGGTGGTGCCGACGTTGTTCGGCTGAATCGGTACTCTTCCTCCCACGAGACTGCGACTTGTTTATACCACTGGGACACGCCTCGCCGGCCGCGCCAAAAAGCGCACATCCATGTGCAGGCTCGAGTGGCGACGTCCTGTCGCCACACGGTCCCAGTGATATAAACAAGTCGCAGTCTCTGCAGTGGAATTGCTATTGGAATCGATATGAGGTTCAAGCCAATGACGCAAGTTGAGTTCGATGAGAGAGCATGAGCCAGTAATGCCCCACCGGAACCGTGCGGCGACAGGACGTCGCCGCCCGAGCCTGTGCATGGATGCACGCTTTTTGGCGTGTTCCGGTGGGGCATAACTGGCTCATGCGGTCTTGGAGTAGAGACCCCGCAATATTTCGCTCCACCAAAGAGTGCATCCGATGAAACTTGGAGGCATCTACAGTAGAATGGCCGCCCTTTCTAAAGGCAACATCCAACAAGCTCCGCGAATCACCCAGAGAACCCCACTATGAAACAGTACAAGATCGCCATTCTGCCCGGCGACGGCATCGGCCCGGAAATCATGCGCGAGGCGGTGAAGATTTTTCGCCTGGTGGAAGAGCGCAACGCGATCAAGTTCGACCTGGTCGAGGCGGATTTCGGCGCTGCGGCGTATTTCAAATGCGGCCATCCCTTCCCCGATGCAACCAAGGCCGTGTGCGATGCAGCGGATGCCATCATCAAAGGCCCGATCGGCCTCAGCCACGAGGAATCGAAAAAAATCCCGGTGGACATGCAGCCGGAGCGCGGTGCGCTGCTGCCGATGCGCCGCCGCTACAACACCTTCGCCAACTTCCGCCCCGTGTTCCTGCCCAAGGCGCTGGCGCACTTCTCGCCATTGAAGCCGGAAGTGATCGGCGAGGGCATAGACCTCATCATGGTGCGCGAACTGGTCGGCGGTCTGTACTTCGGCGAGAAGGAAGTCGGTGTCAACGAGCGCGGCCTGCGCTACGTCAAGGAAGTGCTGGAATACGACGAGGAGCAGATTCGCCGCATCATGCACGAGGCGTTGAAGCTCGCGATGCGCCGCAAGAAAGTGCTGCACAACATCCACAAGAGCAACGTGCTGAAATCCAGCGTGCTATGGAATGAGGTGCTGGAGGAGGTGGCAAAGGAATATCCTGAGGTGGAGATCAGGCACATCCTCGTGGACGCCGCCGCAACCCTGCTGTGCCTCAACCCCGGCCAGTTCGACGTGATGGTGATGGAGAACATGTTCGGCGATATCCTGAGCGACCAGGGCGGCGGTATCCTGGGCTCACTGGGCCTCATGCCCTCCGCCTGCAAGGGACCGGAAAAGAGCTACTACGAACCCTCACACGGTTCGGCACCCGACATCGCGGGGCAGAACATCGCCAACCCGTACTCGATGATTGGCTCCGTCGCCATGATGCTGGAAGACAGCTTCGGCATGGTGCAGGAATCGAAGAACGTGTGGAGCGCGATGCAGAGTGTGTTTGCCGACGGTTACTCCACGCCGGACCTCTCCAAGCCGGGCAGCGGGGTGAAGATGATCAGGACGCAGGAGTTTGGCGACAAGGTGGTGGCGGCGCTGCGGGGGATGCCGAAAGTATCCTGATTCCACTGTTCAGCAGTCGGTTCGTGATACGCAGGGCCTTCAGTCGGTAATGACCGCGTAAGCCAGGATCGTGCGCAAAGGTTGTTGAGAGACTCCGTCTTGGACGCTGGAAACTCAAAGTTTGACAAAGTTTGTATCCCTGAATAGCCTTTTCGCAGAAAAGACTGTCCCTGGAGGCCGTGATGCACATATCGCTAACCCCTGAACTGGAATCACGCATCAAGGCGAAGGTGGAGTCTGGCCTGTACAACAATGCGAGTGAAGTCATCCGTGAAGCACTGCGCTTTATGGATACCCATGAAGATTGGCTCCGCGAGATCAAGCTGGCGCAGTTGCGCGAGCAACTCAAGCTGGGTATAGACCAACTGGACCGTTCCGAAGGTATCGCAATCGAATATAAAACGGCACTCGATGCCTTGTTTGAAGAAATCAAACGCTGAGCCGTGTGGCTTCCCATCTGCTCGTCATTGCGCCCGCCGCCAAACGCGACCTCACAGACATTTTTCAATACGGCCTGCGCCGGTGGGGGCTGGCCCGATCCGAATCCTACCTGACCAGCATTAAGAACAGCTTCTGGTTCCTGACCCAGCAGCCACTTGCAGGCACCGAACGCCCAGAGTTGCTGCCCGACATCAGAAGCCTTTCCATAGAGAGCCATATCCTGTTTTACCGGGTTGCCGCCAAGAAAATCGAAATTCTTCGCGTACTACATAGCCGGCAGGATCCACAGCGCCACCTGAAATAGCCCCTCAGGATTGGAACAGCGAAAAGTTCCATGTCATGGCGATGACAAACCAAGCCGGGCAGTGGGGTGAGGATGATCAAGACGCAGGAGTCTGGCGACAAGGTGGTGGCGGTGCTGTCGGGGATGCCGAAAGCTATACAGTGGGAGATGAACTTTTGCCGTGTGTCGACAACACCTTCTATACCATGAGCCTGTGGCTTCAGGAACAGGGAGCGATTCCGCCGTGCCATTTACTTCCATTGCGGCGGGTTGAATCTCATGCCAGAAAACATTGATAAGACGTGGCTACCCACCTGATTTGGTGAAGCCCCTGAAATATAAGTCACCTGCCATGTTCCGCCGTCATACTGTAATGCCGCTCCAGGAACAGCAGCACGCCGCCCATCAGTAACGCCAGTATCGGATCGGTGATTTCCGGATAGCGGCCGACGACGAAGCGCTGCACCAGTTCGATTAGCAGGGTGAAACCGACCACTGTGCACACGCTCAGTCTGGCAGTGGCACCGGCCTGCACCAGCAACCAGATAAGTGTTCCGTACAGGAAAACCTTCTCCAGAAAGGACTGCAGGTTCACCGCCATGGACCCCTGTTCGAATCCGCTGAATGGCACGAATGAAAACGGCGCCGGTTCGGTCCGCCACTCAAAGGGCGTGAGGCCCTGCATGGCAATGGCTGCCGCAAAAATGACGAAGACGACAGTTGTGCGCGACGTCGCCCGGCCGAGGAAGGTGAGCCAGAACGCGAGCGCGGCACCGGTGCCGACCACCTCGGCGGGCGAAATCGCCTTGGTGATTATGAACGGCTTGGCGGCGATGACGCCGAGCGCCAACAGGAGCAGGGCCTGCCTGGCCCGCGTTGGCGGCAGCACTGCCTGCAGCAGCAGCGCAAGTGCCAGTACCATCCCGAAATGCCGAATCACGTCGGCGAGCGGCGGCGTGAATGCCAGCAGCGGTTTGATCGCATCCTTGACCTGCTGGAAATCCAGGGTCGGTACGTAGGGAAAGAAACGGTACGCCGCCCACGCCGCGATCATCACCAGGGGAAAGAGGGAACGCGGGCGCATGCCGGGCAGGCTGCCTCCGGCAGTCCATCGCTGCCAGTTGGCACTCCCCAGGGCGGCGCCAATCAGGACGCTGACAGTGTTCAGCCCGAGGTCGTATACGCTGGTGTTGCGCATGGGCAGGAAATGCTGTGCGATCTCGATCAGAAGGGACGTGGCCACCCCCGATCCCAGCACCACTACGAACCGGGTGAAAGCCGGTATGTGTGCCGACAGCGCCTGCATGCCGAGAAAGCCGAAGGGCAGGAACAGCACGATGTTGGAAATCACGTCACCGCCGCCAGGGCGGACCGATACCGAATGCATGAAGGCCGCTACCACGCCACCGGCGCTGGCGTCAGCCTGGAAACTGAAGGGAAATAACGTGCCGTAGACGATCAGCACCAGGGAGGCGATGAACAGGTAGATCATTGGATCATGTCGTGCCTGCTTAAGCCTGGCCGTCGGCTCCTGCCACATTGCCCAGGCGTTGCGGTTCGTTTTCGCGCTCATGCAACTGGAGATTGACGATGCGCAGCGCCGCGAGTATCCCCGCAAACACCTGGTTGGAATGCACGCCACGGGTTTTGATCTCCTGAGCGCCGCAATCCCAGGTGATCGCGCACTCGGTGAGTGCGCTGGTGCGGCCGCCGCGGGGGATGCGCACCTCGTAGTTCACGAGTTCAGGCAGTCGGTAATTGCGTGGCGCCATCACCTCGTTCATCGCATTGATGAACGCGTCGAAGCCGCCGTTGCCTGAGCCCGACGCCTGCTGGATATCGCCGTCGATATCGACGCGGATGCTGACCGTCGATTGCAGGTCCAGGCCGCTGGTTACCGAGCAGTTAAGCAGCTTGATGTGGTGGTAGTTCTTGCTCTCCAGCACCTCGGCGATGATGAAGGGCAGGTCGTCGGTGGTGATCTGCTCCTTGGAGTCGCCGAGCTTGACGATGCGCGCCAGCACCTTCTGCTGGTTTTCCTCTGAGAGGTTCAGGCCCAGGGCTTCGAGGTTCTTCGCCAGCGAGGCTTTGCCGCTCATCTTGCCGAGCGCATAGCTGCGGGTGCGCGAGAAGCGTTCCGGGCTGAGTCGTGTCTTGTACAGGCCGCCTTTCTTGTCGCCGTCGGCGTGAATACCGGCCGTCTGGGTGAACACGTCGGCGCCCACGATGGGTGCATTGGCCGGTACCCGCTTGCCGGAGAACGATTCCACCATGGCGCTCAATTGTGTGATGTAACTCTCATCGATAGAGAGCTCGACGCCCAGTTTGTCGCGCAGCACCACGGCGACCTCCGCCAGTGAGGCGTTGCCGGCACGCTCGCCCAGGCAGTTCACGGTGCAGTGCACGGAATCGACGCCGGCGCGCACCGCCGCCATCACATTGGCGGTGGCGAGGCCGTAGTCATTGTGGGGATGGAAGTCGAACTGCTGTTGCGGGAACCGCGCGGTCATGTCACCGATGCTCTCGAACACTTCCTCGGGCGACAGGACGCCGAGTGTGTCGGGCAACATGAAGTGGCGGATGCCGCAGTCCCTGAGCTGTTCCATCATGCGATAGACGTAGTCGCGGCTGTTGCGGTAGCCGTTGGACCAGTCTTCGAGATACGCATTGACCAGCAGGCCCTTGTCCAGCGCGTAGTCCACCGTGCGCAGGATTTCGGCGACGTGCTGATCCAGCGTCTTGCCGAGTTGCTCGCGGCAGTGCTTCTCGCTGCCCTTGGTCAGCAGATTGATGACGCGACCGCCGGTCTGCAGGATCCAGTCCACGCTCTTGCGGTGATCGACGAAGCCCAGCACCTCGATGCGCTCGGCAAGCCCTTGTTGTCGCGCCCAGTCGTTGATGCTGCAGACGGCATCCATCTCGCCTTTGGAAACCCGTGCGGATGCAACTTCGATGCGATCGACCTTGAGTTGTTGCAGCAGTGCACGGGCCAGGCTGACCTTCTCCTCGGGTGCGAATGACACGCCCTGGGTCTGCTCGCCATCGCGCAGGGTGGTGTCCATCAGCTGGATGTGTCGCGTTACTGTGTCCATAGGCTTACCGTGAATGAGCTGCCAGCGGGTGGGGGTGAGCGCCGTCAGTGCGGGAATTATCCCTTGGTTGGCGTTGCTTGCGCAATTGCCGGCGCGCGGCGTCGTGATTGAAGCGTCACATCGCGTGGCGGTTGGCGAGTTCCTGCTGGATGGATTTCTGCAGCTCCAGCATCGGGCCCTGATCGATGATGAACAGACCGCGGCGTGGCCGGTCCAGTTCCTGGATGATGTAGATCACCGCGCACAGCAGCAGGGAGAAGGCCACCGTGCCCAGTCGTTCGCGCCGCCGCGCCATCCCGGAGCCGAAGCCGAGCAGCGTCATGCCGAGCGTGCAGGCGAGGAACAGCAGGAAAAACACGGCATCCGGCACGCGAAACACGAACACCGACACGCGTTCCCGGTAGATGGTCCATTCTTCCCGCAGCATGTCGTGAATCTTCTGGGCCGACCCGTTCTTCGGTGCCGCCTCGAGCAGGTGCTGTATTCGATCCCACATATGGGAATGAAGCGTTTTTGTCTGCTCGATGGCTGAATACACCTTGTCGAGGTCGCGCCGGGCAAAGAAAAAATCAAGCCGCGCCTGCGAGTAGCGCGCCAGGTCCTGCATCAACGGCTCGGCCTGGGCTGGGGGAAGGCCGCGGCTTTCCAGCAGGATGCTGTACAGGAGGTTGCTTTCCTGGACGACCAGGCTCTGGTTGGCATGGTTTCGCTCGGCCGCCGCGTTGAAAGTAAAGGCCAAAAGCAGGGCCATGAGCCCGAGCAGAGAGGTTTTCAGCACGCGGAAATTGCCGTCAAAATACTCCTGGATGGTGTTGCGTGAGCGCACTCCGAGGCGGTAACTCAGTTCGTTGGCCAGCATCAGCACAGCAAACAACACAATGACGATCACGATGCTGTTTATTTCATAGAGCCAGCTGCCGGATACCGTTTTGAATCCTTCGAGTGATGCGGCCGTCTCGGTGGTCGACATGAGTTGGTCCGGCATGATGGTCTGGGGTGTGGTCATTGGCTCAATCCGCGCAGAGCAGTGCCTGATTGGTGTCACGGCCCACGTTTAAGCAACCGGAAGAACGCATAAGAAGGATCCGCCAGCCCCGGCTTGCCAATGTAAGAACCTTCGATCATCGGGTGATCGAGGCAGACCGTGGAAGGGTTGTCGAAGCGCGCCCAGTCGGCCACTACCGAGCGGTGGCTGAATTTCCACACTCCGTTGCGCCGCTCGTACTTGTCGAAATAGCGCCCGCCGATCAGCAGATCAACCGGTCCGTCGTCGGTTTTTACCTGGTGGAATGCGAGCACGTAGATCTCGCCTTCCGCGTAGTCGCCTTCCACCGCGATGTTCACGGTGGTGATGTTGTGGTGCAGGATCAGCATCGGGCCCTGGATCTCGGGCAGTTTGTCGATGAATTCCATCGCCAGGCCCTTGAAGAAGGCGCCGTGGTCGTCGATGGCGTCTTCGTGATAGAGCGCGCGCATCTTATCGTGATCGTGCCGGTCCGCCGCGTTGCTGAAGCGGTACACCAGTGCGGTGATTTCAGTTTTATCGAGCAGTTCCTGCAAACGGGTGTCCATCATCGCCTCCCCAGTGCGCGCTGATATGCCTTCACAGTTGCGGGCAGCCCCATGCGCAGCGCATCCACAATGAGGGCGTGTCCGATGGAGACCTCCTGCAGGCCCGCGATCGTCGCAAAGCGGGGCAGGTTGTCCAGGTTTAGGTCGTGCCCGGCGTTGAGGCCGAGCCCGGCGTCGATCGCCGCATCCGCGGCTCGCGCAAACTGCTCAAATACCGCGTCCACGTCCTCGCCACAGTGAAAGGCACGGGCATAGCGCTCGGTGTACAGTTCGACGCGGTCCGCACCGAGCTGCGCGGCGAGGCGAATCTGCTCGGGATCCGGATCCATGAACAGGCTGGTGCGAATGCCAAGCGCCTTCAGCTCCTGCACCAGCGGCGCGACTCGCTCGCCGTCACGCCTGAGATCGAAGCCGTGGTCCGAGGTCAGCTGGTGGTCGCCATCGGGCACGAGTGTGCACTGAGCGGGGCGTATCGCTTTCACCAGCGCCATGAAGCCGGGGTAATCGTCCACACCCTCGCGCTCGCTGGTGCGCGGCCCACTCAGCGGATTGCCCTCGATGTTGAATTCCACGTCGAGCATGGCGGCGAGGTCGAAGCAGTCGCGCACACGGATGTGGCGTTGGTCGGGGCGCGGGTGTACGGTGATGCCGTCAGCGCCTGCGCTTATGCACATCCGCGCGTGCGCGGGAATGTCCGGGATTGCGGTATCGCGTGAGTTGCGGATCAACGCGATCTTGTTGAGATTGACGCTGAGCGCGATCATCAGGGTTGCTGGCGCACGATTTCCCGGATGACGATGGCTTGTTTCGGTACGTCGTCCATGCCGGCCATGATGCCGGTCGGCGCGGTGGCGATGAAATCCACGATATCCATGCCCTGGATGACTTCGCCGAACACCGCGTAGCCCGGCTTCGCGTCCGAGCCGTCGAGCTGCAGGTTGGAGCGCTGGTTGATGAAAAACTGCGCGGTGGCGGAGTCGGGGTTGCTGGTGCGCGCCATGGCAATAGTGCCACGGGTGTTGCGCAGGTGATTGTTCGATTCGTTGACGATGGGCTCACCGGTTTCCTTCTCTTTCATATCCGGACCGAAGCCGCCGCCCTGTATCATGAAATTGGGGATGACGCGGTGAAAAATCGTGCCGTTGTAGAAGCCCTTGTCCACGTAGCCGAGAAAGTTCGCCACAGTGACCGGCGATTTGTCGGCGAACAGTTGCAGGGTGATATCCCCTTCGCTGGTCTTGATGACGACACGGGGATTAGTCGCCGCAGTATCTGCGGCGAAGGTGGGCGCGGATGCCAGGAGTGCAAGGCACAGCAATACGGTACGCAGCATGTCGGTCTCCCTCAGGCCCAGCCTGAATGTTTGCGGCGGCGCGGTACAAGGCGCGGCACCACCAGCGCGATGATCACGCCGAGCAGCACGGCCAGTGCGCCGTTCATGAAATCCTGGCTGCCGAGTTTGTCGCGCAGGCGCTGGTTGTCAGCCTGCAGCATTTCCAGCTCGGAATGCAGGTTTTCCTGTTGCTCCACCAGTCTGCGGTTGTGGATGTCCAGTTGTTCCGCTTTCCCGGAAACCAGCTTCAGCTGGTACAACTCCTGGGCGACGACGTTGAATTCCTCTTCGGCCGCATCGATGCGCTTCTGCAACTCGATCGGGTCTGGCGCCTGTACGGTCGCGGGTGCGCCCGGCAGGGCTACGATGGTGCCTTCGGTTTGCGGTGCCGCGGCTTCCCCCTCAGCTGGTGCCGATGCCTCCAGGGACAGGCGCTGGGTGGGAATCCAGCCGGTAACACCGCTGTCGGTGATGATGTCGGCCCACTGGCCGTCGTCGGAGGTGCGTACGACGGTGAGCCGCGTGCCGGGCGCGAGACCGCGGTGCACCATGCGATAGTCGTTGCCCGCGCCGCCGCGCAGCGCGACACGCTGTTCCCCGCCGACGTAGCGCACATCCGCCGCCAGGCTGACCGCAGAACACAACAACAGCAATAACGCGAGGGGTACGGAAGAACGCACGAGCTAATCCTTTTAGTGAGTCTGGACGGGCGCGCCGGCCGAGGTGGCCGGTGCAGAGCGCATGTTAACTTTCAGCCCGCGCAAAGGAAACCCGCGCGGTGCCGGCACCGGCGTTCAGGGCAGCACCTTCTTGTAGGGTTTGACCGTGATCCGGCTGAATACACCGGCGTTCACGTACGGGTCCGAATCCGCCCAGGCAGTGGCGGCTTCGAGGCTGTCGAACTCCGCGATGATCAGGCTGCCGGTGAAGCCGGCCGCGCCCGGCTCCTCGGTGTCGAGCGCAGGATGCGGGCCGGCCGTGAGCAACTTTCCCGCATCCGCCAGCGCCTGCAGCCGCGCCAGGTGCGCGGGGCGCGCGCTCTGGCGCAGGGGCAGGCTATTCTCGACATCTTCACACAGGATGGCGTAATACATGGGGTGCGGTGCTCCGTGGTCTGCGGGCTAGACGACATTCTCGTCCGTCGCCTCTTCCTTCAAATGGGGGCTGATCAGCACCGCAGTCAACAGGGTCAGCACCACGGTGAAACCAATGGCGGAGTAGAGTTTGTAGCTGACCCAGACTTTCTCGCTGAAACCGTAGGCAACGATCAGGTTGAGGCCGCCGACGATGAAGAAATTCGCTGTCCAGACCAGGTTGAGCCGGGTCCACACCGGTTTGGGCAGGCGAACCTGGCTGCCGATCGTGCGCTCCATCAGGGTTTTGTCGCCGACGAATTGCGAAGCGCCGAATGCCAGCGCGAGTGCCCAGTTGAAAATGGTCGGCTTCCACTGGATGAACATCTGGTTGTGGAAGACCAGCGTCGCGCCACCGAAAACCAGCACGACCAGGCACAGCCACATCAGCCGTTTCTCGAACTGGCGCGTAACGGCGTAGGTGAGGATTACCTGCAGTACCGTGGCGATCATCAATACCGCAGTAGCGGAGTAGATGCCATCGAACTGGTAGGTCCAGCCCGCGAGAGAAATGGCGTGCCCGTCCATCTGGTAGGCGATGAAGAACAGGGCGATGGGAATGAATTCAGCAATTTGTTTCATGGTCTGCGTATGTGGTGGGCGATCTGTGTGATGGATTGTGGCGTGCTCCGGCTGCTACCATGCGCAATTCGTATTCAAGGTACAGCGATGTCTGGTATCGCGATGGTCGGGCGCGCAGGCCCAGTGTAAAGATTGTGTTGATCGACTTCCACACCCATAGCAGCGCCTCCGATGGCGCACTCGAACCCCGCGAGCTGCTGGCGCGCGCCCGCGTGGCGGGGATCGCGCTGCTGGCGATCACTGACCACGACACGGTGTCCGGCTACGAAGTGCTGGCAGCGGAATGTGGCGGGCAGAGCGGCGGCACGCGGCTCATTCCAGGCGTTGAATTCTCCTGCCAGTGGTCAGGTACCACCTTGCATATCCTGGGGCTGGGCATGGACTGCGCTCACCCGGCCATGCGCGAGGCGTTGCAGCATATGGCGAGCGCGCGGCAGGAACGTGGCGAAGCGATAGCCACGCGGCTCGCCGCGAAGGGGTTTCCCGGTGCGCTGCCAGGCGCGCTGGTGCATGCTGGAGAGAGCCAGCTGGGCCGGCCGCATTTTGCCGCATGGATGGTCGAGAAGAGCTTTGCACGGGACGAGAACGAAGCATTCGATCGTTACCTGGGTCAGGGCAGGATCGGCGACGTCAAGGCTTTCTGGCCCCGCATGGCGGAGGTGGTGATGTGGATTACCGCCTCCGGCGGTACGGCGGTGCTCGCCCACCCCTTGAAGTACCGTTTCACCGGCATGAAACTGCGCCGGCTGCTCGCCGATTTCGCGACTGCCGGTGGCCGTGGCATCGAAGTGCTGAGCGGGCGCCAGACGCGCGACCAGGTCGATCACCTGAAGCGCCTGGCCGCGGAACACGGCCTGGAGATTTCTGTCGGCAGCGATTTTCACCGCGATGCGCCGTACAGCGCAGCCCTTGGTGTAGAATCGTCGCTTTTTGCAGGTTTGCCAGGCGTCTGGGAGCGATGGCCTGCTCCAGAGTGACAGTCCATACCCGACGTTAACGAGCGCTGCCGTGAGCCAGTTTTTCCAGATTCATCCCGACAATCCGCAGGCGCGCCTGGTGCGCCAGGCCGTGGATATTATCCGCGGCGGTGGCGTGGTCGTGTATCCCACGGACTCGGCCTACGCGCTGGGTTGCCACATTGGCGACAAGGCCGCGCTCGACCGCATTCGCCGCATCCGCAAGCTCGACGACCGGCACAACTTCACACTGGTGTGCCGCGACCTCTCTGAGATCGCCACCTACGCCCGGGTGAGCAACGCGGTCTACCGCCTGCTGCGCCAGACCACGCCCGGCCCGTATACGTTCATCCTCCCCGCCACATCCGAAGTGCCGCGCCGGCTACTGCATCCCAAGCGCAAGACCGTTGGCCTGCGCGTGCCGGACAATGCCATCGCCTCCGCGCTGCTGGCCGACCTCGGCGAGCCACTAATGAGTGTTACCCTCATCCTGCCCGGCGACGAGCTTCCACTCATCGATCCCTACGATATCCGCGAGACCCTGGAGCACGACGTCGACCTGGTCATAGATGGCGGTTACTGCGGCATGGAGCCGACCACGGTGATCGATCTCGCCGACGACTCACCGGTGGTGGTGCGACAGGGCAAGGGGGACGCGACGCCTTTTGCAGGTTGACTGATTCCCGGGATGCAGGAGCGCATGAGCGCGGGCGGGTTGTTCAGGTGCGCATACGCCAGCGGCGAAACACCAGTGCACCGATGACCACCCCACAGGCATTGGCAACCAGATCCAGCGCTGACATCTCGCGGCCGGGAACAAAGGACTGGCCCACTTCCAGCAGCCCGCTGTAGATAACGATTCCGATAAAGACAAAAATCATGCGCTGAGGTGAGAAGCCTGCGCGATAGGCGAGCGCGGCAAAGATCACATAGGTGATGAGGTGTGCGGTTTTGTCAAAAGCCCCTACGATTGCGCCGCCCGGAGGGAGCAGAGAAAGGAAAGCCACTACGGCCGCGTAGGAAGCAAACAAGAATTTTCCAGAGTGTTTTGACACCAGTGTTTTCCAGGGCAGTGGATAGTGGGGAGCGATTCAGTAAGGGCGTGTGGTCATCATTCTGCACGAGGTGGCGTAAACCTGGGCGGTCATCGTTGCCGGCTCTCGACTAAGGTTCAGCCCGTGCTCTTTCCAGCCATGCCTGCCAGGTTTCCAGCGCTTCCCTGGCGCGCATGGTCTCGTCGTAAAGGCCGGTATCGCGCCAGATTGCGGTGAGGTCATTGTGGCCAAGTACGCTGTTCCACAGTGCATCAAAGTCCACGATGGTGAACCAGATGACAAACTTCGCCTCCAGCGTCTGCGCCTCATTCAGCATGCGTTCGACGTAATTGCGTTGCGTTGCATCATCACTTTTAACATCGATACCAAACTGAGGCAGGTACAGATCCTCGGCTACCCAGCCGGTCTCCGTAATCGCCACGGGCTTGCCGGGTGCGATGGAGCGGATCTGGGTCAGCCAGTTTGAGGGGAGGTTGCCGGGTGATGCGCCATGCTCGGCGCTGAAGAAGGCATAGGGATAGACGCTCACGCCGACAATATCCACATAGGTTGCGATGCGGGCGAACTGGCTGACAAAGAGCGCAGACTCGGCCGAATCAGGACTTTTCAGCGCAATCGAGATCATGACCGGCAGGTCGGGGTGCTCGCGTTTGATATTCGCATACACCTCGCGTGCAAATACCACGAAATCGTCGAATCCGGCCGGATTGCGGCTGTAAAGTTCATTCGCTTCCGTGGCGTAATTGAAGTACTCAGGCTCAAAGCGCGCGATCATGTCCAGTGCAAAATTGGAGTACGCCGCAATGACCTCCGGATCGGCAAACGAGCGCGTATCCCAGGGCGCGCTGCGCGGCTCCTGCCCATTATCACCCCAGTTCCCGACGAGTTTTTCGCGCAGGATGCTCAGGGAATCGATGGCGAGATACACCGCTTTTTCACGCCGGGTCTGTGAAACCCGGCCATCGATTTCCCGGTTCAGGTGCGCGGGGTAGGGCGTTCGGTTCAGTGCGGCTTCCCAGGGAATACCTTCGGTCAGATGGTGTGCGACGATATCGCCGTTTTCCTGGATTTTCGTATAGGTGGTATTGACGGCGTCCAGCGTTGCATCAAAAGGCCAGGGCGTGAAGCCCATGCTGAAGGCGCGCGTTTCCTTCGGCGGTTCTGGCACGCGCGCATTCTCATTGCCGCCTCCCGAAGAACCACCGCAGGCCCCGAGAAGGCAGAACAGGGCGAGCAAAATAACGTTCGGAAGATGGCGCACTTTGATCATAAGGGTATCTGGAAAGCAGGAAACGACCGTCATTGGAAAATAGTACCCGGCTACTCTACTTCCACGGGTTCGTCCCGAAAAGGCAGGGCCAGCATCTGGCGCCACCTGTTCAGCAGCGGCTCCCGGACGGCTCCATCGTACTCCTTTAAACCCATCGTGCCGAAGGCTTTCAGCAGGACTTCCGAGAACAGTGCTTCCGCGCCCGGGATCGCAACGGAGTTTTTGGCCTGGTTTACAGCGAGGCACCAGTAATCGTCTTCACACGCGTCATTCTCCGGGTCGGTACCGTCTGTGCGGACAAAGCAGCTGCGTACGACACGGCTTGGCAGTACATCCATGTTTGAGAACCATGTCAGGAACTGAAACCGGTGCGTAATTGCGCTGTTCAGTGTGAATTCCAGGAAGTCACGGGCAAACGTGGGATCCGAATAGGGGAGATTCTCAAGGCACTGTTGTTCATCGCCGGCGGCAATACTTTCATTGTTCCAGCCGGTTTCGGCGATCGACAGGCGTTTTTCGTCGGGGTGGAAAGTCAGTACGCGCGACAGGTAGTCCGCGGGCAGGTCGTAAGGGGTGGCAAATGAGCCATCCTCGAATCGAATGCCGAAGGGGTAGCTTGCCATGGCAAATGTATCGTACGCCATTGCGGATAGGCCCTGGTATTGCTCTTCATCCCAGCCTTGCAGTGTTCCTCCATAGAGGGCTTCCAGGTTGAACGATGCAAACACAATGATGGTGGGATCGACTCTCTTGATAGCCTCGTAGGCTCGACGCTGAATGTCGACGACAGCGTCCCATGCCGGTGTGGCGCCACCGCATTTGGTGTAGAAGATATTCGCCTCGGCAAAGTTGACGACATAGGCGGGTCTGAACTCCCTGGCCAGCCAGGCCGCATAGTTGACGTAGGCATCGCCGATACCGGAAGTGCCAGGGCTGGAAAGGTCATAACACGGCGGCGCCCAGGTCAAATCGACCAGCAGTTCGCCGTTGTCGTCTACCGATCGTCCGACCATGCTCTCGCGCGCAAACCCGAGCTGTAACATGAGTGGTCGTCCTGCCGCCCGCGCCTCGGCAATCAGCTCCCTGGTGGCGATAGTCCACGCATGACCTTCAGGGATCTCGGTGCTGGTGGAAAAGACATCGTAGGGTATGCCATTGTAGTCAGCCACGATTTTGATGTAATCGGCCTCATCTTTCGCCGAGCTGATCGGATGATTCGCATTGCCGTTTCGCAGGGGCCGGTTCTCGATCTCCAGCATCTGCACAACGCCCAGCCCGAGTTGGAAGGTTCGATAGTCAACCCCGGGTCGTTCCTTCGGTGGTTCTTCGGGTGGCTCCCCGGGCTGTGACGGAGGCGTGTTGATAATGGTCACGGTTTCGCTGACGTCGGTGGACCCGCCTCCGCCACAGGCGAACAGGACCAGAAGCATGAAAACGGCATACGCGAAACGAAATGGCATATCAATGGCTGTCCCGGGGTCAGTTACTCATGGTGCGGCACGAGAATAGTCGCAAGGTTGATGCTGCTCTCGTAACACCGGTCTCTGATCTTACGCCGTGGTTGAAACATTGGGTACTTGAGTCAACCGGAAGCAGGGTTGCCCCGCCTGTTCGCCAGGTGAGTGCGCACCGTATCCCTGAGTCCTGCCTCCGGGCCCAGCGAAGGCCGCCATCCAAGATTGAACAGAGCGCTGGTATCGAATCGAGGACGCATAACTTCACCTGGCCGGTACGGCAGCGCGCCAAACATCAGGCGAGTATTCAAGCGGCCCGATTCCTCAGCAAAGACAGAGCGCGCCAGTTCCACGAAGGTCCGCACACTGATGAGCTCCCCACATCCCACATCGTATTCGTCAAGTCCATGTGTCTGGCTGTGATCGAGCACGGCGAGAAGTGCTGAACTCACGTCGGCAGCGTGGACAAAATCTCGCAATTGCTCGCCGGGGGTCAACTCGACGGCTGTTGCGCCCCGGGCAAATTCACCCAGCAGCCAGGAGAGAAACCCGCTGGCGGGTTCACCTGGGCCGTAGATATTGCCGAGGCGCAGATTCGCTATCGCAATGGCCTGCGAAAAATGCGGCAGCCAGGCCGTGAACTGCTTTTTTGATTGAGCGTAGGCATTGACCCCGGCTTCCAGCAGGGTGTCAGCATTGAGGAACCGTGCAACGCCGCTCTGGCAGGCCGCCTGCAGGAGTTCTATGCCCAGAAGTACATTTGTCGCCAGGAGTGACGCAATATCCTCACCAGCCCGACCCTGGTTGCAGGCGAGGTGTACCACTGTGTCGATGCGATGGTCGCGCATGATCTGTTCCAGAGGCGCGGAGTCGATCGCGGCAAACACCGTGTTCTCAGCACTGGATGCAATACTGCGCACATCCGATGTGGCACGGACCAGGGCCACCACCGTATGTCCACCTGCCTGGAGTCCGGGCAATACATAACGACCCAAAAAACCGGTGGCGCCTGTCAGCAGGACAGTTCTACCCACGCTGCGACAGCCAGGCACTGCGGAATCGGACAATTTCCTGCTCACAGAGTTGTCGCGCGTCCGATCCGTTCAGCCAGGCGCGTTGCCAGTTGACGATGCTGCCGAGGGTTTCATCCAGCGTCCAGGTCGGGTTCCAGCGCAGGTACGCCCTGGCGCGGGAAATGTCCAGCTTCAGATAGGTCGCTTCATGTGGCTGCGGACTGTTTTCCATCAGCTCCCAGTGCGCTCCGTTGCCCCAGAGTTCAGCCATTCGGGAAGCAATCCAGCTCACGGGTCTGGCGCCTTCGTCATGCGGACCGAAGTTCCACGCTAACGCCGCGCGTTGACCTTCCCGGTACAGCGTTTGCGCCAGCAGGAGGTAGCCAGACAATGGCTCCAGTACGTGCTGCCAGGGGCGAATCGAGTGCGGATTGCGAACGACTGCCGGCTGGTCTTCACTGAAGGCTCTGAGAATGTCAGGGATGAGACGATCGGCGGCCCAATCGCCCCCGCCGATGACGTTGCCTGCGCGGGCGGTGGCTACCGCTGTTTGCGAATCCGCGAAGAACGATCTGCGATACGCATCCGTCACCAGTTCGGCGCAGCCCTTGCTATTGCTGTAGGGATCGTGGCCGCCCATAGGCTCGGACTCCCGATATCCCCATTCCCACTCCCGGTTTTCATAGCATTTATCCGTGGTCACTACGACGACAGCGCGTACACTGGGCGTAAACCGGGCGGCCTCTAGGAGGTGTACGGTGCCCATGACATTCGTGGCGTAGGTGTTGACGGGATTGAGGTAGGAGGCTCGGACCAGCGGCTGGGCTGCCATATGCAGGATTATTTCAGGGCGAAACCCTGAAATGCTGCGTGCCAGCGCCTCGGCATCGCGAATATCGCCTGTCTCCCCCTCCACCTGCTGGTCCACTCGCGCTTGTGCATACAGTGAGGGGGTGGTTGGCGCAGCCAGTGCGTAGCCGTATACCTTCGCTCCCATGGTGTGCAGCCAGATGGACAACCAACTCCCCTTGAATCCCGTATGTCCGGTGAGGAAGACGCGTTTTCCCCGCCAAAATTCGTCGTCAATCATGGGCGTTTAGTTCCAGGTCTTCCAGGGCGCAGCGCCGCGCTTCCACAGGTCTTCCAGATGGTTACGGTCGCGCAGGGTGTCCATGCACTGCCAATAGCCGGTATGTTCATAGGCCATCAGCTGTCCTTCTTCCGCCAGCTGCATGAGTGGTTGTTGCTCCCACACCGTTGCATCGTCCTCCAGATAGTCCATCACCCGCGGGGACAAGACAAAGAATCCGCCGTTGATAAAGGCACCGTCGCCCACCGGTTTCTCATTGAAGCGGGTGACGCAGTTCTCCCTGATTCCCAGCGCGCCGAACCGGCCAGGTGGTGAT
Source organism: uncultured Halioglobus sp. (assembly GCA_964461965.1). Taxonomy (GTDB): domain Bacteria; phylum Pseudomonadota; class Gammaproteobacteria; order Pseudomonadales; family Halieaceae; genus Marimicrobium. The sequence continues at coordinate 63,764 of CAYWWD010000007.1, read as the reverse complement.
GCTGCAGTCAAAGTGGCCAGTTTGCCATGTGAGTGGTGGTAGTTGATGCTGGCGCTGATGTCCACATCGCTAACGCCATCGCCGTAGGTAAAGCAGAATGCCGCTTCATCCTTCAGGTGATCCCGCAGTCGCAGCAGACGCCCACCGGTCATGGTTTGCTCCCCTGTATCAATCAGGGTGACACGCCAGGCCTCGGCACGCCGATCCAGTACTTCCAGCGAATTATTCTTGAGATCGAACGTGACATCGGAGGTATGCAAGAAGTAATTGGCGAAGTACTCCTTAATGACGTACCCCATGTAACCGCAACAGACAATGAAATCGTTCACTCCATGCTGGGAGTACATCTTCATGATATGCCACAGGATGGGTTTTCCGCCAATTTCAACCATGGGTTTGGGGCGGGAGGCTGTTTCCTCGCTGAGGCGCGTGCCCAGACCGCCTGCAAGAATGACTGCTTTCATAGGTTTCCTTTAATGACATGCATACATTGAAACTGAATTATGACGACTGCGCGTCCCGTATTGGAGTACGCGTCAGACACGAGCGCACAACTCCCCACCCTGCGCCCTGGCGCAGGATTCGAGATGCCGTACACAGGTTCACTCAACGGGCAGCGCACGTTCCTCGCGCCATCGCTGCATCAGAGCGGCTCGTTCCACCCCACCGTAGGTCTTCAGCCCAAACGAGCCAAATGCTTTTTGCACCAGCTCGGAGAACAGGGGCGAATTTCCTTCGAATGTCACGTCCTTGATATAGTTCATCACGATACACCACGGGTCTGATCCACACGCCGCATACGGTATGCCATCACGAACAAAGCAGGTTGACTGTGCGGCGGCACTCATGCTGTCGCGCATGGACCACCAGTTAACAAACTCGAACTGACCATAGTGCGCGCTGGCGAATACAAACCCCAGATAGTCCCTGACCCAACTCTCCTCGGAGTAGGGAAAGTTCTGGTAGCACTGGTTGGTGTCGCCGATGCTGATGCTCGCATTGTTCCAACCTGTCTCCGCGATCGCCAGTTTTTCTTGCGGATGATGCAAAATAGTTCTCACCAGATAGTCAGGTGGCAGGTCGTAGGGGTTTATCAGGCGGCCCTGCTCAGGCAGGAAGACGCCAAATGGATACACCGACACGCCGAAGTAGTCCCGGCTCATGGCGGAGACGGCTTGGTATTCCTGCTCGATCCAGCCGTTCAGTTGCTGGCCGTAGAGTGATTCCAGCTTGATCGAGGGAAGTACCGGTAGATTTGCATCGACCGCCTTGATCGCGGCATAGGCGCGTTTCTGTATTTGCACCAGCGCGTTCCACGACGCGCTTGGGCCGCCACAATCGTGGTAGTAGAGGTTCGCTTCAATAAAATTGACCAGGTATTTTGGTTTGAAGGTCTGCGCCATCCAGACTGCGTAATTCACATAGCCATCTGCGATTACAGCCGCCTGTGCAGACGTAAAGTCGTAGCAGGTGCCCGTCCAGCCGTTCACGACGGACAATTCGCCGTTGACATCGTACGCCCAGGGCACCATGCCAGTGCGGACCAACCCCAGTTCCAGTAACACGGGCTTGCCGGTCGCGGCCACTGCATCTGCCATTTGTTGCATTTTTACGGCCCACGGATGGTTTGCATCGATCGTTGGGCCTTGTGCGAAAACATCATACGGAATACCCAGGTACTCCGGCCAAAGCGTGATCATGTCGACATCCGCTGCCAATTCAGAGAAGGGAAAGCCGGGCGGGGCATTCCGGTAGGGCTCGGCAGACAGGGGTACAAACTGTACCGCCGTTGCGGCCATGAGGAAGGGGCGTGAACCTTGAGCGTGCGTCGTGCCGCAGACAGTGGCTATCAGAATGCCGAAGATGGCTGATATAAACGAACGCTTACCTGTCGCAATGACTGGAAACTCGCTGCGTGAGCAGTCGGGGGTAGTTATTGACATGTCGGACACCTCCTGGTAGTGACTAATCCACATCGTTCGAAACCAGAGTATGGCAGAGGTTTACACGCCTGCACGTTGACCGCGCAGTTCGCTCGAGGCCAGCCTGTAGAGGCTGCAGTCGAAATATAAACGCGTCAGGGTATGTTTGTGGCCGCTTTGTGATTAAAGTGTGCACTACATCGCAATTGAAGTCGTAAATGCCGTTGTGCTTTCGAGCGAACCTTGCGAACATTTTTTCTCGATCAGGTCAATCAGGAAACGGATTCCCGATAAAGTCACTACGGTTTGGGTTGTACCACTGCGATAATACATCTCTTTGCAATTGAGCCAGCAGGAACACAGTGGTGCCCAGGTATCTAAACCTGTTGCAGCTTTGGCATTTATTGCTCGGGAGTACTTGGGTTGGCGCTGTATAATCAGCAGCCTCAGGCGGGAAGAGAAATTTGGACACAAAAGGACAAGCGGTAAACCCGGGGTTTGAGCACATCGAGCATCACCCATACCCAGGCGAGCAGGAAGCATCTGGCCAGGAGTATCTGCCCGCCGATTCCATGGTGCACGCCATTTTACGTCGAACACTGGATATCTCAGTGTCTTCGGCAGTTTTGATTGTTTCGCTGCCGATCATGGCGCTCATCGCGATTATCATCAAGCTGGACTCACCTGGCCCCGCGATTTTCCACCAGATCCGTATGACCAGGGACCGACGGAGTCGAGCTCCCCGGTCTGTCGTCTGGGTTGGTGAGGATCGCCGCAAAAAATTCTGTGCAGGTCGACCGTTTTCATTTGTTAAGTTTCGTACGATGTACGTTGACGCCAGGGAACGTTTCCCCGAATTGTATGCCTACCAGTACACGGACGATGAAATTCAGACCATCCGGTTTAAGGTCTCTGACGACCCCAGGGTCACGCGAGTGGGCCGCTGGTTGCGTAAGACGAGCCTGGATGAACTCCCCAATTTCTGGAACGTGCTCACCGGCGATATGACACTGTGCGGCCCACGGCCCGAAATTCCGGAGATGAGCCCTTACTACAGCAAGCGCCAGTTGAAAAAGTTTTTGGTACAGGCGGGCGTAACCGGCCCGGCACAAGTGGGCGGCCGTGGTGAACTCACCTTCCAGGAAACCGTGGAACTGGATGTGGGGTATGTTGAATCCCGCACGCTGTGGGGAGACCTGAAGATTCTCTGGCAGACCGTCGTAGCTGTGTTGCAACGAAAAGGTGCCGAGTAATCAGCCTTTTTATGCGTACAACTGTAGTCCAGCCCGTAACAAGGAACTCGGAGGTCATCTGACTCATGGAGTTGTCTCTCATTATCGTGAATTTCAACGGTGGTCATTTGGTTGACAAATGCATCGCCACCATTTTTGAGAATCCTCCGAGCGCACAGTTCGAGGTGATCCTGATCGACAATGCATCGACCGACGGCAGTTTTGATCGAGTGCGCCGACATTTCCCCCAGGTGATCTGCCAGGCAAACAACGCAAACGTTGGCCTCGCGCTGGCGTTCAACGCCGGTCTGCGTCTTGCCAGAGGCCGCTACATGATGTCGCTCGATAACGATACGCGCATTCTTCCGGGCGCGCTGGATGCATTGATCGAAGTCTTGGATCGCGATCCTGACATCGGGATTGCAGGGAGTATGTTGCTCAACCCAGATATGAGCCTGCAGCGTACATTCCGTCGCACACCGTCCTGGTATAACGCCATATTCGGGCGGCGGTCGATCATTACCCGCATCTGGCCGGGAAATCCCCTCTCTAGTAAGTATCTCATGGATGAGCAGGTGGATAACGTGGACCCATTCGAAGTTGATTGGGTGTCAACCGCTGCCTTAGTAATCACCCGTGGCGCGTATGAGAAGGCGGGTGGTCTGGATGAAGACTTTTTTGTTTATTGGGTCGACGCGGATTGGTGTGCAAGGGTGAAGGCCAGGGATTTCAAGATTGTTGCGGTACCCGCCAGCCGCATTATTCATGACGAAAATTTGAAAGCACGGCGACGAACGCGAAAGAGTTCGCGAATGATCAAGGATTTTCATAACGGCGCTTACCTGTACTACCGGAAGAACCACGCACCAGGATGGAATCCCATGGCATTGGTTGCATGGGTGGCCCTACAAAGTCGGGCGCAACTGATGATTTTTACTGACTATGTGCGCTGGCGAATGAACAATCTTTCTCTAGATGGTGGAGAGCAGCAGAAACACGAAGCGTCGTAACCTGGAGGAAAAAGCATATTTCAAAGCCGAATGACGAAGTAATCTGCATGGTACCCACGTCGGACAAGGTTGAAGGTTCAGAGGCAACGGGGCCGGTACTGGTGTGTCCCTGCGATCACCGTGCCCCTTTGACACTGGTCGAAGACAAGCTGGCATGCGCACACTGCGGCTCGAAATACGAGCGGGAAAATGGTTGTTGGAACCTCGTACGCGGCGAGCGCTTCAATGACGAGAAATGCGAGTGCATGTGGTGTAATGAGGAGAACACAGGGCGCCATCTTGCGAACAATTATGTGATTCCGTTGCTCCGCGAGCGGTTAGGAGGAGGGGAAACACGCCGGCTCCGAATCCTTTCTATCGGCTGCGGAGTGGGGTCCGATGTTGAAGCACTCAATGCTGCCGGCTTTGAAGCCTATGGTATCGACGCAGGCAATCGTTCCGAATTTTGGGCCAGGCGAAATTACCCGCAACGGTACTTCCTGGCCAATGCAAAACACTTGCCCTTTGAAAGTAATTCCTTCGACGTCATTCTCATGGGTTGCGTGTTGCCGCACATCGGTGTCGGTGATGACACCTACGTGGCCCAGCCTGGATTCAACGCCGAACGGGAACTGGCGGCAGGGGAGATGATACGCGTGACGAAGCCTGGTGGCGTGATGTTGGTTACCAGCCCGAACCGATTGTGCCCGGTGGATTTTTTCCACCGCGCGGATGTGGCGGTTCACATGCCACGTTTTCATTCGCCCAGTGAGGACTTCCTGCTGTCGGTGAGCGACTATGCCAGGCTGCTGCGTGTGGGCAACGATTGCACCGCCATTGAAGTGTTGCCTCTCAAGGGTTACTGGGGTTTCTATTCTTCATCCACGTATTTTCTGGGTCGTCTATTACAATTGCCGGTTCGTTTCTATTTCAATCACCTGATGTCCTGGAAGATCACCAAATGGCTGCGCCCCACCGGCCTTAATCCATGGCTGATACTTCTGGTAAGTCGCTGACAGGGAGCGTTCATGTCCGGACCAGGAAAATACTGTGGTGTACTGCTCGCGGCTGGAAAAGGTTCGCGTATGGGCGCGTTCAGCAGCCAGATTCCAAAACCGATGCTGCCTGTCGGAAACAAGCCTCTTCTGGTGCACCAGATCGAATTGCTGCGACGGGTTGGAATAACGGACATTATCGTCCTGATCGGGCACAAAGGGTTTGAAATTGCTCGTGTATTGGGGGATGGTCGACAGTACGGAGTGAACCTCACGTATGTAGAACAGACAGAAACCCTGGGCATTGCGCATGCGGTTGGCCAACTGGAAAGTTCCGTTGATAAGCCTTTCCTCCTGCTCCTTGGAGATATCTTCTTCATTGAAAAAAACATGGAGAAGATGTTGGAGAAGTTCGAGCAACAGGGCGGAGGCGCGGTTTTGGCCACTAAAATCGAAGAAGACCCACTCGCGCTCAGGCGGAACTACTCCGTTCAGGTCGATCCAGGAGGGCGAGTCGTTCGCGTGGTTGAAAAGCCGAGGCATGTCACTAACAAACTTAAGGGTGTAGGACTTTATCTGTTTGATCTCACCATATTTGATGCGATACGACGAACGCCCAGAACTGCCATGCGTGATGAGTATGAAATTACGGATGCCATTCAAGTACTCATCAATGATGGAGAGTATGTCAGCACATGCGATGCGGTGCACGATGACGTAAATGTCACCTTTCCGGTTGATCTGCTACGCGTGAATATTGAGTTTGCTAGAAATTGCGCCAACGGTAACCTGATATCAGAGACCGCGGAGATTGACCCGAGGGCTCAACTAGCCAATTCGGTGATCGGACATGGCGCTAGAATCGCAAGCGGTGTAACCATGAATAACTGTCTGGTATTCGATAATGCCTGCGTTGGGGTGGCCGGACGGTATGAAAACGTGATAGTCACCCGAGACAAGCTGGTGAGCTGCCACGAACCAACTGAAGGTGGATGAAGGCATGAGTAAACCTGCGACAAAGGTATGCGTCACTGGAGGCGCCGGTTTTATCGGCTCGCGCGTGGTTCGTGCACTTCTTGAAAAAGGTGTTGAGGTCATTGTCGTCGACAATTTAAGTGTAGGGCGTCGTGATGCCGTGCCTGCTCCGGCTGTCTTGCTTGAGGCCGATATTCTCGATGAGTCAATTGCAAAGGAGATCGCCGCATGCGATGTGATATTTCACCTCGCGGCAAGAGTAGCGATTCGATCCTCTTTCGAATTTGTAGTCGAGGACACAATGACAAACGTCGTCGGTACAGCGAATGTTCTACGGGCCGCTACCAGCGTCCATTCTCGCGTCCGGAAATTTATCCTCGCGTCATCGATGGCAGTGTATGCCGATTCTGCGGATCCCGTGCCAGTGCCGGAAGGATACCGCCTGCAACCTGAATCGCCTTACGGAGTATCCAAACTGGCTGCCGAAATGCTTGTACAACAACTATGCAGGCGCAGTGGCATTGATTCTGCGACCCTACGATTGTTCAATACCTATGGCAGCGGCCAGGCGTTGAGCCCGTACGTTGGCGTGGTCACGATATTCGCTAATGCGATGCGCGAAGGGCGCTCACCCACGATATTCGGCGATGGTGAACAGCGAAGGGATTTCGTGCACGTGGATGATGTAGCCCAGGGCTTCGTGAATGCCATGCTGCACCCTACGGATCACAAAGTATTCAACATTGGTTCGGGAACCGGCCTGACAGTCAATGAAGTCTATAAAGCGATTGCCAGCGCTCTGGATTTCCGTGCCTCTCCTGTTTATGCCGAACAGGTTGCTGGGGAGTTGCGAAATTCCATCGCAGATAATTCCCTGGCAAAAACAACAATGAACTTTTGTCCCAGGTACTCCTTTACCAGTACTATTGCAGACGTCCTAAAGGCGATGTGAGAAGGCCATTATGTCCGCCGAGCAAACCATTCAGCGAGATATGCGCAAGCCGCCGGATTCTGCACTGGCAAAACTGCGACAGAAACTGCCACAGCTGACACGCATGGGTCGGCATGCGTTGTCGGTTATTAAACATTCAACTCCGCGCAAACTGCTTAATCTGGCAATTGTTGAGGTTGAATTCAGGTTGCGCCGAACAACGCTGCGAGGCCATCCCTACATCATTATCGTCGATCCTTTGAATGTGTGTAACTTGCGCTGTCCTCTTTGTCCTACCGGCACGGGAGAGCTGGACAGAAAGCAGCAACGAATGGAGTGGGACACCTTCACGCGTACAATTGACGCGGTGGCACCTTACGCCTACGAAGTTAACCTCCACAACTGGGGGGAGTCTCTACTCCATCCCCGCATCTTCGACATGATTGCGTATGTGAACAGCAAGAATATCGCCACCAACATGAGCACCAATTTCAATCGGGCTTCCGATGAAAAGATCGACAGCCTGATCAAGAGCGGACTGGAGTATCTCATTCTATCGATAGATGGAATCACGCAGGAAACATACGCCAAATATCGGGTGCGCGGTAATGTCAGGAAGGTATTGGAAAATGTGGAGAAACTGATTGCCAGGCGCAGGGAGTTAGGCAGTAGAACACCTTTTATTGAATGGCAGTTCATATTGTTCGAGCACAACGCTCATGAGTTGGAGTCTGCCAGACAGATGGCGCAGGAACTTGGCGTAGACCGGTTTCGAGTGATACCGCCAGGAATTCCATTTGCCGCGAAGGAGCCTGAGAATCTCAAAGACAAATGGTTTTTAAAGGACGACAAGGGTCGCGTTGAGGCATTTCAGGGTGATGTACCCACGTCCTGTTTTTATCTTTATCGTTCCATGACAACAAATCCGGATGGAGGCATAGCGCCGTGTTGTATTGTCTATGGAGACAAGAATGACTTTGGAGACTTTAAGACGGATTCGTTGGAAGATGTCTGGAATAATAAGAAGTATCAATCTGCTCGCGCGTTATTTAAAGAGGGTGGTCGCGGTATCGAGCCAACTATTTGCGACGGCTGCCATATTTTCAAGCAACGCGGTGAGCCTGCTTCTGATCAAAGTAAAATTAACTTTATGCAAGTTGATTGAGAATCTCACGACATACGCCTGAAGAATATCACTCAGCGTTATGCTGCTGGTTTATGTCGCTTCATAACTAAACAGTTACTACGTCTTGAAAACCTCTAGTTTTTAGCAGTTTTTTCTTTTCCAACTTGTTTATGAAAGTTCTACTGGATGGCGAGGCCGAGCGCGGCCGCTTGAGAGTTTTTTCGCTCACGACCAGTTCCAGGAGAAGGCATGAACAATTTGAGTGGTTACAAGAAACAATCTGTTTCCAATAGTAAACCTGCCGAGATGGCCCGGCATTTTTTCCGAATTATTTTTGTGATGTTGCTCATTGGTAGTTGCGGCTCCATGGCACAAAACGATGTCCGTAGATCTTTTAGCATGGGCTTCACACCTTGGCTATACGATTTCACTCCGACTGCGATCGAGTCGACATACAGTTACATCAACAGTCATTCGGACATCATCTCTCATCACCTGGAACAAGGGATTCCCTGGTCTGAAGCGCTGGCGAAGAAAAGCTATCATGCCAACCTGATGTGGGAATGGAATTTCCGCAAGATCAGTACCGCGAGCAACCTGAAGGTGTTTGTCTCGATTTCACCTCTTAACCAGAGTCGTACCGGGTTGGCGGATTCTTGGGGTTCATCCGCACATATGCCTCTGCCGGCGGCATTTGCAGGAAAGCGCCTGAACGACCCTGCGGTCAAGCAGGCTTACCTCAATTACGCTGAACGTGTGATCAGCTTCTTTGAGCCGGATTATTTGGCCATCGCAGTGGAGGCCAATGAGCTCTATTTTAATAATTCGCCGGCATGGGCGGACTTCACTGAGCTCTACATCGAAACCTACACCGCATTGAAGCTCCGGCACCCGGATCTGCCTGTCTTTTTTACCAGCTCGTTGCACGCTATGAATCAAATGCGCAAGGATAGCGATCTAGTTTGGGACGAATTGTCCATGCTCTGGAACTATTCCGACATCGCCGCATTCAGCTTTTACCCCTACATGCAGTATCCGCTAGACCTGAAGGATCCGGTAGCTATTCTGCGCAAAGTCCGCGATTATACTGACAAGGCCGTGGCAATCTCGGAGAGCGGGTATCCGGCCCAGACGATTGAATATCCTGGCCTCCATCACATTCCTGCAGATGAACGCTTGCAAGGTGAAATGTTGTTCCGCATGCTTATACAGGCTTATGTGGACAAGTATGTATTCTATGTAGCCTGGGCCCATAGGGATTTTGATCAGTTGATGACGACTCTGCACCTGCCGATAGTAAGCGCTTTGTGGCGCGATACAGGCCTGTTGAGTGAAACAGGAGAGGCGCGGTTTTCTTCCCAGATATGGGATGCGTTTTACAATTTACCAATGGAATAAATAATGCCAGGTGACCGACTCCCGCAAGTCAATGCCAATAATGAGGTGTCGCCGAATGGGGCAATAAGCACAGGGGAATTCGAGCCGTTCTCGTTGGATGAAATCATTGCCATCTATCGCCGATGGTTTGCTTTAGGGCTGTATACATTTATTGGCTTGTTGGTGCCGGCGGTGGTTGTCATTTTCCTGATACTGCCGCTGTACGAAGCACATGGGTCTCTCTGGGTTGACCGCAACAGCCCGTCAGTCAGTTATTCCGTGAAGTCGGATCCAGCGGGTAATACCACATTCCGCAATGTGAATCGCGACGAGGAAATTGCGACCACCGCCGAGCTGTTCAAGGCAAGGGAAATCGCTGAGGCCCTGGTTGTCAAGTTCGACTTGACGATGGCTAAGTTGAATACGATTCGCGATGCCCGTCGTTATGTCCAGATGGCAATCGATGGCGTTTTAGATTTTAGTCGAGCGCTTTATGACGGCCTGAAATCCTTGTTAGGGCTTGGAGTTCCACTGACAGCGGAGGAAAAAGCAGAGCTGGAACATATTCGAGTAGTGGACGAGGTCATCGAGCGTATCCTCGTTACACCGCAGGCTAATTCAAATGTGCTGGAAGTTTCATTTCGTTCCAGCGACCCGGTGCTTGCACGTGATATGACCAATGCGCTTCTAGATGAGTTCATCGTCTTTTATACAAAAGTTCGCGAAGATCGAGCGAATCGGTTTTTTACCGATACAACCGACAGGTTGAAAGACGAATTGTCTGCGGCAGAAAACGACATTCTGCAGCTTCAAAAACAGACCACCAACTTCATGAGCGCTGAACAGGAAGGTGCGCTGGTATTGAATTACGAGCAGACCAAGGAAGCCCTGCGTCGACTAAAAATTCAGGAATCAAAGCTGCGTTCGCAGATTACTGCTATTCACGCAAAACTCGATAAGGAACCAAACAGTGTACAGTTGCGAGAATCTTTGCGAAGTAACGTGGTAAATCTGGAAATAGAACTTGCGTCTCTCATGGAAGAAAAGAAGAGCACAGCTGAAGTGCTGGATGAGTACAAGAATGAGCTCGACACGGTAGCTTCGGTGAATCTACGTTTGAGGTCCCGTACACGTGAGGCTGCGATTCTTGAAGAGCAGTACCAGATGAGTGTTACTAACCTTGAGAAAGCGCGAGCTGGACAGGCAATGAATAGCGCAAGTATCAATGCCGTCAGAATAGTTAGCTACGCACCGTATCCTTTAAAAACGATCCGTCCGAGAAAATTACTTTATCTCGCGATTGCCTTTATCGGTTCGCTCCTTGTTGGCCTGGCCATGCCATTCCTGGCGTACCTCAATGATCGCACGATTTCAGATGAGTCAGATGTCAGGAAATACCTGGGTCTTGAATTTGTAGGTTCATTTCCAAACCTGGAAAAGTACAATGTTGGGCGATATTGAAATGCCGGTACGGCGCTCATTTGTCGTGATGCTGCTCACGCTGGTTCTCAGTGCATGCACCAATGTGCAGTTGAACATGCCAGCACAGTCGTTCGATCGATTACAGGTAAAGGAGCTGAAACCGGCGGATCCATCTGAGTTGGAGTCCGAATTTCGATATCGCTTGAATCCCGGTGATGAAATTGAAGTGCGGTACCTGCGCCAGCCGACGTATAGCACAACTGTTGTTGTGGCCTTTGATGGCACGATCAAACTGCCGTTTCTTCCCTCGATAAGGGTAGAGGGGATGACTATCGATGAAGCGACGATTGAACTGCAGAAGCGATATGCGAATCTGATCGAGAGCGCGCCTGCACCAGCCAGGAAGATATATCTGTTGGGACCAGGAGACGTCATTGAGATCAAGTTTCCCTACGTTGCCCAATACAGCACCACGGTCAAAGTAGGTCCCGATGGACGAATATCCCTGCCACTTCTACATGACGTCGTCGCTGAGGGAAAGACAGCGGGAGAACTGCAGCGGGAATTGGAAGCTGCGTATAGCCGGGAGATGGAGAATCCGATGCTGTCCCTCAATGTCGTGGAGCCCGCGTCCACTACCGTTTATAGCGATGGTGCCAGAATGCGCGTTGCACCGGAGATTGATAATCTTTTTCTTTCCCTTCGTAGTGGCCTGGAACCCAAAGTATTTGTAGGGGGTGAAGTGAATTCACCGCAGGCACTCAACTTCAATCCGATGATGACCAGCTTGCAAGCCATTGTGTCGGCGGGAGGCGTGAATCTTCGCGCGAATTTGGCCAGTGTTGTGATACTGAGGAAAAGCATTGATGGTGAACCGCGATATATTGTCCGCAATCTTCTTGCCGACATCGATGGGGAACAGACCGGTCCAGATTCCGGAGAAGTGGTTACCAACGACATACTGTTGCGTCCGTTTGATGTCGTTATCGTTCCGAAGACCGTGATTTCCGGTGTGTCAGATACGCTCAATGCTTATCTCTACGATCTGTTGCCAATATTGAAGAACTCCAGCGTCGGTTTCAATTATCAAATCGGTACGATGAGAATCAATCAGGATACAAAAGTGCTAAATCCTGGTGTGGAATAGCGGGCTAGAAGTAAGGATGTGAAATGAAGATAGGGATGTTCCTCGGGAGTGTGGGAAGTGATTCCGGTGGCCCGGAACGGTACGAAATCGAGCTGGTAAAGCATCTCGCTGAGATCGACAAACACAATGATTACCACTTGCTCACGCTGTTTGAAAAAGGGCCGGAGCGTCTAGTCCAGCAAGAGAATATCAATGCCCAAGTCCTGACGCCGGGGATTCGACCGGTGAGTATGTTGACGTCATTGCCGTTGCGGATGCGACGTTCTCGAGCGGATGTGTGGCACGCGACGTATGTTCCCCCTCCGTTTTCTCCAGAACCGTACCTGTTCACGCTGGTCTGTTCCAGTATGATTGAACATCCGGAGTTGTTTCCTCCCGCTATACGCTTGCGTCTGACCACGCTCACCAATCGAGCTATCGCCAAATCTGCCTTAATTGTGTGTATATCCGACCATATCCGCCAGGTTGTCAGGGAACGGTATGGAGTTAGTGAGGACAGGATGGCAGTCACGCATCTTGGCGCCAGCGACGCTTTTCGCGCATTGGATAAAGAGCAATCCCGTCGTTTCGTCCGTGAAACATACGGTATAAACCGTCCATACTTTTTGTTTTGTGGACGTTGGGAGCGACGAAAAAATATTGTCCGAATCATAGAAGCATTTGCCCGATTTCGCGCCGAATCAAAAATCGATATGCAATTGGTATTTAGCGGGGAGAGAACCTGGGCTGCGGAAGAAGCGGATAATATTATTCGAAAATATGAACTCCAGGCTGATGTAGTCGATCTCGGAAAATCGCCGATGAGTGAACTGCCGAAGCTTTACGCTGGTGCGGTCGCCTTGGCATACCCCTCGTTGTGGGAGGGATTCGGTCTGCCGATAGTGGAGTCCATGGCGTGCGGCACACCTGTAATCACCTCAAATAATTCATCGATGAAGGAGATTGGCGGCGACGCGGCAATTTTGGTGAATCCCGAATCTGTCGATGAAATCGCGGAGGCCATGTATACGATTGCTGCGGATACTTCATTGCAGCAGGATCTGAGAGAGAAGGGCCTGGCAAGGGCGGCCCAATTTACCTGGAGTAACACCGCCAGGCAGACCCTCGCGCTGTATGAGCGGCAACTCGGTTGAGCTCACGGAATTGTCCGACGTGAATCTTAACGATGCCAACGCGAATCGCCGCTTAACGGTCTTTCATGTGAGGAATTCCAACTATCTTGGGGGTATTGAAACCACGTTAATCGGGTGGTTCAAATATGCCGATGCCATGAATTGCACGCCACGGCTACAAGTTTTTAAGGAACGCCGTGGACTGCATGAGCGCTCTGTCAAGTTTCTGGCGGAGCAGGGTATAGAATGTGAGATGCTGCCCTGGGGTCATGCACGTAATCTGCCTGGTGCGGTGTTTCAACTTTGGCGCCGCGTGCGCAAAGCCACCAATCCCATATTACACAGCCACGATACCCGTTCGGATTTAGTCGCGATGATTGTTTCCCGACTGGTACGTTGTCCGTTGGTAATCTCAAATCATGCATGGCACCCTGCGGAACTGAAAAGAAAAGTCCTTGAGAGCATTCGTGCCAAGCTGATGCATGCGGCGAATCTTGTCATCAGTGTATCGCGCAATACGCACATCGAGACACTGGAGCGTGGCGTGCCGGCGTCAAAATGTATGTATTTGTACTCCGGTATCGATCTCGAACCCTATGCTTCGGCGCCAACGCGCGCGCAAGCCAGAAAGACGCTGGACCTTCAGGATGACGCATTCGTGGTGGGCAACATTGCGCGATTGTGGCCAGAAAAGGAGCAGGCCACACTGGTTGATGCAGCAGCGTTGCTGGCTACCCGATACCCAACTGTTCGCTTCTTGATCGTGGGGAGTGGTCCCCTTGAGAACGAATTGCGAATAAAGATACGTAAGGCAGGGCTGGACCATGTGGTTTTAATGCCAGGATACTGCGAAGATTTTGTGTCTGTGCTCGCAGCTTTGGACATTTTTGCTTTTCCGTCTTCAGCGGAAGGGACTCCCATGGTGATATATTCAGCGATGGCCATGGGAGTGCCAATCGTCGCATCGCCGGTATCGGGCGTTGGCGAAATACTGGCCGATAATGAATCAGGCATGTTCGTCCCTGCAGCTGACCCCGAGGCATTAGCGTCGGCGATTGAGTCACTCATTCAGGATCCATTGCATGCAAGGCAACTGGGTGACACGGCACGCCTTAACTGCAACACGCATTATTCGGCGGAAGTTGCAATCGAGCAGTTGGAAGAGATTTATCGAAAACTCATGCAAATGAAACGACCGGATACAAAATTTTCGGAACAGGTGTTCCAGAAAATACAAGTGAACCATGTGCCCTCTGTGACGCGCGGGAATATCCCCGTTCCGGGAGCAGGCCGCGCTGAGCGGAGGGCGACCCCAAGAGTTGTGGCGCGAATTCCAGTCGAAGTGGATTGTGCGGCTGGTGAGCAGTTAACTGCGTATACCATCGACTTATCAGAGGGGGGCATGAGGATCGAGTATGCAAGCCAGGGGCCAAGCAGACCGATCAGTGAAGGGGAGCTCGTTAAAATTACGATTAATTCTCCCTATTTGACGGCAAGGACCGTCCGTGTGGTCGAGGAATTCAGGGTGCTTGAATGTAAGTACGCCGAGGGTGTGAGTGCGCGGGCGCGTTTGCAGTCTACTGCTGTTCAAAATGGGATTGCTTCGAGTTTGGCCGCTGTGCACCCACATGATTTTGTAGTGCCGCCTGAATTGGACGCAACTTTTCTCAAAACACAGGCACAGGTTAATCTGTGTTTACCCGAAGCAGACTCAAAGATATTAATATTTACGGCAGCAGAGTCAGGAGCGGGTAACTCCACGGTAAGTTGGTGGTTTGCGGTGTGTCTGGCGCGTACGCCGGAGCGGCGTGTGCTATATATCGACGCTACCGGAGACTCCCCGCGCAGTGATTCTGACACTGAACCCGCAGCGGGCTTTCTCGGTTTGCTTTTGGGCCAACGAACTATGGAAAGCACGATCGTGTCACTCGGTGCGGGTGCTCCACATTACCTCGGCGCAGGGAACGCCGGATGTTTCACCTCCGGAGATATCAGGAAATCGCACGTAGATTTGACGTTTGACAATTTCCGCGAACAGTTTGATTACGTCATTATCGACGCACCTCCCGCCGCGCAGTCGCCACAGACCATCCTATGGGCACAATCCGCAGACGGATGCATGTTGGTTTTGGACGCAGGAAACAGCCAGCGTGATGCCGCAGAAGCTGCGGTTTCAAGACTGCGACGAGCTGGGGCCTCTGTGCTGGGAGCGGTACTGAATAGGCGATGAGAGGGGAAAATGGTGCGGTCAAACCTGGCGGCGTCTCTGCCTCTCCTGGTGTAGCGCAATGTTGTAAAGTGCGATGCCACATCCAATCAGGAACCACATGTTCTTGAATCCGATGCGCATGAAATCGAATGCAATAGCTCCCATGATCAGGAAAGCTGAAAAGCTGATGAATACCGCGACGCTCAAGTTCCAGCCGAACGCATCCCCCTGATTTTTGAATAATGAAGCAGCGCGCCAGAACATTCTCAGCATACAGTAGAAAAAGAATACTAAAATCAATAAGCCGACTATGCCGGTTTCAATTAAAACCTGAAGATAAGTGCTGTGAACGGTAAGCAGTCCGGGATTCCACGGATTGTAGTAAAAATCGAAGATTCCTCGGTTGTCGCCGAATCCGAATCCGCTGATCGGATTCTCCAGAAATGCGCGAATAGCCGCATTCCACAATTTAAAACGTTCATGCACGCTGACGCTTTGCGTGGACACATAATTTCTTGGGTCAAATATCCGTGTGACTCCTTCGGGAAGAAACGGCAGGCTAACTATTCCTGCCAGCGCAGCCAAGGCTGCTCTTGGTGGTGTAATCACGAGCAAACCCGAAATCAATAGCATTGGAAGGATGACCAGGTAGGTTAACATTCCAGTTCTTGATAGGGACACGACGACACCCACCAGGCAGCAGCCAATACCAATTAGCGCTAATCCCTGGCTTAAACGGTGGCGGGCCACGCGCATGAGTGCAAGCAGTACGGGCACGAGAAACGCCGTACTTGCGCCCAACACATTTGAATGAGCTGTGGTGCCAGTACTTCGCCTGACTGTACCAATAGTTGCCGATTCGATATTACTCACCTCAACGCCGGCAACGGCTTCACCCGCATTCAGCCAGCCAACGCGCTCGGCAATTTCACTGCCGGGAAGAATTCGCTGCAGGCCGGCATAGGCGAATGTAGCTGCACTGACACTCGAAAATGCCACGATCGCTATCAGAAGCTGCCGTTTGGTTCGCAACAGGTTAAATACCATGATGACAAAAAAAATGGTCGTTCCTTGAATCACAAGTTCCTGTAAGCCCCGTGTAACATCCAGTGCATCTAACAGAGTCAGCGCGCCCCACAGCCAGTACAGCAGCAATACACCCACCTGCCAACGCCATACGAAAGGCAGCTTTTTCATCGCGATACTGAGTATCCAGGAGAGTATCGTTATCAGGGCGAATATCTTGGTAATTGAAATATTGATCATGGGAAGTATCTTTCCCAATTCACCTACTTCATCGAGCGGAAGCGTGGCGACGGTGAGGTAAAGTCCGAGCCGGGGATATCTGAGTAATGGAATAAGTCCAACGATACCTACTAAACCTGCTGCGAAAAAAAGTGGTTTATCAATGACGAATGCCATTGACGCGACAATGCCCGCAGACAACGCAATGAAAAAAATACGCAAGGTAGAACTGTTTTGGCTTGATATACCCATATCAGCTTGTTTGACTTCGCCCAACGGCAAATATGTTTTGTAACTCCACATGGACAAAATAGCAGATCAGCACTGAGGAAAATATGCGGCCTGCCACGGTCACCCATGCGGCACCTTGAGTGCCATAAAAGGGGATTACAGCCAGACCAAGGACGATGCAGAAAAGTAGAAGCAGCAGGTTTATGAGCGCAAGCCGGTTGACGCGATTTCGTGCATAGAGAATCAGATAGAGTGGATGAAACAGTAGCGTGACGATTGCACCCAGGAAAAGGATACGGAAAAGCCCGGCTGATTCCGCGTAGGCTGGAAAAAAAACCGAAAAAAACCAATCGGAGAGCAAATACAAAGGCGTCAAGCAGGCAGCCAGGATCATACAGGTCCCGAATGTTTTCAGCAGGTAATTCGGGAATTCTGCCTCACGGCGAATTTTTACTGCCTGCGGCAAAAGTGCAATGATGACAGAAAATGTCACCAGATCGATTATGAACGTAATATTCCAGGCTGCTGCGTATTGTCCAATCCCCGCTGCGTCCGCGAAACGCGAAAGTATCAGGATATCGACCCGCGAATAGAGGCTGAACAGAAAGGATGATGCAATAACCCATTTACTGAATCGGATGATGTCTGCCCAGTATGTGGTGTCGACGGAGTACGCTCTGGTTTTTGGACTGTGTCGTGTTGCCCCCAGGCTAAGTGACAGAAGATAGCCGATGAAGAATGCACCCATCCATGCAGCCAGAACACTGTCTGGGGAGAACAGTCCCAGTGCCCAGATAGCGCCCAGTAGCGCAATTTTTCCGATATTGTTACTCGCACGAAGAATCGCATAGAGATTGAAGCGTTCCTCTGCCTGCACACGTGCAAGCGTATAGTTGTACAAACATGCGCCCATCAGCCCCAGGCTAACCCAGCGCAGCATCGGAGCAATTTCCGGAGTTTCGAAAATTTTTGTGGCCAGGATGCCTGACAGTAAATAGAGCAGCAGTGCCACCAAGCCGTTAATCAGGAGCTTGATCTGCAGCGCGGCGCGATAGTAGCCAGCGGCATGGCCGGGATTATTTTCAACATGAGGTGCTGCCAATCGCACCATACCTTGGTCCAGGCCATTGCCACAGACTTCTTGTAAAACATTCAGTGTGGCCAGGGCAATCGATACCAGTCCGAAATCGGCGGGGCTTAGTCCGTTAGCGGAAATGACATTAGCGAGGAATCCCAGGGCAACATAGCTGCCGTTACCCAGGACAACTTTTGCTATAGCAACAATTCCCGAAATGGGTTTGGTGTTTTCCACGCCGGCACTCATTGCTTGAGCGGTTTGGCCAACCAGTCGTTCCACACTGACAGCGCAGGGCGTGGATTAAGCTCGCCGTCGTAGAGCCCGGTATCCTTCCAGGCACGCATAAGTGGGTTGAACATTACCATCCACTTGAGAACGCCCCACAGCTCATCGTAATCGGCAATCACAAACCAAACCACAAACTGTGCATCGAGTTCCGCCGCTTCGCGGAGCAAGCGTTCCATGTAGCGTTTTTGCCCTTCTGGTGACCCTGGCATTGTTTTTGTCAGTACTTCAAAATCTTCGGCGATATAACCAGTCTCTGCGATTGCGAAGGGTTTCCCTGGTGCAATCTGGCGGGTTTGTTTCAGCCAGTTTTCCGGAATCTCATCCACGGTGTACCCATCGCTTCCGATTGCCATGTACGGATAGGTACTTACGGCGTAGAGATCCGTGAAGGACAATAGGGGCGCTACCAGTTCATGCGTCTGTTTCCATTTTTCCGGGGGGTGGAGATAGAAGGAAAGTGCGATTGGGAGATTCGGGAATTTTCGCTTTAGTGTCGGGTAAACCGATGCAGCAAGTGTTTGGAACTGTTTATACGCGGCAGGATTGTTTGATGCCAGAAGGTTTACTTCCACACCGTATACGAAATATGTTGGATTGAAAGTTTCTATAAGCCGTATGCAATACTTTGTATACGCCTCGATAACCTTCGGATCATCCAACGCTAAATCTTCCCACTCCCCCGGCCTTTTCAACTGTTCTTTTTCCTGCCAGTAGTCTGCAAGGCCATCGCGTGCAAAATTTATCGGTGTTACAGCAACGTAAACGTGATCACCCGCTCGCAGCTGAGCTTTGCGGAAACGCAGCTCAGCTTCCACGTTCGCGTGAAACGGCTTGTCAGCGAAAGCTTCCGGCCAGGGGATGCCCTCATCAAAATGGTAAGCGATCAAATCTGAATGCTTATGCAGCAATTGGTAGGTTTCGGGCAGTCGATCTTCGATCCAGCTGAAGTGGAAGGGTGTGAATCCCATCAGAAATGGACGTGCGTTAATCAATCCTTGTCCGTTGTTCAGCGCTTCGTAGTCTGTGGGCTCCATACATAACGCCAAACGGGATGAAACTGGTGCCAGCATGAAGATGACGAGTAGAAATCTATAGAAAAATGCCCTCCCAACCCCAAATCGATTCACTAGGCATGCTCCTTCGTTACAGTTTTGCGCGTATTTTGCATTATGGTTGTCAGTTGCGTGGGGTCAGCGCCACTTTGGATATTTTACCCTGATAGCTGCTACGAAACACGGCGCTGCCGCGCCCGTGTTCATAAAAGGGAACCTGGATAACATTTCTCACAGTTTTAACAGGAGACGACTTCGAATTCCTATTACATTGGTCACAATATCAATGTACAAACCAAGCATGGCGATATCGAAGCTGACGGTGATCATCCCGGTCAACTCGCAGATAACCAAAGCGGGAGTACTAATCCATTACGGTGTCGTAGCAACTGGTATCGGTGCTGAGTGTCGCTTACATCAAAGCGTGCAGGGGAGTAATCCTGAATGAACGAAAATATTTGAGGTGGTCGCACACAATGATTGTTGATCTTCTCGAGAGTATTTGTCGATGAATGTGCTGGTCACGGGAGGCACCGGGTTTATTGGGTCCCATGTGTGTGATGCGCTGCTGAGGCACGGGCATCATGTGCGCGTCTACAGCCGTCAACTGGAGCGGTATCGGGAGCCGTTGCCTGGTGTTGAATATTATCTCGGGGACCTGGCCAATACATTCTATCTAAGTGAATCATTAAGCGGTGTAGATGCGGTTATTCATCTGGCGAGTAGCACGGTCCCGGCGACGTCTAATCTCGATCCGGTAGCGGATATCAATGTCAATCTTGCGGGCACTGTCCGAATGCTCGAGCTGATGCGGCAGGCGGGCCCGAAGCGTGTGATTTTTGTATCATCGGGAGGCACCGTTTACGGCGAGCCGTCCGGTCTGCCAGTGAGGGAAGACGAGTCGATTAAACCGCTGTGTTCATATGGTGTGACCAAGGTCGCGATTGAGCACTACCTTGGTATGTATGCCGCGTTGTATGACTTCAAGCCCGTTATCCTGCGGGCATCCAACCCGTTTGGGCCCCGTCAAGGCCGGTTGGGCGTCCAGGGGCTGGTGGGGTCTTTTTTCAATCGGATCCTGGCGGGGAAGTCGTTGGCAGTTTGGGGGGATGGCGAGGTAATTAGAGATTATCTCTACGTGTCCGACCTTGCGGAGCTTTGCGCTCTCACTCTCAAGTCTGAGGCAACTGGTATATTTAATGCGGGTAGTGGTAAGGGCACCAGCATTAATCGCATGATCGAGTTGATAGGGCGGACTACGCAACATGTCCCGGAAGTGATCTATGAGACTCAGCGCAAATTCGACGTGCGGGAAACCTACCTGGACATAAGTAAAGCAGGGGAAGTGTTTGGATGGAAACCCGTTGTGGAACTTGAGCAGGGGTTGGCCCTGCACTGGGAATGGCTGTCCGGTATGGCTGAAAAGTGACACCTGCTCACATTGGAACTATACCCTCGACTGTGTCCGGAATTTTTACAATTTGTGCAATCGAGTGCCAACCAGCTAAGTCAATAATCCAAGATAACTCGTTGATAAGTAGGGTTTAGAGCAGGCAAGGCATGAAACTTGCAAGCTGAAAGAGCAGTGTGGGAGGGCAGGCATTAGTCCTGCCGCTCTGGCGCATAGGGAAATCGGAATTCGGTATTACTTGGGAGGTAGTTCATGGAGATGCAAATACTAATGAACGGGATCAGTGCATTCCGGAAATTCGGAGCGAGGCTTGTCGCATTGTGCTTTCTGCTGGTGGTAGCGAACTCAGCATCGGCAATTCCCTTTCCCAAACCTGATCTGGATCATCTGGACGACCTTGACGATTCTGGTTACTTCAATGCAGGTGTCCTCGGGAGTTTGTCCCTGGAGTTATTCGACCTCGGGGATTCTGTCGCAAGCTTTGGAGTCTTTGAGCAAGGGTCGCCGGGCACCCTGATACCGATTTTCGAGGCGGGGGATTTGACCAACCAATTCGCAATAATCGATTTCGCCGCAGGCTATGTTTTCGATGTCGAAGATAACGCGATTCAGTCGACATTTGCTCCCTTGGGGACTCTGGGGTTCTACCTCGATTTTGGTGGGTTCGTTCTCTATTCTGATCCAACGCTGAATATCGGTGGCGCGGATCTGATGGGCGCCTTCCCGACAGTCAACGGCGATTACCTGAGTTTACTGTTTTTCGATGGCACAGCTGACAATCCGCGGCGTTCATTGCTTTCGTGGAATGTGATTTCGGACGTCACTGCAGTACCCGTTCCGGCATCGACGTTGCTCGTACTGGCCGGATTGTCTCTGCTGGCTGCGACCAGGCGCCAACGGTAGTCGTCGCGGCACAATACGCGGAGACAGCATCTGGCAGGCGCGTTCTGCTGTTGCGTGATCTTCGCGTGTCGTGAGTGAGAAAGTGGCGCGCCCGGAGAGATTCGAACTCCCGACCAACTGGTTCGAAGCCAGTTACTCTATCCAGCTGAGCTACGGGCGCGCGAACCGGGGATTATAGCGATTCCGACGCGCT
Organism: uncultured Halioglobus sp.; assembly: GCA_964461965.1. Classification (GTDB taxonomy): domain Bacteria; phylum Pseudomonadota; class Gammaproteobacteria; order Pseudomonadales; family Halieaceae; genus Marimicrobium. The sequence goes on along the minus strand of CAYWWD010000007.1, from coordinate 41,926 downwards.
GCGGAAGGCCCGCGGTGCTGTTTGTGCCAGGCAATGTCTCTGGCGGATATTCTCTCTCACTCTATCGGTATTCCTCGGGTATACTGGCCGCGCTCCCAGATCAGGTAATCGCGGTGTCAGTCAACGAAGTCCAACCAGAAAAGCAGGCGGGAACGCAGGCGATCGACCTGCCCGTGATCGGGGAGGGCACCGGTGCGTTGAATAGCCCTGCGCAGCGGCCAGTGCAGGGCGAAATGCCGTTTGCCATTGTGATGGGTAAGGCCCTCACTGAATTCCCCAAGGATCTCTATATCCCGCCGCAGGCGCTGGCCGTGTTCCTCGAGGCCTTCGAGGGACCGTTGGATCTCCTGCTGTACCTGATCAAGCGGCAGAACCTGGATATCCTCGATATCGACGTGTCCAGGATCACTGAACAGTACATGGAATACGTCGAGCTCATGGATGCCATGCAGTTCGAACTGGCCGCAGAGTACCTGCTGATGGCGGCCATGCTGGCGGAGATCAAGTCGCGCATGCTGCTGCCGCGCGCCAGCGACGTGGAAGACGATGAGGAAGATCCACGTGCGCAGCTCATTCGGCGCTTGCAGGAATACGAGCGATTTAAGAAAGCCGCCGAGGATATGGACGCACTGCCGCATGTCGAGCGGGATACCTGGGTGGGTAGCGCCAACCCGCCGGAACTGCATCGCTCCCGCCCGGATCCGCACGTCGATATGCGGGAGTTACTGCTGGCCCTGGGCGAAGTCTTGCGTCGTGCCGATATGTTCGCGAGCCACCATATCCAGCGCGAGGCGCTGTCGACACGGGAACGCATGAGCGAGGTCCTGGGGCGCTTGACGGGTGGCCAGTTTGTGCCATTTGTAGCGTTGTTCAGCGTGTCCGAAGGACGTCTCGGTGTGGTGGTGACTTTCCTGGCACTGATGGAATTGATCAAGGAATCGCTGGTGGAGATCGTGCAGACGGAGAGCTTCGGCCCCATCCACGTCAAGGCAAGGACAGAGTAGAAGGTTAAAGGGGTATGGCGGAAATTACATTGGTGCAGATAGTGGAGGGCGCGCTGCTGGCCGCCGGCAGGCCGCTCACAATGGCGCAACTGGCGGAGTTGTTTGATGAGCACGAGCGGCCGGATAACGACGCGCTCCGCGCGGCGCTCGTGGACGCAGTGGCGCGTTGCGAGGACCGTGGTTTCGAACTGCAGGAAGTTGCGAGCGGCTTTCGCTACCAGGTGCGCCAGTCATTGAGTCCCTGGGTTGGACGGCTGTGGCACGAACGCCCGCAGAAATATTCGCGTGCCCTGCTGGAGACGCTGGCCCTGGTGGCGTACCGGCAGCCGATCACTCGTGGCGAGATCGAGGAGATACGCGGTGTCGCGGTCAGTACCAATATCATCAAAACGCTGCACGAGCGCGAGTGGATTCGCGTTGTCGGTCACCGCGACGTGCCGGGTCGCCCCGCCATGTATGCCACCACGCGGCAGTTCCTGGATTATTTCAACCTGAAGTCCCTGGATCAGCTGCCGACCCTCGCCGAGATCCGCGATCTGGAATCGCTGAACACCGAGTTGGGATTTGGTGAACTGGAAACCAAAGCGGTGGAGCATCCTCCCGAGTTGACCGTGGTGGGCGGTACCGACCATGTCCATACGGGTGAGAAGAGCACACCTCGTACCCTCGCTGATATCGCGGATGAACTCGAGGCGCGCGCTACGCAGGTGGAAGAATTCGCTGAGCCGGAAGTCGACGACGTATCTGAGCGCGGACTGGATGATTGCCAGGACTCCGCCACGTCGCCGTCCGAATGACCAGCCTGCGCTGACATGCCGAACAAGTCGCGCGGGGACAAATCCAGGGTAAAGACCCGACCACCGAAATCCGGTGCACAATCCCGATCAAAACCCGTTCAAAAGACACGCCCTGCCGTGATGCTTTCGCACCCCGAGCCGGTCGCCTCGACGCCGGTAAAAAAAACCGTCGCGCAACCTGTTGCCGGGGAAAAGTTGCAGAAGGTCCTGGCCCGCGCCGGCCTCGGCTCTCGCCGCGAACTGGAACGGTGGATCGAGGAGGGCAGGGTGTCGGTCAACGGCAGGGTTGCGCAGCTCGGGGATCGCGTGGGCGAGCGCGACCGGTTGGCGGTGGACGGCGAGTCGCTGGAACCTGTCGCGGTGCGGGAAGCGCGCTGTATCCTCTATCACAAACCACCGGGCGAGGTGTGTTCGCGCAAGGACCCCGAAGGCCGCCGCACGGTGTTCGAACGCCTGCCCCGGTTGCGGGGTGAGCGCTGGATATCCATCGGTCGCCTCGATTACAACACCTCCGGCCTATTGCTGTTCACCACCGACGGTGAGCTGGCGAATGCGCTGATGCACCCCTCGTCCAACATCGAGAGGGAGTATATGGTGCGCGTGATGGGAGAGGTGCGGGAAGACATGGTGCAGCGCATGCTGGATGGCGTGATGCTGGAGGATGGCATGGCGCGCTTTACCGACATCCAGGAGATCGGCGGCGAAGGCATTAACCGCTGGTTCTGTGTTGTGCTGATGGAGGGGCGCAACCGCGAGGTGCGACGCCTGTGGGAATCCCAGGGCCTCACCGTGTCGCGCCTCAAGCGGGTGCGCTATGGCAACGTATTCATTCCGCCGAAGGTGAAACAAGGTCAGTGGCTGGAACTGGAGCACGCGGAGGTCAAATCCCTCTATCGGCAGGCAAAGCTGGTTGCCAAGGCGTTGAAGCGCGGTACCGTTCAGGAGCGTGAGGCGATGGAACGTCAATTTGGCAAGCGCCAGGGCCGCGGTGCAGCGAGGAAGCCTCCCCGCACCTGAGCGCGGTTAGCGGGGGCGCGCCTAGCGGGGGCGCGCCTAGCGGGGCGCGCCTAGCGGGGCGCGCCTAGCGGGGTGCGCCTAGCGGGCGTCGAATGCTCTGCCAGTAATACCGGCGCTGTCGTCGCCCATCAGGAACAGGTAGGCCGGCATGATGTTCTGCGGCGCGGGATTTTTGGTGGGTGTCTCTGCCGGATAGGCGGTACGTCGCATGGCGGTATTGGTGGCGCGCGGGTTCAGGCTGTTGACGCGAATGCGTGAGGTGTTTTCCAGTTCTCCTGCCAGCACCTGCATAAAGCCCTCGGTAGCGAATTTGGAGACTGCGTAGGCACCCCAGTACGCCCTGCCGATTCGCCCGACGCTGGAGGATGTAAAAATAATCGAGGCTATGGGCGCCTCGTGCAGCAGCGGCAGCAAGTGGCGCGTCAGCAGGAACTGCGCATTGACATTCACCTGCATCACCTCGGCCCAGCTCGCGTAGCCGGCATTTGCGATGGGGCGTCGGTCGCCGAGCAGCGCCGCGTTGTGAAGTATGCCGTGCAGGCAGTCGAACTCCCCGCCCAGGCTGGCGGCGAGGTTCGTGTAGCTGCTTTCCGGCGCGGTGGCCAGGTCCATCTCGATGATGGCGGGCCGGGAGCCGCCCGCCGCCTCGATCTCGTCGTATACCGCCTCAAGTTTGCTGCCGGTTCTCCCGAGCAGCAGCACGGTGGCGCCGTGCTGTGCATAGCTAAGGGCGGCGGCGCGACCGATGCCGTCGCCGGCACCGGTAACCAGGATCGATTTGCCTGTGAGCAAGTTGTAGCGCGGCCGGTAATTGGCGGGTATGTGCAAAGCGCTCATAAAATTCCCTGTGCTGGCGGCCCGAGAATGAGTTCGAGCAGGTCGTCGCTGCGCTGCGCGTGGGCGTTGGCACCCCAGTGCAGCGGGTCGTCGCCGGGTTCGATGTATCCGTAGCCCGCGGCAATGGTGTACATGCCCGCACGTCGTCCCGCTTCGATATCGCGCAGGTGGTCGCCAATATAGATTGCCTCATGCGGGGCGCAGCCGAGCTCCTTGCAGCTGCGGTAGAGGGATTCTGGGTGCGGTTTGCGATGGGCGACGTCTTCCGGGCACACCACACTGGCGGGCGGTGGCTGCATGTCGAGCCTGGCCAGCAGAGTTTCCGTGTAGACGCGAGGTTTATTGGTGGCAATGCCCCAGGCGATCCCGCACTCCTGCAGGCGGGCCAGCAGTGCTTCGATTCCCGGGTAGGGCGCAGCCAGCGTGCCGAGCACTGCGCTGTACAGCTCCAGCAGGCGCAGTCGCCGGTTCTCAAATTCCGGTGCGTCCTCCTGCAAGTTTAACCCCAGGCTGACCAGGGCGCGCGCGCCGTTGGACACACTGGCGCGAATTCGCTCGGGGTCCATGGCCGGATGGCCGTGCTCGGCGCGCAGGCTCTGCACTGCGGGCACGAATTCGTCAGCGGTATCCACCAGCGTGCCGTCGAGATCGAAGATCACCGCCTTGAGGGTGCCGTTGAATGCCCTGCTCGCCCGCCCCATCATACCGGCTTCACCGAGCGCACCAGATAGTTCACGCTGACGTCGCGCTCATCCAGCCGATAGTGTTGTGTCAACGGGTTGTATGTCATGCCGGTCATGCCGGTCAGCGTCAGCCCCGCGCTGCGTATCCACCCGGCCAGCTCCGACGGTTTGATGAACTTGGCGTACTCGTGGGTGCCCGCCGGTAGGAGATGCAGGATGTGTTCGGCACCGACGATAGCGAATGCAAAGGCCTTCGGGTTGCGGTTGATGGTGGAGAAATACAGCGCGCCGCCGGGTCTGGCCAGCGCCGCGCAAGCCGCGATGACAGCCGCCGGATCGGGCACATGCTCCAGCATCTCCAGGCAGCACACGATGTCGAACGCGGCCGGTTGTTCTTGTGCCAGCTGCTCAGCGGTGGATTGCCGATATTCCACTGCGGCACCCGATTCCAGCAGGTGCAACTTCGCTACCGACAGCGGCGCCTCACCCATGTCGATGCCGGTGACGCGCGCGCCGCGCTGAGCCATGGCTTCGGCCAGGATGCCGCCGCCGCAGCCCACGTCGACGAGGCGCTTGCCTGTGACCGGGGAATATTGGTCGATGTAGTTGGCGCGCAGCGGATTGATATCGTGCAACGGCTTGAACTCCCCATTGCGATCCCACCAGCGCGAGGCGAGCGCCTCGAACTTGGCAATCTCCCGCGGATCGACGTTCAACTCGTGTGTCACGATGCAACCGCCGTATCGCTGATGCGTTGTTGCCAGTCGTTGATGCGCAGATTCAGGGTGTGCAGGTCGATACGAGTCAGTTCGCGCTGCGCCATCACCAACTCGCCGGCGATCCAGCTGTGGCTCACTTGGCTGCCGTTGCAGGCGTAAACCAGCTGCGACAACGGGTGGTACAGAGGCTGCGTCTCGGGGCCGCGCAGATCGACGGCGATGAGGTCGGCCTGTTTCCCGATCTCCAGGCTGCCGATGTGCTCCTCGAGCCCGAGCGCCCGGGCCCCGTTGATGGTGGCCATGGCCAGCGCATCAGCGGCCGGAAGTGTGGACGCATCGCGCGCATGCAATTTTGCCAGCAGCGCAGCGGCCTGCATTTCCCCGAACAGGTTCAGATCGTTGTTGCTCGCCGCGCTGTCGGTGCCGAGCGCGACATTCACACCGCGAGCGAGCAAGTCACCGACGCGGCAGGTGCCGGAGGCCAGCTTCATATTCGATTGCGGGCAGTGCACGACGTGCGCCCCGGTCGCCGCCAGCAGGGCGATATCCTGGTCGCCGAGGTCCGTCATATGTACACACTGTGTCCTCGGGCCGAGCAGGCCCAGCCGGTGCAGCGTGTCCAGCGGCCGCTCGCCGTTCTGTTCCACGGCCTGCAGGACTTCGCCTGCGGTTTCGTGGAGGTGGATGTGCACCACGGTGTCCAGTTCGGCGGCGAGCGTCGCGATTTTCGCCAGATTGGCCTCGCAAACGGTATAGGGTGCGTGCGGGCCGAAGACCACCGAAACCAGTGGGTTGTGCTTGAACTCATCGCGTAGCGCGAGACCCTTGCTGATATAGTCGTCCGCATCCTGGCCCCACGCAGAGGGGAAATCGAAGATGGGGAAGGTAATCTGGCAGCGCATGCCAGCGCGCTGCGCGGTGGCGGCACTCACATTGGGGAAGAAGTACATGTCGCTGAACGTCGTGGTCCCTGAACGGATCATCTCGGCAATGGCGAGTTCGGTGCCATCGCCGACAAACTGCTCACTGACATGTGCCTGCTCCGCGGGCCAGATGTGCTGTTGTAACCACGGCATCAGCGGCTGGTCATCTGCGTAGCCCCGCAAGAGACTCATGGCAGCGTGGCCGTGGCAGTTGACCAGCCCCGGCAATAGCGCATGACCTGGCAGTTCCAGCACTTGCCGGGCATTGATTGAAGTGGTTTCTGTCCTCGGCTGCAGCGCCGAAATGCGATCGCCAGTGAGCGCAATACTGTAGTTTTCCAGCACGATGCCGTGCGGAACCACTGGAACGATCCAACCCGGATGGATGAGGAGATCGGCGGTTTCGCCTGCTGGTTTCATCGATGGATTTCCTGTGATCCCCATGGAAGTGCCGGCTCGTTGACTGCCCCGCACAGTGTTCCGGTGCTGGAATCGGGAAGTCGGCGCGTGAGTATAACCATAAACCGGGCTGGCCTGCCCCGACCCCGCTGAAATTCTGTAAAACCATGGCGGGAAAGGTGCATCTTCCCGTATAATCCCGGGTTTGATTTCGGGGTGTAGCGACGCGAAAATTCACCGTCGCGGACAGCCCTGCCACAGACTCACACTGTCCTGAAATTGCACTCGCAGCCGGTCGAGGAAGTCGTAGTACATGGGTGATATCGCCAAAGAAATTCTTCCCGTCAATATCGAAGACGAGATGAAGCAGTCCTACCTGGATTACGCGATGAGCGTGATCGTCGGCAGGGCCCTGCCGGATGTGCGCGACGGACTCAAGCCGGTACACCGGCGCGTGCTGTTCGCTATGAATGAACTCAGCAACGACTGGAACAAACCCTACAAAAAATCCGCGCGTGTGGTGGGCGATGTCATCGGTAAATACCACCCGCACGGTGACTCCGCAGTGTATGACACCATTGTGCGCCTGGCGCAGCCGTTCTCGATGAGGTATATGCTGGTGGATGGCCAGGGGAATTTCGGGTCGGTCGACGGCGATTCGGCGGCTGCCATGCGCTACACCGAGATACGCATGCGCAAGATTGCGCACGCCATTCTGGCGGACCTCGACAAGGAAACTGTCGACTTCGTCGACAATTACGATGGCACCGAGCGTATCCCGGCTGTCATGCCCACGCGTGTGCCGAACCTGCTCATCAACGGGTCGTCCGGTATTGCCGTGGGCATGGCGACCAATATCCCGCCACACAACCTGACCGAGGTGGTCAACGGCTGCCTCGCGCTGTTGCGCAATCCTGATCTGACCGTCGACGAATTGATGGACTACATCCCCGGCCCGGATTTTCCTACTGCCGGCATCATCAATGGTCGCGCGGGCATCATCCAGGCTTATCGCACTGGCCGCGGTCGCATTTATGTGCGTGCGCGGGCGGAGGTCATACACGACGAGAAGAGCGGCCGCGACATTATCGTCATCCACGAGCTCCCCTACCAGTTGAACAAGGCGCGGCTGATCGAGCGCATCGCGGAGCTGGTGAAGGACAAGCAGATCGAGGGCATTACCGAACTTCGGGATGAGTCCGACAAGGACGGCCTGCGTGTGGTGATCGAATTGCGGCGTGGGGAGATGGGCGATGTGGTGCTCAACAATCTCTACGCCCAGACCGGCATGCAATCGGTGTTCGGTATCAATATGGTGGCGCTGGTCGACGGTCAGCCCAAAGTCCTGACGCTCAAGGAGATTCTCGAGGCCTTCATCCGCCACCGCCGCGAGGTGGTGACGCGGCGCACCGTCTACGAGCTGCGCAAGGCGCGCGAGCGCGGCCACATCCTGGAAGGCCTGGCGATTGCGCTTAGTAACATTGATCCGGTCATTGAGCTCATCAAGTCCTCGCCCAGCCCGGCGGAAGCCAGGGACAAACTGGTGGCGCGAGCATGGGTGCCGGGCGAGGTGTCCGGAATGCTGGAGCGCGCCGGCAGCGACGCCTGCCGTCCGGATGACCTCGAACCGCAGTATGGCCTGCGCGATGGCAGTTATCACCTGTCACCTGCGCAGGCCCAGGCCATCCTGGAATTGCGCCTGCACCGCCTGACGGGTCTTGAGCACGAGAAGCTGCTGAACGAATACCAGGAAAAACTGCGCGAGATTGCCGACTATCTCGATATCCTCGGCGATGCCGAGCGACTCAAACTGGTGATCCGCGAGGAGCTCGAGGAACTGGTCACCGAATACGGCGATGAGCGCCGCACCGAGATAATCGCCTCGCAGCATGACCTGACTGTAGAAGACCTGATCACCGAGGAAGACCGGGTGGTCACCATCTCTCACGGCGGTTATGCCAAGACGCAGCCGCTGAGCGATTACCAGGCGCAACGGCGCGGCGGGACGGGCAAATCGGCAACGGCGGTCAAGGATGAGGATTTTGTCGAGCATCTGCTGATTGCCAGCACTCACGCGACTATCCTGTGTTTTTCCAATCTCGGCAAAGTGTACTGGCTGAAGGTCTACCAGATTCCGCTGGCGGGTCGCAATTCGCGCGGTCGGCCCATGGTCAATCTCCTGCCGCTGGAAGAGGGCGAGCGGGTAACCTCCATCCTGCCGGTTGACGAGTACACCGAGGGCCATTTCATTTTCATGGCGACCGCCAACGGTACTGTGAAGAAAACCGCGCTGATGGATTTTGCCCGGCAGCGCAGCGTGGGCCTGCGCGCATTGCACCTCGAGGAGGGTGATGTGCTGGTCGGCACTGCGGTGACGCGGGGCGATGGCGATGTCATGCTGTTCAGCAGCGAGGGCAAGACCGTGCGCTTCAAGGAGGCCGACGTGCGCGCTATGGGCCGCACCGCGCGGGGTGTGCGCGGTATTCGGCTGGGGCAGGGGCACAAGATGATCTCGCTGATCATCCCGCAGGCCGAGGGCTGGGTGCTGACGGTGAGCGAAAACGGCTATGGCAAGCGCACGGCAAGCGAAGATTTCCCCACCAAGGGGCGCGGCGGCAAAGGGCTGATTGCAATGTCCACCAGTGCGCGTAATGGCCGGATGGTCGGCGCGGTACAGGTCTTCGAAGGTGACGAGCTCATGCTGATCTCCAACCAGGGCACGCTGGTCAGGACCCGCGCGGATGAAGTGTCGATCGTCGGGCGCAACACGCAGGGCGTGCGCGTGATTCGCACCCGGGACGGCGAGCACCTGGTTGGTGTGCAGCGCGTCGATGAGCCTGCTGAATCTGCTGAATCTGTATCCCCACCTGAAACCGACGATGGCGCACGGCAATAGTGCGCCAAACTCCCAAGTTCCGAGGAAGCACGAAAAATGACCCGTTGTTTTAATTTTTGCGCCGGCCCCGCATCGCTGCCGGAATCGGTACTGGAAATCGCCCGCGAGGACATGCTGGACTGGCACGGCAAAGGCCTCTCTGTGATGGAAATGAGCCACCGCAGTGCGGAGTTCGTTGGGGTGGCGCAGCACGCCGAAATGACCCTGCGGCAGCTACTGCAAATACCCGACGACTATGCCGTACTGTTCCTGCAGGGCGGCGCCAGCACCCAGTTTTCCGCTGTGCCGCTCAACCTGCTGGGGGGCAAACGCAGCGCCGACTATGTCAACACGGGGGAGTGGTCCAAGAAGGCGATCGCCGAAGCGAAACGCTATGCCGAGGTGAATGTGGTTGCCACCGCCAAGGATAGTAACTTCTCAAGAATACCTGCGCAGCGGGAATGGCAGCTGGGATCCGACGCGGCCTACCTGCACTACATCGCCAACGAGACCATTGGCGGCGTGGAATTTTTCTGGGCGCCGCAGGCCAATGTTCCGCTGGTGACAGATATGTCCTCCACTATCCTCTCGCGCCCCATCAACGTCGCGGATTACGGCGCGATCTACGCCGGCGCTCAGAAAAACATCGGGCCTGCCGGCCTTACCCTGGTCATTGTACGCAGGGACCTGCTGGGCAGGGCGCATGCCCAGTGCCCAGCCATGCTCGACTGGAAAATCGCGGCAGACAACGACTCGATGTACAACACGCCGCCGACGTTCGCGCTGTACCTGGCGGACCTGGTCTTCGACTGGCTGGTGGAGCAGGGCGGTTTGGCGGCGATGGAACAGGTGAATCGCCGCAAGGCACAAAAGCTCTACGCGGCCATCGACGAGAGCGATTTCTATTCCAATCCAGTGGAACCTGCCAGCCGCTCGCTTATGAACGTGCCATTCATCCTGGCCGACGAGAGACTGGACAAACCATTTCTGCAGGAATCCGAAGCGGCTGGACTGCTGAACCTCAAGGGGCATCGCTCCGTGGGCGGGATGCGCGCCAGCATCTACAACGCGGTGAGCGAGGAGGCAGTGGATGCATTGATTGCGTTCATGCGGGATTTCGAGCAGCGCAACGGCTGACCCACGCCCATGGCAGATACGCGGAATCTCGAACAGGTCAGGGCAGATATCGACGCCATCGACAAGGAAATCCAGACGCTGATCAACCAGAGGGCAAAGTGCGCGGAGCGCGTCGCGGCGATCAAACTGGCCGAGGCGCTGGCGCAGGGAGCGGGGAACGGGGCGGAAGTCGTGTTCTACCGGCCGGAGCGCGAGGCACAGGTTCTCCAACGCATCATCAACCGCAATGTCGGCCCACTGGACGGCGCCAGCGTGGCCCATATCTTCCGCGAGATCATGTCGGCCTGCCTCGCACTGGAGCGGCCGCTACAGGTCGCCTACCTGGGGCCGGAAGGTACGTTCACCCAGGGTGCCACGATCAAGCATTTCGGCCACGCCGCGATCTGTGTGCCGCAATCGACGATTGCGGCGGTATTCGCGCAGGTGGAATCGGGCGAGTGCAATTACGGCGTGGTGCCGGTGGAGAACTCCACCGAGGGCATGGTCAGTCACACGCTGGACAATTTCATGGATTCGTCGTTGAAAATATCCGGTGAAGTGGAGATGCGAATCGGCCTGCACCTGCTGGTCGCACCCGGCGTTGCGGAGGGTTCAGTCACCCGCATCTGTGCACATCAGCAGGCGCTCGCCCAGTGTCGCAACTGGTTGGACAAGCACTGGCCGCACCTGGAGCGCGAGGCAGTCAGCAGCAACGGAGAAGCCGCACGCATCGCGTCGCAACAGCCGGGTGTTGCCGCAGTGGCGGGCGACATGGCCGCGGAACTGTACCGCCTGGAAAAGCTGGCGACGCATATCGAAGATTACGCCGACAACACCACCCGCTTCCTGGTCATAGGCCGGGAGGAAGTTCCGCCCAGCGGTCGCGACAAGACGTCCATTATCGTGTCGAGCCGTAACAAACCGGGAGCGCTGTTTGCGCTGCTGGAACCGTTCCGTCGCGGGAATGTGAGCCTCACCCGCATCGACACGCGCCCGTCACGCACCGAGAAGTGGGCCTATGTATTTTTCATTGAGTTCGAAGGCCATCTCCAGGACGCAAAAATCGCCGCGATCATGGCGGAGCTCGAGGAACAGTCCATCATGTTAAAGCCGCTGGGGTCGTATCCCCAGGCGTTGCTCTAGCGCCGGCGTGCGTTACACCTCGGACAATCTAGTGATACTGGGCCTGGGACTCATCGGCGGCTCCCTGGCGAGGGCATTGCGCGAGAGCGGTTTCAGCCGGCGCTTCATCGGCTGGGGTCATCGGGAAGCATCGCTGCGGCGGGGTATGGAATTGGGTGTGATCGATGCATTCACACTGGACCTCGATGAGGCGATCGAGCAGGCAGATATACTGGTGCTTTGTACACCCACGCTCACTGCGGCGGCAATGCTGGAAACCATTCTCCCGCGGCTGAGCGGACGGAATGTCGTATTGACTGATGTCGCCAGTGTCAAGGGCAACCTGCGCGATGCGGCAATCGCCGCTGCGGGCGCGATGCCGGCGCAACTCGTGCTGGCTCATCCCATCGCCGGATCCGAGCGCAGCGGCGTGGATGCCTCCTGCGCTGACCTGTTCGTGGATCACCGCGTGATCCTGACGCCAGAGGCAGGCAATGATACCGACGCCGTGAACCTGGTGCGGGCGATGTGGGCGAGTACTGGCGCCGAGGTCGTGGAGATGTCAGTGGACCGGCACGATGCCGTACTTGCGGCGACCAGCCACCTGCCCCACGTGCTCGCGTACACACTGGTCGATGCGCTTGCAATGGCGGACGCCAGCGAGGATATCTTTGGTTGCGCTGCAGGTGGCTTTCGCGATTTCACCCGTATCGCCTCCAGCGATCCGGTGATGTGGCGCGACATCGCTATCGCCAATCAATCCGCCCTGCTTGATGCCATCGATTTGTTCGGCAGCCATCTTGAGCGCATGCGCAAAGCGGTTAGTGATCAAAATGCGGACGAGCTGCTAGCCACCTTCAATCGCGCCAAGCGCGCGCGCGATGAATTTTCCGCGCGCCTGGCCCGGCGCAGAGAACCTGAAATCCCATAAGGCGTAGACCCGATGCAATTCACGTTACAGCCCGGTGGAGTTCTGGCGGGAGAAGCCAGGGTTCCGGGCGACAAATCCATTTCCCACCGCGCCATCATGCTCGGCGCCTTGGCCGAGGGCACGTCGCGGGTGAACGGCTTCCTGGAAGGTGAGGATGCGCTGGCCACGCTGGCGGCATTTCGCGCCATGGGTGTCGAGATCGACGGTCCCGACAATGGCCGGGTCATTGTGCATGGGGTAGGCCTGCACGGGCTCAGGGCGCCGCTCGCACCCTTGGATCTCGGCAATGCCGGCACCGGCATGCGGCTGATGTGTGGCCTGCTGGCGGGGCAGTCGTTTGATTCATCGCTCACCGGTGACGCCTCCCTCCGCAGTCGGCCGATGGGGCGGGTGATCGAACCGCTCACGCGCATGGGTGCGGTCATCCAGGCGTCCGGCAACGGCAGGCCGCCGCTGGCGATCCGCGGTGGGCAGCAGTTGCGCGGTATTCATTATGATCTCCCGATGGCCAGCGCGCAGGTGAAGTCCTGCGTATTGCTGGCGGGCCTGTTCAGCGCGGGGCGCACCTCTGTGACAGAGCCCGCCCACACCCGCGATCACACGGAGCGGATGCTGCGGGGATTCGGCTACTCAGTGGACAGCGAGGATGGCGTGATTTCGCTGGAGGGGGGTGGTCGGTTGCGCGCCTGTGATATCGATATTCCGGCCGACATTTCTTCCGCGGCGTTCTTCCTGGTAGCAGCGAGCATCGCGCCTGGCTCTGATGTGCTGTTGACGCATGTGGGCGTGAACCCAACCCGCACCGGTGTGCTCAATATCCTGCGATTGATGGGCGCGGACATTACGCTACAGAACCAGCGCGAGGTGGGCGGGGAGCCGGTTGCGGATATTCGCGTCCGGTACGCGTCGCTCAAGGGCATTGAGATTCCGGTGGAGCAGGTGCCGCTGGCGATCGACGAATTACCGGTGTTGTTCATCGCCGCCGCCTGTGCGCAAGGTCGCACCGTGCTGCGCGGCGCGCATGAACTGCGCGTCAAGGAGAGTGATCGCATCGCTGCCATGGCCGAGGGGCTCAATACCCTTGGCGTGCGCAATGACGTGCTGGAAGACGGCATCGTGATCGAAGGCGGCGCTCTCGGAGGCGGTGTGATCCGCACCTACCACGACCACCGCATCGCCATGTCCTTCGCCATTGCCGCGCTGCGCGCCACGGACGAGATCACGGTGCTGGATTGTGGGCATGTAGCGACTTCGTTTCCTGGCTTTGACACGCTGGCGCGTGGCCTGGGGCTCAGGATCGCCGTAACGGAGGCCGTCGCGTAACCCGTGCCGCAGCCAGTGCCGGTCATTACTGTCGACGGGCCATCCGGTGTGGGCAAGGGAACCATCAGCTACATGCTGGCGCAACGCCTGGGGTGGCACCTGCTGGACAGTGGGGCGCTCTACCGTATCACCGGACAGGCCTGCGTCCTCGAGGGCGTCAGTTGGGACGATCACCCGTCTGTCGCGGAAGTCGCCAGGAACCTGGATGTGACGTTCGCGCTGTCCGACAGCGGCGAGATGCAGGTGTTGTACAGGGGTGAAGACCTGAGCACGGCCATTCGCACGGAGGAGGCCGGTCGCGGAGCCTCTACCGTGGCGGCCATACCCGCCGTGCGCGAGGCGCTGCTGGCGAGACAGCGTGACTTCCTGCAGCCGCCCGGGCTGGTTGCTGATGGGCGCGATATGGGCACCGTGGTTTTCAGGGAAGCCCCGCTCAAGATATTCCTCACCGCGAGTCCTGAGGAGCGCGCCCAGAGACGCTATAAGCAGTTGATTGAAAAGGGTGAAAGTGTTAGTCTGCCGCGCCTTCTCGAGGACATCAAGACACGGGATGAACGCGACAGTAGCCGCCCGATCTCTCCACTGGTGCCCGCGGCGGACGCTGTAATCATCGATAGCAGCGCAACTCCCATCGCCGACGTGTTTGCTCGTGTGATGCGGGAAGTGACGAAAAAAGGTCTTATCTAGCCGCCTGCGGCGCTTAACTCCTTTTCTACGGCATGCAATGCTGAAGTTCCGGCCAACTCCAGACAGGGTCGGAATGACAGCGAATTTTGGATGACCCTGGCCGGCTGGCGGCCCGGTAGAGGCGGGCAACCGTCTCGATCAATTCTGACAGGTACTGTGAAATGAGCGAATCCTTCGCCGAACTTTTCGAAGAAAGCCTTAAAACCGTCGATATGCAACCCGGTGCAATAGTCACTGGCGTAGTCATCGATATCGATAGCGAGTGGGTCACCGTCCATGCGGGTCTGAAATCCGAAGGCGTGATTCCGCGTGCACAATTCAATGACGTCAATGGCAAATGCACATTGAATGTTGGCGATGAGGTGCAGGTCGCGCTCGAAGCCGTTGAAGACGGGTTTGGCGAGACCAAACTGTCGCGTGAAAAAGCCAAGCGCGCCGAATCCTGGAAGGACCTGGAGGCAGCACACGAAGCCAATGCCGTGGTCACCGGTATTATCAACGGCAAGGTCAAGGGCGGATTCACCGTCGACATCAACACCATACGCGCGTTCCTGCCAGGCTCATTGGTCGACGTCCGCCCAGTGCGCGAGACCGTGCATCTGGAGGGCAAGGAACTCGAATTCAAGGTCATCAAGCTCGACCAGAAGCGCAATAACGTGGTGGTCTCCCGTCGTGCTGTCATGGAAGCGGCGAACAGCGTGGAGCGCGACGCACTGTTGGAATCCCTGCAGGAAGGCATGACCGTCAAGGGCATTGTGAAGAACCTGACCGATTACGGTGCGTTCGTGGACCTCGGCGGCGTGGACGGCCTGTTACACATCACCGATATGGCGTGGAAGCGCATCAAGCACCCCTCCGAAATCGTGGAAGTGGGGCAGGAAATCGACGTCAAGATCCTCAAGTTCGACCGCGAGCGCAATCGCGTGTCGCTCGGTTTGAAGCAACTCGGCGAAGACCCCTGGCTGGAAATCACCGGCCGCTACCCCGAGGGCAGCCGTGTCAAGGCGCGCATCACCAACCTGACCGATTACGGCTGTTTCGCTGAGTTGGAGGAAGGTGTCGAGGGCCTCGTCCATGTATCCGAGATGGATTGGACCAACAAGAACGTGCATCCCTCCAAGATCGTCAGTCTTGGCGACGAAGTGGAGGTCATGGTACTCGATATCGACGAGGACCGTCGCCGGATATCCCTGGGCATCAAGCAGTGCCAGCAAAATCCCTGGGACGCGTTCGCCACTCGGTACAGCAAAGGCGCCAAGATCTCCGGCAACATCAAGTCCATCACCGACTTCGGGATATTTATCGGGCTCGAAGGGAATATCGACGGCTTGGTGCATCTGTCCGACATTAGTTGGAATGAGCCAGGCGAGGAAGCCGTCCGCAATTACAAGAAAGGCGATGAGATCGAGACAGTCATTCTCTCCATCGATCCCGAGCGCGAGCGGATATCGCTCGGTATCAAGCAGCTGGAAGGCGATCCCTTTGGCAACTACGTCGCCGAACACGATCGCGGGGCGATAGTCTCTGGCGTGGTTATCGCCGTCGATGCCAAATCCGTGACGGTGAAACTGGCGGAGGACGTAGAAGGTGTATTGAAAGCGTCCGATATCAGCCGTGAGAAAATCGAAGACGCCCGCAGCGCCTACAAGGTGGGCGATACCGTCGAGGCCAAGATTATCTCGGTCGACCGCAAGAATCGCGGTGTCGCCCTGTCCGTCAAGGCCAAGGACTTCGACGACGAGAAAGAAGCAGTCAAGTCGTTGAAAGAGTCCGAGAGCGAATCGGCATCCCCAGGTACCATCGGTGACCTGATCAAGGCGCAGATGGGCGAGCAGTAAAGCCGGGGCGTTCTGCGGCACGCAAAAGGGCTCACCGGTGGTGGGCCCTTTTCGTTTTCAGTGCCTGTTCGCTGGCAAAGTTCTCCGCATCACCACTTTTTCGTTATAAAATAACAACTTGCGAAAATTCAGCGGAGAGTACACAATAAGTTTTCGAGAGATCACGACCCTGAAAACACTGCTAACGGGGGCCGCATGACCAAGAGTGAACTGATCGAGACGATCCTGTCCCGACAGAGCCAGTTGTCCGCGAAGGATGTTGAACTGGCAGTAAAGACGATCATCGAACATATGTCGCAGGCATTGTCCAACGGCGAACGTATCGAGATTCGCGGCTTTGGTAGCTTTTCGCTGCATTTTCGTGAACCCCGGCGCGGCCGCAACCCCAAAACCGGCGATGCTGTCGAACTTGCCGGCAAATATGTACCGCACTTCAAACCAGGCAAGGAATTGCGCGAGCGTGTGAACATGCGGCTGCAGTCGGAGAGTTAAGCGCCCGCTGAAGGAGCCGCACGGCATGATTGAGCCATCGCGCTCTGTGTCGCCCCATAACACTACAGGACGATCCAATGAAACACCTGCGCAAGTTCCTGACCGTCGTCGTTGTTCTGGCTGCCCTGTCGGCAAGCGTGTTGTTCGCCCTGCAGAATGAAGTCGCGGTACCCCTCAGCGTGCTCGTGTACACCTTTGAACCGCAGAGTTTGGCGTTGTGGGTGCTCGTCGCGTTCGCGATGGGTGGCGCGCTGGGCATGCTTGTGTCATCCGTAATTCTCGTGCGTACACGCGTCTCGCATGGGGCGTGTAAACGGCAGCTGGATCGCGCCTTGCAGGAGGTGCGAAGCTTGCGCGACGCGGCTCCGGTTGTGGAAGGTTCGTGACGACACCGATCATCGTAGCGCTGGACTTTCCCAGTGCGACGCCGGCGCTGGACCTCGCACAACGCCTCTCGCCGGCGTTTTGCCGATTAAAAGTCGGCAAGGAGCTGTTCACTCGCGGCGGCCCGGTGTTGGTGGAGCAGTTACAGCGCATGGGTTTCGAGGTGTTTCTCGATCTCAAGTTTCACGATATACCCAATACTGTCGCAGGTGCCGTCCGCGCCGCGGCCGATCTCGGTGTGTGGATGGTAAATGTGCACGCATCGGGTGGCCGGCGGATGATGTCTGCCGCAGTAGAGTCGGTTGCGGGGCTGGCGAGGCGCCCCCTGCTGATTGGTGTCACCGTACTCACCAGTATGTCCGGGCAGGATTTACTGGAGGTGGGCTACGGCGACAGCGTCGAAGTACAGGTGATGCGCCTCGCGGCGCTGGCAGCGGATTGTGGTTTGGACGGTGTGGTTTGCTCCGCGCAGGAGGCGCAAACACTGCGACAAGCGCGGGGAAGTGCCTTTTGCCTCGTCACGCCGGGCATTCGCATGGCCGGGGACGACAGCGTTGATCAGCGCCGGGTGATGACTCCTGCCGCCGCAGTTGCCGCAGGCTCCAACTACCTGGTCATCGGCCGCCCTGTCACCGCCGCCACCGATCCGCTCGCCGCGCTGCAACGCGTGCGGGAGGAATTAACCCTGGTCACGTAATATCAAATGCGGTCTCGCCGCGCTGTCCGGCCGGGATCATTGCTACACTGGTGTTGTGGTACGGATGCCTGCACGGATGCAGCAAACTGATATGGAGATCATGTTATGAACAATACCTACCTGACACAAAACGACCCCCGGGCTGCCATGGCGGCGCGAGAGGTGCTTTCATTCAAACATTTGGCCTGGGTGACCGCGTTGTTGCTGATGCTGGCAGCGTTCGCAGGGAGTCCGGGTGCGTTGGCACAGTCACAGAAGCCGGCTACACCGGAGGCGGCCGAGCCCGCAGCTGCCACAGTCAATATCAATGCCGCCGATGCGCAAACGTTGGCGGCCAATCTCAAGGGTGTGGGAGAGGCCAAGGCTGCAGAGATTGTGCGTCATCGCGAGACCTTCGGTCCTTTCGCCTCCGCAGAGGAGCTCACTGAAGTAAAAGGCATCGGTCAGTCCACACTGGACATGAACCGCAATGTAATAACACTGGAATAAGCCGACTGCATCCGTATCATAAGGGGGCTCTTCCCCCTTTTTTTTCATTGGTGATCCGGAATCGTGAAATGCCTGGTCAGCGGTGCAACCGGATTTATCGGTCGACAACTGTGCCAACAGCTCACGACACAGGGAGACACCGTTATCGCGCTCAGTAAAAGCGGCAGCCCCTTGAGCGCAGGCTTCCCCACACTTGGCCTGGATCTGGAGCATGCAGGTCCCGACGCCAACCTGTTCCAGGGCGTGGAGGTTTGTTTCCACCTCGCCGGCATTGCGCACCAGCGCGCACCGGATTCCGCCTACCAATCCCTGAACTGCGACGCAACCTTGCGGCTGGCGAGGATGGCCGCCAATGCCGGCGTTCGGTGTTTTATATTTCTGAGTAGCGTAAAAGCCATGGGGCCTACGGCAACGCCTGTCGCGCGTGTAGAGAGCGATATTACAAGGCCGATCGACCCCTACGGCCTGTCAAAATGGCAGGCGGAATGCGCACTGCGGGAAGTCTTCGCAAGGGAAGCGATGTCGGTGGTCATTGTGCGCCCCGCCTTGGTCCATGGTGAGCACGTCAAAGGCAACTTGCAGGCACTGGCGAGGGCCGTGCGGTGGGGGCTGCCCCGCCCCCCGGAGGGTGGCCGGCGTTCGTTGATCGCGCTGGAGGATCTGGTCGAATTGCTGTGTGTCTTCGCCCGGCAGCCCCCGGTGGGTGTGTCGACATGGATCGCCTGTGGCAACGAGAGTTACAGCACCCGGGAGATCTACGACCTGTTGCGCATCGCAGGCCGCCAGGGCGGCGGGGTTGCCTGGCTGCCCCGGTGGGCCTGGTGGGGGGCGGCAAGACTGGTTGACCTGCTGGCCGGGGACACAGACGGGAACCTTCGTGACAAGCTGTTTGCAACGGAACTGTACAGTAACGCCGCAGTGCTGGCTGCTACCCAGTGGCGGCCGCGCATCCGGTTGGAAGATACCATAGAGCGGATCGTGCGATCAGGGCGCTCAAACTCATGACGGCAGTGCTCGGTACCTTCCTGCTATCCGCCGTGCTGTGCGGTATCTACTTGCGGTTGGCGCACTCGTGGCGAATCCTGGATGTGCCCAATGGACGCAGCTCGCATTCGCTACCCACGCCCCACGGCGGCGGGATGGCGTTGCTGCTGGCATTTGCGGCGGGGGTGTTTGCTGCGGTCCCGCTTTATGGTGGCTGGGAGCGTTCCTTTCCTCTGCTCAGTGGTGCCGCACTGCTGTTGGCGGCGATCGGTTTGCTCGATGATCTGCGAGGCTTGGCTATTCGCCTGCGCTTACTCGCATATAGTGCTATCTGCCTGAGCGTAACGATCGTGCTGCTCTGGTCAGCGCTTCCATCTGACAGGCTTCTAGCCGGTGGATTAGTGCTGTTCACCGCCCTCGGCATGTTGTGGTCGCTCAATCTCTACAACTTCATGGACGGCATAGACGGCTTCGCCGCACTACAAGCGGTATTGGCTTGCAGCGCAGCAGCATTCTTGTCCTGGTCAACCCCGGGAAGTGGAAACTACACTCTCTACTGCCTCTTGATCGCAGCAGCGCACTGCGGCTTCCTGGTGTGGAATGCGCCGCCAGCACGCCTGTTTATGGGGGACGCTGGCAGCGTCCCGACCGGCTTTCTGCTGGCAGGTCTGGCGGTCATCGGCGCAGTCGGGGGGCAGGTCAATCCGGTCTGCTGGCTGGTCCTCCTGGCGGTGTTCATTACGGACGCGAGTTGGACCCTGCTGTGGCGTATTGGCAGCGGGCAGGCGTTCACTCAGGCTCATCGGGCGCACGCCTACCAGCGCCTGAGCCGGCAGTGGCAGTCCCATTTCAAGGTAGATCTGTTGCTACTCACGATTACCCTGTTGTGGTTATTTCCACTGGCTTGCGCAATACAAAACTGGCCGGAACTCAGCATGGTTTTGGTATTTTTGGCATACCTGCCCCTAATCTGCGGCATGGCGAAGCTGCGTGGATTGACGTAGAATCCAAAGCCTCTTGAATGCTCTAGTACCATGCCCGCCCACTCAGGGATCAGGAGGGGACTTGCTGAATCGTTCTGGCAATTTTGTATCGCGTTCGGTTGTCGGAGTCGTCGCAAGCCTGCGGGATGTTCTCCAGAAAGTGGTTGAACTTCCACGCAATATCAAGCAGGCCTGCCTGCTCTCCTTGGATATGATTTACGTCACTGCCGCCATGTGGTCTGCCGTGGCGTTGCGTTACGGCACTTTCGAGTTTCAGCTCGGGCTTTTGGAGTACGCCTGTGGTGCGGTGACAATCGTTGCCAGTGCCATCGTATTCCTGCGCTTGGGATTGTACCGCGCCGTGATTCGCTTTATGGGCCAGCAGGCAATATGGGCCGTGCTCACAGCAGCCAGTTATTCCACGCTGATCCTCGGAGCCACGATATTCTTTACCCGCGCGGATGTGCCGCGCGCCACGCCGTTCATTTACTGGGTGCTGCTCCTCGTTGGCGTCGGCGGTACCCGCTTAGGCGCGCGAGCCTACTACCAGGCAAAGTTACGCGCAAAATCTGAGAATGTGATTATCTACGGTGCTGGGCAATCCGGCCGGCAATTGCTGCAGGCGTTGCAGCATGGCGAGCAATACCATCCCGTAGTGTTTGTCGACGATGACCGCTACCTCCAGCGATTTGTCATCAACGGATTGCAGGTTGCACGGCCGGAGGATATCGAACAACTGATCGTTCGGTACGACATAACGCAGGTTTTGCTCGCGATTCCTTCGGCATCGCCGGAGCGACGCAAGGAAATCATCAACTCGCTGGTCGGATTGCCGGTGTATGTGCGCACCGTACCGACAATCAGCGAACTCTTGGCGGGCGAGGCCAGCGTCAACCAGATCCGGGACATCGATCTAGACGATCTGCTCGGTCGAGAGCCCGTGCCCCCACACCCCGAGTTGATTGAGCGCTGTATCACCGACAAGGTGGTGATGGTGACCGGTGCCGGTGGTTCCATCGGTGCGGAATTGTGCCGTCAGATCATCCGGTCGGGCCCGCGCGAACTGGTGCTGCTTGATAACTCGGAGTACGCGCTGTACAGCATTGAGCGCGATTTACGCGAGATCATTTCAAGCCTCGGTCTGGAGGTAGACCTAGTAGCCCTGCTGGGCTCCGTTCAGGACCAGCGCCGGCTGGAAAGTATTTATCGTACCTTTGCGGTGAGTACGGTCTACCACGCGGCCGCGTACAAGCATGTGCCGCTGGTGGAATACAACATCGCCGAAGGTGTGGCGAACAATGTCTTTGGCACTTGGTACGCGGCGTCTGCGGCGCGTGATGCGGGGGTGGAAACTTTCGTACTGGTTTCCACAGACAAGGCCGTCCGGCCCACCAATGTCATGGGCGCCTCCAAACGGCTGGCGGAAATGATCCTGCAGGGTCTGGCGCAGCAAGGTACGTCAACCTGCTTCTGCATGGTGCGATTTGGCAATGTACTTGGGTCTTCCGGATCCGTGGTCCCGCTGTTCCGGCAGCAGATCGAGGAGGGCGGCCCCGTCACTGTGACGCATCCCGATGTATCGCGATATTTCATGAGCATACCCGAGGCGGCGCAGCTGGTTCTGCAGGCTGGAGCGATGGCCACCGGTGGCGAGGTTTTTGTGCTGGACATGGGCGAACCAGTCAAAATTGTCGATCTTGCAAAACGGATGATTAAATTGAGCGGTTATGAAACAGGGCATGATTCGCACTCAGGCGAACATATCGACATCGAATTCATTGGGCTGCGCCCCGGCGAAAAACTCCACGAGGAGTTGTTGCTCGGAACGAATGTGACGGGAACTGGCCACCCCATGATCATGCGTGCTGAAGAGGAGAGCCTTCCGTTCAACCAGATTCAACGTCTCCTGGCTAAGCTGCGCCGCCATTGCGACAATCTCGACTGCGATGGCATCAGCGCGGTGCTGACTGTTGCTGTGAGCGGGTTTGGCGGCCACCAGGTACGCTACGACCACCTTTGGAAGCGGCAGGGCAAGATGGTCGCCCTCGATTCGTCTCCGGTGTCGAACGTGAAGGAACTCTTTCCGGATTCTACCTGAACCGGTCGGGGGCGCAGAGTCTGGTGGCGAAGGTCACGCGTGGTGTTCGTCGACGTCTACCTGGCCCGTTAGTCGCCGCCGGATATGGGACCAGGACATCCCGGACGCGAGAATCAACGAAAGTATCAGCAGGATCACCCAGGTGAGCTTACTGGTTGAATCCAGACTCAACCAACCAACGTCGATGAACCACCAGATCAGGCAGCCGAACAGTGCACTTCCAAGGACGATCCCCAGTACACCCATGGATTCCAGGGTGGCCCGCAGGTAGATAATCCATCCAATCAGCAGCGCAACACCCGCCAGCGCCATGACAGGGCCGAAATGTGCGCTATTACTCGTTACCCAGTTGAAATAGCAGTATTGAGTCGGATTGTAAGTGCCGACGACAAGAACTGCAGCGAATAACCAGCGTAACAAAAAACTTGTAGCCGTGAATTCAGCAGTCATTGGTGGGATATCCATCAAAGGTGGAGCCCATGATAATCACGATGCCCGGCATTAGGCTACTCGTGGTACCGGCTTTCTGGTTCTACGGCCGTTTGCCCGCATCCACTTTCTAACGCTGGCGAGCGGTTTGAGATCGCCCCTGCTGATCGCCCGCTCCAGGTTTTCGTTGATGAACTGGTTCATCTCTACTGTAACTTGACGTGCTGTCTCGTTCGCATCGTTGGACGTGGCGAGGATCATCAGGTGCGGATTCAAGGGATCGAGCGACAGTTCCGGCTGGCGTCTCTTCAGTTTGATAAATCGCACTGTAGTCTCAAGATCCGTGGCCTTTGTCACGCCTTCCTTTTTCTTGCGTTGTGCAATCAGGTAATCGCATTCTTCCTTATGTCGACGAGCGGAAACGAGGAAATCATCCTCGTGAACAATGCTCAGGAACGGAATGTTGTATTCCAGAATGATCGACAAGGCCTTGAGATGCCGCCTCTGGTATTCCACAGGATCGTGCATGGCGGCGTTGATCTCCTTGCACAGGCCGTAAAAGGAGGCGGTTTTCAACAGTCGATTGCCTACAAGTCGCAAGGCATAGGGACTGTTGAGATTCAGCATTTTCTGCTGCACGGTCCTGTTGTTGAGCAAGGCGCGCATCAACAGGTTAAGTCCTCCAACCAACGGTTCGGCAAGTGGCGTATCGAGGAAGCGGTCGAGGGATGACAAGTTGTGACGCGGGCCGACGGTGGCGGGTGCCGTTGTCACCAGCGTTTCGTCCTTCCTCAGGTAAATCTGTTCGAAACCAGAATAATCGAGATCTACTTTCCTGTGATAGTGCGCGAAAACTGCCTTGATATTCTCCCGTGTGTGCAGCCCGTCCGGTGGCGCCCAGGCGGCAAGATGTACAATGCCTCCAGCGCGCAGCGCATCGACCAGCTTTCGGTTACTGCTCTTGAGTTGTGCATAGGGTGTGATGGGTGCATCGTAGTGCTCGAGCAGTGACAATAGCAGGTGGTCGATGATGACTCCCGCAATAGAATGTCCGGCAACGGGTGTAGGTTGGCCCTGGTTCCAGATTGACAGAATGGCTTGTCGCAGTACATGTGCATAGTGGGGGAATATTTCATCGTTACCAAGCGTCTTTGCATGACTCCCGCGATGCAGGGCGGAGACGGTCCACGCGCTGGGTAGCCGCATCAGGAAATTGGTGAAACTGAACAGGCCCATGAATCCGTGCAGGAGAAGTACATGCGGCCCTTTGGCTTCTTCTCCCCTGCGCGTCTCCGCCTTGTTCTCCAGAGTCTTGCCTTGCGCCGAATACTGGAACCTGGTTTCCTCGAAATGCAAAGAATTTTCGTCCGCGAAAAGAAAAACTTTTTCCGCTATCTCCTGAGTCTCCCGTAGCATACGCAACGGTGTCTCCATGACGGTTTGTTCAAAGTCCGCAGAATCCCGCATCTCGAAACGACCCAGGGCACGCAACTTCAGGCTGCCCGAGACAAGCAGGGATACGCACTCAGAATTAGTCATCACCCCGCGGTTTAGTGCTATTCGCAGAGCCTTTGGGCCATGTTTGATGACAATGACACCGGGCTCTTTGATGCGCAACTCTGGCATGTAAGGAGTGAAAGCACCTAGTGCGCCGTCACTTCCAATGCTGCTCATGATGTAGTGGAACGCCATGGTAGCGCCAAGTTTTCTGCGGATATCCTGGGCGTAACGTTGAGCTTCGAGATGCGCACGCCGTAGTGCAAGGTTGCGATTCTGGGTTGCCAATGCCTGTTTTACCGTGGCCATATTGATTGGGTTCACCAGTATGGCAACCATTTGATCAATAATTGTGTCTTCATCGGTGGTATTGCCCAGGTTCAACGCAGTGGCGATTGCATATGGTCCTTTCTCATAGATTAGCCGGCGAGCCAACGGCACGATCAGGTTGGTTACCAAAGAATGCTCAGCACTTTCCCAACCTGCGTCGCCAGCTGATTCCTCGAGAAAGAAGAAACGCACATGCCCGATCCAGTCAATCTCGTCAGACCGATTATCGACGATCACCTGGTAAAGCGCCTTGATGGTGTTTCCGCCACCGACGGCGACTGTGAAGTACTGGCGTTTGTAATGGCCCCAGGCAGTAAATCGATCGTACTTCAACCACCGGTGATATGCAGACTGAAAGTGCTGCGCGGCGTTACCGGCTGCAGTCGACAGATCGGCTGAGATGCCAATGTGAAAGCCAATATCCTCCTGTACCAGCCTCGAAGAATGCTTCGAAAGCCCAAGGCCGAATGCGCGGCGCGTCAATCTGGCCGTGGATAGAAGCTGGCGTGTTAGCGCTGATCGCCCCATCTACTGAATCCTTACCAATATAATGCCCGGATAGTACTCGCTTTTACGATCACTCACTATAAGATCAACAATGACGGCGATCGCAGCGACCCGGAAAAAATAAGTTACCATTGATTTGGGTAGTCGCGGCAGAGGTGGATTCATACGGTTAGTGTGATCGACTTCAATCCCACTGTGAATATTTCGAAAAAACCAGTGATACAACACTCATTTGATTATGAGAACGTATGCAATACACACTGAAAATCCCGGCTGCATTCACTGTTTCAGGAAATTCTCTCGGAGTGGGTCATCCAGAAGTCAGTTGCTCGCATCGCGAACGGAAGTTCGCGAGCAACTTGTCTAAATTTCCCAGTGCGCCGAGGCGTTCATGCATGATCGAGACAGCATCGTTGTATAGCATCATATCCCAGTGATTCTGTTTCTGAAATTCGCGGCTCAACTCTGCTCCCAATTCCGTGTTCACGGCTGCCACGCGTTGCCCGAGGCTGCCAACCCTTCCAGGCGAAGCGTTCTGGCGAACATAGGAGAGATCGATGCGGGGGAAATACGGGTAGAGATACTTTTCGAGCAACAACATGCACTCGTCGTAATGCTCCACAATAATGAGCAATGGGAGCTGAGCGAGCAATGAAACACTGTCCAGGTATTGTTGCTCACCAATTTGTTTCGTGAACTCCCCGGTACAAAAACTGCAGTGAAAGTTGCGGATCGTCGGTGCTACCTCTGTATTTAACCTCCACCGAACATACTCAGGGAAGGACAGCGCCTTGGCATGCCGGGCACCCGGTGTATCGGAATCCTGGCGGCGTTCAAATTCATACACGGAGCGCGCCCTGTCTATAGGGTGTCGCAATGCTAGAACAGGTAATGGTTGGAAATCGATGGATGTGGGAAGTGGAAATCGGACATGGTGACTGGAGATGGCCTGCACTTCGGGGTGGGCGGTGATATATGGCCCCAGATACGCAGCACCACGGCGCATGTCTTCGTCATCCCGATGATCCACAAATCCAGGCCCGAACTGACGGTTCAGGCTCCAGTCCAACGTTGTCCCGGCGTTCTTAAATAGATGGCAGTGTATGATTACCGGTCTTGGCTGCTTCTTGCCACGTTGCTTGTTGGTGGCGCCTTTCTCCAGGGCCTGTGCCAGTGCCACACGGACAGTGTCAGCGCTGAATTGCTCATTGATTACCTGGCGGCCATTGGTGGAAAGCCTGTGCCACAGGAATTTGTCGGTATAGAGGTCGACGACTTTACGGGCGAACTCTGTTTCACTGTCAGATATAAGGGCATTATGACCGTCAATCAACTGCATCCCCTCGGCACCTATGCTG
This sequence comes from uncultured Halioglobus sp., assembly GCA_964461965.1. Lineage (GTDB taxonomy): Bacteria > Pseudomonadota > Gammaproteobacteria > Pseudomonadales > Halieaceae > Marimicrobium. The sequence goes on along the minus strand of CAYWWD010000007.1, from coordinate 15,407 downwards.
GTGGTAACCACTGGTAGCCCGAAGGAAAAACTCTGTCCGATCTTGCCTTTGACGCCCGCCCCGTGTCGAAGTGGAGAAACAAATACCCGGCAATTGTTGAAGTAAGAGGAGACATCTTCCACATAGCCAGTGACGGTGATTTGGGAAGACGCCATCGCCTTGAGTCGTTCACTGGGATCGCTGCCTACAATCGTCAAGTGAATCCCGGGAAGCTGTCGCCGGATCACGGGAAGTATGTAATCGATAAACCAGATGATGCCTTCCTCGTTGGGTGGATGGGCAAATCCACCGATAAACATCAGGCCTTCTCGATCACTATAGCTTTTAGTACAGGGTTCCAATGAATGAATGTTGGAGATCACTGCGAGTTTGTTCGAAAAGCGTTCGTTGGACAGGATCTCCAGTTCCGTTGGGCTGACCACAAACGTGGTATCCGCTTCCTCCGCGAGAAAGAATTCGAGGTTTTTCCACTGCGCCACTTCCAACTCGAGACGACGTCGTTCGCGGACAAAATGAAGATCAACAGTATCGAAAATGGTCTGCGCGTTGGAGTACTTTTTTACGAGTTGCAAATATTTCTTCGCTGTTACCGGTCTTGATAAGAGTACAACATCAAATTTGTCGCCATGTTCGGCGATATACGCTTCAAAATCCAAATCACCATAAAATGTCTCTATGCCGAGATCCTGTAGCTTTCTTGTGTACTTTGCATCATGGGCCAGATCATCCGGCCAGAATGCCACTGTGTAGCCCAATTCCTGCAGAATCTGCAACATGTTCAGCATTCGCAATGAGCCGGAATCGCGGTCGAACGTCGGGCAGCGGTGATCGATGACAAGAATATGTTTGTTGCTGGTTCGCTCGCGTGCCTTGAATAGTGTCGCTGGGCCAGGCGTGTGCTGTTCTTTGAGAGCTTGCGCCCATTTCTCGACAAATTTGTTTCTGTTAATGGCTTGTAGCTGTATGTGATCAGGCAGAGGTTCCCGTGTAAGCGATTCGTCATCGCTGTGAATGACGCGCGCTGTAGGCTGAAAGATCACATTGAAACCGAGCGCGTAAACGGAAAAACAAAGGTCACGGTCTTCGTAAAATCCTGGTGAGTATCGGCGGTCCATCCCGCCAACCCGCTCCCAAAGCGAGAGGGGAATCATCAGGCAGGTTCCGGAACAGTAGTCAACTGCTCGTCGGTAGGTGTATTGTGGCAGATCAGGATTTTCACCGTGTCCGTAGCTGTAACTGTGCCCGTCTCGCCAGAGGATGCCACCCGCCTCCTGCAGGGAGCCGTTGGGATTCAACAGTTTCGCGCCGACAATACCGGTGCGACTGTCCGAGAAGGGTTCCAGCAAAGCTTCTAACCAGCCCTCGGTTATCTCCGTTGTATCTTTCAACAGCAACAGGTATTTACCCTTCGCGAGCGTAGCAGCCTGGTTGTATGCGTTGACACAATCGCCATCGACTTCATTGGCGATAACGCGAATGCTTTGTGTGGTGGCCAGTGTCTCCAGATCCTCATCCGCCAACTGATTCTTTATGACAATAACCTCGAAGTTACCGCTCGTATGTTCAAAAATGGAGTGCAGACACTTTGCAGTAACCTGCCAGGTGGTGGAAATGTAAATGATTATTGAAACTATCGGGCTGCCACTTGTACCGGATGTATTCTCGTCAGGTGCATGCGCCGATCGCCTGCCCATAAAATCTGCCGGGACAGTTGGCGGTTCATCGTATGCGTTGAGACTGTTTTCTGACTTACGGACATCGCATGGTGATTCAGTGTTTTCCGACGACGCGTTGGTCGATGACAACGAAAAGAGCATCCGTTTACTCTGTTGGAGCATGCGTCGCAGGGAGGTTCCCTGCGGCAGGACAAGTTCCACGATGCCCTGATATGTCTCGTAGAGACGCGCTGTGACACTGCTGCGGGAAAGTGTAATGCCGAAATGAGGTGATGCTTGTTTGCCGCTTTTGTAATGCTCGTTGGAAGCACGTAATTGTTCATTTTCTTTGTAGAGATGGGTCGTATTGGCGATGTATCGGTATTCCCTGTAGATTTTGTCGCGCTCAAAACTGGATTTGATACTTTCCAGATCGGAAGTCAACTGCAATACGTCGGTGGCTTTGGGTTGTAGTGTGTCTCGGTTGTAGAAAAAAGATTGGCTGGCCTCAAACTGACGATAGATTTCGTCCAGTACCTCCAAATTGTTCGCGTCGGTCTGTCCTGTTTCGGCAATTGCGTATAGCAAACGATAAAGGGAAGTCACAAATTCGGGGCAATGCATGCCTGCATCGTTATCTGTATGGCCGCTATATTGAAAGCTGAAATCGACTAGGCCTGTCGGAAGATCAAAATGTTCATCCGGCAAGCAAGGAGATGGAAGCCCAATGAGGTTGAAAACATTGTGGATCGTCGAACTTGGATGATCGACTAACGATTCAACTGTGATGAACGCCCGCGCGAGATGCCTGGAGTGGCGTTCCGCATTTATCATATGCTGCATCCAGAGCAGCAGCGATTTTTGCGTAGAAAAGTTGTATCGCGATGCGAGTGAACTGGCGACGTCCCACGGGTTGCGTACTATTAAAACAGCGTGCAGTTTAACGTTGTGAGTCAAAAATAACGGCATCCAAAGCGGCAATACTTTGCATAGCCGAGGATCATTTAGCGCTACGAGGTTGCTCTGTGTGAATTCAGACTGAAGATAGTTGCGGATATCAAGTAATAACGGGCTGTCCGCAAATTTCTCTACCCACTGCGAGGGAAGGGGGAGGGTGTCATCCCAGCTGCTACCCAACGTTTTAAGAACGCAATCATTTACCTGAACGATAAACTCTTTCCCGATCAAATCGATTCGATGCGCCGACATTGCTGCATCCGAAGGGGAGTCGATGGTGACGCCCAGGAAATCAAGCAAGTCGGTAAACACTGAGACTCCGCTGTGATGCATTCCCAGTGCTATTAGGCAATTCTTCATGGCTGACGTGTAATGCAGATCAGGAAATGTTGTCCTTAAAAATCATTTTCCACACAGCGGTGGAAAAGTACGGAAAAAATACCACAACACTTTATCATGCGATGGGGATCGGTCGGATAAATTTTGGGATAGTGTGGGTTGTCACCCAATATATCGGGTTAACTGAACTCATGAATCGGTGGTCGAACTCAAGTCAGCCAGAAGTGCCATTCGTTGTAGTTGCGCCATGAAATGCCAGGGAACCACCAGGAGTTGGCGAAGATCGTCTGCCGGGATAGGTTTACTGAAAAGATAGCCTTTCATAACCGTAACTCCATTTTCGTGGAGGAAACGGTACTCCGCTTCGGATTCGACCCCTTCTGCGACCGTGTGCAAACCTAGACTGCCGGCCATCGCAATAATAGCTCGCACCAGTTTTGCCGCGTCTTTACGCCGGTCACATCCCGCCACGAAACTGCGATCGATTTTTAGATCATCGAGGGGGTATCGGCTGAGGTAACTGAGGGGGGCGTGGAGTGTGCCAAAATTCTCCAGGGACAAATAAATACCCAGTGATTTCAGATCTTGTAGAAGTCTAAGTATTTCACTATCTCCGCCCATCAAAATCGCCTCGGAAAGTCCAAGTTCCAGGCTGGACGGGGAGACCCCGGCTTCAATGAGTACTTCCCGAACACGGTTTGCAAAAGTTGGGTGCAACTGTTGCGGTGAAATGTTGATTGAGAGTTTGGGCAGCTTCAGCCCTTGCTCCTTCAGCATTTTCATAAAGCGGCAGGCTTCCACCAGGATCCAGTCGCCGAGTTCCCTGATTAAACCTATTTCTTCCGCGAGGTTAATGAACTTTGCGGGTGGTATAAATCCCTGCTCTGGATGTTCCCAGCGCAGCAGCGCTTCAGCGCAGACAATCGAGCCATCATTGGTATCGATTTGGGGTTGGTAGTGGACATGTAGTTCGCCTCGCTCAATTGCCCTGCGAAGGTCGGATTCCAGTTTCAAGTCGGCTTCGCCGTTGTCTTCCATATCCTTATGGTAAAAAACGCAGGCATTTTCGCTTTTGGATTTTGCGTGCTGCATCGCGGTTCTGGCGGCTCTGAGTAAAGAATCCGGCGTCATACCATCGCGCGGTGCGACCGCAATGCCGACTCTGGGCGCGACAACCAGTTCGTGGCCGTCCAAGAGCATTGGCTCGATCAGCCTGGTCAGCACACGTTGAGCCACCGATGCAGCAGTCTCAACGTTGTCCAGTTGGCTGAGAACCACAGCGAACTCATCTCCGCCCAGGCGTGAAACGTTTAGCACTTCATCTGAGTCGACAAAGTGCGAAAGCATGTCGCTGTTTCGCAAGCAACCAACCAATCGTTTGCCAACTTCCTGTAGCATCAGGTCGCCTGCACTGCGACCCAATGCTTCATTAATCCGAAAGATGTTGTTCAAATTGACAAACAAAACTGCCAGGAATTTCGCGCTGCGAGTGCATTGCCGCAATAGGACATCCAATTGTTCCATGAACAAGTGGCGATTCGGCAGCGATGTCAGGCTGTCGTAGTTCGCCAAGCGACGCAGTTGTTCTTTCGCAATATTGGCCTCGCGCGCTGTCTGGTTCAATTCTGTTTCACGCTTGGATAAGCGTGATGCTCTCTCCTCAGACTGCATTTTCAGTAGTTTGTGTTCGAGATTAGCGTCGCCTCGATTATTTTCGGCGTTCTGTACTGCGAGATTAAGTGCCCGGGTGATACTTCTGAACGAATCCCCGTCCTGCGTGCTGAGTTTTTCAGGCTGCTCACCGGCCAGAATTCGATCTGCGAGTTCGGTGAGCTGATTGAGGCGCGAAAAGGGTTTTCCGATCATCAGATAGGCCACTAGGGTAAGTAATACAGCCACCACCCCTGCGGCGGTAATCACACGGAGTATCTCAGGGAGTATCGCATCGCGTAGTGTGCCGCTATCAATGGCCACATGGATGTAACCGACGACAACCAGGCTCCCTTTAGCGTCCACATTCGTGTTAGCCGCGATGACTTCCGACAGGTTGGGATTGGTGTTCAACGGGTCAAGTGGCGACAATACTGGGGTTACGAAGTGAATTACTAAATTTCGCGTCGTTATCGATGACCAAAATCCGGTTCCCGAGGGCTGTTGATTGCGATCGAACCCAGCCAAACTGCTGTCTGCATCAGCACTCTCTCCACGGATAGCGCGCAGGGAGACTACATCCTCCGAATTCGTTTGATGCTGAGTACGGGTTGCAAGTATTTCACCAATGTTACTGAGTGCGGCGGCGCTCTGGATGGCATCTGGTTTGATGTACTCAGACAGTATCTGTCGCAGGCCGGCCTTGTCCTGCCTCAGAAAGTACAGTTGCAGATCCGTTCGGTTCTCTGTGCGCGATCGAATATTGCTAAGCAGGCCATCAAGGGAAGCCTGATAGGCTTGCTGGGCTGCGTAGTTCGCCACAATGCAGATCAAAAAGAGCCCTGAACAGGCGAAGTACAGAGCAAACTTCCGGGAGACTGTCACTTTTTAGAGATCCTCGTCCATTGAGGTAGGCCATTGCGGGGCGAAATGGCCAGCACTTGGGAGCGCATGCTTCGCACAACAGCAAGCCGTATTTATTGCAAGACTATAATCCATCCGCCTTCCCGAGTCATCGGGACGGATTTAGTTGGCCCAGCTGTGTGCGGAACGACGGGTAGGTGAAGCGTAAAAGTGGGCGGTTTGGAATCTTCGCAGACAGAAAAAAAGGCTGCGTGAGAGCAGCCTTATTATGTGTTTACATCAATTGGCTCCGCCTGCTGGGCTCGAACCAGCGACCCAATGATTAACAGTCATTTGCTCTACCAACTGAGCTAAGGCGGATCGGTACTGACCGGAGGCCGCGTATATTAATCATGGTCAGGGATTGGGTCAACCGCTATTTACATCTGTAGGGCGTACAACTATAGCTGGCTGTAATTCGCCACCGGGTAGCAGATAATCGGGAGTGATCATCACTCTGTTGAGGAAGTACCTTCGTGACTAGGCGTTTCCACGTTGAATCCTCCTTCCAGCCTGCCGGCGATCAACCAGCGGCCATCCGGGCTTTGGTGGAGGGCGCCCACGCCGGGCTTGCTGCGCAGACCCTACTGGGAGTGACCGGCTCGGGAAAGACGTTCACGATGGCTCATGTCGTGGCTCAACTACAGCGGCCGACGGTGGTGATGGCCCATAACAAAACATTGGCAGCCCAGTTGTATGGCGAGTTCAAAGAGTTTTTTCCGCATAATGCCGTGGAATACTTTGTCTCCTATTACGATTATTACCAGCCTGAAGCCTATGTGCCGTCATCCGACACCTTCATCGAAAAAGACGCCTCGATTAACGAGCACATCGAGCAGATGCGGTTGTCGGCCACCAAGGCATTGATGGAGCGCGCAGACTGTTTGGTGGTTGCCACGGTTTCCGCGATTTATGGCCTGGGCGATCCGAAGTCCTACTTTAAAATGCTGATTCACGTTTCGCGCGGTGAATTCGTTGAGCAGAGAAGTCTCCTGCGACAGTTGGCAGAGTTGCAGTACACCCGCAATGATGTGGATTTCCGTCGCGGAACCTATCGCGTACGCGGTGACGTGATTGATATTTTTCCTGCGGACTCCGAGAGAGATGCAGTGCGAATTGAGCTTTTTGACGAGGAAATCGAGAATATCAGTTGGTTTGACCCCTTGACGGGCGTTGTAGAGAAGAAGGTGCCCCGGGTGACCATCTTCCCCAAGAGCCACTATGTGACGCCCAGGGAAGTCATGCTTGACGCCGTGGTGCACATTGAGGAGGAGTTGGGGAGCAGGCTCGGGCAGTTGCGGGAGGCGAACAAGCTTGTCGAGGCGCAGCGTCTCGAGCAGCGCACCCGCTATGATATGGAGATGATCCGGGAGCTCGGATACTGCACCGGCATTGAGAATTATTCCCGATTTCTCTCGGGCCGCGCGCCCGGTGACCCGCCTCCCACCCTGTTCGAATACCTCCCGGCCAACGCGCTAGTCATCGTCGATGAGTCGCATGTCACCATTCCCCAGATCGGCGCCATGTACAAGGGTGATCGCTCGCGGAAGGAGACACTCGTCGAGTACGGCTTTCGCCTGCCCTCGGCTTTGGACAACCGTCCGCTGCGCTTCGAGGAGTGGGAGCAACTGGTGCCGCAATTGATTTTTGTGTCCGCAACTCCGGGCCCCTATGAGGCGGACAAGTCCGGACGCACCGTCGAACAACTGGTGCGCCCCACCGGACTGGTGGACCCGGTTGTAGAGGTGCGCCCAGCCCGCACGCAAGTGGATGATCTGCTCGCCCAGATTCAGATGGTTGTCGGTCGCGGCGAGCGGGTGCTGGTGACGACGCTGACCAAGCGCATGGCCGAGGATCTTACAGAGTATCTGGATGAACACGGCGTGCGGGTGCGTTACCTGCACTCGGATATCGAAACTGTCGAACGGGTTGAGATCATCCGTGATCTGCGACTGGGTGTATTCGACGTATTGGTGGGAATCAATCTGTTACGTGAAGGACTGGATATGCCGGAGGTGTCGCTCGTGGCGATCCTCGATGCTGATAAGGAAGGGTTCCTGCGTTCGGAGCGCTCTCTCATACAAACCGTAGGGCGGGCTGCCCGGCATATCAATGGCCGGGCGATTCTCTACGCTGATACCGTAACCGGATCGATGCAGCGCGCAATTGCGGAGACCGACCGTCGTCGTGAAAAGCAGATCGCGCACAATCTGGCGCACGATATTACGCCGGCCGGAGTAGAAAAATCTGTGCAGGACATTATGGAAGGTGCTCGGCGGATGCCGACGCGAGGCAAGGCCAGGAAGGCGAGTGAGCCCCGCGTTGCCTATACGACGGACGTCGCCAAGCTCACTCCAGCCGCGTTTGCCAGGCAGCTAAAACAGTTGGAAGCGAAGATGCTGGAGCATGCAAAGAGCCTGGAATTCGAACAGGCGGCGGCGCTTCGGGACCAGCTGGTGGAAATGAAACAAATGGCCTTTATCGGCCAGTAGTAAAGGCAGGGTGAGTTTCGAATTTCAGCGGTTTGCGGGTGCATGTCTGTCGCGTTGACACACATTGACACGTCACTCAGAATCAAACTCTGGGACTCACTGCACTGCAACAACAATAATACTCGAGCAGCGCTCGGCAAATTCAGTTGGGAGACGTAGCCGGCATGTGCCCCGCATCAAAAAACTGGTTTGAAGAGCTCAATTTCCCGCGCAGATGTGTTGCGCGTGGACGGCACACTGCATACAAGCGTTCCGCTGATGTCCCGCTGCGAACCTTTTTCAGTTCGTCGGGAGCCTTCATTTCTGGGAAGGCCTTTCGACAGGGCGGTCAACCCGTATGAATTGGCGGGCGATATTCCGATGGCGGACCACCAAAAGATGGTGGCTTCGAGAGCATGGAAACCTGTGGAAAGAATGGGCCTTGATCATGCCGGGCGGCGATGTAGTGGTTTACGATGAAACCGGGCACACGGTTCGCCGGTCTAATTACGGTACGCGAGGAAGGGCAAAGTCAGCCCTGAGACTCAAAGGCTTCAGGCAACCCGGCAGCAAAGAACTGGCGCTGCGCCCCCCGCCCCAGGTGGGTTAAAGGCGAGTGCATAGCGCACTGGGGGTACTCTGCCACGGCTAGCCCCCTGAGCTGTCCGGTAAGCCACAACCACTGTGATCAGCAGCTGGCTATGGCAATCCGACGCCTGATCGTGCATCATTGCCGCCCCTCGGCGACTTGGTGTCGGTTCGCGTAAACCAGGTTCGCCATAAACAGCAGATTTATTCAATATACCTAACAAAAACAACGAGTTAGGTGATATCAAGTGACCTTTGGTAGGGGCCACCACTGATAAAAGGAAGTTTCATGCCTGTCATCACGTTACCCGACAACAGCACGCGTAGTTTTCCTCAGCCCGTATCCGTGTATGAGATCGCCGCCAGTATCGGCCCCGGTCTGGCCAAAGCCGCTCTCGGTGGCGTGGTCAATGGTCGTGTCGTGGATACATCGTTCCTTGTGGTGGATGATGCGACGATCGCGATCGTCACAGATCAGGATGATCAGGGTCTGGAGATCATCCGGCATTCGACCGCCCACCTGTTGGCAATGGCAACCCAGGAGCTGTTTCCCGGAACGCAGGTCACTATCGGACCTGTGATCGAGGATGGTTTTTACTATGACTTCGCCACCGGACACAGCTTTACTCCGCAGGATTTGGAAAGAATTGAACAGCGCATGGAGGAGATCGCGGTACAAGATTTGCCAGTCGAGCGAGTCGTGATGAGCCGGGAATCGGCAGTTGAACGATTCCGCAAACTTGGGGAGCATTACAAAGTCCAGATCATTGAGGCGCTGCCCGAAGGCGAGGAAATATCGATATATACCCAGGGTGACTGGGGCGACTTATGTCGCGGCCCACATGTACCCAGTACCGGTAAACTCAAGGCATTCAAACTTACCAAGGTGGCGGGTGCATATTGGCGTGGGGACGCAAAAAATGAAATGCTCCAGAGAATCTACGGTACCGCCTGGGCCAGCAAAAAGCAGCTCAAGCAGTATCTGGATCGCATCGAGCAAGCGGAAAAACGCGATCACCGCAAAATCGGCAAGAAACTGAATCTATTTCACACCCAGGATGAGGCGCCCGGTATGGTGTTCTGGCACCCGGCGGGCTGGAGTATCTACCAGACGATCGAGCAATATATGCGCCAGGCGCAGCGTGAGCGGGGCTACCTCGAGATCAAGACGCCGCAATTGGTGGACCTCTCGCTTTGGAAAAAATCCGGTCACGCAGACAAATTCGGTGATGGCATGTTTATGCTCAATGCCGAGGAGCGGGAATTTGCCGTTAAGCCCATGAACTGTCCCTGTCACATACAGGTGTTTAACCAGGGTCTGAAATCGTATCGCGATCTGCCGTTGCGCCTGGCGGAATTCGGCGCCTGCCATCGCAACGAACCCTCAGGGTCCCTGCACGGCATCATGCGCGTGCGCGGCTTTGTGCAGGACGATGCGCATATCTTTTGCACCGAGGCGCAAATCCAGCAGGAAGTATCGGAATTTATCGACTTCTTGCACGGTATTTACGCTGACTTTGGATTCAGTGATGTGATTTATCGCCTGTCCACGCGCCCCGCAAGCCGCGTCGGGACGGATGCGGATTGGGATCGTGCTGAGGCGGCGCTTGCCGATGCCCTGGATGCCCAAAACCTGCCGTGGAAAGAGTTGCCTGGCGAGGGTGCGTTCTACGGCCCGAAGATCGAATTCTCGCTCCGGGATTGTATTGGTCGAGTCTGGCAACTGGGTACGATACAGGTGGATTTTTCCATGCCCGGGAGGCTGGATGCCCAGTACGTCGCCGAAGATGGCAGCCGCCAAGTGCCCGTCATGCTGCACAGGGCAGTACTTGGCTCTTTCGAGCGATTTATCGGCATTTTGATAGAGCACTATGAGGGGGAATTCCCGACTTGGCTGGCACCCACGCAAGCAGTAGTGCTCAATATCACCGACAATCAGTCGGAATATGCCCGAAAAGTGGAAGATACGTTGCGATTCAGCGGCTTCCGTGTGGTTTCGGACTTGAGAAATGAAAAGATCGGCTATAAAATCCGCGAGCACACGATTCAGAGGGTCCCTTACCTGTTGGTCGTAGGGGATAAAGAAGTGGAATCACAGACTGTGGCCGTGCGTGCCCGTCGTGGTGAGGATCTGGGATCGATGGATCTCAGCGCGTTCAAAGCGCTCCTCACGAACGATGTCGCATGTCGCGGCCGTATTGTATTGGAGAATTAGTATCAAGAAAGATAGCGGCAAAGGAGGCAGCAAGAAGGCGATCATCAACGATCAGATCACAGCGGATCCTGTCCGTTTGGTCGGCGCCGAAGGCGAGCAGATTGGGATAGTGTCCCTTAGGGAAGCACTGGCGGCTGCCGAGGCGGCGACCATGGATCTGGTACTTATCGCTGATTCCGATCCTGTGGTTTGCAAATTGATGGATTACGGCAAGTACGTTTTCGAAATCAAGAAGCAGAAGGCTGCCCAGCGAAAAAAGCAGAAACGCACACAAGTTAAAGAAATGAAATTTCGTCCAGGGACGGAAGAAGGTGATTACCAGGTAAAACTACGCAACCTGGTACGTTTCCTTGAAAATGGCGATAAAGCCAAAGTCACGCTCCGTTACCGCGGTCGTGAAATGGCCCACCAGGAAATCGGCATGGAGCTGCTCAAGCGAGTGGAAGCCGATCTGGCCAGTATGGGTATGGTTGAGCAATTCCCGAAAATGGAAGGCCGGCAACTCACAATGGTCATCGCCCCCAAACGGAAGAACTAGCGGCCTGTGAATGCCCTCGTATCTTCATCCATGAACTTCAAATGCGGAGTATTTGAATATGCCAAAAGCAAAAATTCACAGTGGGGCCGCCAAGCGGTTTAAAAAAACTGCCGGTGGTTACAAGCGCAAGAGCGCAAATAAGAGTCACATCCTGACAAAAATGACAACCAAACGTAAGCGTCAGTTGCGTGGAACCTCGATGGTTCATGACAACGATAAGGTGCTTGTCGACCGTATGCTGCGGGCGCGTTAACTGGTAGCCGTCGGAGATTAGGAGAAGACTATGCCTCATGTAAAACGTGGTGTGGTGGCGCATCGCCGTCACAAAAAGATATTGAAGCAGGCCAAAGGATACTATGGCGCACGCAGCCGTATTTTCCGGGTTGCCAAGCAAGCGGTAACCAAGGCGGGCCAGTATGCCTACCGTGATCGTCGCCAGCGTAAGCGTCAATTCCGCTCGCTCTGGATCACCCGGATCAATGCGCAGTCGCGTGCGAATGGATTGAGCTACAGCCGCTTGATCAATGGGTTAAAAAAGGCCGAGATTGCTCTCGATCGTCGCGTGTTGGCCGATCTTGCAATTCATGACAAGGCGGGTTTTGCAGCGATAGTGGATCGAGCGAAGGCCGCACTGGCCTAAAGCCCACCCCCGCCGTTTCGACGGTTCGCTGGCGACAGGCAGTACTCAAAGGGAAAGGGCGATGCTCTTTCCCTTTTTTGTTTTTGGCAGTTCAGGCTTGAAACGACCGGCGGCTTGGAAATTTCGTTGTAGCTCGCATGCGGGCTTAAGTTAGTACGAATGGGAACAGGATTGAACTGAATGGAGAATCTTGAACAACTCGCCTTGCAGGCAAGAATTGCTGTCGAGGCGGCTGCAGACGGGGCCGCGCTGGAACAATTGCGTGTTGATTTTCTAGGGAAGAAAGGGCGCATCACTGGCTTGTTGAAAGGATTGGGTAGCATGCCCGAAGAGGATCGTCCCCGGTTCGGAGCATTGGTCAATGTCCTGAAACAGGAACTGCAGGACCTTATCGGCGCGCGCAAATCTCTGCTTGACGCGGCTGCGGTCAAAGCGCTGCTGGAAAAAGAGACGATCGACGTCACATTGCCGGGGCGCGGTCAATCGACCGGATGCGTACATCCCATTACGCGCACGATCGAACGGATGGAAGATTTCTTTACGGCCATTGGCTTTGATGTGGTCGAAGGTCCGGAAATAGAGGACGACTACCACAACTTCGAAGCACTGAATATTCCGGCACATCATCCCGCCAGGGCCATGCACGATACTTTTTATGTGGATGACCGCATGGTGTTGCGCACCCATACTTCACCCGTGCAGGTGAGGGTCATGGAGAGCCAGAAACCACCCTTGCGGATTATTTGCCCCGGCCGAGTCTATCGCTGTGATTCAGACCTTACTCACAGCCCGATGTTCCACCAGGTAGAAGGGCTGTTGATTGATGAGCATTCAAGTTTTGCTGATTTGAAGGGTCTGATTGAGGATTTCTTGCGCGTATTTTTTGAGCGAGAGTTGGCTGTGCGGTTTCGCCCCTCCTATTTCCCCTTTACCGAGCCTTCCGCAGAAGTGGACATACAGTGTGTCAACTGCGGTGGCCGTGGATGTCGCGTATGCAGCCAGAGCGGCTGGATTGAAGTGATGGGATGCGGCATGGTCCATCCAAGGGTTTTTGAGTTTTCTGGAATCGATACAGAAAAATTTTCCGGCTTCGCTTTTGGTATGGGTGTCGAGCGACTCGCTATGTTGCGCTACGGTGTGAATGATCTGCGTCTGTTCTTTGACAATGACCTGAGATTCCTCGAACAGTTCTGAGCGGAGTAGTGGAACGTGAAAATTAGCGAACAATGGTTGCGTGAGTGGGTGTCACCTGATCTGAAGACAGATGCACTGGCGCATCAACTGACCATGGCCGGCCTTGAAGTTGATGCAATCGAGCCGGTGGCGATCGCGTTTAGCGGCGTGGTAGTAGCCGAGATAACCGACGTAGCACCGCATCCGGATGCAGCGAAGTTGCGCGTTTGCCGGATCAGTACCGGAGCAGAGTCTTTGCAGGTAGTGTGTGGCGCGCCCAATGCTCGGGTCGGGCTGAAGGTTCCTCTGGCGCGTGTTGGAGCGATACTCCCGGGAGATATCGTTATCAAGCGCGCTTCTTTGCGCGGTGTGGATTCAGAGGGCATGCTCTGTGCTGCGCGAGAACTGGGATTGCCTGATTCGTCGGACGGTTTGCTCGAATTACCCAACGACGCTCCGGCGGGCGCTGAACTGCGGGAATTCCTGGGTCTTGATGACAACATAATTGACATCAGTGTGACCCCCAATCGCGCCGATTGTCTTGGGATCGAGGGAATCGCCCGGGAAGTCGGCCTGCTGAACAAGCTCTCCGTCCACGGGCCGGCCTTTACCAAGGTCGATGTGGCTGTCGATGATGTTTTTCCAATCACGGTACAGGCATCCGACTGCTGCCCGCGTTATATCGGCCGCGTCATCCGCGGGGTGGATGTTACTCGACCCAGTCCGCTTTGGCTGCAGGAAAAATTGCGCCGCTGTGGAATTCGCTCGATCGATGCTGTGGTAGATGTGACGAACTACCTGCTGTTGGAACTTGGGCAACCGATGCACGCCTTCGACCTCGGTAACCTGAGCGGCGGTATTGTGGTTCGAAAAGCCAGGCAGGGCGAGTCCATCGAATTGCTGGACGGGCAAACGCTATCCCTGCGCGACGATACGCTGGTTATCGCTGACCAATCCAGGCCATTGGCCATGGCTGGGATTATGGGCGGTAAACACTCTGCAGTGAGTGGCTCCACCACCGATGTTTTTCTGGAGTCGGCGTATTTCACGCCAGAGTTGCTGGCTGGGAAGGCGCGTTCCTACGGCCTGCACACCGACTCTTCACACCGCTTCGAACGGGGCGTCGATTTCCAGTTGCAGGAGCGCGCTATCGAGCGCGCGACGCAGATCTTGATTGACATCGTGGGCGGTCTGGCTGGCCCACTCCAGGAAGTTGTCAGTCACAAGGATTTGCCCGAGCGTCCGGATGTGGTATTGCGCGCTGACCGGATTGAAAAGACGCTGGGATTTGGCATCTCACCCAACGAGGTAGAGCAGATTTTGTCTGGGCTCGGTTTGGGTGTGACTTCGATTGCGAACGGCTGGCGTTGTGCCGTTCCCAGTTGGCGCTTCGATATTGCATTGGAAGTCGATTTGCTGGAGGAACTGGCGCGGATATACGGTTACAACCGGTTGCCTGTGACGCATATTCGTGCCGAGCTCGAAATTCCCGCTCGGCCGGAAACCAGTCTGTCCCAGCGCTATTTGCGCCGTCACCTGTGTGCGCGAGGTTACCATGAAGCAATTACGTACAGCTTTGTGGATCCACTGCACCAGCGGCTTTTCGATCCCGGGTACTCGCCGGTGTCCCTCCGGAACCCCATTTCCGCTGAAATGGCGGTCATGCGCACGAGTTTGCTGCCGGGGCTGATTAGCGCCGCTATGCACAATCTGAACCGGCAGCAGTCCAGGGTGCGTTTGTTCGAGACCGGATTGAGGTTTCTACCTGACAGTACCAGCTTATGCCAGGTGCCTATGCTGGCGATGGTCTGCACAGGGCAGCGCTTTGCGAAATCATGGGCCGCGGCGCCAGCACTCGCCCTGGATTTTTATGACCTAAAGGGTGATCTTGAGAGCCTCTTCAAGCTCACAGGCGCACCTGAGGAGTACGCGTTCGACGCTACCGCGCATTCCGCTCTCCATCCGGGGCAGGCTGCGGTGATAACCCGCAAGGGTCAGGCGGTGGGGATTATCGGTGCACTCCATCCCGGCGTGGCAGCCGGGTTTGGCCTGGATACGCCGATGTTCGTCGCTGAGGTAGAACTCTCCGCCGTCCTGGAGGGAGTATTGCCCTGTTTTACGGAGGTCTCCAAATTCCCGGAGGTTCGTAGGGATTTGGCGATAATCGTCGACAAAAGTGTTCCAGCCTCGCACTTGATAGACGCTGTCAAATCGGCTGCCGGGACTTACCTCACAGACTTAACGCTCTTTGATGTCTATACGGGCAAAGGCATTGATC
>CAYWWD010000006.1:0-87761 GCA_964461965.1 uncultured Halioglobus sp. | reverse complement strand
CGCCCTTGCGCGGCACGCGGTTCGGCAGCTCCACCGCTTCCGGCCGGTGCCGCTCGAAGTTGAGGCCGAACGGCAGGCGCGAGGACAGCGCCTGGAATTCGCGCTCCAGATCCGCGCCCAGTTGCGGGTCGCGGGCTTTGGCTTGGGCCAGCAGATCAGTCAGGCGTGACACTCAGGTTCCCCTGGATTGAGTTGAAAAGATGTGGGTGCGTGGCGCAGGAATCTGTCATGCCACATGCCCCGGCGGTTCGTCCAACGGCTGCGGGGCGGCGGCCTCGCGGATGCCATTGAGTCTTTTCTTGTTCATTGCGCGCACGATAGTGCCTTGATTGGGCGCCTGCAAGTCGATGGGCTCGCGCCCATTCACGCCACGCGAATTTCGAGTCGCTTGCCGATCGCGCGGGCGGCCTGCTCCATCGCCTCGAAGCGCGAGCCGTGGCGGACATCGAACAGGCGATCGACCTGCGGCATATGCCAGGAAAGCCGGCGCGCCAGGTCGGACTTGCGCAGCCCCGCCGCCAGCATGGCGTTCCACAGTTCGATTTTCGCCGCCGTCTGTGCCGGCACCTCAACCAGGCGCTGGCCGCGCTTCAGCGCGGATGGCTCCGGCACCTCGACCCGTCGGGCCATGCACCCGGCCACCGCCGTTTCCATCGCATCGATCGCCGCAACCATGGCCTCATCTTCATCATCGCCGAGACTGTGCGCTGGCAGGTCGATGAACGAAACCAGCACTGTGCCGTTGGTGTCGTGTGTCATTTTCACCGGGTAACGCATATCTCACTCTCCGTTTCTGTAACCACCGCTTGAATTCGCTGTATTTCATGGCCGCGCCTTGCCCACGCTGATCGGTAGAGCACAACACATATGTTGTGTATGTAACATTTTAGTTGTGTGCTATTCACGCAGCCATTCAATCGTGTTCCTTCGCTGGCAACCACCCCGGCTCACCAGTGGATACCCGATGAGCTGGCGGTACGCGAGCGCAACCGGGGTCGATTGATATCCGGCATCGACCCCAGGTCGTCGTGCATCTGCGCGAACTCGCCCGCGCCTCTGATACGGACGAGGTAAAGCGCGGACTTCATTCAGTCTCTGGAGGCGTTGGAAATGGAATTTCACGATCATCATCCTCTGAGGTTCCCAAAACCAGCCGCATGGGGCGCACGTCCCGTTGGAATGACGCGATGTCCTCAGGCTCATGTTCCGTTGGAAAAGGCTAACTTTGTAACTCGTAACGATATAGGTTACAGTTTGAGCCATGATACGGAGTTTCAAGCACAAGGGATTGGAGCGCTATTTCCTCAAGGGTTCATCCTCGGGGATTCAATCGGCGCACGCCAAGAAGCTTCGACTGATTCTTGGCAGGCTCCACGCGGCCGCCGAGGTGCGAGACATGGATCTTCCCGGTCTTTACCTGCATCAGTTGAAAGGCAAGTACAAAGGCCGCTGGTCTGTTCGAGTAAGCGGCAACTGGCGAATTACCTTCAGATTCGATGCACCGGACGCCACGGAAGTTGATTACGAGGATTATCATTAGTTATGGCAAAGCAAATGTACAACCCGCCGCACCCTGGGGAAGTTTTGCGAGAGCTGTGTCTCAAGCCCCTGGGCCTCACGATCACCGAGGCTGCCGCTGCGTTGGGGGTCAGTCGCAAGACATTGTCCGCCATTTTGAATGGCCGGGCGGGTATCAGTCCGGAAATGGCGCTGCGCCTGGCCATGGCTTTTGATACCACGGCGGAAAGCTGGTTGAACCAGCAGACCCACTACGACCTCTGGGTTGCGCGCCAGACATCGGCCAGTATCAAGGTGCAAAAGTTGTATGCGGCGTAACCAGCGCAGACCCGGATCGACGCTAACGGTCGTCGCGGTTGCCAGTTAAGCCAGCGGTAGACAACCCCGAGCACCCGACCCATGATCTCGGGGTGGCTCGCGAACAGAAAACGCAACGGGTACGGAATGCTCAGCGCCCACTGGCGCACCGGCTGCTTGGGAAACACCTCGTCGATCAGTAGGGTGGCACTCTCGGCAATGCGCCGGTCGCCACTGCTGGAACAAATCCCGCGCTGTAAATCAGAATACAATCGAGCGGGTGCACCCGACACATTGGTTCAGTAGCTCCGCATAAGCAGAAAAAGGACAGCACCATGGCCGTAGAGCACCACAGCATCGACCTCCTGCCGATGATCACGCTGCTGGCCGCGGCGGTCATCGCGGCGCCGCTATCCAAACGCCTGGGGTTCGGGATGGTACTCGGTTATCTGGTCGGCGGTATCGCCATCGGTCCGTTCGGCCTGCGCGTATTCACCGAGCCAGGGCAAATCCTCCGGGTCGCCGAACTGGGTGTCGTGCTGTTCCTGTTCCTGATCGGCCTGGAGATGCGCCCGTCGCGGTTGTGGGGCTTGCGCTGGCAGATTTTTGGCCTCGGCCTGATGCAGGTGCTGGTCTGCGCGCTGCTGCTGACCGGCGTCGGCGTGGGGACGGGATTTCCCGTCGTGTCGTCCTTCGTCTCCGGCGCCGGCTTCGTGCTGACCTCGACCGCGATCGTCATGCAGTTGCTGGAGGAGCGGGGGGAGGCTGGCACCCCCGGCGGCCAGCGCATCGTCTCCATCCTGCTGCTGGAAGATTTGATCATCGTGCCGCTGCTGGCGCTGGTTGCTTTCCTGGCCCCGCTCGGGCCGCACAACCCGGCACCGAGCGGCATCGATTGGGGCGGCATTGTCGTCGGCGTGGCGTCGATCGTGGGCCTGCTGGTGATCGGACGCTATCTGCTTGATCCACTGTTTCGCATCCTGGCCAACGCGCGGGCCCGCGAGGTAATGACGGCGGCTGCGCTGCTGGTGGTGCTCGGCGCGGCCTACCTGATGGAACTCGGTGGCTTGTCGATGGCGATGGGTGCGTTCGTCGCGGGGATGCTGCTGTCGGAGTCGAGCTATCGCCACCAGTTGGAGATCGACGTCGATCCTTTCAGGGGGATCCTGATGGGGTTGTTCTTCGTGGCCGTGGGGATGTCCCTGGACCTGCAGGTCGTGGCAAACCACTGGCAGACGATCCTGTTTTACGTGGCGGCATTCATGATCGTCAAGGCGGTGGCCATTTACACCATCGCCCGGCTGTTTCGCAGCGCGCATCGCGAGGCGGTCGATCGCGCGGTTTTGATGGCGCAGGGTGGCGAGTTCGCGTTCGTGCTCTACGCCGCGGCGGCTGCCGCCGGCATCATCAATAGCGAGCAGAACGCCATGTTGACCGCCATCATCATCCTGTCGATGGCCGCCACGCCGCTGGTTCTGCTGACGCTCAGGGCGATCCGGCGCATCACATCCGCCGCGCCGAGCGACGATCCGCGCACGCCCGAGGCGCTCGCCGGCACCGCCTTGATCATCGGCTTCGGCCGCGTGGGCCAGATCGCCAGCCAGTTTCTTTTGGCGCGTGGTTTCGAGGTGTCGATCATCGATACCGATGTGGAGATGATCGACGTCGCGCGCGATATCGGTTTCGAGGTCTACTTTGGCGACGGCACGCGACTCGACATCCTGCGTGCCGCCGGTGTCGAGCAGGCGCGCCTCGTGCTCGTCTGCGTGGACAAGGCCCAGGACAGCACGCGGATCACGCGCTTGCTCAAGGCCGAGTACCCGATGCTGCCGGTGATCGCCCGTGCGATCGATCGTGTCCACAGTCTCGAACTCGTCCGCTCGGGAGCCGATGAACACGTGCGTGAAACGTTTGAAGCCGCCGCGCTGATGGGCACCGTGGCATTGCGGTCGCTGGGAGTCGACGAGGACGTCATCAGCGAGATCGACACGCTGGTCCGGCAGCGCGATGAAAAGCGGTTTCAGCTCCAACTGACGAGCGGAATCAGCGCGGGTCGCTCGCTGTTTTTCACAGGCAAAACCGAGGACGGTGTTGTCCGTTCAGTAGGGGGAGGCCATTCGTGATGCCGTCGATGAGTAAGCGCAACCGTTCCGTGCCAGAGGAGTAACGCCACCAATGGCTGGCCAGCTTGTCCGGGACAGGGCTCCAGACGGAGGCTCTACTCAAGGGTGGAAGACGGCGCATGCCACTTGACGACAATAGCATCGTCGGCTCTGCGCTCGATTCCGTTGTCATCGACCGGCAGGACGATAACGTCCTGTATGCCCGCCTGGCAGCGGTTGAGCAATCGCGGTTATGCCCCTATAATGCCCGTCCCTCAACAGGACTATAGCTCAGTTGGTTAGAGCGCTACCTTGACATGGTAGAGGTCCCCAGTTCGAGCCTGGGTAGTCCTACCAACATTGCTGTAAGTGGTTGAAACGATCGCGAAAAGACGCGCCGCCACGGTGAAAAACTCCGCTACGAAGTGTAGCGGTCATTTCACAATGCGTTTTTCGGAGGTTGTTGATGACAACACTCGCAGACACCATCGACGCCATGATGGCGTCCAACGAAGCCATGGATATCGGGTCCCAGCATCGCCTGCAGTTCTGGCAGGAGCAGCTCGGGGACATGGCGCTGACCGATATCACCGCTGATGAAGTGGACGATGCCCTAGACGTTCTTGTCGCCCGTGGACGGCTGCGCGCCGGACGCGGTGTAAAGACGACGACATCCGGCAAGCCCTTGGCGCCGTCGACACTGACGCGCTACATAGCCACCCTTGGCGGGGTCTATCGGTACGCCAAGCGGATGCGGTTGGTCCGTAAGGGCCACATTTCGCCAACGCGTGGCGTCGAGACTCACGCCTCGCCGGTCGATCGCAATAAGTTCATGAAGCCCGACGAAGTGGATCGCCTCATCAGGGTTGCGCGTGTCACGGACCGCCAGTGGAAGAAGCTGCCGTGCCTCATCACGCTGGGTTTCCATACTGGGCTCCGTCTGGGTAGTTTGATGGACCTGCGCTGGCGCGACATCGATTGGACCGAGCGCACGGCTTATGTGGAGCGAACGAAGAACGGCGACCCGCATGTGGCACCGTTATCCAGCGCCTGCATTACGGAGCTCACTAAATTGTCGCGCGGACAGCCTGATGAGCGGATTTTTGCGGGACGTACTGGGAAGCCCTATCAACACCGTCGCCTGTGGGAGAAAACCGTGACGCAGGCACAATTGCCGGGCCGAACGTTCCATTGGCTACGCCATTCGTGCGGTACGGAAATGGCACGTCAGGGCGTGTCACAGGCGCAGATCATGGCTGTAATGGGCCACAAGACGCTGGTGGCCAGTGCGCGCTATATCCACGCCAATGTGGAAGATCGCCGTGTTGTGATCGACAAGGTTTTCCAATGAGCGAAGGTGACACACCAAAGAACATAGCCGCCTTAAGCGCTCAGCTTGCAGCAGTGCAAGCTGAGCTTGAAGCGCTCCAACAACACTACAACGTAACCGTCATTGATATCGGCCAGATACTTAGGGCGCATGATCGGGTTCGGGCGTACCTTCCAGACGATCACCTGACCGATGAGTCGCCGATCTTCCATCGCGAATTCGATCCACCGTTGCTGCAGGCAATAAAGCGGAAAATACACCGACTCGCCCAGGAGAAGGCCGCGAATGCGGAGCGTCTCCGGGACCAGAATCCCAACCGGAATGCTGACCGGGAAGTCATCGCCAAGCTGTTCGAAGAGATTTGCGACGAGGCCCTCATTGCCGGTAGGAAGCGCCCTGGGAGAAGGGCGCTGAGAACTTTAGCGATCAAGCTAGCTCGACAACGTGGGCTTGATTGCTCCATATCCGAGCCAGCGGCCTACGCGTATTTGAAGACCCGCAACACTAGAGACGCCGAAAAGAATAAATAATAAAAAAAAGCGGTATCGACGGTATGTACGTACCGCTAAACCTCTGGAACATTGTTTCTAAGACCGTATCCTCGATGTATCGCCGTGGCAGGCGTTTTTTCGAGGGTTCTTATCGTGTTTATATCTGCTGTTCCTTGCATTACCGAATACTCATCTGCTCGGTCGTGGGTCGATGAGCACGGTGGGAGCGTGTTTCCATCATTTGACTCATTCGCGTGGTTCGTTCGGAAACACCGTGACGAGCTAATTCGATCGGGGCAGTATCTGCCCCGGAAGGGCTCTGCCGGCGCGCTTGTGGGTCCCCGAATGGGAGAAGTCGTTATCAACATCCTCACTCGTGAAGGAGGATGTACCCGATGATATCTGCCACCCCTGTGGGAGAGAGTCGAGGGGACTACTTAAAAAAAGTAGACGGTAACTTTCCTGCTGCGCTGATTCAACGCCCTCAGTGGTTGTGCTGGAAACTGCTCCCGCCGACAGAACCGGGGAAGAAGCCGAGAAAAGTGCCCGTCAACCCGATGGGCTGCGAGCCAGCAAGCACAACCGATCCATCTACTTGGTCATCCTTCGAAACCGCTGCAAAGTGTTTTTTGGCTCACCCCCAAATCGCCGGATTGGGTTTCGTATTCACAGAGAACGACCCTTTCGTCGGGGTAGATCTGGATAAGTGCTGCGATCCATCCACCGGCGAGATCGAGCCCTGGGCTGAAGAGATCATAGACGAGTTGTCCTCCTACACTGAGTTCAGTCCTAGCGGAACGGGCGTGCACATCATTGTACGTGGGGATCTGCCCCCTCAAGGGCGCAGGAAAGGCAACATCGAGATGTACGACTCTGGCAGGTACTTCACAGTGACGGGAGCGCGGTTATGAAGACCAGTGCACTCGTTGAAAATCGGGACGTCGAACTTCTGTCGCTTCACCGAAGAATTTTTGGCGACAACGTTGTGCGCATACCCCCGAAGCAAATGGGCGGTTTGTCCATCTCTGATATTGGGGCTTTGAACCTCGATCAGTCCAGTAGGCGGCGCCTTCAAAGTCTGCTATCGGGTACGTCGCGCAATCACAAATCGGACAGCGAGGCAGATTTCGCTGCGTGTTGTGCTCTGGTCGAGGGGGGCATGACCGACGAGGCACATGTTGATGCCGTTATCCGCAGCTCCGCATTGATGCGTCCGAAATGGGACGAGCGTCGAGGCGACTGCACCTACGGCGATCGCACGATTCGAGAAGCGCTGTTGGCCGTTCGACAGGACCAGGAGGACAAGCAGTTAGAAAGCACGGCTTTCATTCAACAACTCAATCAGGAGTTTGCGGTTGTTTCCGCTGGAAGCTCTGTCGTGATTCTTCGCGAAGTTTGTGATGCCGAGGGAAATCCCGACATCGTGCTGCTAAATGACAGTTCTTTCAGGCTACTCCTGTTGAACTGGCCTAAGTTAGATGGAGTCAGTGCCGCGAAGTACTGGCTTGGCAACCCTCAGAGACGTCAGTACGACGGACTGGTGTTTGATCCCTCGGGGCGAGCATCGGCGAGCTTCTATAACCTGTATCGTGGTTTCGTTACCACCCCCAGTGGTGGTTCCTGCCGGTTATTCCTCGGGTTTGTTCGTCAAGTAATCTGCGCTGGTGATGCCGAGCTGTACGCGTACGTCATCAAGTGGATGGCGCACCTGCTGCAGCGACCCGAAGAAATGGCTGAAGTGGCGCTGGTCCTGCGCAGTGGTCAAGGTACCGGGAAGAATACGTTCGCGATGCCGCTGGCCAGGATACTAGGCCAGATGTTCTACGAGTGCACCAACATGGAACGACTCACCGGTAACTTCAACGGCCATCTGAAGGACAAACTGCTGGTGCACGCCAACGAGGCGACCTGGGGCGGCAACAAGTCCGCGGAGGGCACGTTGAAAGCAATGATCACTGATCCGATTCGTGCTGTGGAGCACAAAGGCAAAGACGTGATTACTGTCCGCAACTACACCCGGCTGATCATATCCTCGAACGAGGATTGGCCTGTCGCATGCGGGTCCGATGACCGCCGGTTCGTATTCCTCGACGTGTCCGAGGCCCACAAACAAGACCACCCTTATTTTCGAGCAATTCACGATGAAATGAACAACGGCGGAGTCGAAGCACTACATCAGGAGCTTCTCGGCGTCGATATCAGCGACTGGCATCCAAGGCAGCGGCCCAAGCCCCGGTACGGCGTCGACGTTAAGATTCGTAGTCTCGACCTCGTAGGGCAATGGTGGTTTGAGGTGCTTGAGAGCGGGGTAATTGCTAGTGGCGACCTCTTTCCCGCCACCCCAGGGTATCCGTGGGCCACAGAACCAAACGTGCCGAAGGATATGATCGTCGCATCCGTGGAGACCTTTGCCCGGAAGCAGCCAAGGCGAGAATGGGTGCCTGACCGGGGGACGCTGTTCAAACGCCTCCAGAACCTGTGCTCCGGTATCACGAAGACTCGCCCGAAGGATCGGTGCGGTCATGGTGCTAGGTCTCATTGCTACGTATTCCCCGCCCTCGATGAGTGTAGGCGCTCGTTCGAGAAGGCAATCAACTGCGAGGGCTTGATCGATTGGTCCGAGGTGCAGGATAACGATAATTAGAGTCCAGCCATGCTCGAGCTGGGTGGCGCGCATTGGCCAACATCTCCACTGGTGGGCACCTCAGCGGAGCTGATGCAACTCGGGCACGATCTGCCCGCCGATATAGCCACGTACGCTCTCGACACCGATGTCGAATAGGGACAAAGTGTGCGCGTCCACCCAATCCACCCTGTCTAGGTAACCGCGTAAGTCTGTGCACGCGGGTGTACCTGTTTATCGCGCGCAGCTCTCTCCCTAATCACAGGTGAGGCCCGACTAATACACTTTTTTTGTAGGTAGGTTGGACAGGATGGACAGGGTGGGCGAACCTGGCAATGACAGAGGTTGGGCGCGTCCACGCTCTATGAGTCAGCCTGGCCAGGCCGGACGAGACACCTCCTCGTGCTCGTAGTACCCGCACACGCGTCCTACCTCCCGGAGGGCGGCAATCATTCCTGAGACATCGCCGCGTTCTCGTGCTAGGTCAACCACGCCCATAAGCTCCGCTGCAACCTGCTCGCGGCTGGTGCCCATTGTATGCTCGTACGCGCGCCTCTCGGCGGCGATTTCGGCCTGAACGTTAGGTTTTGTTAGCAGGCGGCATGCGGTAACCCGCGCGCCAGCCTCGGCGTAGCCTGCCTTACGCGCTGCTTGCGAAGCGTTTCCCTGACGGATGTAATGCTTAACGAACCGCTGCTGTCTGGCGCTTAGCTTGAGCATGTATAGACGCCGGTTATTCAGTAGCAGCAATTATCTCTCGAATGCCGGACGGGTGCCAATCAGAGTGTGTGATCACCAAGTGCACTCGCGCACATACCGCCACTCTCCCTTATTAAAAAGGCCCACTCCACTTCGGATTTGCATCACCATCCGGTAACGGGTGTACCGGGGCATTGACTGCTTTTACCGCAGCCACGTGTAAAATCGCTCTACTACTTGCTTAGTCCAACTCCTAGCCACCCGATTATCCCCGCTAAGATGGCACACGGGACAGTGCCGGCAACAGCTGCGCCAAACGCTGCAATACCTACAAACGAACCAATTACGGCGCCAATGCTAGCAGCTACCGCTGATGTTCCGAAGCGTTTAGTTTGGGCATTGAGATACTCGCATTCTGGGAGCGTCTCAGAGCTTTGATTAAGGCGCGAAATTCTGTCTTTCAGCGGTTTAGTATTTCCCCAGTACAGGAACCAGATGACGCCCCAAACAAATACTACGTCCATCAGTATTGCACCCTCAATAACTCAACTATGGTTTCATCAGTTGCAAGCTTGCGGTGCGACTGGTCAGAATCGCGGACGGAATTTTCGCGAACCATAGGATGTTAATCCGCTGTCGCCGCTGTCAGCTTGTTAAGTTCGATTTCTGCAAATCTATATTTGGCGTTTAGCATTTCCTCACTTTCCAAACCCCGAATGTTACCAGCCTCATAGGATTTTACGACGTAGCGATAAAGATCGGCCGCTCTTTCTATATCCTTCGCACCGCCCTTCCCTTCATAGTAAAGGTTTGCCAGCATGTACTCTGCCTGAAGACTGTGATGTTCTTCGCTAATCGCTTTTTCGAACCAACTTCTTGCTAATGCATAATCAACGGTCACTCCAAGTCCGTGATGATAAATGTAACCAAGGTTTGTAGCGCCCTCACCATTACCAAGCTCGTAAGCACGCGTGTTCATTTTGATCGCCTTTCCGTAATCGGTTTTGACTCCGAATTCTCCTGTGAGGTAGGCCCAGCCTAGTGAAACTAGTGCTGGCGCGAATTCCTGGGCCGCAGATAACTCGCAATAATCGATCCCCAGCTCAAAGTTTGTGTATGCGGGTAAGTCAGAGAGGTAGATGTTGCATAAGCTGTATTGCCCCCTCGCATCTGACTGATCCGCTGAAAGCGTGTACCACTTAATAGCTTCACCAATATTCTGTCGCCCTGTAATCTCGTGTTCATAGATCGAGCCAAGAGCATTTTGCGCGTCGACATCGCCTTGTTCGGCAGCCTGTGTGTATAGCTCAATGGCTTTAGGCAAATTAAGTTGCGTGTCGTCACCGTATTGATAAAGACCCCCCAACAGAACCTTCGCTCGTGTGATGCCACTGTCCGATGCTTTCTTGAGGTAGTTTTCAGCTGCAATTACGTTTTTATCAGTGCCTTGACCATACAAACTCATCTCACCCAAATTAAGGGACCCTAACGGCTCACCATGCATCTCTGCGTATAGAAAGAGGTCCCAGGCCCTGCGGTAATCAACTTGTACGCCATTACCGTAAAGATAAATGATCCCGAGGTTGTTTGCAGATGTGGCGTCTCCTTGCTTATAGCCGACTTCAAACCATTTTCTTGCCTTGACGTAATCCGGATCTCCTTCTTCTGGAGCCAGCGCTTGGTACCCGACATTGGTTGCGTACGATCCATCGCTATAAAACTTAGCCTGTTCAAGAGCGTACAGCTCGTTATGGCGCTCAGGAAACATCCATGCACGGGGCGCGGAGGTGATTCCTAAGAAGATGAATGTCCAAAGTACGGCACGCCATGTTTTGGGGCCGCATGTTTTGTAAATAGCATCAGTGTCTAGAGTATTGCTGTCGATAAATGGTCTCAGCTTTCGGTTTATGTGCTGGATAAGCAAGTAGACAGATGATCCAGTGAGCCCGAGCCAAGCAAACATGTAGTAGATCGGATTTTGAGCTTCATGAAATAACGTTACGAGCCAGCCTGTTGAGAGTACGTCCAAATTGGGAGCTAATAAGAGAAAATCAGCTGTCAGGAAAACTGCCATAACGCCGATAAGTGGCCAAATTATGCCGTAATAGCCGAACCAGGCAGGTGGAATTAGAAAAGCCACACCAGAAGGCGTTGTTGCGGTCTTTTTACTAATGAACGAGGCTTTGAAACGCGGAATGTAGTATTCGTACCTTCTTCTCTTAACATAGTCGCGATGAGCGCGCGACGATTCCAAAAGCAGGTATGTGCCACCCCAGCCAGTGCACAAGGACAGCAATACCCCATTTACGACTTCCTCGGGACTCGATCCAATCCAGCTGTTACTGACTAGAATAAATACGATTATTGAAGCAGAAGTGAATAGCAGAAAGCGTATGAATGTGAGGTTTTGTCCCTCAAGTTTTTTCGGGTCACAGCCCACTAACGCAGCTTCGTAGAAGCTTTCAACTCTTTCCCATTCTCCGTCATCTTTTTCAGCAGCTTCTTGGCTAGGTTTGTGGGGAGGGGGTTTGCCTTCGCTGCCTGCCTCATTAGAACTACTTGTTTGACTTGATCCTTTGAGCTCTTCTTCTTTTTTGGCTATCCATTCATCGTGCTCTGCTCGTCGAACTGGGTCTGAAAGCACCTCGTACGCTTCGTTGATTATCTTAAGGTTCCGCTCAGCTACCTCTCGTTTTTCAGGATTTTTGTCCGGGTGCCACTTTTGAGACAGATATTTGTATGCCCCCTTTATAACTTCGGGGCTGGCGTTGCGCGAGACCTGAAGGTTGTCGTAGTGAGTTCTCATCTGATGGTGTCGCTCCATGGACCGTATCTTGCAAGCTCAGTCTACATGGGTGGGCCAATGTAGAAAAAAAAATCTGAATAATTTACGAAAGTCCGCGCCTGGACCCTCCCCTCCCCCTTCCTGAGAAGGGGTACCTCACTTCGGATTCGTCTCGCCTGCTGGCCATAGGGGTCCCAGAGCCCGAGGACCTAGTTAGGTTCGTTTTTATGGATTCACCCCATAACAGGAGAGCCTTATGTCCACCCATCAATCCAAGCACAAGCCAGTCAAAATCAACACAACCCGGCAACAAAGTCGCTTCAAGGCGACTTGTATCGCCTGCTTTATCGTCGCTCGCGCCATTCCCCGCGTCCTAGGCGAGATTCCCGGCCACCTCCGCGACCTTGGCAACGAGGTACGCGATGCCTGGCGAGAGTCAGCAAATCGGTAATAACCCACTTTCCGCGAGAGTTGCAGGCCCAAATTTAGGTTTGCACTTTTGCGGTTTCATTATTTAAAGGAGGTAAATCGCATGTTATTCACAGGTTTTATGGTCTTCGCTGCCGGTGCCCTGATACTGGCTAAACTCAAGCGCCGCTGGCTGCTGCGCGCCCTCAACCACGATCTTGCGCTCGATCTCGCCGTTTGTGCGGCGACCTACGCGCTTCACTTCGGCACGTTCTCCGGGCTCATGGCGGCCACGGTAGCCGGGCTACTCAACAGCCTCGCCACTGGCGCTGCCAAGCGGCTCATCGGCTACATCGACGGCAACACCTACTACCCCGGTGTGTTCTTCTTCGATCCACGTATGTGAGGAGGTGTGTAATGAAGCAATCAATCTATGAACGGATCACCGATGCTATTGTCGCTGACCTTGAGCAGGGCGTGGCACCTTGGGTCAAACCTTGGACCGGCTCCGCCGACCCGGTTCCTCATAACGCCGCCACTCAGCGCGCATACCGTGGCATCAACCATTTGCTGCTAGGCATGCGCTGCTATGCGGGTGGCTATCGCACCAATGGCTGGCTGACGTTCCGCCAGGCCCAGGAGCGAGGCGGCATTGTGCGACGTGGTGAGAAGGGCGCTACCGTAGTGTTGTTCAAACCGCTTGAACAAGACGAGGGTTCTGTCAGTTCTGTCAGTAAACCCCGGGCCATTATGCGTGCATTCACGGTGTTCAACATCGACCAAACCGAAGGGCTGGACGATCTTGTGCCGAAGGCAGATACGTCCATTCCGTGGGATCCCCACGAATCGGCGGAACGCGTGATCGATCAGTCGGGTGCCGATATACGCCATCAGGGCTTTAAGGCGTTCTACGCACCCAGTCGGGATTGCATCTATCTTCCGGAGCGATCGTCTTTCCCGACGGCTGATGGTTACTACGCCACCGCACTCCACGAGCTGTCACATTGGACCGGGCACAAGTCGCGCCTTGCCCGTGATTTCTCGGGACGCTTTGGCTCTGAGGCTTACGCCGTCGAGGAGCTAATCGCAGAGCTTAGTGCAGCATTCCTCTGTGATCACTGCCGAATACCGGGTCAGCTCCAGCACAGCAGCTACATCGCAAGCTGGCTGAAGGTCCTGAAGAGCGACAAACGTGCGATCTTCACAGCGGCGGCGCAGGCCCAGAAAGCGGCAGATTACTTGCTCACGCCGATGGGTCAGCAGCCCGAGGTCTCACAGCAGGCTGCCTAGCCTGCACCAAACAAAACCCACTTAAACCAACCACCAACTCTCGCAGGCCGACGTGCCTGCGGGCTTTTCCCTGTCTGAAAGGAGAATACCCATGAGTAATCAACATCACCCGTTCAAGCAACTCGCGGCCATTGATGTCTCGCCCTACGTCGAGAAAAAGGGCCAATTCACTTACTTGTCATGGCCATATGCCGTCGCGCAGCTTCGCCTCGCTGATCCCGAGGCGCGCTGGGAAGTGCGGCGCTTCGATGGCTTGCCTTACTTGGTCACGGAGATCGGCTACTTCGTCGAAGTGGCGGTCACCGTGCAAGGCCTGACACTCTCCCAGATACACCCCGTCCTGGACGGTCGTAATAAGCCGATCACACAGCCGACGGTGTTTGATATCAATACCTCGATCCAGCGCGCACTGGTGAAAGCCATTGCGCTACATGGACTCGGTCTGAACGTCTACGCGGGTGAGGATCTGCCCACGCACGTTGAAGAGGAGGGTGAGGTACTGACAAAACTGACAGAACCCGTAGCTCATGACTCTTCGCCCATTACCGCGATAGTGGGCCAGATAACGGAGAAGCAGCTGAAATATATCCAGCATCTGATACACGTGACCGGCTCCGACCCAGAGTCGCTGTTGGCTTATTTCGGATTCGAATCGCTGGGGTCAATTCCACGAAACTATGCCAGTCGCGTGATTTCGGCACTGGAAACTAAGAAGAGGGCAGCCTAATGACAACGCGTATCTATTTGGAACAGGGTTCAGCCGACTGGCTGGCCCATCGGCAGCAGTACCGCAATGCATCGGAAACACCCGCTGTGATGGAGGCATCACCGTGGATGACACCGTACCAACTGTGGGAGCTGCGCACCGGACGGCGACAGCAGGAAGTAACCTATCCCATGGAACGCGGGTTGCGGCTGGAAGCACCCGCTCGTGCGGCGTATGAGGCGCTGACCGGGCATGTCGTGCAGCCAATCACGCTGGTAGAGGGCGACTATTCCGCCAGTCTCGATGGCCTGACGTTCGACGGCTCGCTGCTGGTTGAGATCAAGTCCCCCGTTCGTGGGGCCAGCTCGACGCTCTGGGAGCAGGTCAGCCAGGGGGAGGTGCCGGAACACTACCGCGTTCAAGTGCAGCACCAGCTCATGGTGAGCGGGGCAGGGCAGGCCGAGCTATTTGTCTACGACGAGGACCTTGGTAAAGGCATCGCGCTCCCAATCTACCCCGACCCTCAGACACACGAGGCTATACGGGCAGCCTGGGATCTGTTTATGCCGCATATCGAAGCGGATACACCGCCAGAACTGACAGAACGTGACAAGCTAGTGAGGGACGATCCTGCCTGGCTTGCGGCTGCAGAGACGTTTGTCCAACGGAAGTCGGCCCTGGACGCGGCCAAGTCGGCAGCAGACGAAGCGAGGGCAGTATTGCTTGAACTGGCTGACCATCCATGCGTCACAGGCGGTCGTGTCACCGTGACGCGGTATTTCAAGAAGGGCGCTGTGGACTATCGGAAGGCCGCTACCGATGCTGGTGCTGATCTAGAGGCGTATCGGCAGACCGGCGCGATGGATGTTCGCGTGACGCTCGGAGCTTGATGTACGGACATGGGGGCGAAGTGCCTGTATTGGCGCTTCGCCTTTTTTTTGTCATCCTGTGGGCACTATAACAATTGAACAATGTCACCAGCTCTTTTCTCTGGTCTATGATGATTTGCATTAAATATTGATCCAAATCGGTGGGATACCCAGCTCTCAAGAAAATACGCGAAGATTGTCAATAATCTATCAAGCATGATCCCGGTAACCGTTCAGTGCCAATTCCGGGTCAAATTTAATGCAAATCAACACATCGGCTCCTTTGAAGCTTTAATCTCCATACTTGAGGTAGTCATAGGGACAGCTGTTTGCCAGTCTTGACGATATAGTTGTCGGTACTCCCATCGGAATAGGTTTTGGCAATACAGTAGTCGCCGGACAGCATCGTAAATGCTGGACAATGATTGCCGACCTTGGGTATGGGATCTGGGCTAAAGCCGTGATTGGTTGGCTGAGCAATGTAATAAAAATCACCCAGCTGAAAAAGCGACGTGTATGGATGATCAAGGGTCGTTGTAATCAACGATTATTTGATAATAAAGGGCGAGATTGCAGTCAGGTTGAAAGGAATGCCTAAATGAGCAGATTACTTATAGCAGTTTTCGTTACGTTGTTTTCAGCAGCCACCTTCGCCCAAATCGATAGAGACATAGACAACGATGGCCAGTGGGATGCCGATCGAGGTGGAGTTGATAGAGATTTGGATAACGACGGCCAGTGGGATGCTAATCTCGGTGGCATAGATAGAGATGTCGATAACGACGGTCAATGGGATGCTGATGTCGGTGGTACAGACAGGGATTCAGATAATGATGGTTCTTGGGATGCGAATAGCGGTGGCATTGACCGCGATCGTGATAACGACGACCAGTGGGACGCTGCGAGATTTAGATAATGACGGGATGTGGGATAGATAGATTAACCCAAGATGTTGAGATTATCCGACAGACCTTCTCGATAAACTTTACAAACCGCGGTCATTTGGCTAAAAGTTAATATCGCGTACTCTAAAGATAAAAAGCTAAATCGTTTTTTGGTATGTTGAGCCAATAATTTTAACAATCGGAATCGGCCATGGTGAAGGATTACTCACATATTAATGATAAAGAACGTTATTTCTATTTCGCCAATGGCAGAAGAGACCAAAATTTATCAAATTCGTACTCACATGCGTTAGGAATGTTTCAAGGCGTAGTTGCTGACGGCGAACTTTGTGACTTGGAAGTAGTAGCAATTTACGAGTGGCTAAAATCGGCTTGCGGCATTAATCAATTAGAGAGATTGGCGGAGTTGCGAGAAGTGGTGGCCGCCGCATTAGCTGATGGACACATAGATGAGTACGAACGTGAAGAGATCGGTGATGCAATTCTAGATATCCTTGATGGAGATATTGAGGTCTCTGGTGACGAGCAGGAGCGTCAGCACTTCCAGGCAATGCTTAAAGGAATCTTAGCAAATGGGAAAGTTGTCGAAGCGGAGGTCGCAGCGGTATCTCACTTAGTAAATGATAAAGAACGCATCCGTGCAGACATTGTTAATAGGCCTCTATTAGATACCATTAATGAAGCGTTCCTGGATGGCTTTATGACTCAGGCTGAACTACTCGCTATCAAAAAGCAAATGGGCAAGCGAGTTGGAGGAGGATTTTCTGACCTGGGCGATTCACAGTCGCGTACACCAAAGCAAGTTGTTGTAAATCATGAAGTACCCGTGACGATACAAAGCCTAAGAATCGCAGTGACAGGAAAGCTCGAAGCCGGATATTCAAGGGAGGAGTTAAAAATACTAATTGAACGTCATGGGGGTACTGTGGCTGCCGGAGTAAGTAAAAAAATTAATTACCTTGCGGTGGCGGGCCTAGCCGATGCTCGATATAAATATGGGACGCACGGCGATAAACTTGAGAAAGTACTTTCGTTGAATGAAACGGGAGCAAATATAAAAATTGTTGATGCAGATGCACTCTATAGCTTTCTAGTTCGTCTGTAATGAATGGACCACTTGAACACATTCGTGAAAATATCACAAGTAAGGCACGATCAAGCGATGAATGATGGCAACTTAAATATGGATGTTGGGCCAGATAACTTAATTCCAATGGTTGTTCAGGATAAGAATTTGAAGGTAGTGATCACCTCAAAGAAAGGTGACTATGAATTCCAAATCTACACGGAACCAGCCGCCAAGAATGCAACGCAAAACGATCTGCG
Source organism: uncultured Halioglobus sp. (assembly GCA_964461965.1). Classification (GTDB taxonomy): domain Bacteria; phylum Pseudomonadota; class Gammaproteobacteria; order Pseudomonadales; family Halieaceae; genus Marimicrobium. The sequence goes on along the minus strand of CAYWWD010000006.1, from coordinate 70,412 downwards.
TAGAACCTATTTACTCGCAGAGTTATCTAGTGGCGCGAAAATGGTAGAGAACTGGGGGAGATTGGATGCAACAGCCATGATCCGAATTTTCAGTAACCTGCTGTTATTCTCGAATTATTCCATCACGAAGATTGTTTCCGATTGGAAGGTAAGCTGTCCTGAATGCAGTCACACAGAACAAGGTAGGCATTACGAGCCTCAACCGCGCACTTGCAAAGCACCAAAAAATAAAGGTTGTTCCCTCAGAGGTAGTAAAGATTTTGCTGGGAAAGCAGAGATTACGGAAGTCGAGGAGTCTTTTGTCTAACACGTTTTTAGCGCTTGATATTAAGACGGCCAATTCCTGGTACGGCTCTAATTATCAGATTGGACTCGTTCGATCTGATGGTGTCCTTCACACACAGGAATGGAACTTTATCGTAGACCTCATACCTATTTTGATTCATACAATATAGACATTCACCGTATTGACGAGAAAGCAGTTAGTGGAGCCCCTACAGCTGGAAGGTGATCTCAATAGGATGTTGAATTGCGCCCAGAATTGACCCACCTATGCCAATACACAGAGTGCGAAACAGTGTTCCAGCGATGATTATTTTAAACAAATTTAGGTTAAAACAGCAGCGACGGTTAGGGCCTTGGGTAAGCAGTCGAACTTCCGTTACAAAAAAACGTTTGGATTTGGGGGAATTGTGAGCGTTACTGCACCAATAGAACGCCCGAGATGGCTACGCGACCTCATTCGCTTCCTTCCACTTAAATCGCAGTTTGTTTTGTCGGGCAACGTTCGCGACCTTCAAATTACGCACTCAGAGGGGACTAGTACTGCGCAGGGCCTTCTTCAACATCTGGCGATGGAGCTTCGGGCCTACGGCTACCGCGCTGTGGTTTCGTTTGAGCCCGTCCACGGTTTCCGAATCATTCCTTCCCCTTCGGACAATGCTCAGAGCATTTCCGCGCTGACCTCTGAGTTCGGAATTCAGGAGGGAGCGACTGTTGCCATCGAGGCATTTGCAGACACTTTGGAACACCTCGTTGGTCTCCAAGGCGCGCCTATCGCGGTCGTTGCTGATTTCGCCTCGCGGCTGGTAGTCCGAAATGATGTGCTTTCGCAAGGCGAGCACAGTGGATTTACAAAGGCATTAATCTGTTCGCATTCCGCACGGGCACGTCCGCACGGAACACCCGCAAAACCATTTTTTAATACCGTGGTATGGATTGTCGAAAAAGAAGGCGATCTTCCTGACTGGATGCTCATTGGCAATCCACGCGTTCGGCATATTCCCATCGCAAAGCCCGACCATCATTGTCGACGAGCGCTCGCAGCATCAATGATGAAAGCACTCGAGGGCTTTTCGGAGGCGTGTACGGACGACCAGGCCGCAGCGATCCAGACATTCGTCGATGAGACCGAGAGCCTTCTGCTGCTAGACGTGCAAGCAATTGTTCAGTTGGGCCGATCCGAAGGTGTGCCATTCTCCAAAATATCCGACGCTGTACGGCGCTACAAAGTGGGCGTAACTGAGGATCCGTGGTCCAAGATCGATCGGACGAAGGTCCTGGGGGCGGTGAATTTCGTTTCGCGTCGTGTTAAGGGTCAAGCGCACGCTGTTACTCACGTGCTCGATATCGTGAAGCGAGCGGTGGTTGGCTTCGGTGGTACGCGTCGCGGCGGAAGGCCCAGAGGCGTGGTGTTTCTTGCCGGTCCTACGGGCGTAGGCAAAACAGAGTTGGCGAAGACCATTACCAGCCTCCTCTTTGGGGACGAGACAGCCTACATCAGATTCGACATGAGCGAGTTCAGTGCCGAACACTCAGACCAGCGATTGATTGGTGCGCCGCCTGGATACGTGGGCTATGACGTGGGTGGCGAACTGACCAACGCTGTTCGTGAAAAGCCGTTTTCCGTTGTTCTATTCGACGAAATTGAAAAAGCGCACCCCAAAATCCTAGATAAATTTCTTCAGGTGCTTGATGATGGCGTGCTCACGTCGGGCCGTGGAGATCGCGTCTATTTTTCCGAAACGCTAATTATCTTCACCTCAAACCTCGGCATCTACCGCATGGACGCGGAAGGTCAGCGCGTTGCAAATGTTTCGGCCAACGATGACTTCGATGTGGTGCAGAAAAAGGTCAGGGGCGAGATCGAAAATTATTTCAAGACAGTCCTCAATCGCCCAGAGTTACTCAACCGCATTGGCGATAACGTTATCGTCTTCGACTTCATTCGAGAAACGATTGCCAGCGAAATATTTGACGGCATGTGCAAGTTGCTTCTCAGTGACCTGCTATCCCAGCTCGGAATCGAAATCTCGCTGAGCCCTGGCGCATTGGAGTCGCTGAAGATAGCCTGCCTTGCCGATCTTTCGAACGGTGGTCGCGGCATTCGAAATAAGATGGAGTCGAACCTGATCAACCCGCTTGCACGTGCCATGTTCGATGGCAATGCTGCGGCCGGCGAGAAATTTGAAGTCACATCAATTGGTGGGGGCCAAGTGGGGTCCCTGAAGCTGGAGAAGCGGTGACTTCATCACGCCTCGCGATTTCGAGGGTCCACTACCCAATACATTCGTTGGGACCTGGAAGTCGGCTGGGAATTTGGTTCCAAGGATGCTCCATTCGCTGCGAGGGCTGCATCTCGACGGATACCTGGGCTCAAGCTGACGCTGACGTTGACATCAGGGATCTTATAGACCGGATACGACCTTGGCTCATCGCTTGCGAAGGAATCACAATTTCCGGCGGAGAGCCATTTGATCAGCCCGAAGGATTGATCGGGTTGCTGAGCGCCATCAAGAAGATCAGAAACATCGACATCCTCGTCTACTCGGGACACCCGTTGGAGCGAATTGTGAGCGTTCTCAAGGACATGGAGGGTCTCGTGGATGTGGTGATCTCTGATCCCTTCCTAGTCTCGAAGAAGCAGACTCTCGCACTGCGAGGAAGCGACAACCAACGAATGACGTTACTCACGCCGCTCGGCCAAGCAAGATTTGGACATGCAGATCGAGTGCGAAACACGGATGACAACCGCCTCGACCTCATGATGGACGACAACGGCTCGGCCTGGATGGCGGGTATCCCAAACCGGGGCGACCTGGCGAGGCTAAAGGACCTGCTGAATTCCGAAGGTCATACCTGTCGTACGACGGAGGCGCTGGCAAGCGCGACGGAGCATTCGACTTGAGTTTCTTCAAAGTATGTCCTCGGTGCCATTCTGAACGCCCAAGCTCCGAGGCGATGTGCGAGGCGGACTTTAACGGCACGAGTTGCGGATGGGACCTCGTTGATCAACCCATCAAGGTCGTTCAGATATCTAGCACTGAGGTCACCCAGCAGACCAGAGCTTCAGTGTGCGTGTGCGGCCAACCTTACAACGCCGGCGATGTGGTGTGCCTTGCTTGTGGCGCAGACCTCACTGGCGAGCCGGCACCAGGGGTCGTCGATGTTTCACCCACCACGATTGAAGGGTGGGAAGTACAGCGGCGACTGGAAGATGAAGAATCCAGTGAGTCGTTCGAAGTATTAAAGGGTGAGACCGGCGGCGTCCTCACCTTATATCGAAACGGCGCAGAACCCGACACAGCGGTTCAGGCCGTGCTCAAAAAACTTGATCCAGACCATATTCCGGAGATTCTCGAAACCGGACGGTATCAGGATCGGGCTTTCGAAGTGTCCGAGTTCATTCGCGGAACGTCGTTGCACAATGCCGCCATTTTCAAAGCAGGTTCAGAGAACAGCTTTCGCCGGATCGCGGATGAATTGGGTAGAGCACTAAGCGCATTCTCAGATTTAGGTCTCCGTCATCGGGAAATTTCTCCCAACTCAATCTTAATCAGATCGGAAGAGCCGATGGACCTTGTGATCACCCACTTTGGGTCCGCGAGGCTCTCAGATTACGACCTGGAGTCAGTCTCTCCTTTGGAGCTAAGCCGCTATTCAGCGCCTGAAGCTATTGTCGGTGGTGTGTCCGTTGCGTCTGATTGGTGGAGCCTTGGCGTTATTTTGCTCGAGCACATCACCTCCGGTGCGTGCTTCGAGGGCATCAATGACAAGGCTTTCCAAATTCATGTAGTTACTCGTGGCATTCCAATCCCCAATCAGGTTGAAGGGCCGGAGAGGGACCTCTTAAGGGGACTTCTGACGCGTGATCCCCTAAAGCGGTGGAAATGGACAGAGGTTAGCGAATGGCTGGAGGGCCGCATTCCTGCAATCCACGATGAAGGTCGGCGGGTGGAAGTAGAGGCTGGACCCGATGTTGCTCTGATGGGTAGGAAGTTCAGAAATCCCGATCTATACGCTTTGGCTGGCGCGAATGTAGATGCGTGGGAAGAATCGAAAGCGCAGCTGCTCAAGGGCGTACTCGCAACCTGGCTCGACAGCGTCACGGTGGGCAAAACCATCGCGTCCAGCGTAAGAAGTATTAGCCTCAATGATCGCCTCGACGACGACGAGAAGCATGCGTTGTGCTTGATGCATATGAACGCCTCGCTACCCCTTATTTTCGTTGGTGAGATCGTGTCCCCCGCATGGCTCCTGAAGCACCCAGATAGGGGCTACGCGTTAATCAGCGGCCCGGTTTCGCAGCAGCTTACTGAGATGGGACGCGAACGTTGGCTTACGAGATTAAGTTCTCGCCTCCAATATGTACGCGAGAAAGCAGGCCAATTGAAAGTGACGCTCGATGAAGCCCGGTTGAGAATAGCAGCGCTGTCCACATCGCGTGCAAATCTTGATGCTGAACGCGCGCTTCTGAGGAAGCTCTTTCCAGAAGCTGACAACGAAGGCTTGGCGTCCCTCATGGAGCATGATCGGCTGTCGGACGAGGAACTACTCGTACTGATAACGGCCGAGCATTCTCAGTTCATGCCCCTTGAGTCGGTCGTGGATGACGCTGCGGCCTTGGCTGTGCAGTATTCGATAGGGTCTTTCAGCAAGGATGCTGCGCGAGAGCAGCTAGTTCTTGCCAGACGGGACTTGTATCAACTCATTGATTCTAGGATCACTGGATTCGCAAGATGCTCCCTTCCCAGAATCGACGAATGGGCGGATGCGTTCCGCATTGAACGGCGAATAGCACTTCCTCGCGCTGTCTTAATTCTCTCAATTCTGCCGGAGGCCTGGCAGGAGCCACCAAAGCAACAATACATTTCCTCCTTGCTCGATCACTTCGGAAAGAAGGTCGATCAGTCAATTCAGCGGGGTCCGCTCGTTAGATTTATCGTCGGCAAAACGACGGCCCGCGTTGATCTTCTGGAAATTGGATCGGGCGTACGCCCCGCACCCGCACTTCTGGATCATCTGCTCAGGCGAGGAGAAGCGCCCATCGGTATTGACCCTGAAGTATTTACAGCCCGCGAAGGATTGTTGCCGCGGCTGCGCCGACTGATCAGCCATGCTCAAACCTTCCGTCGTGAGACCGGAATCGACGGAAGATATCTGGCCTTTCCCTTCCTTGTGGTAAGAAGTGCCGCAAGCGAAGGAGAACAACGTGCATCGCGCATTGCGCCGATTCTGCTGTGGCCGGTGACAGTGGAAATGCCATCCGGAAACATGAATAACGCGACTATCGCTTTCGATAAATCGCGCGAAGAGGTACGTCTTAATCCTGCGTTGTCAGTGCTGCTCGATCCCGAAGAACTGGAACGATTCCGAAAGATTCGAGACGAGGTTCTCGCAAGACCGTCTCTTCGTTCCGCTGAGGTCATTGATCTCTTTGGCCGTGCAATTCCGCCGAGAGGGCGCGATCTCATAGCTGTTCCGTCCAAAGACACGAGACTTCGGTCCGGCGAGAGGCAGCTGGTTTGTAGTGCAGCGCTATTTAATGCGGAGTTCACAGGACAGGCCATTGCCGAAGACCTGCGTCAGCTACGCCACATTCCCCCTTCCGGAACCGCTTTAGAATCAGCTCTACGCGTGTCACCGCAGGAAGCCATTCAGGCGTCCGGTGGTCTAATGGGGGAGCGCTTCCACGTCGTAGAAGCTGACCCAAGCCAAGAGGCTGCTGTCTTCAAGGCGAGAGAGAAGCCGGGCCTCTTGGTGGAAGGCCCACCGGGAACCGGCAAAAGTCAGACAATCGTGAACATCGTTGCGGATTCTATAGCTCGCAACGAAACTGTATTGGTCGTCTGTCAGAAGCAGGTGGCATTGAAGGTAGTGCAAAAGCGCTTGGAGGCGGAAGGCCTCGGCGGCCGCCTCGTTAGCGTCGTTGATCCCCAGCGTGACAGGCAGGTCGTAGTGCGCGGCCTGCGCGAGCAGGCCGAATCGCTTCTTCGTGCCCCATCAAATCTTGGAGAGTCTCTTAGGCGGCTGAGGCGTGATATTTCAAGCCAGACGGCTGTGATGGAGAGAGACCTCAACAACTACCATGATCTTCTTCATCGAGGCGACGACTTGTCGGGGCTAAGCTATCGACAACTTCTCTGTGAGCTAATCGAGTTGGAGACCAAGGGTCCGGTGGTGGCGATTCCCGCACTTCGGCCGACGCTTGCCAAATTGCCTGCTGGGCAGGTTGAGTCTGCGCAGGATCAGTGCGCTGCACTCTCGAGCCTATGGCTGAAGTCAAAATTTGAGGACAGCCCCCTACACGTCATGAAATCGTTCGCGGCGGACGAAGGAGTGGCGTTGGCGCACAAACGAACCATTACAGAATTCGCACTAGCTGAGTCCACGCGGATAGAATCTCTCAAAAGGGCCGCGTTCACATCTGAGGTGAGTGATCCTGAAACCTTTTTAGGCTGGATCACCCAGCACAAAGCTCGATTCAGTGCTTTGCTGGACGACCGCTGGAAAGCGATCTCAAAATGGATAGAGCTATTTAAGGCGCCCGCCGGTCAGCTCCCTCTGGCCGAGGTTGCGTGTCAGGTCGTGAAAGAGGTGGCCTCCTGTGTCCGGGACATGGAACCTGTCTCCGCCGATGAGCGAATTCGAACGCTCAATGAATCGTTGACCGAGGAAGCTCTTGGTTTCTGGTTGACTTGCGCTGAGATTGCATCAAGGAAGGTAGGCTTCTTTGGTAAGCTCTCCTGGGGCAGATTTTCCAATCGCCGTCGCCTGAAGCGCTGGCTCGTTGAGAACGGCTCGCCCGAGACGCCATTTGAAAGCTACTTGTCGCTTCTTGAGCGAGAGCGCGATCTAAGGCCGCATCGGGCGAAAGTTCGAAGTGCAGCAAAGATAGTTCGTTGGGCCAAGTTGCCGACGCTTACAGCCGAAAATCACCTGATCACCCTTTGTGACGAGATCGCAGCCACGATTGACAATATGCGGTTCGACGCAAACTCGCTGCTAGCGTGTCCCGCGTTGCGAGAGGTAGAGCAGATGATTTCGGCCGCTGCTAAGGCGGCGTATGATCAGTTTGAAATATCATACGAGGCGACTCTTGCACAGCACCTGGCACGCGAGGCTAGCAAGCTATCGCTTGATGCCCTCAAACTGATTTTCGAGGAGGCGTGGATCGGTCAGCGCAGCGCCGCGATTTCCTCAAACCGTGCGGGCACTGACGACCTTCAACTCATTTTGGCCTCGCTCGTAAATCTGCCGGCATTCCAGCAGTTTCGCGCACGTGCAACGAAGCTACCTGCTGAGTCGTTGGTCGCATTTAAGGAGCTCCGACAGCACGACCAGCAGCTCGTTCTTTTGAGCCCGGATGACCTCGCCAACGTCGTTTCGCGGACATTTAGAAAGGAAGCGCTCATGGCTTGGAAGAGTCGCATTGAGCACGATCAGCCGGACCTGCTCAGTGAGCGTGCTGAGATCGAAGTGAAACAGCGAAAGCTTTCGGAACTGGAGGCGTCGCTACGCCAAAAAAATCGCGAGCTTCTCGAAAAGGACATTGATCCTAGCGATCTTGGTAATCTTACAAAATGGGATGCAATCACTCGATTAACTGGCGCACGCATGAAGCGGCTTCGTGAGGTGTTCGACGAAGGGCGCGGGATCGGGCTGATGAAAATGAGGCCGGTTTGGATGATGACTCCGGATGTCGTCAGCCAGTTGTTGCCCAGAACTGCAAATCTCTTCGACGTTGTTGTGTTCGACGAGGCCTCGCAGTTGCTCGTCGAGTACGCCGTTCCATCCATGTTTAGAGCCAGTCGGGCCGTTGTGAGTGGTGACGACAAGCAAATGCCGCCTACTAGCTTTTTCTCTTCGCGTAGCGCCGATGAAGAGGAAGAGCTCGAAATGAGTTCACTCGATGACAATGCCTCAGAGGAAGAGAGAGATATTCTTGAGGAAAAATGGAATCGCCGGGAGATAAAGGATTGTCCAGACCTCCTGGCTCTAGCGGCAGGGTGCTTCCCGGCAACGACGCTCAAGATTCACTACCGCTCCAAGTATCGAGAGCTTATCGCTTTCTCCAATTCCGCCTTCTATAAGGGCGAGCTCAGTGTTCCCGCCAAACATCCTGAGCAAGAGATACGACGCGCGAGACCGATTAAGTTGGTCAGGGTGGATGGTGTATATCAAGCTCAGACAAATCCTGAAGAAGCGCAACAGGTCGTAGAGGAACTCGCACAGTTGTGGAGCCAGGGGGAACGACCGTCCACCTGCGTAGTTACCTTTAACAAAAAGCAAGCCGATCTGGTCTACGAAGCAATCGAAGAGCGAGCCGCCTCGGATGAGGCCTTTTTGAACGCATATAACGCGGAAAAGGTGCGAACTCAGGATGGTGAAGACATGGGCTTCATCGTTAGGAATGTGGAAAACGTTCAGGGAGACGAGCGTGATGTGGTTATCTTTAGTACGACTTTCGGCCGGAACGCTCAGGGGGCGTTCCGGCGAACCTTTGGCGCCCTCGGACAAAAAGGCGGAGAACGCCGACTGAACGTCGCGGTGACGAGAGCCCGCATTCAGGTGATCCTTGTCACCTCAATGCCCATCTCCGACGTTTCGGACATGTTGTCGAGTGGTAGGACACCTTCCAAGCCCCGCGACTTCTTGCAGGGATACTTGGATTATTCGAGCAAAGTCAGTGCAGGTGACCTCGAAATGGCGCAGCTCTCCGCAACACGGCTACATACAAGGTCTGGAGCGAGTACTAGGTTTATCCACCGCGACGGGTTTGTTGAGATCGTGGAAAAATATATTCGTTCCCTTGGCGTGAATGTGAATGTTGTTCGAGGTGAGACAGGCGATACGTTCGGGGTAGACCTCGCGGTCGAAAGCAAGAACGCAGGTCACTTTGCCCTTGCGATCGAATGTGACAGCCCGGTGGATCAGGCTGGTCACCTATCAACTGCGCGAGCAAGAGATGTCTGGCGCCCAAAAATTCTCAAGCGCGCCATTCCGTTTGTTCATCGCGTTTCTTCACACGGGTGGTATCACGATGGCCCCGGCGAGCGCGAACGGCTTGAGCGGGCAGTTCATACCGCAATGGAGATAAAGGAATGAGTGGCCCGAAGGTAGTGCGTATCGTCACCAAGGAAGAGCTGATCGGTCGATGTGAGGGTGCATTCGCGCGCTTTGAGTCGTCGTGTTCGGAATTACGTCGGATCGCGAAGCGGGCCGATTTGTTCGGTACGGAGCTAGAGGAAGGCCTGGAAAGGCGGCGGCGAGAGCTTCGGCAGGAATTGGATGCGGGTAGAGTCCAAGGGTTAGAAGCGAGAATCTCATCGGCCGAGCAATTTGTCCGGGCGGAGCGCGGACGAGTTCAAGCTGAAGCCCAACACAAACTTGAGCGAGAGCGGGAACGTGAGTGCGTTCTCGGCGCTAGCGCACGAACGCTCGCAAATGCCCTGATAAACACCCATTCGGTTCTTGCATCGAAGCTGTTAGCCGCAGCAAGCGACCGGAGCGGCTCGAAGAAATCTCGATGCGCCGTGTTAGAGGCGTTGGTCAAGGAATCTTACGAGATGCTTTCCCGAGATCTAAATGAAGGCGCCCCCGCCGTAGACAATCAATTAGCGACACGGCTGTCGCAGGGAATAGCTGGCGATACCTACGCCGATTGGATAAAGGCCAACGTGCAAGTGCCGAAAGAGGATGCCCGTCTCAGCAAACTCATGGTTCAGATTGAGTTACTTGGTGCGTCGAACTTAATGGAGTTCCAGCGGCGGGCGGATGAAATAGCGGCGGAAAGTGATGCCGACCGTCGCGCAGTTATGACTGATAGTGTTGTCATCGAACTCGCGGAAGCCGTTCGCATGGAGCAGCGCCGTGCCGAACTTGTGGGCAAGGCCGACGCGCTGCGCGCAAGGCTGTCTCGAGTAGCGACTCCGCAGGGATCGAGTGCAGCCGCCCAACTTGAAGCTGCGATGCAGCGAGACGATCTAGGCACGCTTGAAGCTGCGGTAACACTGGCAGAAGGGGTGGCCGCGGACGCGGAGCACAAACAAGCAGCAGATTCGAGACGCGCCGCTGTGCTCAGTGGTCTTGCGAAGCTTGGGTACCGAGTTGATGAAGGTATGGCGACCGCGTGGTCTCAAAATGGGCGCATCGTGGTGGCAAAGCCCCAAGTCCCTGACTATGGCGTAGAGCTGGGCGCAACGTCGGATGGGCAGACTATGCAGGTCCGGCTCGTGGGCTCGACGTCACCCTCGTCGCCGCGAAATCGTGAGCGTGACACAAAGATGGAAGACACTTGGTGCTCTGAGTTCTCAGAACTTCAAAAACTGGTCGCTTCATCTGGGTCCGATCTGCAAATCAAGAAGGCCGTCGGCGTTGGTGTCGAACCTGTGCGGTCAGTGGACAATAATGATATCGAACGCGCGAGACTTGCCGCCGCGTCGCACACGCCGGGCGGTGCCCGAACACTCAAATAGTCGATGCAAACGAAACGGCTCGCGCACGATCAACTACAACGCATTCACCTCGCTCTTGGTGCGCCAGTCTTTTGCTCTAGTGAAGGATTGGGCGAGCAGTTACGCTCGTTTATACGTGGCCCTAATGTCCGCTTACTGGGTGCTTGCCGTGCATGGTGACCCTTGCTCAGGCGGGTATGTATTGCTAATCTAGTGTTTCACCGTATCTCTCGGTGTCCTTTTCGCTTTGACATGGTAGAGGTCCCCAGTTCGAGCCTGGGTAGTCCTACCAAATACGAAAGGCCGCCATTCAGTGCGGCCTTTTTTTGTCTGTCAGGCTGCCGGGCCGGTTAGATCAGGAAATATGCGCCCAGCAACATCACGGCTGTGATCGCCAGCCATGCATCGGTAAGGCGGCATAGCAGCGCCGGGGCGTGCCGCACCTCCATGAATTCCCGCACGATGAATCGCACCTTCACCAGCGCCATCGCGATCACGCCGACGGTGATCGCGGCGTTGGGCGCCAGCGAGTCGGTGCCGTTGGCCGAGCTCAGCCACAACTGCAGCACTGTGATCAGCGACAGCGCGATCCAGACGACGAACAGACGTTTCGCTGCGAGCGAGTTCATGGCATCACCGTATCAGGTAGAGCAGCGCAAAAATAATGACCCAGAGAAAGTCCACCAGATGCCAGTAGGTGGCGCCGGTTTCGACGATCTCCTGGCAGCGGCGCGCGGGGCTTTGCAACTGATAGCACACGATACCCAGCACCGCGAAGCCCACCAGCAGGTGGATGAAGTGAATGGCGGTGAGGAAGTAGTAGAAGCTGAAGAATTCGCTACTGGTGAAGGTCAGCCCCCGCTGTATCTCGGACGACCACTCGCCAACTTTGAGGCCGACGAACACCACCCCGAAAAACACCGTCATGCCAACCTGCCGCATTGCCGCCGGGTAGTCGCCCTGACGGGATGCCTGCACACAGCGCGCGATACTCCACGAGCTCGCCAGCATCACCAGTGTGTTGAGCACGCCCCAGCGGGGATCGAGCAACGCCTGCGAGCGGAGGAAGAGCTCCTCGTTCAGGCTCCGGCGCACCATGTAGACGGTGAAGTACGCCGCGAACAACATTGCCTCGAACAGCACGAGCGCCCACATGTCCGGCTGTCCCGGCACGCGCACGTCGGTTTTTGCACTGCCCGGCATCACTGCTGCCATGACGGCCTCAGCTCGGGCAGCGGGCCGTCGCCGAAATCCTCGCGCAGGATCAGCTTCCGCAGCAGGGTGATGAAGCAGCCGGTGTAGACGATGAACACCACCATGTCGATCCACCAGGTGATGGCGCCGTTCCAGGCGAAGACACCGTCCTTGAAAATCCAGGTGGGCGAAACCACGACCTCGGTCAGCGCGTTACAGAGGTTGAGATAGGCGAACCATTTCGGGAACACGCGGTTTTTGTCGAGCAGGATGGCCACCATCCAGATCGTGGTGCCGATCATGAACACGCCCATGGTGCCGTCGAAAGCCATGAAGGCCAGGTCGTAGAGCCAGTGGATCAACTGCGGGTCGCGATCCGGGCGCATGGCAGCCACCACCAGCGCGATGCAGGTCAGCAGCAGGCCAGGCACCGCGCTGAACGAGTAGATGATGACGTAGGAATATGCAAACGCCGGGCTCACCGACATGCGACGCATCGAGTACGCGATGAGCGCGTTGCACGCCGCCGTCATGCCGACGGCAATAAACATCACGCTGAAGCCGACGACGATGCCGAGGCGGTTATCCGCCAGCCACTGCACCACACGCGGGATTTCCCAGGCGGGATCGGGCGGCGGCTGGGCCTTCGCGATCAGGAAGAACACCAGGCCGTAGAGCTGGTAGAACACGATCATTGACCACCAGCCCAGCCACAATTCCAGCTTCGGATCATGACGCCAGTGCCAGACGATCCGCCCGGGCAGTGAACGCTCCGCCAGACGCGGCAGGGTGTCAGTCACGGCACTCATGCCGCGAGGGTTTCCTCGGCGCGGCGCTGGAAAATCGCCTGGCCCAGCACGATGCCCATCACCACGATCCACAGCGCGATGGCGGCGTTCTTGATCCAGAACGACAACAGCCCGTCCCAGGCCAGCGCACCCGCTTCCTGCGCGAGGCCGACGAAGGAGGCGGGGAGGAGCGCGATCGCGATCAGGATATTGAAATGCCCGACCCAGCGCCGGAACACCGGCCGCGGTTGGCGGTCGAGGTAGATCGCCAGCGCGAGAAACACGCTCTGGGCGGCGAGGAAGCCGACCTGGCTGGTGAAGGTCACCCAGGCCATGTCATTGAACAGCTGGATAAGTTCTGCCGGCCGCTCGGGGCGGAAGGCGGCCAGCAACCAGAACAGGTTGGCCAGCAGGAACAGCACCGGCCCCCCGGCGATGCAGCCGATCACGCAGTAAGTGAGGATGGGTGTGCGATGTGCCATGCGGTGCATCTGCACCGCGATCAGTGCCAGCACCGGCACCAGCGCCACGCCGAACCAGTTGAACACGATCATGCTGTAGCGGATGCGCGGCAGGTTGTGCGGATCGCGATAAAACGCCGCGACCTCGTCGGCCGACAGCGCGGGCGACATGGGCTGGATAAAGCCGGGAAACAGCACGAAAGCCAGGCCCCAGATCACGACGACCACGGGAACGGTCCACAGGATGAGCAATTCGCCGTCGGTTTTTTGCATGCTTCTGCCTCGGCTGTGTCGCCGCTCGTCTCCGGCGGCGTTATAATGAAACACAATATTTCATAAGTGAATGACGGCTGCAAGCTCCCGGCGCGCGCGAATACGGCCGCCGTGCCGGCGGCGGGCGTTCTTCGGGAGAGGCTATGACGGACAGCAAGGTCTACCGACCGTATTTCGCCACGGCGACCGATGCCCGGGTGGTGCAGACCCGCGCGGCCCTGCGCGAGGCGCTGCTGGAACTGCTGGACCAGAAACCGCTGGAGGACATCACCATCCGCGAGATCGCGGCGACCGCGGGTATCGGCTACACCACCTTTTTCCGGCACCACACGAACAAGGCGGACCTGCTCAACGACATCGCGGCGGTAGAAATACAGAAACTGTTTGCGCTGACCCTGCCGGCCTTCGACGCGACGGATACCCGGGCTGGGGCGCTTGCGTTGTGCCATTACGTTGCGGAGCACCGTGCACTGTGGTCACGGCTGCTGGCTGGTGGCGCCGCACCTCAACTGCGCGATGAGTTCCTGCGCCTGACGCGGCAGTTTGCCAAGCGCCAGAGCAGCGGGCGCGACTGGCTGCCAGCGGAAGTCGGGGTGATCTTCGGCGCCAGCAGTACGCTGGAATTGCTGACCTGGTGGCTACAACAGGCGGAGCCGATACCGGTGGAGCAACTCGCGGCGATCCACGAGCGGCTGGTGGTGCGGCCGCTGGTGGAAATGGAATTGCGCGAGATGGATCGCGAAAATGTGCTTTTCACAAGTAGCGAGAGCCTGATGCCGTGATAGAGCACGCGCCGCAGCCGTTGTCAGCGAATCTGTACTGGAAGTATTGGCTGGTTGTGGTGGGGGTCTTCTGTCTCCACCTGGCACTTATCGGGCTACCACGGATCAATCTGGAGTGGGCGTTTTTCGATGTAGTCCAGTATTTTGAGAGCGGCGACAGGCGCTACCTCGACAGGTATTTCTCTGTTCAGGCTAATCCCCTCGCTCTGTCCTACCTGTCGTTCCTCCTCGCTAAGCTGGTATCCGGATTGGACGTGGTATATGCGCCACGCCTGCTTTCGGCGTTGGGTGTGTTGTTGCTCGGGTCTGCGCTGGTGCGACTCAGCAGGACGCTGGAACTGCGCCAAGACGCAACCCTGCTGATAGTACTCGTGCTGATTAATCCGCTGGTCTGGGTCTACAGTGGTCGGGGTACTGCGGATTTCCTGCCAGCGGCACTGGCGCTATTCAGTGTGTCACTCTTGTGGGACAAGTCCACCGGATCGCTTGGCATCGTGGTCGCGATGAGTGTGTTCAGCCTGGCCATTCTGCTCAAATACCACGCGGCATTGTTGTTGCCGATGATCTGGATTGAGGTATTGAGTCGGCCATGGCTTGATTTTCGACGTGGTTTGATGGGGTTGTCCGCTGGCAGCGCGCTGGTGTTGATCGGCCCCTGCCTCTACCAGTATGTCGTGCACGCACAGTTTGGTTTTTGGGTTGTTCCGCCGAAATTTCAAGCTGCATTCGAGATCGCGCCGATAGATTTCCTCACCAACCTGATCAGCTATCTTGGCTATTTATCGGTGCTGTTGTTTCCGCTCAGTTTGCTGCCGATTCTGCGCAAGCTGACAAGTACTCGGCGCATTGTTGGCGCAGTATTACTGGCCGGTGCGTCTTTTCTGGTGGGTTACTTCGCCTTGCGGCCGGACGGCGAAATGACGTTTGGGCCGATTGACCGACACCTGAACGCGCCTGTGGTTTATGGATTCCTGTGCATGTGCGCCGGTCTATGGATTCTGGTGCTGTTGGATGGTTACCGGGCACACGAACACCAAACGGAACCCCGACGACTCATGGCTTGCATGATTGTTGGAATCATGTTGTTCGTGGCAGCACTCTCCCTTACGCGTCCGGCACAACGGTACCTGTTGTTTGTGTTGCCAATGGCGTACTTTTTTCTGAGCGTGCATTTACAGCAGCGGGCGTTGATCGTGTCGACTTCGGTGGTGCTGGTATCCGTAAACGTTTACATAGGCATCAGCCAGTACGCTACCGGTAGTGCATCGAGGACAATGGTCCAAAAAATACAGGCGAACGGCCTGCTCGATAAAACCGACCCGGGAGTGATCGAGGGCCATGTCGGCGAACAATTCCCTGTGGTCACGCCGCCGGACCGCCGGTATGTCGTAGTGGATGGGACTGACCCCGGGCAAATCCTGTGCGTGGCGAGCTCGCCCCTCCCGTTGGTGCGCAGGGAGTACTGCATAGTCCCGCAACAACGGCAGTGAGGTGTACAGGTGTCAGGGGGTCTCGACGTTGGTCCGGCGCCCCAGCACCATCAACCACACGATGCCACTGCCGCCCGCCAGCGCCGAGCCGAGCAGGATGCCGGTCTTGGCCATGAGCAGCGCCTCGGGCGAATTGCCGAAACCGAGATTGGCGATGAAGATCGACATGGTGAAGCCGATCCCTCCCAGCAGGCCAACGCCGAGGAAGTGTTTCATCGTCAAGCCGGGCGGCAACTTTGCCCATCCCAGCTTGACGGTGAGCCACGTGAAGGTGGCGATGCCGATCGGCTTGCCCAGCAGCAGGCCGATCAGCACGCCGAGGGTGATGGGTTGTTGCAGATAGCGGTCCAGATGGGAGAAGTCGATGGGAACGCCGGCATTGGCGAGGGCGAAGACAGGAATCACCAGATAGGCGACCGGCAGGTGCAGGTTATGCTCCAGGCGTTGTGATGGCGCCTGCACCAGGCGTACGCCATCCCCGAGCGAAGTCACCAGTGTACGCAGGCGCAGGTTGTGGATGATGCTGGCGTTTTCCTGCACTGCCTCGCGCATGTTGCCCGCGCTGTCCAGGATGCGCTCGATAAAGACTTCCGGCTCGAGCTTGGGCCGGATCGGGATCAGGAATGCCACGATGATGCCAGCGATGGTCGAATGGACACCGCTGGACAGCATCGCGGCCCACAGCACGATACCGACCAGGCCATAGGGCAGGGCGCGGCGCACACCGCCGAGGTTGAGCGCGATCAGCACCAGCGTACAGAGGGCGACATAGCCCAGTGCGTGCAGGTTCAGCGTGTCGGTGTAGAACAATGCGATGACGGCCACCGCGCCGAGGTCGTCGACGATGGCGAGTGCAATGAGAAAGGTGGCGAGCGATTTCGGTACGCGTGAACCCAGCAGGCTGAGCGCCCCGACGGCGAAGGCGATATCGGTGGCCATGGGTATACCCCAGCCGCTGATGCTGGGTTCATTGAAGTTGACCGCAACGTACAACGCAGCGGGCACCAGCATGCCGCCGACCGCGGCCATGATGGGCAGCAACGCCTGGCTCGGCGCGGAGAGTTCGCCCACCGTCAGTTCGCGCTTCAGTTCCAGCCCCATGACGAAGAAAAACATCGCCATGAGCGCTTCGTTGATCCAGTGGTGCAGCGACAGCGAAAACGCGAAGCTGCCCAGCGTCACGCCGAGTTCGGTGTGCAGCAGGTGGTCGTACTTGCCATAGAGTGCGCTGTTGGCGACAAACAGCGCGATCACGGTGCAGATCATCAGCAGCAGGCCGCTGGTGGTCTGCCGCTGGATGAATTCTTCCAGCGGTGTGAGCAGCCGCGAGAAGGACTTTTCCCACGGTGCGGTATAGATGCCGTTATCGGCGGGCATGACGCAGGCGCCTCCGTCGCTTCGGTGCGATGTTTATCCGGCTGCCAGGAACGGGCCGTCGACGCACAGGCGGCGGCCGTCCGGCGCGGCGCAGGCGCCGCAGATGCCCACGCCGCACTTGGTCAGGTAGTCGATGGAACTGTGTATCTGTTCCGGGCGGCAGAATTCGCGCTCCACCGCGACCGCGGCATGCACCATCCCTGCCGGCCCACAGTTGTAGAACACCAGTTGCTCGCGCTCCTGCGGACTCATGGCCAGCAGGCGCTCGCGCAGCAGCGAAGTAACCGTGCCGTGGTAGCCCTTGCTACCGTCGTCTGTCGCCACATGTACCGTGGCAACGCGCCTGCACTCATCGAGGTAGTACAACCGCTCGGCGCTGCGCGCCCCGGCGAAGATTTCCGTGTCGCCGAAATCGCGCGCGATCTGGTACACGGCGGCGAGGCCGGTGCCGCCGGCCACCGCCATGATCTTCGCATCCTCGGGCGGCGCGACGGGAATGCCGTGCGGGCCGCGCACGAACGCCTGCGTGCCGGGCGGCAGTTCCATCAGCGCGTGGGTGAACTGGCCGACATCGATCACCGCTAGCGTGAAGGGATCGTCGGTCAGCGCGGAGAACGGTTTCTCACCGAGCCCGGGCAGCCACAGGAATACGAATTCGCCGGCCTGGATATTGATCTTGCGGTCGAATTTCAACTGCGCGATGTCCGCACAAACCCGCGTGTTCTCCACCAGCGTCACGGGGCGAAAGCGCATGTCCATGTCGTAGCGGATGTGTGCTTCGGCGCGGTCGCCGGCGCTGTCCATGTCATCGGCCAGCACGCGGAAATAGTCCGCGATCTCGTCCGTGGTCAGGCCGGTGAGCGCCGAGCCCACGCCGACCACCGTCGCGCCGGCGTCGAAGTAGGCGCGCGCATCCGCGGCGCTGCTGACGCCGCCGCAGCCGATGATCGGGCAGTCTGTCACCGCGCGGATATCGCGCACGCATTTCAGGCCGATGGGCAGTATGCCCTTGCCCGACATGCCGCCGGCGCCGTTGCTCAGTACCGGGTAGCCGTGCGCGGCGGTATAACCCGGCCCGACGGTGTTGATGGCGCACAGGCCGTCGGCGCCGCCTGCGAGCGCGGCGCGCGCGATCGCCGCGATGTCGGGTGTGTTGGGCGTGAGCTTGGGAATTACCGGAATATCGACCACCGCCTTCACGGCAGCGGTGATCTCGCGCACCAGGTCCGGGTCCTGCCCCATCGCCATGCCGTAGCCTTTCGCATGGGGGCAGGAGAGGTTCAGCTCCAGGCCGTCCGACACCGGCGCCAGGAGCTTCGCTACTTCCACGAACTCTTCCAGGCTGCCGCCGAAAATCGAGGTCAGCAGGAAGCGGTCGGCCGGCACCTGCAAAGCCGCTAGCAGCTCCCGCGACGTGGCCGCGCCCGGATTAGTCAGTCCCACCGCATTGACGAAGCAGCCCGGCGCGTACTGGCTGTACACCGGCTCGCGATTACCCGTGCGCGGCGCGAGGCCGATGCTCTTGGTGGTGATGACGCCAACCTGCGGCAGGTGATCGAAGACGTACTGGATGATGGCGGGCGCCGTGGTGACGATGCCCGAGGGGATCGTGAATGGGCCGGACAGGGTTTTGCCGAAAAAATCCATGGGTAGAAGGGCAGGCTCGCGCGATGCGTGATTCGATGGCTTGGAAGTGGCGCCAGTATACTGGTTTGATGCAGCGGAGACGACCTTGCGGGCGGCTGGTGATACCGCAAGGCGCTGTCTGCGCTGTGCGGTCGCGGGGGTGCGTGCTTAGAGGATCAGCGCAAGTTCGCTGCGCGCGATCGCCTCGCAGCCGGATGAATCGGCTGGGCTGGATACCGTCAGCCAGTAGATCGGCACGCTGGGGTCGGCGGCGGAAATCGCGCCTGTAATCGCCGCAGTGTCCGTTACAGCGTCGCGCGGCCATGGAAACCCGGAGCAATCGCTGGCGGCGAGTTCGACGATGACGGCATCGAATGCCCCCGGTTGTATCGTGCCGGAGATCACCGTGCGCCACTCAGCCTCGGTGCCATCCGCCTCGTGCAAAGGACCCCAGGCGCCTGTTCCAGCGTTCGCCAGCAGGTTGAGGCTTATCGGGCCGGATGCGCCGGAACCGGCGACGCCGTTGCGCGCAAGCATGCGCTCGCCGGCGGCGAGCATGCTGAAGCTGTCGCCAAGCAGCAGCACGCGCTGGGCGTCGGTAGGGCCTCTGCTCAGCAGCGCTGCCGAGAATGGGGTGGCCGTCAGGGCCAGCACCAGCAGGAGTTCTCGATGCATCTCTGTCCCCAGCGCAGTTCAGGGTGAATGAAGTATCGGCACGCCGAACGGCTCCTGCCATGCGCCTGACGATTACTGCAATGGATTAGCTCAAGCCGGACAGGCCACCTATACTTCCTGACGCCAGACCCCTATCCACCCAGAGCGAGTATTCGATCATGCCAGCATTTGAAACAGTCACTGCAGGACGCAAGGCCATCGAACTTTATGCCTTCTCGGGCGAAGTCGTGGAACAACAAAAATCCAGCTACACCGAGGTATCGAGGGATCACAACCAGCCGACTTCGACCTCGTACTTCAACAAGATTTTCGTGCGGGCCGCGGACGGTTCCGAGAGGTCGATTGAAATCGAGGATTCCGGATTCAGCGCTCGATCCGGCTCAAAGGCATCGATTATCTGGGGTATCAAGAAAGGCAAGGAAGAGGGGCCCTACGTGTCAGTAGTCAACCATGATACGGGTTCAATACATCTCATCCGTAAATCGGTGAACGACCTGGCGGGCCCGCCTGGCTACAACATGCTGCTCATAGTGGCTGCGCTGTTTATCGCCCTCGGTTTTTTTGATCTGTTCAACGGCCACCTTGGCTCTGCGCTCGCGATGGCCGGCATTGGCGTGGGCGGTATCTACTGGATATACAGGGGCCAGAAAGCGCTGCTTGCCAACATCAAGGATGCCGCGCTGCGGTTACAGCCTGGCTAAACAGTGATCAGCGTCAGGCGGTAAGAGCACGCGAATCAAGCGCAGGCTCAGGTACCGCAGAACGTCTGTCGCACCACCTGCTCCGGCCGGGGTGGCGTCGCGTACAGGGAGAGCTCCGGGCGGTAGTCGTAGGGGTGTTCCAGCACATCCACCAGGGTGTGAAACACGCTGCAGTCCCCGTCATCCGTGGCGGCGTTAATCGCCGCCTCCACCAGGTGGTTGCGTGGGATGAACACCGGGTTGGCGCGGTACATCTGCGCCTGCCGCCGGTCGCTCGATATCTCCTCCTGCGCCAGCCGTGCCTGCCAGCGTGCCAGCCAGGGTTGCAATGCGTCCGGGAACTCGAACAGCGTCGCGACCTCCTTCGCGCCTCCTTTGTGCGCCAGGTCAGCAAGGCGGCGGAAGGCCAGCGTGAAGTCGAGCGCGTGCTGCGCCATGAGTTGCCACAAGTCCTCCACCAGCGCCGTGTCGTCCTCGCGCAGTGCCTGCAGCCCCAGCTTGCGCGCCATGCCCTGGGCGTTGGCGTCCAGGAATTGCGCCGGGAACGTGTCGATCGCCTGCTGCGCCAGCGCCACAGCCTGCTCCGCGTCCTCGTGCAGGATCGGCAGCAGCGCCTGGGCGAGACAGGACAGGTTCCAGTGCGCGATACCCGGCTGGTTGCCGTAGGCGTAGCGCCCGCCGTGGTCTATCGAGCTGTACACCTGCGCGGGATTGAACGCATCCATGAAGGCGCACGGGCCGTAGTCGATGGTCTCACCGCAGATCAGCATGTTGTCGGTATTCATCACCCCGTGGATAAAGCCCAGCGCCTGCCACTGCGCGAGCAGGCGCGCCTGCCGGTCGATCACGCCATTGAGCAGCGCGAGCGCGGGATTGTCACTGTGCAGCGCCTGCGGATAGTGGCGCGCGATCACATGGTCGGCGAGCAGACGCAGCGCCTCGGTATCGCGCCGCGCACCGAAGTACTGGAAGGTGCCGATGCGGATGTGGCTGCTGGCCACGCGCGCCAGTACCGCGCCGGGCAGGTAGCGATCGCGCGCGACGATCTCGCCTGTGCTCACCGCCGCCAGCGAGCGGGTGGTGGGTACGCCGAGGCGGTGCATGGCTTCGCTGACGATGTACTCACGCAGCACCGGCCCCAGCGGCGAGCGGCCGTCGCCGCCGCGCGACCACGCCGTGCGACCGGAGCCCTTGAGCTGCAGGTCAAAGCGTGCGCCGTTCGGGGTCAGTATCTCTCCCAATAGCACGGCGCGGCCGTCGCCCAGTTGCGGATTGAAACCGCCGAACTGGTGCCCTGCATAGGCTGTGGCGATAGGCTCGGCGTTTGGCGGCAGGACATTGCCCGCGATGGCGCGCACACCGTCCGGCGATGCCAGCCAGTTGGGGTCTATCCCCAGTTGCCGCGCCAGCTCTTCGTTTGCCCGGATCAGCGCCGGTTCCGTCACCGGCTCCGGCGCCTGCCGGGCATAAAACCGCTCCGGTAACCGCGCGTAGCTGTTGTCGAAGGTGATCGGGTCCATGTGGTGGAGTTTCCAAATGTGAATGCAGTGAACGGGCCTGGTTGGCAGTAGTGCTGCGGTCGAGTTCGCACCGATCATGCCGTAACGCCCGGCGCGAGGCCAGCGCGGACAATAGCAAGTGGTTTGGTCTGATGTTGACCCACTCAGGGCTCGCATGTGCCAGGTACGACCGACCGGAACACGCCTCGCCGGCCGCGCCAAAAAGCGCACATCCCTGTGCAGGCTCGTACATTGCACAGAGAATGAACTCAAACGGATGCAGCGGGTTGACGACTTCAGCGGGCAATGGCTTGATACACGGCTCATCCCGATAGAGGTGGAAGCAATGGCAACCTGGGACACGCTGATCCGCAACGCGCTGGTCTTCGACGGCACCGGCGCAGCGCCCCGGCAGGAAGATATCGCCCTTCGCGCCGGGCGCATCGCCGCCCGCGGCAGCGCGCTGCCGGCGCATGAAGCGACGCACATCGTCGATGCCGAAGGCCAGTGGCTGATGCCCGGCCTGCTCGACATCCACACCCACCTCGATCTCGAGGTCGACCTGGAGCCCGGCCTGCCCGAGGTGGTCCGGCACGGCACCACCACGGTGCTGGTGGGCAACTGCAGCCTCGGCACCTGTTTCGGGCGGCAGCAGAGCGGCGAGCAGAACCCCATCGTCGATTGCTTCACGCGCGTGGAGAACATTCCCAAGTCGGTGTTGTACAAATGTGTCGAGGCGGTTGAGTGGGACAACACCGGCGATTACCTCGACCATTTCGACACTGTGCCGCTCGGCCCCAACATCGGCGCGTTTATTCCGCACTCCATGTTGCGTGTGGAGGTGATGGGCCTGAAGGACAGCATCAGCCGCGACCCGACCGACGCGGAACTCGCCCGCATGGAGCAACTGCTGGAGCAGGGCATGGCGCAGGGCTACCTCGGGCTCAGCACCGACGGCCTGCCCTTCCACTACCTGGCCAACGAGCCGTATACCGCCAAGCGCATCCCCACCCAGTTCGCGGGTTTCGGCGAGATGAAACGCCTGCTGAAAGTGCTGCGCCGGTACAACCGCGTCTGGCAGACCACACCCATCATCGAGAATCGCGCCAAAGCCTTCCTGTATTTTCTCTTCACCAGCGGGCGGCTGTTCGGCCAGACCTTGAAGACTTCGGCGCTGTCAGTCATGGAATTTGCGTTGATGCCGAGGGCGCACAAGAGCTTCCTTGGGTTCGCGGGGCTGCTCAACAGCCGCCTGCTGCGCGGCAATATCCGCTTTCAGGCGCTGGGCACCAACTTCCGCGTCTGGTCGGACGGCATCGTGTCACCGCTGTACGAGGAACTGGAGTCCACCTGCGAGCTGATCGCCAGGGAGTACGACGACGTCGAGGGGCGACTGGCCCTGCTCAACGACCCTGAGTTTATCCGCCGCTTCCGCCGCGACTGGCACCACGGCCGGCGCGGTCGCAACCTCGCGCACCTGCGCACCCGGCTGGGCGTGCCCGACAACGTCGTGATCCGCGACCTGCACCGCATGATTTTCGACGGCGCGCCGGTGGCGGATTGGAACGGCGAGAGCATGCAGGCGGTGTTCGACCGCCTGGAGCGCTTCCAGGGCGGCGCGCTCACCAACGCGCGTTCCGATGCTGAGCGAGAAGCGTTCGAAAAATTCCCGTCACCCATTGGCGATGATGCGGAATTCATGCTGCATATGATGCGCACCTACGACAAATCATTCCGCTACTGGGTGGACGTGAGCAACATCGGCAATCGCGCTACGCTGGATATTCTTCTGGACGAGAACGCGATGCCGGGCTTCAACGACTCCGGCGCGCACATCACCAACATGGCCTTCTTCGACGCCAACCTGATGTCGCTGAAGCTGGCGCAGGCGCGTTCGCTGCAAACCGTGAGCACCGTGGTGAAGCGCCTGACGCGCGAGCCGGCCGAGTTCTTCGGACTGGATGTGGGCACGCTCGACATCGGCGCGCAGGCGGACATCGTGCTGCTCGACCCCGAGGAACTCAAGGGCTGGGATTCCAACGACCACCGCGTGCTGCAGTACCGCGAGCTGTTCCAGCACCAGCAGATGTTCAACCGCTCGGAGGGCGTCGTCACGAGCGTGTGGATCAACGGTGAACCCGTGTGGCGCGATGGCGCCGCGACGGCCGCGCTGGGCGCGCGGAAGTTGGGGCGCGCGCTGCGCGCGGCATGAACCCAGGAGACCCTCGATGAAAACGCTGCTCACCTTGTTCGTCGCGCTGTTGCTATCAACCATTGCCTGCGCACAATCCCCCGTCCCACGGACGGATCGGGTGCTGACCGCGCAGGAGCAACAGGCGCTGACGCCCGACGACGTGCTGGCCCGGCTCAAGGCGGGCAATGGGCGGTTTGTCAGCGGTACCCAAACTGTCCGCGATCATTCCGCGCTAGTGCGCGATGCGGCCAGCGGCCAGGCGCCCAAGGGCATCGTGCTGTCCTGCGTGGATTCCAGGGTGCCGGTGGAGGATGTGTTCGACCAGGGCATTGGCGATATCTTCGTGGCGCGCGTGGCAGCCAATTTCGCCAACACCGACATACTCGGCAGCATGGAGTTTGCCACCAAAGTGGCGGGCGCGAAGGTGGTTCTCGTGCTGGGCCATGAAAACTGCGGTGCGATCAAGGCCGCGATCGACAACGTGCAGTTGGGAAATATCACGGCCATGCTGGAGAATGTGAAGCCCGCCGTGGACGCCCTGGCCGGTTATCCCGGCGAGAAAACCTCGAAGAACGCGGAATTCGTACACCTCGTCGCCCAGAAGAATGTGGAGCTGACGCTGGAAACCATCCGCAAAAAAAGTCCGATCGTGGCTGGGCTGGAAGCCGAGGGTAATGTCAGGCTGGTTGGCGCTCTGTACGACCTGCACACCGGTGAAGTGGAATTTCTCGACTGATGTTGCTGGCCGCGCGCGGCGCGGTCATTCGGGTTCGCGTGCGCTTGAGTTCTTGTCCTCGCGCTGGGCCAGTCGCCGTTGTACCCAGATGCCGAGGCCGATGCCGGCGATGATGCCGAAGAACAGCAGCTCGTAGCGCTTGATGTCGCCGATCACCACTTCGATGGCGGAGCCAAAAAAATATCCCAGACTGCCGACCACGATCGCCCATACCAGGGCGCCAATCATGTTCAGTACGATGAACCGCGCCGGCGCAATGCCCGCCGAACCCAGCAGGAACGGCGTCACGGTGCGCAGGCCGTACAAAAAGCGGAAGCCGAGGATCAGCGCGACCTGGTGGCGGTCCAGCAGTGAAAAGACCTTCGCCGATTTTTCCTTCCAGTGGGGTTTGTTGTTGAGCAGCCTTTCTCCTCGGTTGCGGCCGATGAAAAAATACAGCTGGTCGCCGCAAAAACTGCCGAGAAATGCCGCCACCATCACCCACGGCAGTTCCAGGAGGCCGCGATGCGCGGCGAATCCGCCCAGCACCAGAATCGTCTCGCCTTCGAAAAACGTGCCGATGGCAACGGCCGCATAGCCGTAGTGGGTGATCAACTGCTCAAGTGACATAGGTTGGCCGTCCCGAATCCCGTTGTGCGCCAGCAGCGCCCGGGCTGCTATCGTGTTGCCTCAAGGTGTCATGCGAATCGGCGAACACCAGTTCTGGCGCCAGCGCAGCATTTTCTCTTCCGCCGTCTGGCCTGCGTAATCCACGGCCACCGCGGTGGCAAACCCCAGCCGGTTGTGCAGGCAGCGCGCGTTCAGCGCAGCGTAAACCTCGCCGTCGATCATGGCCGTAACCAGCACGACATCACCGCAGGCGGCGCACTCGTGGAACTCGGCGCTCCGGCTGCCCTGCACATGAATCCAGTGCTGGTTCGCATCGTGAATGCGCACCTCGACCGCCGTGCCGGATTTCGAGACATACGCTGCGCCTTTGCGCCGGCAATAGCCGCACTGGCAGGCCCTCGGCACAACGCTGTAGTCTGTCGTGTGCCAGGTGATCTGCATGTTATTGCAGCTGCAGTTGCCGTGCATGCTCATTCAGTCGAACCGGGTTTTCGTGCTCGTTGTGCCGCAATTGCAGGTTTATGCGGATGGCGTCGCGCGGAAGCTGGTCTCGCAGCCGCTCAGGGTCATGCTCGGCTGCGTGTGGGCGTTGTGTCCGAGGCGGATGTCCCAGCTGAAGCGCGCGCAATCAATCATCGTGTCCTGCAGGATCGTGGTATCAGCTTCGGCAAAATGTTCGGGTACGTACATGGTGGCCTCACCGGGTCTGTCGGCGGTCCGCCCACAATGAGGCGATGACGCCCGCCGCCAGGATGGTGACGATCACCAGCAGCAGATAGAGGTTGAAATGCCCGCCGAGGTGCTGCTTCAGCCATTGCGCGGTCAGCATTTTCACGCCCACCACCATGAGCACCAGGGCCAGGGATACGTTCAGGTAGCGGAACTTGTCCATCATCCCGGCGAGCGCGAAGAACAGCGAGCGCAAGCCGAGGATTGCAAAGACGTTGCTGGTAAACACGAGAAATGGATCACCGGTGATGCCGAAGATCGCGGGCACGGAGTCGACGGCGAAGATCAGGTCCGTGGTTTCCACCATGATCAGCGCCAGCATCAAGGGCGTGAGCAGCAATGTTCCGGGCACTGCTTTCTCCAGCATCGGGTCGGGCAGTTCAGGGGCGCCGGGAATTTCGCTTTCGTGCGCCGCAGGCGAGCCCGCGCGTACGAAGAAGTGCTGGCCATGGTAGCGCGTGGTCACTGGGAAAAAGCGCCGCGTGATGCGCAGCACCAGGTTCTTGTTCGGATCCGATTCCGCGGTGTTGAGGAAGAGCATCTTCACGGCGGTGAACAGCAGGAACACGGCGAACACGTACAGGATCCAGTGGAATTCGGCGATCAGTCTGGCGCCGAGTACGATCATCATGCCGCGCATCACCAGCGCGCCGAGAATGCCCCAGAAGAGCACGCGATGCTGGTACATCGCCGGCACCGCGAAAAAATTGAAGATCATGGCGATCACGAAGAGGTTGTCCACACTCAATGACAGCTCGACGATATAACCCGTCAGGTATTTTTCGATGGCCATCTCACCGTTGTTGATCAGTCCATCGACAGGGTCGGGTACCGTACCGAGGCCCATCCACTGGCCGTCGTAGGCAAAGTACACGAGGGTCGCGAAGCACACGCTCATGCTCATCCAGACACCGGACCACATCAGGGCCTGCCGCACGGTCACCACCTGGGCGCCGCGGTGGAAAACCCCGAGGTCCAGCGCCAGCATCAGCAGGATAAACGCGATGAATCCGATCCAGACTACGAGCATGAAAAACCGTCTTCAAGGTGGGCCTGAGCAGCCCGTGTGTTTGGCATTGAAGCTGCGCGCGACGAAGACAGCGGCGCGCGCCCCGCAGGCGGGTTATGGGTTGCGCGATGCAGTGATCGAAGGCGTAGCGGTCACGACTATCGCATGTTTCGCCGCGCTCTCCAAATCAGCCGGCACCGGACGCCCGTCGCTGTCGAGTTTCACGTCGTGATAGGCCGCATCCTGCGGGAAAACCATGAAGTAGCGCAGGAGCGCTTCGCGCGTCTTCGGCATATCGTGCTCGATGACCGTGGCGTGAAAGCGCAGATCCTCGCCCTGAATCGTCAGGATGACGTCCAGGCCGCCGCGCAGGTTGCGCCACCACTGCGTATCCTGCGATGTGAATGCCTGTATGGTGTCGCCGGTCCTGAGGTAGCGCACCGGTGTGGAATATGTCCTGCCGCTCTTTCTCCCCGTGTAGGTGACGAGCATCAGGGAGCTGCTCAGCAACGCGTGCAGGGGGGAGCGCAACAGCATCCGCATCAGTGGGTTGATGACGGCAAACAGCGGCTCCGGGATCTTCATGCTAACGCCCGGTCCACTTTGGCGCGCGCTTCTCGAAAAATGCGCCTATGCCTTCCTTGACATCCTCGGACTGCAGCAGTCGGTGATGTGCCGCATGACTGCTGCGCCAGATGGCGTCTTCATCGCCATTCACTTCGGCATTGATGATGGCGAGCGCCTCGCGCACCGCGAGCGGTGCGTTCGTGCAGATTTTTTCCGCGACGGCCATTGCACCCGCCAGCGCCTGCCCGTTCTCGGTGATGTGATTCACGAAGCCGAGGCGCTCCGCCCGTTCGACGGACAGGTTCTCACCCGTCAGCAACAGCTCGCGCGCGATATTCACCGGCAGTACCCGGCTGATGCGGAAGGCGCCGCCGAAATCCGGCATCAGGCCGCGCTTGACCTCGGGCAGGCCAAACGACGCGGAGCGTGAGGCAACCACAATATCGCAGCACAGCACCAGCTCCAGCCCGCCGCCCAGCGCCAGCCCTTCCACCGCCGCGATCAGCGGCTTGGTGCGCTGCCGGTTGATGAGGCCGACGATGCCACCGCGCTCCGTGGGCTCGCCCGGCCCGGTGGCGAGGTCAGCACCGGCGGAAAACACGGTGTCCGTACCCGTCAGGATCGCGCACCACAACTGTGGATTGTCTTCCAGTTCGTTCATCGCGGCATCGATGCCGAGCGTGATGTCGCCGTTCAGCGCGTTGCGTTTTGCCGGCCGGTTCATCTGGATGACCAGGATGTGGCCTGAAATGGTAGTGGTAACGCTCATGAAATGAGTCCTCGCGGCGAGTGCGGTGCGCGCAGGCTGTCGACGCTCCACGCGCCGCCGCCCGCACTGGCGATGTAAATAAACAGGAACGAATACAGCGCGGCCAGTTCACCGCCGTTCACCAGGGGCCAGAAGCCCTGCGGCGTATGGGCGAGGAAGTAGGCGAATGCCATGAGCCCGGACAGGAGGAACGCGACGGGGCGCGTGAACAGGCCGATCAGCAGCAGTGCGCCGCCGACCAGTTCCAGCGTGCCTGCCACACCGGAGAGTGACATCAGCTCGAACGGCCCGCGCTGCGGCGCCGGGAAGCCAAAAATCTTCTGCGTACCGTGTGCCATGAACAGAAATGCCGCCACGATGCGCAGGAGGCTGAGCAGGTACGGGCGACTGTTTGCCAGGAATGTGTCCATGGTTGTTCTCCTTGTGTGAATGGGATGAAAACAGCGCCCTGTTCAAGTGCCAACACCGCGCCGTGTCACCGGAATTATAAGCAGGATGGCTGGGATGCGCAGCCGTTGCGCCGGCGCCGTGGCAAGGCCTGCTACTTGCCGAGTCGGGTCTTGATGTAGTGCTCGCGCGCGGCACTGCATTCAGGGTCGACCAGGGCTGCGATCAGGCTGTCTGCGTCCGACCAGGCCCGGTCCGCACCCACCATCTGCGCCGTCACCACATTGGTGTGACGTTTGGTAGCGAAAACCGGCAAACGCGGCCTGGCGGCAATTTCCGCCGCGAGGTCGTTCACCGCGCTGTCGAGGGAGTTCTCGTCCACCACACGGTTGAGAAAGCCCGCCATCCTGGCCTCGGCGGCATCGAACACGCGGCAGGTAATGACCAGTTCCTTGGTCAGCGCTGGCCCGATCTCCCGCACCAGACGCTCGATGCCGCCCCAGGCGAGCGGAATCCCCAGATCCACTTCCGGAATCGAAAAACGCGCGGTGTCCGCTGCCACTCGCAGGTCGCAGGCCGCAGCCAGCACCAGGGCACCACCCACACACCAGCCGTGGATGCGGGCGATGCAGGGCGCGCGCATGGCTTCCAGCGCCTCTGCCATCTGCCTTCCTGCATCCGCGGCATCGCGCAGCCCGGGGTGGTCGAGGGACGGAAAACTGGCCAGATCCGCGCCGCCGGAAAACGCGCGGCCGCGCCCACCCACGATCACCACGCGCACAGCCTCCTGCGCATCAAACCAGCGGGCCGCGAGCGCAACTTCCTGCAACAGTCGCGTCGACAGGGCATTGAGCCGGTCGGGGCGGTTCAACCACAGCCGGCCTATCGGGCCATCGACGCTCACTTCAAGCGTCTCGAACATCTGTTCTGTTGTCATTGTCTATCGCTCCCTTTGTCGTGGCACTGCCGGGGTGGCCATCACAGCGGTAGCAGGATCTCTGTCATTTTCCACGACAGGCCAGAGCGTCGCAGAATGAACCGGATTTCCTGATCGGAATCCTTGTCTTTGACCGTCACGGTGAATTTGCTCAACGACGCAAACGCGAGCGAGGCATCGTGGAAGGGTTCGCTGTCCGTGCTGTCCTCGCCGCTCGCGGTACTCGTGGTGTTCGTGGTGTCGCCGGGTGCGCCATCGGGGCTTTCGCCACGCATGATCCGGGTGAGCCCGGCCGGCGTGACATACACATCCACCATTTTATCCACCAACAGGCCTTCAACGGCCGCACCCAGTATGCCAAACGGATTTTTCTCAGCGTGATCTGCGGCAGCATCTGCAAACATGGCATTGAGCTGGTCTTTCAAGCTCTGCCGTACGGACGGGAAATCGATATGTTCGGATAACGCCTCGCCGTCATTGGCACTAGCCGCGCGCTGCATTTGCGCGACGGTGACATACGGCAACGCATAGAACCCAATTGCCAACAGAACCGCGAGCACGATTCCCAGCACCTTGACGTTTTTCATGATCGTCTCCCTGTCACTGTTCTACTGCCGGATCGCCCCGGTCATTGTACGCTGCACGGCACTCGCCACCAGCCAGTCGTCTGCGCGGTGGGAGAACTGCAGTTCCCCCGTCTGGTTGACCACCGCACGCCGGGACGGTTCAGACGTGGTGCGTGAAACATCGGGAGATGCCAGACGGCCCTTACTCGCCGTCCCAGTATTCGACAGCATTCTCCTCACGACCTATGAAGCGGAAGCCCCGCGGCTGACCATCAGGACCGGGTGGAAACTCCGCGAGGACGCCAAACTTGTTGGAGTCGGGGAATTCGCAGAGTTCTGGCGAGACCGTGGTGCTGATTGCGAGGTACTTCAGTTCCACGGCGCCCGTATTGCGAATTTGATGCGCCGTCTCCCTGCCGCCCGGCGGGCAGGCAATAATGTCGCCCGTGCGAATGGGGTACGTCGCCGTCCCGATGCGAACCTCGCCACTGCCTTCCAGCACAAAGAACATTTCTTCATTGACGCGATGATTGTGCAGGGGAAAAGCACGCTTTCCCGGCGGGATCGCGGTGAGGTTGTAACCGAGCTTCTGGGCCCCGACCTGCGGCCCAATCATGCCGATACGAGCGGCAAAGCGCTCCGCAGCGGGGCCGGTTGCCGCATGTGTGGGCGGCATTGGTTGCAGTTCGACGTCAGAAACATTGAGGACTGGCTTCGTCATTTTTTTCACCTGTCAGTGTTTCGGGGTGTGGCGATGCTGGTGCGCGACGCGCAACAACATCGTCCACAAGCACGACGTGTTGCGTGCCGCCTATGCTGGAAAGGCATCATAGCTTTTAGCGGTATGGAGGTCATGATCCCAGGTGGCGCGACTGCCAGTGAAAATATTGCCGTCAGGCGCAAGGGCAATTTCGGTGTCCAGGCTGCCGGCGGGGACGACAGTCATGTGATCGTTGGAGAAGGGTAGCGCCGAGCCGCAGCGAGCGCAGAAACATTTCGCGTGCCGAGTACCGGAAAGTGTGAACGTCGTAACCGCGTCCCGGCCGGAAACCCAGGTCAGCGTTGCCGTGGACGAAAACAGATTGGCGGCGTGGGCGGAGCCAGAGTCCTTGCGGCAATAGGCGCAGTGGCAGAGATAGAATCGTTCAAACGAGCCAGCGATGGTGAAGCGAACTGCACCGCACAGACAGGATCCGGCGTGTCCCGTGTTCATGTCTCTACCTCGCCGCATTCAAACGATAACTGTTAGCCGCCCCCGGCATCTCGATCATCGAGCAGAGGGAATGGCGGCGTGGGCTACTGCCGCTTCAACCACTCCAGGCAGCCAGGTGTTTGCATCCAGCAGTCGCGCATGTCGTTGCGGTAAATCCAGGCCTGATCCTTGCCGCCAATCATGACACTGTCTTCATGAAGTTTTGGCTTGGCGACGCGCGCGCGGCACAGGTAATCCATTACCAGCGGCAGATCCTGCGCGGCGCCGCTCAATGCGTGGGCCGCGCCGGGCTCATCGCCGAGCCGGTACAACGCCAGCACACGCCCGTAGCGGGTATCTGCCAGCATGTCATCGGGGTATTTTCCAGAGAGCGCGGCGGCTTCCTCGTTCCTGTCCTCGTGCAGATAATAATTGACGAGCGCGGTGCGATAGCCGTGATTATCCCCGGGGTTGAATCTCAGGTAGCGCTCGGAAAGCCGGATCGACTCGGTTTTGTCCCCCAGCAACTGCTCACAGATCAGAATCTGGTGGGCGAGGAGCCGCAGCAGCGGACGGTTGTCCTGAATCACCCAGGGCAGCGTACGCGAAGCAGGCAGTTCGACGCACTCCACGATCCGTTGGGCGCGCTGCAGCACAGGGTAGCAATCGCGCATCGGGCCATACGGTGTCTCGCTCAGAGGGTGGGTGAAAATCAGGGTGAGAATATCGTCCAGCACTTCGAGGCTGTTGATCGCCTGCGGATGCTGTTCCAGAAAGCGCAGCCAGCCGTCGTCCTGCGGGTCGCTCCAGGTATCGGTGGAACTCGTGGGCTCGAATGCCACTGAAAATGGCTTTTGCACCGGGCAGACCTTGTCCCACCGCGACTCCAGACGGAATATATCCTCGGGCGGGCGCAGTACAGCGGAGTTGGCGACCGGGTCGGCGAAGTCCAGGTCGTCGTCAGCCTGGCCATCGTTGAACAGATCGCGCGTCAGCGGGTCGCGGTCACAGTCTGCTGTATCTGCATTGCCCCAGAACTCAACCGAGTAACGGGGCAGTGGTGAATCGAGTTGCAGCCACGTCAACAGGCGGTCGAGCCGGTCATCGCCGTGCGGGCCAGGCTGGCGCATATGCGACTGCAGGGCTTGCACCGGATCGGTACGCGCCAGGCCAAGCGTCGCCAACAGTTCCGGAAACTCCTGCTGATCGCGCTTCAGGCGCGCGAACCAGAAGGCTGCCCGCTGCCTGGCCTGGTCGATTTGCTGCGACGATACCAGCATGATCAGTTCGAGCAATGCGTGACTCGGATCGTCCGGGTTGGCGCGCATGGCGTGCGAGAGGGCCTCGTGGGCGGCCTCGACATTGCCCAGATCGATTTGCCAGGACGCCATGCGCTGCCAGGCGGCACCGCGAATCGCCTTGCTCGGGTGCTGGCACATGCGTTCCAGCAATTCACGTTTCTTCCGGTCGGTCCGGTAGTGGTTGTTGTAGGCGTCGCACAGCATATCCAGCAGCGCCTCGTGATGGTGACCGATCCGGCTTGCCTCGCCGGCGAACAGCGGGTCCAGTATCTTGATCACCTGTGCATCATCTCCCGCTTCGTAGTAGAAGTTCGCGATGGCGGCAATGCCCTCAACGGGAAACCGGTTGGTTTTCAGCAACTGGTTGACGGTCTGCTTGCTGTAGACCTGAGGGAGCATCAGCCAGAAGATATCCTCGGGAAGGGTGACGGCCTGGGGCTGGCCGGCACAGCAATGCTTGTATTTGAGCGTTGAGCCGCAAGGGCAGGGCAAGTTTCGCTCCGGCTTGGGCAGTGGCGCGGGCCGGAAATTATTGGCCGGGAGAGGCGCCGAGTTCCACAATGCCCGGCCCATCCAGTAGGCGGCCTGCGCGTGACTGGCAGGATCGATGGCCGCAAACATCGCCGGGGCGAGCAGTGGTATCGCGCTCCCTGCCCAGCGCAGAAATTCGTCCGGCTCCACACCGTCAAAAATTTTGGACGTCGCAATCCGCAGGACGAAATGAAATTCGTCGGCGTTGTCCAGGTCTGCGTTGGGATCGGTCAAGTCCATGGAAGTGTGTCCTCTAATCTGTCTAATATGGGGACGCATTTATTTCTATCGTTTGTTTGTCCGCGCACAAAAATAAATGCGTCCCCTTTACTCCACGAAGAGCCACAAAAATAAATGCGTCCCCTTTACTCTTTCCCGGGCAGGATATAGCTCCAGGTTTCGGTCAGCACGTCGTCGCCGTGCCGCAGGAAGCCGCGCAACTCTGTGGTTTCCTCCAGGTCCAGCTGCCGGACGCGCACGGCCATGCGCCACGCGCCGGTCGCCGCGACGCGGTACGCATTGCTCTCGATCACCTTGCCGTTCACGGGCGAGGAGACCACGGCCTCGACGGCGGCATCTGCTGGCAGGTTCGCCAGTGCCGGGCCCTCGAAATCGACGATGAACTGCTGCTCGTCCGCCGCAAGTTCGGCGAACCCGCGGCCGGTGCGGGTCTGCACGACTTCTGCGCCCGGAGGCCGCTGCATCGTCTGCCCCTGCCAGTGGATCCGGTACGCAAGTTCAAGTGCATCGCCGGCCTCCGGCGTGTGTTCCGGCACCCAGTACGCCACGATGTTGTCGTTGGTTTCATCGGGCGTGCTGAGCTGCACGAGCTCGACGCGGCCGGCGCCCCAGCTGCCGACCGGCTCGACCCAGGCGCTCGGACGCAGTTCGTAGCTCGCCTCCGGGTCTTCATAGCTGTGGAAATTGCGGTCGCGCTGCAGCAGGCCGAAGCCGCGCAGGTCCTGCATGCCGAACGAGGTGGTCAGCGTCTGCTGCGGATTGATGAGCGGCCGCCACAGCCATTCGCCGCTCCCGGTGGCGACCAATAATCCGTCGGAGTCGTGCACTTCCGGCCGGAAGTCGGTGCGGTGTGGCTGGTTCTCGCCGAAGAAGTACATGCTGGTGAGCGGGGCGATGCCGAGCGTGGCCACACGGTCGCGGAAATAGAGGCGCATGCGCACGTTCATCGTGGTCTCGGCGCCGGGCCGGATCTCGAATTCGTAGGCCCCGGTCACGCGCCTTGAATCCAGCAGTGCATAGGCCCGCAGCGTCGCGGCGCCCGGGGCGGGCTTCACCAGCCAGAATTCGCTGAAACGCGGAAATTCCTCCCCGCTGCCGCCGACGGTGTCGATAGCGAGCCCCCGCGCGGACAGGCCGTAGCGCGCTCCGGCGCCGAGCGCGCGGAAGTAGCTGGCGCCGAGGAACACGACGATCTCGTCCTTGTACTGCGCGTTGTTGAGCGGGTAGTGCACGCGAAATCCCGCGAAGCCGATGTCTCCCCACGTGCGCGGCGACAACGTGTTTTTCCCGTAATCAAACTCCGTCGCCCGGTACGGAATGTGGCGCACGTTCTGTCCGTCAATTTCATTGATCAGCACGGGTTCGGTCTGGAACTTGCCGAGGTGAAAAAACATCACCTCGAACGGGATTTCGTCCGCGCGCCACAGCGCGCGGTCGGGGCGGAAGCGGATGTCGCGGTATTGATCGTAGCTGAGCGCCGCCAGCGCGGCAGGGGGCTTGTGTTCCGGCGCCCGATACGGCGTCTGCGCATTGGCTTCGGCGCGCCTGGCGACGTCCTCGAAGTCGAAGCCGAACACGGCCCGATTGCCGAGCGCCGCGCACAACAGGGCCGCGCAGGCTGCAGCGATCCGTGCGCGCCTGGCTGCAATGCGGGATCCCCTTCGGTGACGCGCGCAGTGCACGGGTCGCGGTGGTGCAGCGGAAAAATCTTGCGGCGGTCTGGTCGGATTTGACGCTGTCATCCCAGGGTTCCCAATGCGATCGAGTCTGCGGGCGAGTATAGGGCGGAATTGCCGTGGAAGGCGAGGCGACGTTGCTGCCTGATCAGCCCGAAAAATAGGGTAGAGGCAGCGCGAGTGAGTGAGTACACTGGCGGACGTTGACGATGCGGACTTGAGGACCGGTAGTGATGGACTGGAAAATCTTCCTGACGATTTTTGCCTCCGTGTTCATCGCGGAACTGGGCGACAAGACGCAGCTGGCCACCATGCTGTTCGCCGCCGACAAAGAAGTGAACAAGTGCACCGTCTTCCTGGGGGCCTCTGCCGCGCTGGTGATCGCCTCCGCCATCGGAGTGCTGGCCGGCAGCCTGCTCTCCGAGACGATCAACACCAAATACCTGCAGTACATCGCCGGGGCCGGGTTCATCGGCATCGGCATCTATACGCTGTACACGGCCTGAGCCGCGCCGACGATGACCAGAGCTACTAAAGCCGCCCTGCTCTCGGCACTGGTGTTTCCCGGGCTCGGGCATCTGTACCTGAAACGCTGGGTGACGGGCGTGGTGCTGGCCGGGGTAGCCGGCTTTGCGCTCTCTACCATCGTGTCCATCGTCCTGCGCGTCACCCGCGAGGTTGCGCGGCAGGTCGAGAGCGGCGCGGTCGGCGCCGATGTGTACTCACTCACCACGATGGTGACGCAACAGATGCACGGGAGTGAACAGGCCGCGAATGTTGCGTCGACCGCGCTGCTGGCCTGCTGGCTCATCGGTATCGTCGGCGCCTACCTGCAGGGCCGGCTCCAGGATAAACGCGACACTCCGGCCTGAGGCTCGGTTGCGTTTTCAGGGCGCGTATTGCAGTGTGGCGTCATTGATGGCTGATGTAGATTGACGATGTTTTCTTTTGCGGAATTTTACGCGCTGGCCCAGGTCCTGCTGGTCGATCTGGCGCTGGCCGGCGACAACGCCATTGTCGTGGGTATGGTCGCGGCCTCAGTCCCCCTGCACCAGCGCAAGCAGGTCATCATCCTCGGCATCGCCATCGCCACCGTGCTGCGGATTGCCTTTTCCTTCGGCGCCGTGCAGTTGCTGCAGATCATCGGCCTCATGTTTGCCGGCGGCATCCTGCTGTTGTGGGTCGCCTGGAAGCTGTGGCGGGAAATCCGCGACGCGAAGGTGATCCAATGCCAGCATGAGGCCGGGGTGCAGGTCGAAGTCAAGCCGAAGAAGTTCGGCGAGGCAGTGATGCAGATCACCCTGGCTGACGTGTCCATGTCGCTCGACAACGTCCTGGCCGTGGCGGGTGCGGCGCGCGAGCACACCTGGGTGCTGGTCGTCGGGCTCACTATGTCGGTCGCCCTGATGGCCTTCGCCTCGACCAAAATCGCAGGCCTGTTGCAGCGGCATCACTGGATCGCGTACATCGGCCTGGCGGTGATTTTCTTCATCTCTGTGTCCATGATCTATGACGGCGCGCTCGAAATTTACGGCAGGATCTAGTCGCACCGGGGCTGGCGCGCGGTAATGGCCGCCACCTGATGCACGCCCGATTCTCCCGCGCCAGCGACCTCGCCGCACCGATAGCTGCAGTGCTACCCACGCTGACCCTGCGCGGCGTCAACAGCGAGCTGTGGCCGTGGGTGCGCATGACGGCACCGGAAGCGTGGGCGGCGCGGCCCTTGTCCGAATGGCCCGAGAAAACGCCGCTGTTTGCGAGCTGGCTCCTGCTCTTCGGCGTGCTGCCAATCGACCGGCACGCGTTCTATCTGGCGGCCGTGCTGCCGGGTGAGGGATTTGTGGAGACCTCGTCGTCCTTCATCAACGCGCAGTGGAATCACACGCGCACCATAGCGACCATCGCCGGTGGCTGCCGGGTGACTGACGCTGTGCACTATGAGAGCCGGCTGGCCGTGCTGGGTTACCTGCTGCAACCGGTTTATCAGTTCGTATTCTGGTGGCGCCACCGCCGTCTGCGGGCGAGGTTTGGCGGGCAGGGTGCTGCCTGAATCCCGCCCGGGCCCGCGCTGGCAATGCGCGGCGCGGTACAGGATGATGGATTTACCGACCGTCGACGAGGAGAGACCGCATGCCACCTGCCGCCACGCGCATCGATGTACACCACCACATGGTGCCTGCGTTCTATGCGCAGGCGCTCCGGCAACTCGGCGTACACGAGTCCGCAGGCGCGGCGCTGCCCGAATGGACGCCCGAGAAATCATTGGCACTGATGGACGCGACCGGCATCGATCGGGCGTACCTGTCTGTCTCCTGCCCGGGCGTGTACTTCGGCGACGCGGGCGCGGCGGATGAACTGGCGCGCGCCTGCAATGAGTACGGCAGTGCGCTTAAAAGGGGGAGCGAACGCTTCGGGTATTTCGCAACGGTTTCGCAGACACAGCCGGACAGCGCCGTGGTGGAAGTAAAATATGCGTTCGACGCGCTCGGCGCCGACGGCGTGACGCTGTTGTCGTCCGTCGATGGCCAGTACCTCGGCCACCCGGACGGCTGGCCGCTGCTGGACGAGCTGAACCGCCGCAAGGCCGTGGTGTTCCTGCACCCCAATCTGCCGCGCTACGCCGGCGAGATCACGCTGGCACTGCCCGGCTACATGATCGAGTTTGTGTTCGACACCACGCGCGCTGTCGCCAACCTCATCACCTCCGGTGCGCTGGCGCGCTTCCCCGATATCCGCTTCATTCTCTCGCACGCTGGCGGCACCGTGCCCTACATCGCCTGGCGGCTGTCGCTGTGCGATTTCGTGCTCGACAAGGACACGCATTTCCCGCAGGGCACACTGCACTACCTCCGGCAGTTCTACTACGACACGGCGCTCAGCCCCTCGCCGTACATGCTCGGCAGCCTGCGCGAGCTCATCGGCATGGAACGCCTGTTGTTCGGCTCCGACTACCCCTTTGCACCGGAGCTGCTGGTGCATGCCGAGGTTGCAGAGGTGGCCGCGTTGGCGCTCTCGGAGGCGGAGCAGCTGGCCATTGGCTCCGGGAACGCGAAGGCGCTGTTTGCAGGATGAGGGCCGCACGCCTGAACGCTTGATACAGATCAACGGGCAGTTCCGTCGGCCATCATACGGATCATTCCCTCAGGCATAATTGCCTCCAGGGAATTGCGACGAGCGCGAGGGCGCTCCAGATCAGGACGAATGCTACGGACTTCTCGAATCGGCTTGCTGGCGTGGCTTTTGCTGCTGATGTCGGCTGCCTGCGCGGCCGGTGGCGAAGCGCTGACGCTGGAGCAGGTCCGCGCGGTGTTTCCCGCCGCAACGGAGATCACCCGCCACGACGGCGAAGTGCCGGCGTATGCCGTGCATGGCGCCGACGGCCCCTTGGGCTACGCCTTCACGACGCGTGAACTCGCGCCGATCGCCGCCTATTCCGGGAAGCCGGTCGATGTGCTGGTGGGCGTGGGGATGGATGCCCGTATTCAAGGCGTGAGCATCCTGCAGCATGAAGAACCGATTCTCGTGATCGGGATCTCGGAGGGGGATCTCGCGCGGTTTGTCGGGCAATTCGTCGGCAAGCAGGCCGCGGACCGGATCCAGGTGGGGGCACATGGCAGGGCGGGCTACGTCGGGATCGACGGCATCTCTGGCGCGACCATCACCAGCATGGTGGTGACCAATACCGTGACCCAGGCCGCGCACCGCGTGGCCGCCGCGTATGGGCTGCCCCGCACGGCGGCCGCGACGGCTGCCAGCGTGGAGCCGGCCGTGCAGGCGGAGCCGGCTGCACCAGCGGCGCTCGCGAACGACGAACCGGCCTGGCACCAGTTGTGGCGGGAGCGCACCGTCGAACTGGTGCTGGTATCCATCGCCCTGGTGATCCTGCTGCTGGTGTTGTTCTTCCAGGACTGGCTGGTGCGACACACCGTGTTCTTTCACCGCATGCGCGTGGCCTACCTGCTGTTCACGGTGTTCTTTATCGGCCTGTACTGCTCGGCGCAGCTGTCGGTCATCAACGTGTTGGCGTTCTTCCACGCGCTGCAGAGCGGTTTCTCCTGGGACACGCTGCTGATCGAACCGGTGATCTTCCTGCTGTGGGCGTTTGTCGCCGTCAGCATCCTGCTGTGGGGGCGCGGCGTGTACTGCGGCTGGCTGTGCCCGTTCGGCGCCGCGCAGGATCTGATCAGCAAGCTGGCGAAGCGCCTTGGCATCGAGGGCTTTCGTCTGCCACAGCCGCTGCACGAGCGGCTGTGGGCTATCAAGTACTTCATCCTGATCGGCCTGGTGGGACTCTCGCTGGATTCGATGGCGAGGGCGGCTGAGCTGGCCGAACTGGAGCCCTTCAAGACCACGTTTGTGATGCGTTTCGCCAGGGAGCCGGTCTTCGTGGCCTATGCCGCGGCCATGCTGCTGATCTCGGCGGTCAACAGCAAGTTCTATTGCAAGTACCTGTGCCCGCTGGGCGCGAGCCTCAGCTTCGCAACGCGCTTTCGGATTTTCGACTGGCTGCGTCGTCGCCGCGAGTGCGGCAAGCCCTGCCAGTCCTGCGCCCAGCACTGCCAGATCGCGGCGATCCGGCCGACGGGCGAGATCATCGACAACGAGTGCCACTACTGCCTGGAATGCCAGGTGACGTACTGGGACGATCACCGCTGCCCGCCGCTGGTGGAGGCACGCAAGCGGCATGAGCATGCGTACGAACATAAAGCGCCGAATGTCATCGCCTCGGAGCCTTGAGCGCTCGGCCACGCCAGGATTTTCAACCAGGAGCAGGCGGAAGTTCCACCTGCAGTGCGACACAGTTTTAATGGAGGAAGACACCATGAAGGCTAAAGAAATGAAATGGCAACGGGCGTGGAAACGCTGGCTGCCGGTGGCGGCTGTCTGCGGCGCGCTGGTCGTGGCGACAGGCGCACTGGCGCAGGAGAGCGCGCCGCCGAAAACGACCCACCCGGGTGTGACGCCCGGCGAAATGGCCTACAAGGGCGCGCCCATCCCGCAGGGTGAATTGCGGCGCGTGATCTCGCCGGGCGCGCCGGACATGACCGAGGACGAGTTCAAGATCGCCACCAAGCTCTACTTCGAGCGCTGTGCCGGCTGCCACGGCGTACTGCGCAAGGGCGCGACGGGCAAGCCGCTCACGCCGGATATCACGCAGCAGCGCGGCACGGAGTTCCTCAAGGTGCTGATCGACTTCGGCAGCCCCGCCGGTATGCCGAGCTGGGGTAAATCCGGGGAGTTCACGCCGGAGCAGATCGATATCATGGCGCGTTTCCTGCAGCACGATCCGCCTGAGCCGCCTGAGTGGGGGATGGCGCAGATGCGCGAGAGCTGGAAACTCCACGTGCCGGTGGCAGATCGACCGACCAAGCCGCAGCACAACTTCAACATCGACAATATCTTCGCGGTGACGCTGCGCGACGCCGGCGAGGTAGCGCTGATCGACGGCGACAGCAAGGAGATCATCGCCATTCTGTCGACCGGCTACGCGGTGCATATATCCCGCTCTTCCCATTCCGGCCGCTATCTCTACACCATCGGCCGCGACGCCAAGGTGGACATGATCGACCTGTACATGAACCCGCCGAAAATCGTCGCCACCATCAAGATCGGGCTGGAGGGGCGCTCGGTCGAGACCTCCAAGTACAAGGGCTTCGAGGACAAGATCGCCATCGCCGGCGCCTACTGGCCGCCGCAGTTCGTGCTGATGGACGGGCCGACGCTGGAGCCGAGGGAGATCGTCTCCACGCGCGGCATGACGGTCGACACGCAGGATTATCACCCCGAGCCCCGTGTCGCAGCTATCGTCGCCTCGCACGAGCACCCGGAATTCATCGTCAACGTCAAGGAGACCGGCAAGATCATGCTGGTGGACTACAGCAACCTGGACGCACTCTCCGTGACCACGCTGAAGGCCGCGCGCTTCCTGCACGACGGCGGCTGGGATTCCACGCGTCGCTATTTCCTGACCGCGGCCAACCAGTCCGACAAGATTGCGGTGGTGGATTCCAAGGAGCGCAAGATTGCAGCGCTGATCGATGCGACCAAGATTCCCCATCCCGGCCGCGGCGCGAATTTCACCGACCCGAAGTTCGGTCCGGTGTGGGCCACCTCGTCGCTCGGCAATGAGAATCTGACGCTCATCGGCACCGACCCGGAAGGGCACAAGGAACAGGCCTGGAAAGTGGTGCGCACGCTGAAGACCCAGGGCGGCGGTTCACTGTTCGTGAAAACGCATCCTGAGTCCCGCAACCTGTGGGCGGACAACACGCTGAACACGGATATCCCCGTCAGCCAGTCGGTGGTGGTCTACGACATCGACAACCTGGAGGCGGGCTTCGAGATATTGCCGATCGCGCAGTGGGCGGAGGTAGGTGAAGGCCCCGCCCGCGTCGTGCAGCCGGAGTACAACGCGGCCGGCGACGAGGTGTGGTTCTCGGTGTGGAACGGCAAGGACCAGGTGTCCGCCATCGTGGTGGTCGACGACAAGACGCGCAAGTTGAAGCACGTGATCAAGGATAAACGACTGATCACGCCGACGGGCAAGTTCAACGTCTATAACACCCGCAAGGATATCTACTAGCGGCTTTTACCGGTACCGGCGCCGCTGGCGCGGCATAGTCACCAGGTGGCGCTGATCTCCAGCGCCACGAATACAGAAGTAGAATTGACCGTGCGCCTCGCCGAACGTGCATGCAAGCTTGATCTCGATGTCGAAGTAGCGATCGCGCTCGCCGGGTGTCAGCACGGCAGCGGCTGTGGCAAAATTTAAGCAGACGGTAGCGCGCTTTGACGCAGGCCGGGCGCGGCGAGGTACCCCCGAGGGGTGAGCGCACGACGGCTTACGTTACTCCTTGGGCGTCCGTGTGATATGGCGGTCTCGTTGCGGATGACACGCATTGGGCTCCGTGTTCTTCCATCACAAGAGTATTTCGTTCCAGACGGGCGCGATTCACGACGTACGCAATTTGGATTACGCCGCTGTGGTATCACCCGAGGGGGAATTATTACGTAAATATTCGCGTGCCTCTCGGATAATTTGCTGTTCCGTTTCATCTCTTGGCTGGCATCGATCAGCCCATGTTCGGCCGGGGTGAAGAACGTCCCATCGTGGCCGCAGTCCCGCGTGGCGGCCCCTACCAGGATCGTGATTGCCAAATCCATCAATGAGCCTGTTCCATAAAGGATCAAACTTTGCGATAAGCAGCGACTCACCCAGGGGAATCCAAATATCATCCACAATCAAAAAGCGGCAGAAAAAATCCTGTAAATCAAGATTAGTTGCTTCAGAAACGCTTTTTTCGTGCTGTCTTAATCGATCGAAAAGTGCTTTTCCGGGGGGCGCGTCGAGATCACCTCCTTTCCTCGCCCCTTTGGGCACAGCCTTCCCGACATAAATTGGAGCGTTAAACCGTTGATTCTGGTTACGGATGGATATTGGTTCGTAACATGGAAAGCTACCGGTATAGTAAATCGCATAGATTCCGGCACCTCTGAACGATTTCAATTGCCCTAATTGCATGACGGACTGCCGCAGCATGGCCTGCCCAACACTCTCGCCTAGATGACGTTTGTCGAGCGGATTGAAAGGAACGACATTGGTTCCAGTCATGCGACGTTTCTTCCCAACTCTCGACGAAGTTTAAATATTTCCGCTTCCGCGAGGTGTTCGGCCACTGACCCAGCTACTCTACGCGCCAACGCGACGGGTACGGCGTTGCCGAGCTGTCGCATGGTTTCGGTCCATGAGCCATGGAATACGTAGCCATCTGGAAAGGTTTGAAGTCGTGCGGATTCACGCACGCTAAAGTAACGAACTCCCCCTTTGTCCAAAATCATCATGTTTTCGCCACCTGGGACACCATGATCACCTGCCTTGAGCGTTTTCGCGGGTAGGTCGAGCAGGCTACCTGTATGCCCTTTGTAAGCACGAGCCCCATTCTGGAAGTTGTGATTGTAATGCTCCAGCGCAGAATGGTGTCTCGGATCTGGTAAACCCATCAATGCATCTCGAGCCGTATGCCATGCATTGCTGTCAGGCGGTAATAGCGACGAGCGCAAGTAGTCGACTCTTGCACGTATCTGGCGGGGCATCGCCGGTATTTTTGAGCTGGATACTTCGTGCTTCTCCCAGTATTCCTTGGTGATCCATTGGGAATGGAGAAGTGCATCGAGTGTGTGTGTCGGTTTTGGGAAGGACCACTCAACTCCTAGATCGGAACGGAATCCAACCATGAACACGCGCTCTCTTTTTTGGGGTACACCGTAATCCGCCGCATTCACGAGTGTGGGTATTACGTTGTATGTAAGATCTCGTCCGTGACTCGTATTGGATGTTTTTTCCATCTGCAATTCGCGCAGATGTTTAATCCAAGTATCTCCTGCCCTTCGAGCGATCTCCGGAAATTCAAGTTGCAACAGAATATACTGAAAGTAGTTAGCAAAACTCGACCGAGTGAGCCCTTTTACATTCTCTATTATGAAGGATTTTGGTCTCAATCTGCGGACAATCTCGACCGTGGATGGAAACATATCGCGTTCATCGCCAAAAGCCTTATGTTTTCCACCCATCGAGAAGGGTTGGCATGGAGGTCCGC
This sequence comes from uncultured Halioglobus sp., assembly GCA_964461965.1. Lineage (GTDB taxonomy): Bacteria > Pseudomonadota > Gammaproteobacteria > Pseudomonadales > Halieaceae > Marimicrobium. The sequence continues at coordinate 26,770 of CAYWWD010000006.1, read as the reverse complement.
CAGCAAGTAGATCGAAGCCCTCGGGTATCGTTGACCAGGCAAAGTCCCGAACGTCTCCCTCCCAAAGAGGCCAATCCTGAACCAGCGGGTAACCACGTTTCTGATTCGCTCTGATCGTGTCGCAAGCCCATTGGTCCCATTCCACAACGGCCAGTGATTCGAAGCCGGCGAGAGCTACTCCCATCGCGAGTCCGCCGGCTCCGGCAAAAAGTTCCACTGATTTCATTCGATACCTCCCTGTTTTCGCAGAAAGCCATTTACGATTCTTGATACGTAGTCTGTATTCGCCAGGTCACACTCCCAAACTACCAGTACTCGCCAACCCAGTTTTGCCAGCTTACGTTGATTGCGCGAATCTCGTTTTTTGTTTTCTTCCAGCTTCGGTTTCCAGAATTCCAGATTTGATTTGGGCAATCTGGCGAGCTTGCAGCGTGCATGTCGATGCCAAAAGCAGCCATGCATGAAAATTACCGCGTTTTTCGAGGGAAATACCAAATCCGGCGTCCCAGGCAACTCTTTCACATGCAGTCGATACCGGAACCCCAGTCGATGAACTAACGAACGAAGTTTCAATTCCGGAACAGAGTTGGTCCCGCCGATCAGAGACATTCGTTTGCTCCGCTCTTTTGGGGTTAGCGTGTCAGCCAAATTGTTTCTCGCCGCACAGTTTCCACGGATGCAAACGGAACCGTACAGCCTACCCGAAGATTCATGATACTGTTTTTTTATACACTATCAAGGATTGCTTAAGGGACTGGTACGATTTTGATGCTCAGGCAAACGAATCCGCGTTACCCAGCGGGTTGTCGACGTACGGTACTACCAACGGCTGAGCGGCCATCTAGCGGCTCGAGCCGCAACGCGACGCAGCGAGCCATCTCACGCGATCGTAGCGCTCCGCCCAGGCAGCCGCACCCGCGCCAGTATCACCAGCGAATGGCGAGCTGGTCCGGCCGCGCTTGAAGGTCAAAACAGGCACCCTGCCGTCTTTACCACAAATTGCTATTTTTGCGGTCTGTAATGCTTAAAGTTCAGGCGAACCGGCTGACCACGTGAAGGTCACCGTGCCCTGGGACGGTAGCGAGTAGCTGAAATGCTGCCCGTTCCAGTCGACGGCAAAGGTGGTGGCGGTATCCGCCTGGACTATGAGCACCATCGAACCATCGGGGTTGAGGAAAGCCACATTGTCCGGTATCGCGGCGCCCCCGGGGGTGGATGCAATGCGATACGCGCCGGGCTCCACGAATTTACTCACGTGGCCGAGGACGTAGTATTCGAGATTGTAGGTGACCGCGCGCGTCGTCTGGTCGATGGTGACGACGCCGCGACAATTCGTGCACCCGCCGTTCTGGGGGCCGTCGTTCTCATCCAGTGCAAGGTTCCACAGCAGCAGGCTGTTGCCCCAGTTGCGGAAGTTCCCCATCACGAGGTTATGCATATTCCAGCTGACGCTGCCCGCGAATTCAGGCGCCCAACGGCCGCCGCTGCACTCGGTAAACCAGATGCCCTTGTCCGGGTGCGCATTGTGCAGCAGCGATTGAGCGGCGACGTCGCCGCCGTAGCAATGGAAGGCAATACCGTCCGCGAACGCGGCAGCGGCCGGGTCGGCCAGCACCTGCAACGGGTAATTCGACAAGTCCCAGTTGTGGTCGAATATGACGATGCGGGTAGTGAGTCCCGCTGCGCGGAATGCGGGCCCGAGATGATCGCGGAGCAGGGCCTGCTGCTGCGACGGCAGCATGAGCATGGTGGGATAGGCGAGACTCATGTGCAGCGGCTCATTCTGCGGCGTGATGGCGTCAATCGGCAGATTGGCCTCTGCATACGCCTGCACGAACTTCACATGATAGTCGGCGAGGGATTGCAGAAACTGCGGCAACAGCAGCCCGCCGTTCAGGCTGTCGGTACTCTTCATCCAGGCAGGCGGGCTCCACGGCGACCCCATGAATCGCAGCTGCGGATTCAAATCCCGGGCCAATTGCAGTGCCGGGATGATGTACGCCTCGTCGTGGGCAATGGAGAAATAAAGCTGATCGGGATCGGTTTCACCCGCAGGCAGGTCGTTGTAAGTGTAGCTCTCAAGTGCGAAATCGGAAGCGCCCATGGGTATGCGCACATAGCTCAGCCCGATGCCGTCGCCCTCGCGGGTGAAGAGATCGCGCATTAACGTCCGGCGCTGGTTCTCGTCCAGCGTAGTCATGATGAGCCAGGCCGAGGAATCGGTCATGGCCGCGCCAAAGCCTTCCATCGTCTGGAACCGTGTCGCGCCATCCACCGTGATGCGCTCACTGCCAGCGCTCGCACCGTTCTGCCAGGTCAAATCCCGTTCCTCGTGCAGCTTCTTGCTCTCATCACCGAGCGTCAGCCAGACGTGGATCTGGTTATCCGGCATGGCCGCGTCATGCGAATCAGAACAACCGATGGTTGCGATGCAAAGAATAGACAGCGCAAGCAGGACGGCGATGTGGTGGGAAGCGTAGCGACGAGTATTCATGCCATTACCTTGCAGGCGAGCACAGGACTGGATGCATTATTCTGGATCGGACAAACGCACCCGTGCCAGCATCACCAGCGAGGCGGCCAGCAACGCCGCGAACACCGAGAACGCCAGCGTGTAATCACCCGTGGTGTCGTGGCTCCAGCCGGCGAAGGGCGGCCCGAGCACCACCAGCGGCATCATCACCGGATTCATCAGGCCCATGGCGCGACCGTAGTTCGAGGCGCCGAACAGCACGGCCATCAGCGCCCCCCACACCGGCAGCATGCCGCCGGCGGCAAGCCCCAGCGCGGCACTGGCGATGAGCAGCAGGCTGAACGTTGCTTCGGGGATCAACAGCAGCAGGCTCAGGATCACCAGGCCGACGGCGATGGCAAGGCCAACGCGCAGGTCGATGCGGTCGGCGACAAAGCCGAACAGCAGCTTGCCGACCATGCCGCAGACCGCGATGGTGGAAATCAGCAGGGCGGCCTGTTCCGCGCTGCTGCCGCGCCCGGTTGCGAGTGGGGCAAGATTGCTGAGCAGGCTGGTGTACACGCAGAACAACAGGCCGAGCACGATCGCGACCAGCCAGAAATTGCCCTGGCGCAGGATATCGGCGGTGGTGGTGGCGGAGGGTGCGGAACCTGACGCCGCTGCCGCCTGCGCCGGTTCACCGTCGGGTGTCAGCCCGCGCCGGTACGGGTGATCGACCAGCAGGAACCACGACAGCGGCAGCAGCACCAGCAGCACCGCGAGCGCGGCGATCTGGACAGCCTCGCGCCACCCGCTATCGCCAATGCCGAGCTGCAGTAGCGGCGGAATCAGGAAGCCGCACACCGAGGTACCGAGCGCGGCCAGGCCCATGGCCAGCCCGCGGCGCCGCGCAAACCAGCGCGCGAGCATGCTCGACACCAGCGTGGGGCCCATCAGGATCATCGCGGTAGACATGAATACCGCGTAGATGCCCGTGACGTGCCAGATCGACTGCGCGAACGACAGCGCGAACAGGCCGAGTACCAGCATGAGCACGCCGATGCTGGCGAGCCGGCGCAGCGGATAGCGGTCGATCGCCACGCCGAGGAAGGGTGAGATCAGCCCGGAGACCAAAGTGCAGGCGGTAATGCCCAGCATCATCTGGAAGCGATTGGCGGAGAACTCCTGTGCGATCGGGCTCAGCATCAGCCCGTAGGAATAGCTGACCACGGCCGTGACCACGCCCTGCAGCATGAAGCCGGTGCCCACCAGCCACCAGCCATAGAAAAAAGCGTCGGGACTACCCTGCGCGGGCGTGTTCATGTTCATGCCTTCTCCCTGTTCGTTGCCCTGTTGGTGTCGGTCGTCGCCCGGGCGGCCATTCGTGTGTGTTCCAGGCAGCATCGTACCCAAGTCACAGGAGTGTCGGCTGATCTGCGATTGCTGGCAACTGTATCTGTCGGTACACTGAAATTTCGGTGTTGTGGCCAGGGCCGGGCCCCGTTGCATCACGGCGTTCGTCTGAAGTGGGTTCACAATGCTGGCATGGATATTCAAACACCTCGCGCAGTTTCATCATTACGCCTTCCTCCAGCGCCTGAGTGCCCGATTGTTGCGTGCGCACCAGCTGCTGGAAAATAGAAATTACGACATCGAGACCAATGGCGAGGCGCGGGTTGCCAGGATTGTGCTGGCCCCGCCGTTCGATGCGTCCGTGGTATTCGATGTCGGCGCCAACGTCGGCGAGTGGTCCGGTCTCATCCACCGCTTGAGCGCGCGCGTGCAGCTCCATGCCTTCGAGCCTGTCGCGCGCACCTTCGAGCAGTTACAGCAGGCGTATGCCGGGCTGCCGGGCGTCGTGCTCAATCGCTGCGGGCTGGCGGAGCGGGACGCCGAGCGCACTATCTACCACGCGCCTGCTCACAGCGCACTGGCGACGTGCGTGCCGGGAACTGTGGAAGCGATCCATCACATCCAACCCGGTGCGGAATCCATCCGTGTGCAGACGGGCGATGCCTACTGTGAGCGTGCGGCGGTGAAAAAAATCGACCTGCTCAAGATCGATGTGGAGGGGATGGAGCACCAGGTGCTCTGCGGTTTCACCCGGATGCTGGAAACGCGTGCGATTCGCGCGATCCAGTTCGAGTACGGTTACGTCAGTGTCCGCACCCGTTTCCTGCTCGGCGACTTTTATGAATTGCTTGGGAGGTACGGTTTTATGCTGGGCAAGATTTATCCTTCGTATGTGGATTTTCGCGCCTATCGCCCTGCGCACGAGGATTTTCTGGGGCCGAATTTCCTGGCAGTGCTGGACACCGAAACGGCGCTGATCGACGCGCTGGGCCGGGCCTGACTCCGCCATGCGCATCGGCACCGTCGTGGAAATCTGGCGCCACCCGGTGAAAAGTCTGGGCGGGGAATCCGTGGACGCGGCAAGGATCGGCGCCACCGGTCTCGCCGGCGACCGCCAGTGGGCGGTACTCGACGGCGAGAATGGCGAGATCCGCAGCGCCAAGCGCTGGCCTGCGTTGCTAACCTGCCGCGCCCGCTTTGCGGATGCCGGCGCGGTGGGTGCGGCCGATCACGGGCAGCAGGTGCGGCCGGTGATTCTCTCTGGCCCCGACGGCCGCGAACTGCACAGCGACGACCCAGCATGTGACGCCGCCCTCACCGCCTGGCTGGGCCGACCGGCCACCCTGAGCCGCCGCCGGCCCGCCGAGGACCTGGCCCACTACCGCCTGGTGCAGCCGCGCACACTGGAGTCCATCTCTGCCGAGATGGCCCTGCAACCGGATGAATCCTTTCCCGACTACGCCGACATGGACCCCGAGGTGATGGGCGCCCTGGCCGATTGCGCCACGCCGCCGGGCAGCTATGTGGATGCCTTTCCCCTGCACCTGATCAGCCGCAATGCGCTCAACTGGTTTGCCGCCCAGAGTGGGCTGAACGCCGATGTGCGGCGCTTCCGTGCCAACCTCGTAGTAGCGGCGGACGGGGCGGCTGGCGGTGACGAGCGGCGGGTGGAAGACAGCTGGATCGGCTACCGCCTGGCAGTGGGCACGGCGGTGCTGCGCATCGACTCTCACACCGTGCGCTGCGCCATGCCCGGCCACAGCCAGCCGCTGTTCGGCCTCGCCGGCGAGCGCGCGATGACCGGCGCCCTGGTGCGCCTTGCCGACCGCCGCCTCGGCGTGAACGTACTGGTGGAGCAGCCCGGCGACGTGCGTGTGGGCGACGCCATTGAACGCATCGACTGAATCGGAGGACTACCCATGCCGCAACCCGAACACATCAACCCGCCCGGCCTCTTCCAGCTACCCGGCTTTTCCCAGATTGTCGTCGCGCCCGCCGGGCGCACGGCCTACATCGCCGGGCAGGGTCCCTTCGATGCGCAGTTCCGCTTGATCGGCGAGGGCGACCTCCACGCCCAGACGGTGCAGGCCTTGCGCAACCTGCGCACGGCGCTGGCTGCCCTCGGCGTCGGTCCCGAGCGGGTGGTGTCCTCGACGATGTACGTGGTGGACCTGGACGACGCGAAAGCCGCCACGTTCGTGCGCGCCATGAACGAGGCCCTGGACGGCCAGGCCTTCCCGCCCAACGCCTCGACCCTGGTCGGCGTCACCCGCCTGGGGCTGTCCGGTATGCTGGTGGAGATCTCGGCGGTTGCGGTGCTGGAGTGATAAACACCAGGCGCCACGCAGCGGCGGCTCCTGGTGTCTGCGGCACAGCGCTCAGACAAACTGTTCGTTCTTCCTGGCCTTTTCCTTCAGCAACTTCGGCGGCTCGAAACGCTTGCCGTACTTTTTAGCCAGCTCGCTTGCGCGCCGGGTGAACGCTTTCACGCCCCAGTGGTTGATGCACTGATAGACACCGCCCACATGCGGCGGAAAGCCGATGCCCATGATGGAGCCGATGTTGCCATCGGCGACGGACTCGATCACGCCTTCTTCCATCGCGCGCACGGCTTCGATCACCTGTGAGAACACGAGGCGATCACGCACATCGTCAAACGGGATATCTTTCCAGCCCTTTTTCGCATACAGGTCTTTCAAGCCCGGCCAGATGTGTTTCTTGCCACCTTCGGGATAGTCATAGAAACCGCCGCCGTAGATTTTGCCTTTGCGATCGAGCTTGGTGACCATGCGCTCCACCAGCGCAAAGGTGGCGTTATCCGCCTGTTGTTCACCGCGCGCTTTCGCATCGTCCATTGCCTGCTTGCCGTTTTTATAGGCGGTTTCCAGGCTGATCTCATCCAGTGCCGCCAGCGGGCCAACCGGTGACCCATTGAATGCGGCAGCGTTCTCGATCAACACGGGGTTGATGCCTTCCATCACCATGGTGGCGCCTTCGGTGATCGTGGCACCGATCACGCGCGTGGTGAAAAAGCCTGGCGCGTCATTGACCACGATCGGCTTCTTGCCGAGCGCAATCCCGAGGTCAAACGCCCTGGCCAGTGTCTCCTTGGAAGTTTTCCTGCCACAGATGATTTCCACCAGCGGCATTTTCTCCGCCGGCGAGAAAAAGTGCATGCCGATGAAGTTGGCGGGGCGCGCGGACGCCTGTGCCAGCTCCGTGATCGGCAGGGCCGAGGTGTTGGAGGCGAAAACGGCGTCTTTGCCGAGCACGGCTTCGGTTTCTTTCGTGACGGACGCCTTGACAGCGCGATTCTCAAACACGGCCTCGATGATGAAGTCGCAGTCCCGCAGGTCTTCGGGTTTTTCCGTTGGATGGATCAACGACAGGATCTGCGCCAATTTTTCCGGCGTCATTTTCTTGTTCTTGCCGCCGACTTTTTCGCTGTACGCCTTGCCCTTTTCCGCATTGGCGAGGCTGATGTCTTTCAATACCACCTCGATGCCTTTTTGCGCGGCGAGGTAAGCGAGACCCGCGCCCATCTGCCCTGCGCCCAGTATGCCGAGCTTTTTCACGCGGGTCGGTTTGATGCCTTGCGGGCGGCTCGCACCTTTTTCCAGCGCCTGCAACTGGAAGAAAAACGTGCGGATCATGTTCTTCGCCACCTGTGAGCTCAACAGGTGCAGGAAGTAGCGCGCTTCGATTTTTTCCGCCGTGTCGAAATCCACCCGCGCCACGTCGTGAATGCAGGCAAAAATCGCTTTCGGCGCGGGGAAATTGCCCTTGGTGGAGTTCATCACGTTGACCGGGCCGAAGTAGAACAGGCCGACCAGGCCCTGATCAGGCTCCTTGTCCGCGGGAGAACCGCCGGGAATCCTGAAGCCGGGTTGATCCCAGGGCTGTTTCGCGTCCGGGTTGGCCAGAATCCACGCCTTGGCTTTCTTGTGCATGTCTGCTTCGTCGGTCGCCAGCTGATCGCAGAAACCTTTTTCCAGCGCTGCACTGCCTGCGTACTGCATGCCCTGGCTGATGAAGGTGATGGCGCTCTGGCAGCCGAACTTGCGCACCATGCGCACCACGCCACCCGCGCCCGGCATCAAGCCGAGCTGCGCTTCGGGCAGGCCCATTTTTGCATCCGGGCGATCGATTGCTATGCGGTGATGGCAGGCGAGCGCGATTTCATAGCCGCCGCCGAGCGCCGCGCCGTTCATGCCCACGACCACGGGCACGCCCAGCGTTTCCAGCGTGCGCAGAGGCTTTTTGGCGCTCAGAATGCCTTCATACCTTTGCGTCGCTTCCTGCTCGTCCATGTCCGTCGACATCTCCAGCAGCGCGTTCAGATCGCCGCCACCGAAGAACGTGTCCTTGCCGGAGCGCACATACACGCCTTTGATCCTGTCCTTCATGTTGACCAGATCGTCCACCGCTTTGCTCATCGCCGCGATGTAGGCGTCGCCCATCTTGTTCACTTTTTCGCCCGGCTGGTCGAAGATCAGTTCCACGATGCCGTCAGCGTCTTTTTTCAGTTTGATATAACTCATCGTCATCTACCTCAGACCAGTTCGACCACGGTGGCGATGCCGATACCGCCGCCCGCACACAGGGTTGCCACGCCGCGTTTCAGTTTGCGGCGCTCCAGTTCATCCACGAGCGTACCGAGGATCATCGCGCCCGTTGCGCCGATGGGGTGGCCCATCGCGATTGCACCGCCGTTGACATTGATCTTCTCGCTGGGAATGCCGAGCACGCTCTGATAGCGCAGTACCACCGAGGCAAACGCTTCGTTCAATTCAAACAAATCGATGTCAGACAGCTTCAGTTTCGCTTTCTTCAGGGCTTTCAGGGTCGCCGGTGCCGGGCCCGTCAACATGATGGAGGGCTCGGTGCCGGTCAGTGCACAGGCCACGATACGCGCACGCGGCTTCAGGTTGTGTGCTTTGGCAGCCTTCTCATTGCCGACCAGCACCAGCGAAGCGCCGTCCACGATACCGGATGAGTTGCCAGGCGTGTGCACGCAGGTGATGTTTTCCAGATCCGGATACTTGAACTTCAGGAAATCGCCGTGGCCAAAGTCGTTGAACATCTGGAACGACGGTTTCAGCGTGCCGAGAGCTTCCAGACTGGTGTCTTTGCGCACCAGTTCATCGCGGGCGAGGATGGTGACGCCATTCAGGTCTTTCACCGGCACGATGGATTTCCTGAAATAGCCCTTGTCCCACGCTTTGGCGGCGCGCTGCTGCGACTGCAGTGCGTAGCGATCGACATCCTCGCGCGTCAAACCGTCCTGCGTGGCGATCAGGTCCGCGCCTATCCCCTGCGATACGCCAAAGCTGTGCATGGCGACCCACGGGTCACCCGCGGCAGCGCCGGATGCGCCAATCCCCAGGCGCGACATGGATTCCACGCCGCCGGCCATCACCAGGTCTTCAAAACCGGCGCGCACTTTTGCCGCGGCATTGTTCACCGCATCCAGCGCGCCGGCGCAGTAGCGATGCAGTTGCGCTCCGGTGGTGAGGTCTGACCAGCCTGCATATACCAGTGCGGTTTTGGCGATGTTCTGGCCCTGCTCGTTCACCGGTTCGCCGGTGGCGAGGATCAGATCCTCGACCGCCGCTGGATCGAGTTTGTTGCGGGCCTGCATTGCATCGAGCAGGTTTTTGACCAGATCGACGGGCTTCACTTCGTACAGCCCGCCACCGGCCTTGCCTTTGCCGCGCGGAGTGCGGATCGCGTCAAAGATAAATGCGTGCGCCATGGTGCTTACCTTCTGCTTGGGTGAGTTGAAAAAACAAGGGGCGCCATGATACCCGCCTGCCTGCAGATCAGTCAGCTAGAACATTACGGAACTGTGGGTTGGTATGGATACCTGACAACCGGCTCGACGATGGCAACATTGGACGCTGCAAGGCCAAAGTCAGTGATCATCAAGGAGCGAACAGCCGTGGCTTATGTGCGGGCGGGCATGTAGTTCCCGACGAGCCTGAAATTGCGACCTGTATAGATGCCCACCAGCGACGCACACCAAGGAACTATCTACCCTGTTTTACAGCACGCTGAACCATTGCAGCGGCCAAAGTGCTCTCCCACACAGGATAGAAGGTATGCCCAATGATGTTGCCGTAAGATCATTCTGTCTGCTGCTGAGCAAGGCCAAGCACAACCGGGTCAGATTGTGCTTCTCCGATGTGATACTCATGTTTCCTCTCCATGAATTGCCACAATCTCAAGCACACAGGGAAGTGATTGACGAGGCCGCGTTGCTGGAGCACCTCTCCTTCTATGGCTGGCGGCTGGCGACACCGCTCTGCGAGGCCATGAAAGCCACTCCCGAAAGTTATTTGATCGTTGTCGAGCGCGCGGAAGATGCATCGATGACAACAAATTCCGGAGAGTTGGAGTGGTCGTTGAGGATGCCGACAGCGAGCACACCGCAAAGGCTGACCGAGAAAAATGCATTTTCAATCGATATCGATTACCCGGAAGGCGGCTGCGTGGGATGGATTAACTTCACATTCTTTGTCGACCGCGTGAGCCATGTTGTCACGGTGTCGGAATTTTTCAATCATTATGCTGGTGTGCCACAACTCATTTTCGATGTGATGAAGCACGGCGCTCCCGATGAGATCCGGATCGACGAGGAGGGCAATCACAAGGATATTCTTCTCCGTCCGGCGCCGGACGGCTGCGTGAGGTTGATTATCAAGGATCATGACTACCCCGAACAACCTATTTATGAAGATGACCCAATTCGAATCACCTACATCGATGTCGAAATTGACGAACGGCGTCTGGTTAACACGTTTATGACTGTCTTCACGGAATTTCTGCACACGCGGCACGACCCCAGCCGCTGGCGAGAAGGGAATCTCTATCTCTACTATGTCAACGCGACGTGGTTGTTTTGGGGAGAATACCTGGAAAAAAAGGAAGACCGTCCGATCGAGGAAGTACTGCGCAGCCGCGCTGAAGCGGCCAAACAGCTAAAGATTGTCGCAGGCGGCCGCGAAGGTGTGGACCGCTCCGCGCTCGACGCGGCAATGGCTTGCGGTGTGAAGGTCGGAGGTTGGTGCCTGGAGGGCGGGACGGACGAGGATGGTCCGATTCCCCAGCACTATCCCCTGCAAGCACTGCCTGGCCCCGGGTATCGAACCCCGCTTCATAAGAACATCACTGACAGCGATGCCACAGTCTTCATCTATTATTCGGAGATACCCTATGCAACAACGCTCACCCGGGAATTTTGTGACAAACAGAATAAACCGCGAGTGTTTCTTTGCGGCGATACCCTGGCGAGTGGAACCGCCGCCTATGTGCTGACGCAATTCGTCCAGCAACTCGATATTCGCGTGTTGCACGTCCATGGGCCAAGTGCGTCGAACAAGCCTGGAGCCTATCAGTACACCCGGGAATTGATGGAGACTTTTCTCGGCAACGCCAACAAAAACCCAGAGGCGGCGAGCGATTAGCGCCATACCAAATTCCGCCCCTGTGCTACCATCGCTGACACTTCCGACTCAACAATAACCGGCATTGGAAGCCCGCATGTCGTCACCCGAAGTATCCCTTGCGACCGCTCAGGACATAGACAAGTTTGTCACCCGCTGGCAGGGTGCCGGGGGTACGGAGCGCGCCAACTACCAGCTTTTCCTAACCGAACTGTGCACCCTGCTCGCGCTGCCACAGCCACAACCGGCCAGCGAGGATAGCTCGACCAACGCCTACGTATTCGAGAGGCGAGTGGATATCCAGAATCCGGACGGCAGCACTAATCGCGGCTTCATCGACCTGTACAAAGCCGGTTGCTTCGTGCTCGAAGCCAAGCAGACCGGCATGACGCTGGATACGCAGGGCTGGGACAAGGCCATGCTCCGCGCTCAGAACCAGGCGGATCAGTACGTGCGCGCCCTGCCCACCAGTGAAGGCAGGCCGCCGTTTATCGTGGTCACCGACGTGGGGCGTTCACTGGAGCTGTACGCCGAGTTCAGCCGCTCCGGTGGCACCTATGTACCGTTTCCCGACCCCGGCCATCACCGTATTCGCCTGGAGGATTTGCACAACCCGGAGATACAGGAGCGCCTGCGCCTGCTCTGGCTGCAACCGGAAAAGCTCGATCCCAGCAAAATCGCCGCTCGCGTCACACGTGCGATCAGCGCCAAACTGGCTGAGCTGGCGCGCAGCCTGGAGGCGCAGGGCAACGACGTGCAGCGCGTGGCCCATTTTTTGAAGCGCTGCCTGTTCACCCTGTTCAGCGAGGATGTGGGCCTGCTGCCCGAGCACGGTTTTTTGCACCTGCTGGAATCCCAGCTGGAGCGGCCGGAAAACTTTCCCTTCGCGCTCAAGGCGCTGTGGGACTCCATGAATACCGGCGGCTACAGCCCGGTGCTCAACCAGACAGTGCGGCAGTTCAACGGCGGACTGTTCCAGGATAACGACGCGATTGCGCTGGATGCGCAGCAGATACGGTTGCTGATCGAGGCCGCCAGGACCGACTGGCGCCACGTTGAACCGGCCATCTTCGGCACGCTGCTGGAGCGCGCACTGGACCCCCGCGAACGCCACAAGCTGGGCGCGCACTTCACGCCGCGCGCCTACGTGGAACGGCTGGTGATGCCAACGCTGATCGACCCGTTGCGGGAACAGTGGCGCACCGTGCAGATCGCGGCCGAAGCCTGGCTGCAACAGGGCAAGCAGGACAAGGCCCTCGCCGAGCTGCGGCAGCTCCATCACCAGTTGTGCCAGACCAAAGTGCTGGACCCCGCCTGCGGCAGCGGCAACTTCCTCTACGTGGCGCTGGAACACATGAAGCGGCTGGAAGGCGAAGTGCTCAATGTGATCCGCGATCTCAGCGCCGGCCAGGCCAGCTTCGAGACGGAGGGACTGACGGTGGACCCGCACCAGTTCCTGGGCCTCGAAATCAACCCGCGCGCGGCCGCCATTGCCGAGATCGTGCTGTGGATTGGCTACCTGCAGTGGCACTACAGAATTCACGGCAAGCTCGATATTCCCGACCCGGTGCTCCGGGATTTTCACAACATCGAGAACCGCGATGCGCTGCTGGAATACGACAGCCGCGAAGTGGTGTGTGATGACGATGGCAACCCGGTCACCATCTGGGATGGAATTAGCTTTAAGGAAAGTCCGACCACCGGCGAGATGATACCTGATGATAGTTGCCGCGTTTCCGTATACCGCTATATCAATCCGAGACGAGCAGAGTGGCCAGCGGCAGACTTCATTGTGGGGAATCCACCATTTATTGGAGCCAAACGCATGCGTGACCTACTTGGCGATGGATATGTGGATGCTCTACAGCAGGTGTGGAGCGATGTACCCCAATCGACCGACTTTGTTATGCGTTGGTGGCACCATGCTGCAGTAACAGTAAAAAATGGAAAAGCGAGACGATTTGGATTCATCACCACAAACTCAATTCGCCAAACATACATCCGTCGAGCGGTTGAACCGCATTTGTCTGGTGAAAGGCCTATTAAGCTTTTATTCGCCATACCTGATCATCCGTGGGTTGATAGTAACAGCGGTGCTGCAGTACGAATCGCAATGACAGTAGGTGGTGCGGACGAATCGAAATCTCGCCTTTTGACAGTTACTAGCGAATGCAATGTGACAGACAAAGAAGATCTCGTTAGCACGATATCAATCAGGGAGGGTTTTATTGGGGCAGATTTAACTATCGGAGCTGATGTTGCTAGCGCTAGATTGCTAAGGTCAAATCGCGGAATTTGTTCCGTGGGGATGAAAACGATTGGCTCCAGTTTTCAAGTGACCGCCAGCAAAGCAAGGGAACTTGGGTTGGGTGTAACCCAAGATACAGAAAAACACATTAGGCCCTATTTCAACGGCCGGGACTTCACATCTACGCCCAGAGGAGTCTATGTTGTTGACTTCTTTGGCGTCGAACTCAATGAGCTAAGAACAAAATTTCCCGATGTTTATCAATATCTCCTACATTACGCGAAGCCTGAGCGTGATAAAAACCGAAACAAACTATTTCGTGAAAATTGGTGGGTAATTGGTCATCCAAGACAAGAATTCAGACGCTTCACTCAAGGACTTGAAAAGTATGTAATTACTGTGGAGACCATGAAACATAGGCTTTTTGGTCTGGCTGAAACAAATGTCACGCCTGATAGCACGTTAGTCACTTTTGGAACAGAAAACTTAGGACATTTCGGAATACTATCAAGCCGGGTTCATGGCGCGTGGGCACTGGCAGCCGGCGGAACCCTAGAGGATAGACCGCGTTACAACAAAACCCGATGCTTCGAGACTTTTCCATTTCCTGACACAACAGACGGCCAAGCTCTGACGATAGGCCAATTGGCAGAGCAACTGGACATCCACCGCAAGCGGCAGCAAGCAGTACACCCGGATCTCACCCTCACCGGCATGTACAACGTGCTGGAAAAGCTGCGCAGCGGCGAACCGCTCAGCGCTAAAGACAAGGTAATCCACGAACAGGGCCTGGTTTCGGTGCTGAAAGAACTCCACGACGACCTCGACCGCGCCGTCTTCGACGCTTACGGCTGGAATGACCTTGCGGACAAGCTGGTCGGCAGGCCCGGCGCCACCACGCCGCTGCCCGACAAACCCGCCGAGCAGGCCGAGGCGGAGGAAGAACTGCTGATCCGGCTGGTGGCCCTCAACGCGCTGCGCGCGGCCGAGGAAGCGCAGGGTCATGTCCGCTGGCTGCGCCCGGATTATCAGGCGCCAATGGCCAGCCAAACCATCGTGGAATTGTCGCTCGACACCGAACAGAAAGCCGCAGTCGCCACGCCGCAGGCCAAGCAGTCCTGGCCCCAGACCATGCCCGAACAGGTGGCCATTGTGCGCACGGCGCTTGCCGCCGGCCCGCACACACTGGAAGCGCTGGCGAACCAATTCAAACGCAAACCGATGAAGGGCGTGGAGCAGGTACTGGCTGCGCTGCAGGTACTCGGCCATGCGCAATGCCACGAAAACCAGTGGCGACTGAGTTAACGAGAGCAGCTGCCTGTGAGCAGGAAGTCTACCGGCCCAACCTTTATCGTTCCTGGTGCGCCGGTCGTCTCCTTCTCGCCCGACATGGAGTCATGCTACGAGTGTCTGCATCGGGCTGTCACACGCAGTATTCAGATCCCCGAATCTATCGACTCCATCATCGGCATTGTTCGACAACTGAAGTCCCTTTATTACCCGATGCGCGATTACCTGGAGGCGGATTTTGGAATCTCCCGGGCTGTCGGCGATGCGTTGCCCGAACCAGATATCACTGACTTACTCAAAATTCTCTACGCATGGGAGAACGATGCGGTCGTCGGCCTGGCAGAGTATCGCGCACGGGATACTCAAATCACCGCTGCGCCCCTCTACACGGACCCCACCGAACGCTTCCTCAACGACGTAGACTGCTGGAAGCAGTACCGTTTGTGGATGTTTGAATCCACCCGTATGGTGCGCGTTGCCCGGACTCGTATCGCGGCAGATGCACCGTTCGCGGAGCTCAGGCGCTATGACTGGCTATGAAATTGACGCTCTGGAGTGCGGGAATCAACTTGGCGTGAAGATTATTTCAGGCGGGCAAACCGGCGTGGATCGAGCGGCCCTCGATGCGGCCATCGCGCAGGGCGTGGACGTGGGTGGATGGTGCCCGGAGGGCCGGATGGCCGAAGACGGCCCCATCCCGGCTTATTACCCGTTGCAGGTATTGCCCGGTGCAGGCTACCGCAAGCGCACCGAACGCAATGTCATCAACAGCGACGGCACGGCAATCATCTACTTTTCCGAGTTGTCCGGTGGCACAAAGCTCACTCTCAATTTCTGTGTTAAGCACGGCAAACCATACGTCCTGCTCTGTGGAGAAATGCTAGATGTTGCCAGCGCCACCTCGAAGTTGATCGCATTTGTGACGCGACACGATATCCAAATCCTGAATGTCGCGGGACCCCGCGCGTCCGGGGAGCCCAGGGCATATCCGTATACGAAGCGTGTTCTGGAAACCTTTCTGGTGACTAAGGCTCCATAACGAGCAAGCGGCGCATTTATTTAATGCCGTACGTTTATGGGTGGAGTCAACGCGCAAGCAAATTAGAATAAATCCGTCCCCGTTTAGTAGTGGCGGGTGGATGCTGCCTGGCATAGCGCTATCGCTCAATCGATACGCGTAAAAAATTTGCCGGACTCAGTATCTCGATGCCATGAAATGGGTGCAGTTCCAGCAGATCGTGGTCTCCCGTCAGGATCATCTGCGCTTCGCCGTTCAGCGCTACATCGAGGAACTTGTCGTCGTGCGGATCCCGGCATGCCGCGATTCGCTGCGTGATGGGGATTACCCGCACGATGCCGCCGAGCAGCCGCAGAAAATGCTGCCTGTCCTCACGCGAGACATAGCGGTCGAACTTGCTGCGAGCGAGAACGTCAGCCAACTCGACCAGCGTTTCCTCCGACATCAAGGGAGTGCTCCAGGCGAGCGCGCGATCCACCGCCCTGGCCGCGATGCCACCGGGCAGGAGCAGGCGACTGATCCAAAGGTTGGTGTCGATCACCAGTTTGCGATCAGTCCTCACTGTCCAGCAATCCTTGCAGTACCTCCTCTGTCATGCCGGTTTCCTGCGCCTTGGCGCCGACGCGATCGCTGAACCGCTGGAACTCGGCCACGTTCAGATTGACCAGGCGCTGGTACTCGTCGATCGACATCACCACCGCCACGTCGCGTTTTTGGCGCTGGATGACGACCGGCTCTCGCCGTGCCGCCTCGATGATCTCCGCGAGGCCCTGCCGGGCTTCGCTTGCAGTAACAGTTCGCATAACGTCAGCCTTTGTAATATATGTAATATATGTACATATTGTACATTATAGCCGAAGAATAAAATAACAGGCGCTTGGAGAAGGATGGGCGCCAGGGTCGCCCGCGAAGGCAAATTACCAGCTGACACTGAGTTTCAGCGCCGCGCCCCGCCCTGCACCGTACACATTCTCGCCCGAGGCGAGGTAGCGCTTGTCCGTCAGGTTGAGCAGGTCCAGCCCCAGCTGGTACTGATCGTTGCTGCCGAGGGCGACGCCGGTGGAGAGATTGGCCGTCACCCAGCTACTCCTTTCCTCCAGACCCAGCGCGCCGCGCGCGGTGCCAGGCTCCTCGAGTTCCGAACGCGATTCGCCGCGCAGGAAGGCGTCCAGCCACACCGTGGGTATGCGCGCCAGCGCGCCATCCCAGCGCAGGCCGAGGCGGCCCGCGAGGTCGGGCACGCCGGAATCCCAGGTCGAGAACGTCGCGAACCGGTTCTGCCGTTTCATCCATGTGAGGTTGGCGTAGGGCTGCACACCGGCGGGCCCGTCCAGCCAGGCGAGGTAGAGCTCCACGCCGTGTGCCCGGGATTCGCCGATGTTCAGGTAGCGCCGATCACGCGGGCCCGGGCATTCGCCGGGTGCGCAGGGCTGGTGATGGATGTAGTCATCGGATTGCATGTAGAAGGCGGTGGCGTCGAGCACGATGTCGTTGCGTTCCATGCGAATGCCCGTCTCGTAGTCGATGGAGGTTTCCGGGTTCAGCCCCGGATCGGGATTGACGAAGCTGGAACCGGCATAGGCGCCGGTCGCCAGTTGTGCCAGCGACGGGTACACGTAGCCCTGCGCCACATTGGCGCGCAGCCGCAGGTCGTCGGCGACGTCCCACACCAGGCCCAGCGTGCCGATCAGTTTGCTGTCGTCATCGAGATTGCCCGGATGCAGGCTGGCCCGGCTGCTGGCGTCGAGGCTGCCGTCGACGTAGTACTGGCGCATGCCTGCGGTCAGTGTCAGCAGTTCGGTGAGCGCCCACTCGTCCAGCGCGAACAGGGCCCAGGTTTCGATGCCGGCCTGGTCGTTGATGGTTTCACTACCGCTGGGCAGCGGTGGCGCCGAGGACTCGGTGTCCACGAGCCGGTCCTGGTCGACCTCGTCGTGCAGGTACTGCACGCCTGCCAACGGTGTGTGCCGCCCGAGCGGCTGCAGGTTCAGCTGCAGCAGCGCGCCGTCGGTGGTGAGTTCGTCCGTATTGGTAACCTCGCGGTGGTAGGACGCCGTCTCGGTGCGCGTGTAGAACTCGCGGTGGCTGTCCTGGTGAAAGGCGTTGGCTTCGATGTTGCGCGCCCAGTGATTGTCCAGGTTCCACTGGTAGAACAGGCCGTGCTTGGCGCGGTCGCGGCGCGGCGTCTCAATATAGAAATCGGTGAGCGGGTAGGCGGTCCTGACTTCCTCTTCGACGTACACATGGCTGCTGGCCTGGTAGTCCTCGTAGGTGTATTCGAGGCGGTGCGCGCCGAGTTGCTTGCCGCCGAACAGGTAGACGCCTGAATTGTCGTAGGCGGTGTTGTTCACGGAGCCTTCCGGCGTATCGCGGTCGCCGTAGTCGCTGTCGACTCCGGCCACCCGGTACTCGAAGCCGCGCAGGTCGCCGAATACGCTGGCGAAGTGGCTGTACCCTTCCGTGGCGCTGTCGTAACTGCTGGCGACCGTGGCTTCGAGCTCCCGCGTGCCGCCCTTGCGGGTGATGAAGTTGACCACGCCGCTCAGCGCGCGGGAGCCGTAGAGCACGGAACCGGAACCGCGCACGACCTCGATGCGTTCGATCATGGCCGGGTGCAGCGACAGCGGTGCACCGTAGTCGTGGTGGTCGGTGATCTCCTGGCTGTTGACCAGGATCGCGGTGCGCCGCGATTCCTCCCCGCGAATGCGGATATGGCTGATGCCGGGCTGGCCGGCATCGCTGACCTGCACACCGGCCACATCGCGCAGCGTTTCGGCCAGCGTCGGCGCGATCGCCCGGTCGAGTTCCAGTGTGTTGATCACGCTCACCGTGGCGGCGCTGTCGAGCACGCGCTGCGGGCGGCGACTGGCGGTGATCACGATCTCTTCCAGCGCGCCTTCGGCGACCGATGCGCTCGCCGGCACTGCGCCCACCAGCAGCGCGATGCCAAGCGCGCCCGCCACTGTGATTTGTACACCCCGGAAATAGTTCATGTTGTGTCAGGCACTGTGGATCAGGTCGCACACCAGCTGCTGCACGGCTGGATCGTCGTCCAGGCCGCCGTGCTCGGTGGCCTCGGTCGGGCGGGTGTTCTGGTGCGGCGCGGTAGCGCCCGGCAGGCGCACGATGCTGCCGCGGGGGCTCGCCACCGCGACCATCTGCGCCCCCCACGGCAGGGTGGCGCGCGCCGGTACCAGATCGCGTTCCAGCCCGAGCAGGGGCGTCCGGGTGCGGTCCTCGAACGCGTGCGAGACCAGGTACAGCAGCGAGTGACCATAGGGCTTGCAGCTGGGGTCGGCGCGCTCGGCGGTGTCGGTCAGGTGCGCGACCAGCAGCTTCGTGCCGCAGCGCAGTGCGGCGTGGCCCAGGGCGCGGTCGAACTCGTCGATGCGCACCGCCGGTGCGAGCAGGCTCGCCGTGCGCACATCGAAGCCGGCCTTGATCGCGGTGGCGCCGAGATGCGAGTGCAGGATGCCGCCGGCCGAGTGGCCGATCAGGTGCAGGCGGATGTTCGGCAGCGCGTATTCGCGCGCGTGTTTGCGGTAGAGATCGAGCAGCATGCGCACACCGGACTCGGGGTTGCCGCTGATCTTGTGCGCGTTGTCCTTCATTTCATTCCAGAGCGGCCGGCCGAGCGGGCGGGCGATACCCTCCACGCGCTGGTTCCACCACTCCTTCCACTGCTCCTTCGCCTGTTGCCAGGGGCCGGCGACGCGCGCGCTGTCGCGGGTGAGCGCTTCTTCGATGAGATTGCACACCGTCTTGATCGCGCCGGTCTCCCACATCAGGAACACGGGGAAGATTCTTTCGTCGTACAGTTTCGGCACCCAGAAGCGCGCCGCTTCGGCGGCGGCGTCCTCGTCGTTGAGGCCGCCGTGCGCGTAGATCGCCACGTCCACCGTGCCGCTTGCGCCGATGGCCCATTTGCGGCACGCCTCCTTCAGGTGAATGCGCAACAGCGCGTCCACGTCGTCCGGTTGCGTGCGGAACTGCCCGCGCTGGCTCAGGCGGCCGTCGTTCTCCATGTTGATGATGAACGGGTTGAGTTCGTGCGCGGCCAGGATCGGGTTGCTCGACACCACGGCGCCCTGCGCGTCGGTGCGCAGCGAAGTGGCATTGGCGATGGCCTCGTGCTCGGCGGTGATCACGCCCAGTTGCGCCACCCAGCAGTCCATCGCGTTCTCCAGCCAGTCGCTGTAGCGCAGCACGGCCAGGCCGCTCGCGCCCCAGGCATCTCCCCAGGAGTTGTGCACCACGAAACCGTCGCGGGTGTAGCCGACGATCGCAAACGCGTGGCCGGCTTCCGGGTTGCCGCGCAGGCGGCGGATCAGCGGCAGTTCGCCGACATCCTCCGGCCGTGGCACGGCAGCCTTGTGCAGCAGTTCGTCCCAGCCGGCGTGGGTGAAGGCGCTGGCATACAGCGCACCGACCTGGGCTATCGCCACGTGCATGTCGCGCAGCGAGCGCGGGTCGATGCGGTAGTAGGCGCCGAGCGGTCGCTTGATCGCATCTGTCCACCAGTCTTCCCTGGCGGCGGGTCTGGGCATGTCGGTTCTGGGCCACAGCCGGTGCGCGCTGGCGCCGTGGCGCAGCCAGCCCTTCAGCGCGCCGCGCAGCGAGGAGCCGGAATCAGCCTCGGGGCCGCCGTCATCGTTCTCGGCCCATTCGTCGTAGCGCCGCGCCATGCTGTACAGCATGTGCGGCGAGATCGGCTCCACATGGCGGTGTGCGCGCGCCAGCAGGTATTCGATCACCACCGCCAGCGCGTAGCCGGTGCAGGCGCTGGTGAGGCCCTGGTCGCGTATCGGGCGCACGTCGTGCGGATAGCACACGTTGTCGGGCGCAAACGCCACCGGCGGCTGATACTCCCAGTCGCGCAGGTCCACGCTGTCCGGACGCACGTTGAGCACGCGCGTCCGGCGCCGGTGCGCGCTGCCGGCCTGTTGCAGCAGGATCAGCGGCGCCAGATCCGGCCGCCCCGGTGCCAGCAGGCTGCGCCGGGTGTTCCCTGCCGCGGGCGCGGCGCGGCGGCCACTGCGCGTCTGCGCAGGCGCCACATGGCGTGCATAGGCCGCAGCAATTTTTGTGTCGTACTGGTTCTTCAGGTAACCCGGGCCGTTGTAGAGACTGGCGAACGCCGCCCAGTCCCTGCGCCGCAGCGGCTGGATCAGCGGTGAGCCGGGTCGCGACAGCAGGTTGGCGAACGCCTCCAACTGGCCTGCTGCGCCAGAGGACTGGCCTTCCACAAACTGGCCGACGCTGTCGAAGCCGCACAGCGCATAGTTGAAGCCCATGATCTGGAACGCGCCCCAACTCGCCGACTGCAGCGCCGCCGTCTGCTCCAGCGCCGCCGCTTTCTGCAGGCGTTTCCATTCACCCGCCAGCGAACCGGCGTACCGCTTGCGATCCCACTTCGGGTGGCTGATGTCCGGGTGCGCGTCGCTGTAGCGTCCGGCGGTCAGGCGGTGGAAGACATGCCCCTCGAACAGGATCTTCGGCCGCCGGTCCGGCGCGGCGAGGAACCCGCTGCCGCGCGATTCGACTTCCGCCACCGCCTTGAGCGCGGCCAGTTCCACCTGCAGCCGCGCAACCAGCTGCTGCCACAGGGTGTCGGTGACCGTGCGCTGCAATTCGGTGTCCATGGCGCGTTTTCCCGGCCGTCAGAGCGCCGCGATGATGTTCGGGTTCGCGGTTGCGCTGCTCGGCCCCTCCCGGTTGCGGATCGCATCGGCGATACGGAACAGCGGCATCTTCAGCATCGCGACCAGTTCCTCGCTGGCGCCGGTCTGCGCCAGCGCCTTGTCCATGCACAGCAGCCACTGGTCGCGCTCGTCCGGGCCGATATGGTAGAACTCGTGCGGCGAGGTCATGCACACCGAGCCGTACTTCTGCGCGTACACCGGCGGGCCGCCCATCCAGCCAGTCAGGTACTCCGCCAGTTTTATTTTCATCGTGGACAGATCGTCGGCATGCATGGCGCGTACGCCCGCCGCCTCCGGCAGGCTGTCCATGATGTCGTAAAACGTATTGACCAGGTGCTGTATGCCGTCTTCGCCCAGAAGCTGGTAGGGCGTCTGCTGCTCGCTCATGGGGGGCTTTCCTCTCGCAACGATTTCCACTGTGTATATCGGGAAATTGTAACGGGTTCAGTGCCCGGGCGACATGCGCTACGTCAAGCGCCTGCGCAGCAGCCACCTGCCGAGCAGCCACAGCAGCCTCGCTGTGATGGCAACGCTCACCACGACGATGAGCATCGCCGCCGCGATGCCGTACCACATCACCTGCCAGCCGGCGGCATCGCGCTCCAGCGCCCCGACGCGCACCGGGGCTGGCATGGGGTTCGCCGCTTCGAAGTCCGCCATCAGTTGCCGCAGGCGTTCCGCCACCTCCGGGTGCTCATCGATGACATTGCGCGTTTCACCCGGGTCGCTGTCGAGGTCGAACAACAGCTCGCCGTGGCGGTATAGCCCGACCTTCATCAGGGGCTCCAGCACCTGCGGGTAATAGCCCTGCTGCGCGGCTTTCAGTTTCCACTGGCCGTCGCGCACCGCCGCCAGCCGGTGCAGCTGCCGCTCGTGGGGCGGGCGCAGCGCGAAGTAAAAGAACGGCGTCGCCTCGCGCCGGCCCGTGCCCTCCAGCACTGCCTGCAGCGGCCTGCCGTCGATGATCCTGTCGGCGGGCACGGTGGCGCCGGCATAGCGCGCGATCGTCACGAACCAGTCCATCATCGTCGCGAGCTGCTCATCGACCTGCCCGGCGGGAATCCGCGCCGGCCAGCGCGCGAGGGCCGGCACGCGGTGCCCGCCGTCGAACGCGGTGAGTTTGCCCTCCCGCAGGATGCCGTTGCTGCCGCCGAATGAGCGCATGGTGCGCCAGGCGCCGTTGTCGCTGGTGAAGATGACGAGGGTGTTGTCGGCCAGCGACAGTTCCGACAGTTTCGCGAGCACTCTGCCGACGGAATCGTCCAGCTCCTGCACCACGTCACCGTAGGTGCCGCGCGCGGCGGTGCCGACGAAGCGCGGGTTGGGGTGCAGCGGAACGTGCGCCAGCGTGTGCGGGAGGTAGAGGAAGAACGGCTGGGTCGCGTCGCGCTGCCGGTCGAGGAAATGCAGTGCTTTCTCGGTGTACCGCTGCGTCAGTTGCGTCTGGTCGATGCGGTCGGGAAACCGTCGGTAGTCCTTGCCGTGGGATTCGTAGAGGAAAAAGTTGCTGTCATCGTTGCTGGTGGCCACACCGAAGAAGTAGTCGAAGCCCTGCTGCCACGGCATCAGCGCCTCCACCTGCCCGAGGTGCCACTTGCCGATCATGGCGGTGGTATAGCCGGCGTCACGCAGTATCTCCGCCAGCGTGATTTCCTCCGTCGGCAGGCCCTCCACCGTGTCGTAGCCCAGCACCGCGTTGACGCCGGTGCGCGGCGGGTAGCGCCCGGTCATCAGGGCCGCGCGGGAAGGCGAGCAGGTATTTGCCGGTGTGTAATGATGGGTGAAGCGGATGCCCTCGACCGCCAGGCGATCGATGTTCGGCGTGCTGATGTCCGTCGCGCCGAAGGACGAAAGATCGCCGTAGCCGAGGTCGTCGGCGAGAATGAAGACGATGTTGGGCCGCCTGTCGGCGCCGCTTGCAACATCGTCCGCCATCGCCACGGTGGTACAGAAGAGCGCCACACAGCAGGCTGCCAGCAATCTCATCGGTAGCAAGCCTCGCGGGAGAACAGGTTCACTCCGCAGCCGCGATCTGGATCAGCAACTCGTCGGCGGCAACCTGGCTGCCTGCCACCATCAGCACCTCGGCGACCGTGCCGGCCACATCGGCGACGATCTCGTAATGCATTTTCATCGCTTCCAGCACGGCCAGCGTCTGCCCGGCGACAACGGCATCGCCCGCTGCGACGCGCACCTCGCGCAGCAGCCCGTGCATGGGCGCGCTGACCCTGCCGCTGCCGCCGGTGAGTTGCTGTGCGCCGTCGAGCCGGATCAGGTCGCGGTACAGCGCGGCGCGCCCGTCGATGGAGAGGTACAGCCTGCCGGTCTCGGGACGGAGGTAACGCGCGACGTGCCGTGAATGATCGATACCCACCTGCGCGGTGCTGTCAGCCATCGACAACAGCTCCACCTCCACCGTGCGACGGGTGTCGAATACGCGATAGCGCGCGTTGCCCAGCGGCGTTACCGCGAGGTCGTGCACCACGTCGTCATGGCGGTATTGCCGGCGCGACACCAGTGGGCTGGCGCTGGCCCAGTCGCGCAACTGCGGCGCTACGATCACGCTGCCGTCGAATAACTCGCGGTGTTCCAGCGCCAGATCCAGCACCGCCGCCACGGCGCTGTCGGTGAAACCCGGCAGCGCATCCGGGATGCCCGTGTCGCCGAATTCCTCGGCGATGAAGGCGGTGGTGGCGAGGCCGCGCGCAAACGTCTCTTTCTCCAGGCACGCCACGAGGAAATCCCGGTTGTGGCGCACACCGAACAGCACTGTTTCCCGCAGCGCCTCGATCAGGCGCAGGCGCGCAATCTCGCGCGTCGGCCCGCTGGCGATGATCTTGGCCACCAAGGGATCGTAGAAGGGGGAAATCTGCTGGCCGGTGCAGATCCCGCTGTCCACGCGGATGCCCGTGCCCCCCGGCGGTGCCCACAGCTCGACCGGCCCGGCGGTGGGCAGAAAATCCTGGCTGGGATCCTCGGTATAGAGCCGCACCTCGATCGCGTGCCCGCGCAGTGCGACATCGTCCTGCGTGAAGCCGAGCGGCTCCCCCTGCGCGACCTGCAACTGCAAAGCCACCAGGTCGAGGCCGGTGATCAATTCGGTGACCGGGTGTTCCACCTGCAGGCGGGTGTTCATCTCCAGGAAATAAAACGTGCCGTTTTCATCCAGCAGGAATTCCACGGTGCCGGCGCCGCGGTAGCCGATGCTGCGCGCGGCGGCCACGGCCGCGGCGCCCATTTGCTCGCGCAGTGCAGCGGTCATCACCGGGCAGGGCGCTTCTTCCACCACTTTCTGGTGCCGGCGTTGCACCGAGCAGTCGCGTTCGCCGAGGTGCACGATGGTTCCCAGGCTATCGCCGAACACCTGCACTTCCACGTGGCGCGGGCGGACGATGGCTTTTTCCAGGATCAGGTCGCCGTTGCCGAAAGCTGCTACCGCTTCCGCGCGCGCCAGCTGGATGGCGTTGGCCAGTTCAGCCTGCGTGTGCACCAGGCGCATGCCGCGCCCGCCGCCGCCGGCCGCGGCTTTCACCATCAACGGCAGCGCGATTTTTTTGCCCTCTTTCAGCAGCGTTGCGTCGCACTGGTCCTCGCCTTCGTAGCCCGGCACGCAGGGGACGCCGGCGGCGAGCATGCGGCGCTTCGCCTCAGCTTTGTTACCCATGAGGTGAATGGCCGCCGGCGTCGGGCCGATGAACACCAGCCCCGCGTCCTCGCAGGCGCGGGCAAAATCCACGTTCTCGCTGAGAAAGCCGTAGCCGGGATGTATCGCCTCGGCGCCGCTGGCGCGCGCCGCGGCGATGAGTTTGGCGGCGACGAGATAGGATTCATGAACCGGGCTGGGCCCGAGGTGCACCGCTTCATCGGCCATGCGCACGTGCGGCGCATCGGCGTCCGCGTCGGAGTATACGGCGACCGTGCGATAGCCCTGGGCGCGGGCGCTGCGAATCACGCGGCAAGCGATCTCGCCGCGGTTTGCCACCAGAATGCTGGTAAATCGTGTCATTGCGCGCTCCGCGGTCTGGTCATGTGGTCACTGCCTGGACTGCGTTTCCGCATGCCGGCTCACTCGTTGGCCCAGCGCGGTTTGCGCTTCTCAACGAAGGCGGCCATGCCCTCGCGGCCTTCGTCGCTCAGCATGCAGGCGGCAAAGCCGCGTGATGCGAAATCCAGCGCCTCGGGACGCGGCCGCCGCGTGGCTTCGAACAGGATGCGCTTGGTGGTGGCGTTGGCCCCCGGCGCGCACAGGCTGATCTGTGCCAGCACCTGGGCGCACTGTTTGTCGAGGTCGGCGGCATCCTCGGCGAGGATGTGGCCGATGCCGTAGCGCACTGCCTCCTCGCCCTTGAAACGCGCGCCGGTCAACATCAGGCGGCGCGCCTGCGTGAGGCCCACGCGGTCGGACACGAAAGGCGCGATCTGCGCCGGCGGTATGCCGAGGCTGGTTTCCGAGAGGCGGAAACTGGCGTCGCGCGTAACGATGGTGACGTCGCCGACGCAGCACAGCCCCAGGCCGCCACCGATGGCCGCGCCATGCACCAGCATGACGACCGTCTGCGGCTGCTCATTGAGTTTGAGCATGAGGTTGCCGAACTCGCGATTGCCGGCGGCCACGGCGTCGGCATCCTGTGCGCCGCTCTGTGGCCCGGCGCGGAAACCCTTGATGTCGGCGCCGGCGCAGAAGATGTCGCCCTTGCCGCGCAGCACCAGCGTGCGCAGTGTTGTATCCGCCGCCGCGGCGTCCAGCACGGCGTGCAGCTCATCGACCATGCCCGTGGACAGAGCATTCTTTGCGTCGGGCCGGTTGAACCAGACGGTGAGTATGCTGCCCTGCCGTTCCAGGATCAGGTGCTCGGTATTTGGTAGTGATGCCATTATTGTTAACTCCTTTGGCGATGCATGATTCGGGTACGGCCTACCGGGACGCGCCAAAAAGCGCACATCCATGTGCAGGCTCGGGTGGCGACGTCCTGTCGCCACACGGTCCCGGTAGGCCGTACCCGAATCATGCCAGTTCCATTCAAATTACATCCGCGCAATGCCAAAACTGTTCTGCCGCACGGTGCGGTGGCGCGTCTCCCACACGGTCTCCAGCAGGAAGCCGAGGAGCTTGCGCGCATCGCGCGGGTCGATCATGCCGTCGTCCAGCATATGGCCCGAGGTATAAAAGGCGCTGGACTGGCTGTCGAAAATATTGGCCAGATACGCCTCCTGTTTGGCCAGCGTGTCCTCGTCCACGGTTTCGCCGGCGGCCGCCGCCTT